>LMAJ01000001.1 GCA_001507425.1 Flavobacteriaceae bacterium CRH
GGATCAAGCACAAAACCTGGGGAGAAATGTCAAAATAAAATCAGAAATTTGCAATCTAAGAATTCGATATGACTCCTATAGAGCTTTTAAAATTTATGCTTCCTGATTTTTTAGTAGATCACTTTGAAGTAATTTCAGCCACTGACACACAGGAAGTGCTACATCTGTATTTTGAAGAAAAAATAAAACCTCCACAAGAGTTTAATACTATTGAATTAGTCTCAAAAGGTTTTTTGGACGAAATTACTATTCAGGATTTTCCACTAAGAGGTAAATTTGTATATCTGCATATCAAAAGACGCCGATGGACAAATAAAGCCAATGGTGAAATTATAAAAAGAGATTGGGCATTAGTTGCAAAAGGTACTCGCATGACTCAGGAGTTTGCGACTTTTTTAAAAGAAATTAATCGATAACAGCGCTACTGATTGTCATACTATTGGCAACTTTTTTGGAGTCAATGGCAAGAAGCTTCAAAGACAATATAAACGACATCTGAGTAGCTTTACTACTTGGACAGAGCGCGAACATGCACATCAATGGATTGTTTATCCCGAAAATATGGGAACTCATTTATCCATTGACGAGGTTGCCTTGTCTCAGGGAGAACTCTATACCATTGTTACCAATAAGAAATTCAAAGGCAAAAAAGGCTCTTTAGTGGCTATTATTGCAGGAACTAAAGCAGATCAGGTTATTGAACACATCAATAAAATTGATTATAAAATAAGATGCTGTGTTAAAGAAATAACGCTTGACATGGCAAATACAATGAAATTAATCTCAAAGAGATGTTTTCCAAAAGCGGTACAAGTTACCGATAGATTCCATGTGCAAAAACTGGCATTAGAAGCATTACAAGAGATTAGAATCAAATATAGATGGGAAGCTATGGATTTTGAGAATCAATTAATCCTCAAAGCAAAAGTAGAAAATAAACAATATGTTCCTAACCTGTTATCTAATGGAGATTCTATAAAGCAGTTATTAGCCAGAAGCAGATATTTACTTTATAAATCTCGCGAAAAGTGGACTCAAAATCAAAAACAAAGGGCGTCAATGCTTTTTGAATTATATCCTGATATAAAAACAGCTTATAACTTAAGTCAACAACTTAGAGCAATTTACAATAATCACAACAACAAAACCATAGCCATGACTAAACTAGCGCATTGGTACAGGAAGGTTGAAGAATCAGGTTTTAAAAACTTTAATATTCTTCTTAATACTATAATGATTAATTACCAGTCAATCTTAAACTATTTTGATAACAGAAGTACAAATGCTTCGGCTGAATCTTTTAATGCAAAAATAAAAGCATTTAGAAGTCAATTTAGAGGAGTCAGAAATATTGATTTCTTCTTATTCAGATTAACCAATCTTTTTGCCTAATCCCCAACTTTTGATCATGATCCTTTATAATTTCCCAAATAATTTTTTCAGAAACAATAAACATAAAAAAAACTCCTTAATTTCTTAAGGAGTTTCTTGGTGGGCGATGAGGGGTTCGAACCCCCGACCCCCTCGGTGTAAACGAGGTGCTCTGAACCAGCTGAGCTAATCGCCCTATTTTACTAGGTTGCTATCGTTTCGTGATTGCGAGTGCAAATATACGCTAGTTTTTGAGTTCTGCAAAGAAAATAGAATAAAAAAGTAAACTTTTTTTTAAATTAATTATATGTTGCTGTTTATGAATTTGTTATTAAAATGATTTTTTTAAACTTTTTTCTGCAAATTTAGTTTTGTTTAGTTCAAAGGCAATTCTGCCACAACAAAAGTGCTTCCTCCAACATAAATAAAATCGTTTTTGCCGGCATTATTCTTTGCAGCAGTAAAAGCTTCTTCTACAGAAACATATCTTTCGCCTATCAAATTATATTTTTTTGCCGCATCTTTTAATATTACGGTAGGTAAACCTCTCGATGAATTTGGCCTGCAGAAATAATATTGCGCTTTTTTAGGAAAAAGTGGCAAAATCGAATCAAGGTCTTTGTCATTTACAACGCCCAAAACAATATGTAGATTCTCGTAAGTTTCTTTCTGAACCTGATGCATTACAATTGCCAAACCATGTTTGTTATGTGCCGTATCGCAAATTATTTTCGGGTTTTCTCCCAATTGCTGCCATCTTCCTTGTAAACCTGTGTTTTTGGAAACATTCAACAATCCGGTTTTTAAATTCTCAATCGAAACTTTAAAATCAGTTTTCGAATTTAAAAGAGCAACAACCTGCTGAACCGTTTTTTTATTATGAAACTGATAATCTCCAATTAAATCAGAAGGAAAAACACCAGAAATTAAATCAGCAGCAAAATAAATAGGCGCGTTTTTTTCTTCGGCTTTAGCCAAAAATACAATTTCGGTTTCTTCCGTATATTCACCAATTACAACCGGAACATTTGGTTTTATAATTCCCGCTTTTTCTCCTGCAATTGCTGTTGTTGTATTTCCTAAAAACTGAGTGTGATCTAAATCGATGTTCGTAATTACCGAAACCACAGGCGTAATAATATTAGTAGCATCTAATCTTCCTCCCAAACCAACTTCAATAATAGCAATATCTACTTTTTCTGCGGCAAAATAATCAAACGCCAAACCTACAGACATTTCGAAAAAACTCATATCATTGGCTTCAAAAAAATCTTTGTGTTTTGCAACAAATTCAATAACAAAATCCTCTGAAATATCCAGGCCGTTAATTTTAATTCGCTCTCTAAAATCTTTCAGATGCGGAGAAGTATACAAACCAACTTTATAACCCGCTTCCTGTAAAACAGAAGCCAGCATGTGCGAAGTCGATCCTTTTCCGTTAGTTCCCGCAACGTGAATACACTTTAATTGCTTCTCCGGATGATCAAGATGAGCAGCAAGCAAATTGATATTCGTTAAGTCTTCTTTGTATGCCGAAGCGCCTTGAAGTTGATACATTGGCAATTGGTTAAACATCCAATTTGTTGTTTCCTGGTAGTTCATTTATTTTGGATAAAATAGTGGTAAATTGAAATAATTTCCGGTTTTTTTAGTTTAATATTACAATGAAAATTATCTTTAGTGCAAATTTCAAATATTTTTTAGAATTAATTATTAAAAACAAGAATTAATATATGTTTAGTTTCATTCAATTACAAACAGATACCATTGCAAACGCCGCATCTAACGTAGTTATCGAGAAAATTGCCCCAAATACTGAAATCTCTGTTTTAGGTTTTATCCTAAAAGGAGGTTTTTTCCTAATACCAATTGCCATTTTATTGTTTTATACCATTTACGTAATTTTCGAACGTTATTTATACATCAGTAAAGCCTCGAAAATTGATGCACGATTAATGCAGGATGTTGGCGATAAATTGAATGCCGGAAATATAGAATTGGCCAGAACAATTGTAGAAAGAAGCGATACTGCCGCTGCAAATATTTTAAAAGAAGGTGTTTTGGTAATTGGAAGACCAATTGCAGAAATTGAATCGAACATGGACCGTGCTGCTGATATTGAAATTGGTGAAATGGAAAGACGTTTAGGACATCTTGGACTTATTGCCGGTATTGCGCCAACATTAGGTTTTATCGGAACAATTTCAGGGGTAATTAAAATCTTCTACAGCATTTCGGTAACAGAAAATATTAGTATCGGAAATATCTCAGGAGGTTTATACGAAAAAATGATCAGTTCAGGTTCAGGGTTAATCGTAGGTATTATTGCGTATAGTGCTTACCATTTACTAAACGGAAAAATTGATGATTTTGCCTTAAAAATTCAGAAGCAAATTTTAGAATTTGTAAATATAATTCAAAGAGCATAAGGTATGTCTATTAAAAGAAAAAGAAGATTTCATGCCGAAGTAGCAACTTCGTCATTGAGTGATATTATGTTTTTCTTGCTGTTGTTTTTCTTAATTATATCAACGCTAGCAAATCCTAATGTTATCAAAATGACATTGCCAAAAGCGAAATCAAATGAAAAAACCAATAAACAACTAATCAGTTTATCGGTTACAGAAGATAAAAAATTCTACATAGATAAAGAACCGGTAGATTTCGAAAATCTCGAAACAAGTTTAATGTCTAAAATAGGAGCAGACAAACAACAAACCGTTGTCGTTAGAATTCCGTTTAATTTGCAAGTACAGGATTTAGTTGATGTATTGCAAATAGGGGTGAAGAACAACTTGAAATTTGTGATTGCTACGAGTCCGAAGTAAGTTTTATATTGTAATTATTAACTATTAAAAATTTAATGTTAAAAATGAAAAAATTAAGTTTTTTAATCGCAATACTTTTAGTAGGATGTTCAACAAGCATTTCAACTAAAATAACAAATAAGAATTTTCAGAAATTAGAAGAAAATAATCCGATAATTGTACTAGATAAAGAGGATGAATTGCCAAATAACTCTGAGTTAATCGGAGATGTAAAAATTGGAGATTCTGGATTTACGACTGATTGCGGCTATGATAAAGTTATAGCAGATGTAACAAAAGAAGCTAAAAACGCCGGTGCCAATATTGTGAAAATTATCGAACTAAAAAAGCCTAGTGCATTCGGCAGTACCTGCTATAGAATTAAGGCAAGATTATATCGGAATTTAAATGCCGAATCATTATCTACAGTTGTCCAAAACAGAAATCTAAAAAATAAATCAAGACTTCCGGAAAATAGCGATTATGCTGTAATTTATTTTTATCGACCTACTGGTGGAACAGGAGCATTATTAGGTTATAAAATTAAAGATGCCAATGACTCTATTGTTGGAAGGTTAAGAAATGGAGAAAAATTTGCATTTAAGACAAAGAAATTTGGAGAACAGACTTTTTATGGAGTCTTGGAAACGAAAGAAGAAGTGAAAATAAATGTAGAAAAAGGTAAGGAGTATTTTGTAAGATGCGCTGTTACTATGGGTGTTGCTATAGGAAGACCTGAAATTACCCGTATTGAAAATTATGTTGCTATGAAAGAATATGACTCAATGAAATAAAGAATTTATATATCTCAATATTAAAAAAGGCTTTCTGAATATTTCAGAAAGCCTTTTTTATATAAATCTAATTCGTGAAAATCAGTGAAATTCGTGTTCTAATTCAAACTAAAATTATAAACAATTTTACCCACCTGTTTTGCCGCTGCATTATCATCAGGCGACCATTTCGTATTCATTGCAGCAATTTTGGCTTGTTCTAATAAACAGCTTGCTGTATTTGTAGTTCCTTTAATTCCTGCCGTAGCGCTTATTGTTTTTCCGTTTTGGTCAACAGTAACTTCAACCACCACTTTTCCTTCTTCGTTACACGTATATTTTGGTGCAGGTTTCGATAACGCTTTTCGGTTTCCTAGCGAATATCCAGATCCACCGCCAGAACCTCCGCCGCTTCCGGCTCCGTAACCGCTTCCGGTACCAATACCATTTCCGGTTCCGTTTCCTCCGCCCGTTCCGCCACCAGAACCTCCAGTGCCGTAATAACCGTTAGATCCTAAACTTCCGTTTGCTTTTCCTTTGTTTCCTGCTGCTTTATCATCTCCGTCTCCGCCTTTGTTGGAACCTTTTAAAATGCTAGATAAAGCATCATTTGTAGAGTTCGAAACTTTTGGCTTTTCAGGAACAGGTTTTGTTTCCGGTTTTACAACAGGAGTACTTTTTTTAGGTTTTTCTTTTACCGGAATTATTGCATCATTATTATCATCCGTAGTGTTTTCCTGAGTAATAATAGCTTCGTCAGGAGTTGCTTTTGCAGGCGTTTGTTTGGCTTCGTTTTTAACTTCTAAAACTTCACTTTTATAATTGACTCCTGAACCTAAATCACTGTCTCCAAAATTCACGGTTACGCCGCCACCACCGCCACCTTCAGCAAGTGCCGAATTATTTTCAGGATTATAAGGAGGCCAAAAGCGGATAAAAAACAGCAATAGTATAATTACCGCATATATCGCTGTGGTGAATAATAGTGATTTCTTTTTATCTGAAGAATCTGTCGAAGCCATTGTGATTCTGAATTTTGTAATTGTATTTAATAAAAACGTTTAAAAGTACTAAAAATTGTTTACAATCAAAGGCTGGAATTCATTTTGGAAATGATTGTTTTTTTTCACGCAGATTTTACAGATTTAAGCAGGTTTTTATATTTTTTTAATCAATAATTGTAAAATTTAATCTGCCAAAATCTGCTTAAATCTGTGTAAAATCTGCGTGAAATTTTTATGGCAAAGCTTAAATCATTGTAATCCATTTAATCTGTGGCAAAACAAAAACGTAGCCAAAAAATCTGCTCAATCTGCCAAATCTGCGAGAAACTTTTAGACGAAGTGTAAAATCTTTTTAATACATTTAATCTGTGGCAAAAAAAAAACGAATCAAATTTCTTTGACTCGTTTTGTAATATAAAGTATAAAAATTATACTAATTGTTTCAGTGCAATTTCAAAAGCCGTTGCACTAATATTTGTTTTTGATGGATTTAAAGCGTGAGCCTTAACAATCGCATTTTTTATAATTTCAGAAGTATCGTTAAAAATAGCTTCATCCGTCATTTGAACTTTTTTCTCCATGAAATAAGCAAAAACCCTCGCCATTCCACAATTTGAAATAAAATCCGGAATCAAACTTACCTTGCTGTCAACTTCTTCCATAATAGATCCGAAGAAAATTTCCTTATCAGCAAAAGGAACATTGGCTCCACAAGAAATTACTTCTAATCCATTCGCAATTAAACTATCGATTTGAGATTGAGCAACCAATCTTGAAGCAGCACAAGGCGTGAAAATTTCAGCACCAATCGTCCATATTTTAGAATTAATTTCTTCAAACGGAATCATATTGTCGGCCACTAATTTATTTCCGTCTTTGTTTAAAAACAACGTTTTGATTTCTTCAAAAGAAAAGCCTTCTTCTTTAATTAATCCGCCATCGCGATCAATAATCCCGATCACTTTTGCGCCCATTTCAGCTAAATAAAAAGCAGCTGCAGAACCCACATTTCCAAATCCCTGAACAATTGCTTTTTTACCTTTGATGTCTCCGCCGTAAGTAGCGTAGAAATGACGAACAGCTTCTGCAACTCCGTAACCTGTAATCATATCGGCAACGGTATATTTACGCGTTACATCCGGTGAAAATTTTGGGTTTTCGATTACTTTAATTACACCTTGGCGTAATTGTCCAATTCTATTGATTTTATCAGCTTCGGTTGGTTTAAAATGTCCATTAAAAACACCTTCCTGCGGATGCCATACACCACATTCTTCCGTCATCGGAATTACTTCGTGAATTTCATCAACATTCAAATCACCACCAGTTCCGTAATAACTTTTTAATAAAGGAGAAACCGCTTTGTACCAACGTTGCAAAACACCTTTTTTACGAGGATCGTTCGGGTCAAAATTAATTCCGGATTTTGCGCCTCCAATTGCAGGGCCAGAAACAGAGAATTTTACTTCCATAGTTTTGGCTAGTGATAAAACTTCGTTCATATCCAGGCCTTTTCTCATTCTTGTTCCACCACCTGCAGCTCCTCCACGAAGTGAATTAATTACTGTCCAACCTTCGGCTTCTGTTTCAGAGTCTTTCCAGTTAAAAACAATTTCAGGTTCTTTATTTTCAAATTGCTGTAATAAATCTTTCATTTTGTTGTGATATGTTTATTTTGCGTAAAAGTATAAAATAGAATTATGAGAATAATGTATTTGATGTCAATTTTATTGAATAAAAAAAATAAAGCCGAAAACGTAATAGTTTTCGGCTCTGAAATTTATATAAATCGGGATAATTAGATTATTGCCCTAATAAATGTTTTTTTAATGTATCATCGACTGGTTTGTCTGAAAGCCAGATTCCAAATAATGCTTTTTTAAAGTCTACTCCCGGAATTTGTCCTTTCAGTACATCATTTTTAATTACATTAATAGTTTGATCCAATGGGTTATAAGCTAATATAAATACATCTTTTTCAGTTATTGCATCGCTTAGTAACGCTTTAAACTGCTCAATTCTCGGTCGTAATTCCTGCAGATTACTTCCAGCAGATTTCTCAAAACCGGCATTCATCGCTTTGGTTAATTTACTTGATGAAACCATAGACGAAGTAATTTCAATTCTAATGGCCATTTCGGTTTCGCTGTCAATAATGAATTTCGGGTCCTGGCTCAATTGTGATAAATACAATGCCTGAACATAAACTTCTAACCACATTTTTGATCTTCCGCCAGCGCCGTTAAGTTGTAAAGTTTTATTTTGAAATTCAATTTTTCTTGGAACGGTTACGCCGTTTACCTCAAGTTGAGCTTGTGCTGAAACTGTAGAAAATTGTGTGCTTAAAATGAATGTAATTACTAGTAAAATCTTTTTCATACTCTATCGATATTTATTTTTTTTTCTGGACAAAATTAATGTTAATTTCTTAAATTTTAACACTTTACAATTATTTTTTTTATTGTTAATATATTCACAGTCAAATTAGTAAGACTTGCTTTACGTACATATACGTGGTTTTGTAACTTTTGGTTTTAATTACATTACTATTCGCTAAACGTTTATAAATTATGTTTTTTAATCAATAAATTAATTCTTAAATTTTAGAGAAAATGTTGTAAAATTAAGGTTAGTGCGTATTAAATTCAAGATAATCACGAAAACGTTATCGTGATTATTGATAATATCTTAAAATTATATGCACGCATTGTTAATTCGCTTTTAAAAATTATCTTTGAAAACCTTAAATAAATGAATAAAAAGCATTCAAAAAAGATAAAAAATAACAATTAGCTGAACTAAATGTTTTGAAATTTGGTTTAGAAAACAAAAAATAAAAAAACTATGGATTTCAACCTTACCGAAGAACATTTAATGATTCAGCAAGCTGCAAGGGATTTTGCTCAAACCGAATTGTTGCCGGGTGTTATTGAACGTGATGAAAAACAAATTTTTCCGACAGAGCAGGTTAAAAAAATGGGACAACTGGGTTTTATGGGAATGATGGTTGACCCTAAATACGGAGGAAGTGGCCTTGATGCGATTTCATACGTAATTGCGATGGAAGAAATTTCTAAAGTAGATGCTTCGGCATCTGTTGTAATGTCTGTAAATAACTCTTTAGTTTGTTGGGGTTTACAGGAATTTGGGACAGAAGAGCAAAAACAAAAATATTTACCGGGTCTGGCTTCGGGAGAAATTCACGGAGCATTTTGCTTAAGCGAGCCGGAAGCAGGAAGTGATGCCACTTCGCAAAAAACAACTGCTGTAGATATGGGCGACCATTATATTGTAAACGGAACTAAAAACTGGATTACTAATGGTAACACGGCTTCGGTTTATTTGGTAATTGCCCAAACGCATCCGGAGAAAAAACACAAAGGGATCAATGCTTTGATCATGACCAAAGATATGCCTGGTTTTTCAGTTGGCCCAAAAGAACAAAAAATGGGAATCCGTGGTTCTGATACACACTCATTAATGTTTAGTGATGTAAAAGTTCCAAAAGAAAACAGAATCGGAGAAGATGGTTTCGGATTTAAATTTGCCATGAAAACGCTTGCAGGCGGACGCATCGGAATTGCTTCTCAGGCTTTAGGAATTGCTTCGGGCGCTTATGAACTGGCTTTGAAATATTCTAAAGAACGTAAAGCATTCGGAACTGAAATTTGCAATCATCAGGCCATTGCTTTTAAATTGGCAGACATGGCGGTTAATATTGAAGCAGCGCGTCATTTATGTATGAAAGCAGCCTGGGATAAAGACCAGCATAAAAACTATGATGTAAGTGGTGCAATGGCAAAATTATTCGCTTCGCAAGTAGCAATGGATACTGCTGTTGAAGCCGTTCAGATTCACGGAGGAAATGGATATGTAAAAGAATATCATGTTGAACGTTTTATGCGTGACGCAAAAATCACGCAGATTTACGAAGGAACTTCTGAAATTCAGAAAATTGTAATTTCAAGATCAGTTATTGCAGGATAGTAATTTCTGCGTTATATCATATAAACCCTTTCTGCTTTTTTAGCGTAGAAAGGGTTTTTTTATAATTATTTTTTTTACATTTCAGAACATTATGTTTTAAACCAGCGGTTTAGTCTGCAATCATATTAATTCAAAATTATCTTTATGAAAAAGCTATACTTTCTTCTTCCATTTGTTTTGTTAGGATGCAAATCTAATCCGTCTGCAACGGCTGATAAAACTTCGGTTTCAGATTCAAAAGCTGTTGAAATCATTTATCAAGTCGAACAAACAGAAGTTTCAGATTTCTTAAAATATCTTTCTTCGGATGAATTAGAAGGTCGCGAAACCGGAACAAGAGGAATTGAAAAGGCAGCAGTTTTTTTAGAAGATTTTCTAAAAAAGAATAATGTAAAACCTTATTTTAAAACGTATCGCGATACACTTACCAATTTTAAGGCACCGGCTTTTAATATTGTTGGGGTTATACAAGGAACAGATCCTGAACTTAAAAAAGAATTTGTGGTTTTGAGCGCGCATTACGACCATATTGGTTTATTGAAAGATAAACAAGGCGATCTTATCAATAATGGTGCAAATGACGATGCTTCCGGAGTAACGGCGGTTGCTCAAATGGCAAAATATTTTACAGAAACAAAATCGAATAAACGCAGTATTCTTGTGGTATTTTTTGCCGGAGAAGAAAAAGGATTGTTAGGGTCTAAAAGTTTGGTTCAAAAACTTGAAAAACAAAACTTCAATTTATATACCCAATTGAATATCGAAATGATTGGTGTGCCGATGAAACGCGATTATTTAGCCTATATTACAGGTTTTGATAAATCGAATATGGCCGATAAAATAAACGAATATACAGGTAAAAAGACAATTGGTTTTTTACCAAAAGAAGCTGAATATAAATTATTCTACAGATCCGATAATTACTCTTTTTATGAAGCTTTCAAAAAGCCTTGCCAGTCGATAAGCACTTTTGATTTTGAAAATTTTGAATTTTATCATCATGTTTCAGACGAATTTAAAGTAATGGATATTCCGCATATGACATCTTTTATACAGGAGTTTTTGCCGGCCATAACTCAAATTGCAACTTCTGCAACAGAAGAAATTACAATGAAATAATAAGAGATGTTTTTGTTGGATTTGCTTATTTTTGCTTCATGAAAAATATTATTATTACAGGTTCAAGCCGAGGAATTGGTTACGAACTGGCTTTGCAATTTGCTAATGCAGGTCATCAGGTTTTGGCTATTTCAAGAAAAACTCCACAAACTCTTATAGAGCATCAAAATATAACTTGCCTTTCGGTTGATTTGGCAGATGAAAGTGCTTTGCAGGTTGTAGATGATTTTTTATCATCGACCTGGAAAAAAGTTGATGCTGTGGTGCATAATGCCGGAGCTTTATTATTAAAGCCTTTTGCAGAAACAACTCAGGCCGATTTTGAAAGTATTTACAAAGTAAATGTTTTTGCAGTTGCAAACCTTACCAGAATTTGTTTGCCTTATCTTCAAAAAGGAAGCCACGTTGTAACGATTAGTTCGATTGGCGGTGTTCGAGGAAGTCTTAAATTCGCAGGTTTAGCCGCATATAGTTCCAGTAAAGGTGCCGTAATTACATTAACCGAATTATTGGCAGAAGAATACAAAGAAAAAGGCATTTCGTTTAATGTCCTGGCATTAGGATCAGTTCAGACAGAAATGTTAAATGAAGCTTTCCCAGGATATCAGGCTCCAATTTCTGCTGAAGGAATGGCCACTTATATTTATGATTTCACCTTAAATGGAAATAAATATTTTAACGGAAAAGTGTTGGAGGTTTCTTCGACAAATCCGTAAATGAATTATAAATTATGAGTTTTGAATTATGAGTGACGATAAGATTAAATATAGAACATACAAAACAAGTATAAATATTTTCATTTTTTCCTTTTACACTAATTCAAAAGTCTATGAAATACCAAATGGAAGAAGTACCATTTTACCTGGAATTAAATACTCTGTTTTAACTATTTTATTTGGATGGTGGGGATTTGGATGGCCTTGGGAAAAATTTAAGGAAATTAAAAATTCAATAATTGCCTTACACATTAATTTTGATGGAGGAGAAGATTACACAAAAGTATTTTCTGAAATGGATTACGATGAAAAAACCGTTTGGGTTTTTAATAATTTAAGGCGTGAAATTTTTCAAAAAATCGATATACAAATCATTGATATAATGATAGATTTGCAAACTGAATTTATAAAATTAGAACAAACTAAGTTACTTGAAAAGAATATAATGTTTATGAATGAAAATTTAAAAAAATTAAACATTATAAACTTAAGAAATTCAGATTTGGAAGAAATAATAGATAAAATTGAAGCATTCGAATTTAAAAGTAACTAAAGAACTTCTAACTTTTAACAAATAACATTTAACTTAAATTGAGCGAAACGTTAGCTAAATATTTACCGGAACATGCTGTAAAGCCAGCTTTTGATTTGATTGTTGCGAATCAGGTGCATCTTAAGATCGTCAATGAGCGCCAGACACGTCATGGCGACTATAGAAGAGGGCATACGGGCAAACATGAAATTACAGTAAATTCGAGTTTAAATAAGTATCGTTTTTTAATTACGCTGATTCATGAAATCGCACATTTAGTTGCATTCGAAAAGTTTGGACGAAATATAAAACCGCATGGAGATGAATGGAAATTTACATTTCAACGTTTAATGGTTCCTTTTATTCGTCCGGAAATTTTCCCCGGACAATTGTTACCGCTATTAGCAAGGCATTTTAAGAACCCAACGGCGAGTAGCGATACTGATACCACTTTGTCTCTGGCTTTAAAGCAATACGATAAGGAAAATGATAAAAATTATGTTTTTGAGATTCCATACGGAAGTGTCTTCAGAATTAAAAACGGAAAAATATTTAAAAAGCTTGCAGTAAGAACCAAACGTTTTGAATGTATAGAAATTAGCTCAGGCAAAACGTATCTTTTTAATCCGAATGCTGAGGTAGAGTTGTTGCCAGGAAATCATTAATTAAATTCCAAATAAAAAAAAATCCAAATTCCAATCTGATAATGATACAGTTGGAATTTGGATTTTTTTATTGAGTTTTCTCCCAGAATTGGAATTTGGGATTTTTCATATTTTGAAATTTAACCAAAGGTTTTTAACCTTCTCTCAAATAAGCTTCTCGTACTTTTTTAAACAGGTTTGAAGAGTAAACAAATTTGACAATATCTTTATTGTCCGTTCTAAAAATTTCTTCTTTAGTTCCCTGCCAGGCTTTTAACCCTTTTTTTAAGAACACGATATTCTCTCCAATTTCCATAACCGAGTTCATATCGTGCGTATTAATTACGGTTGTAATATTATATTCTTTAGTAATTTCCTGAATCAAATTATCAATCAAAGTTGAAGTGTTTGGGTCTAAACCTGAATTAGGCTCATCACAAAACAAATACTTCGGGTTATTTACAATCGCGCGGGCGATAGCTACACGTTTTTGCATTCCTCCAGAAATTTCCGAAGGCAATTTTCTATGGGCATCAACTAAATTTACTCTTTCTAAAACAAAATCAACACGCTCCTTAATTTTAGCTCTGTTGTCATTCGTAAACATTCTTAGAGGAAAAGCCACGTTTTCTGCAACCGTCATCGAATCAAATAAAGCGCTTCCTTGAAAAACCATTCCAATTTCAGTTCTTAATTCTCTTTTTTCGTCTGGATCTAAGTCGGCATAAATTCTTCCGTCAAACTCAATAGTTCCTTCGTCAGGTGTATGGATACCTAATAAACTCTTTAATAAAACTGTTTTTCCGGATCCACTTTGTCCAATAATCAGGTTGGTTTTTCCAGTTTCAAAAACTGTCGAAACCCCTTTCAGAACTTTACTATCTCCAAATGATTTTTCTAAATTTTTTACTTCTATCATGATCCTAGTAACAATTGTGTTAGTATATAATTAAAAAGAATGATACAAACCGACGTCCAAACAAATGAAACTGTACTCGCTTTACCAACTTCAAGAGCTCCACCTTTCATGTAGTAACCATGAAAAGACGGGATTGTTGCCAATAACATTGCAAAAATTAAAGTTTTGATAAAGGCATAAACAATATGAAACGGAATAAATTCCATTTGGGCACCATCAATAAAAGCAGTACTGGTTGTGAAACCTCCGTAAACACCAGCCATCCAACCTCCAAAAATCCCTAAAAACATACTGATCCCAATAACAAAAGGATACAATAACAAGGCGATTATTTTAGGAAAAACCAGGTAGTTTAGTGAGTTTACACCCATAACTTCTAAGGCATCAATTTGTTCTGTAACACGCATTGTACCAATACTTGAAGTAATAAATGACCCCATTTTTCCGGCCATAATAACCGAAATAAATGTTGGGGCAAATTCTAAAATCACGGATTGACGTGTGGCGAAACCAATTAAATATTTTGGAATTAACGGATTTGTTAAGTTTAAGGCAGTTTGAATGGCAACAACTCCTCCTACGAAGAAAGAGATAAAACA
Organism: Flavobacteriaceae bacterium CRH; assembly: GCA_001507425.1. Taxonomy (GTDB): domain Bacteria; phylum Bacteroidota; class Bacteroidia; order Flavobacteriales; family Flavobacteriaceae; genus Flavobacterium. The sequence continues at coordinate 14,472 of LMAJ01000001.1, forward strand.
AACGATACCAAGTGAATCGATTATCAGGTCATCGATTTCTTTGAAAATTAAATTTCTCATAACAGACCATTTTGTCTGTTTATTAAAAATTTCTTTTAGCATTAAAAAATATCTTCCTATCTGAGATAAGTAACGAATTAGCATCATAAGTTTTACAAATATTGGCTAAGGTAAAAAGAAGTTACGAGTTTTGGGCAAAGAGTTCAGGTAATTCGGTTGTTTTATCAATCAAATTAACTTTTGTTTCATTTTCTGCAAACGGTAATTTCTAATAAATTTAGCTTGTTCGGGGGTAACTAATAAAGGAGTTTTAGTTTTTTTAGCTTTCAAAAATCCTCTGATATAATCAAAAAACAAAAAAGGTTTTTTCTTCATCATTGCCAATTTGGCCGATGCGATTGCTGTAATCCAGAAACCGTATCCTAAAGTAAAAAAAGCTTCTCCTTGTTTATAACGTGCAGTTTTATTATAATTTGCGCCTGTTGGCTTAAGGTGTTTTACATGTAAAGAAGGATCTGTAACTATTTTCCAATCATAATATTTACAAAGCAATTCATCAACGGTGTCCCAGCCCATTGCAGGTTTTAAGCCTCCAATTTGCTGAAAAGTTGCTTTTCTGTAAGCTTTCAGTGCGCCGCGAATATGATCTTTATCGGTTAGGTTTTCCAAAACCCAATCCCCATTTTTTTCGATATAACAAAATCCGCCGGCCATTCCAATCTTTGGATCAGATTGAAAATGAGCAATTATAGTTTCAAAATAATTAGCAGGAAAAATCAAATCGCCATCTATTTTTACAATAATATCATAATGAGAATCCAGCGTTTCAAAGCCTTTTTGAAAAGCCTGAATTACTTTGCTTCCGGGCATGTGAATCGCGTCTGAAGTTTTATTTACAACAGAAATAAACGGATTATCCTTTGCAAAACCCAATACAATTTCTTCTGTTTTATCTGTAGAATTGTCATTTACAACAACAACTTTTGAAGGTAAAACCGTTTGTGAAACCAAAGATTGTAATGTTAAGCCAATTAAATCTTGCTCGTTGTGCGCTGGAATGACAATGTAATATCTCATAATTTTCAATTTAAATTCCAATTCTTTAAATTCCAAATTCCAATCAAAACTGGCTTAATTGGAATTTGTAACTTTGTTTTTGGAATTTGCCTTTAGGCTTTTATTTTCTCTGCCACAACGATATAATATCTAGGCGTGAAATATCTTAAAAGTGGTCTAAAACCAAACTTTTTTACGGGATGTGTAAATTTTTGACGGTCTGTTATTTTCCAGCCTGTTTTTTCTAAAAGCCAGTCTAGTTGCCAGTCTTCAAATTCGTGGTAATGTCTGTCCCACATATCCGTTTTAGAACGGTATGCGGGTGAAAACCATAAACGTAACGGAATGGAAATTAGTAATTTATCACATTTTACGTTTTCTAAAATGGTGTACGGATTTAGTAAATGTTCAAAAATTTCAAATGCTGTAAAAACAGTATATTGTTCTGTTTGCAGCGCTGTTTGATCGTTATCTAAATCTTCTCCTTTTGTGTTTTTCACGGTATAACCATTTTCTTCCATTATTTTAGAAAACGGATTTGGCACACCAAAATCAAAAATAATTTCTGATGTATTAACGTGTTTTTGTAAAAACTCTAAAGTAAGTTTGAATCTTTTATTTGGAAACGTTTTTTCGTACATAGTCGTTCGAGGAACGAAATAATCTCTCGTTCTTGATTTATAATTAGGTCGCAAATATACAAAGTTATCTGCTTTTTTTGTATTTTTTAATTCGGAAGAAAATGAAAGTCCACATTTAAAATTTTACTTTTAAATGTGGACTTTGTATTGTTGAAGTTGTTATGAACTTCTAAGATTTAATATCTGTAAACAAATGCATTAACATTCATTCCTGCTCCAACCGAAGCAAAAATAACTACATCGCCTTTTTTGATTTCATGGTTTTCTAATTTGCCCTGAATCAATAAATCATAAAGCGTAGGAACTGTTGCAACACTGCTGTTTCCTAAATCATGAATGCTCATTGGCATGATGTCTTTTGGAGAAGTTCTGTCGTATAATTTATAAAAACGCTCGACAATAGCCTCGTCCATTTTTTCGTTGGCCTGGTGAATCAGGATTTTTTTGACTTCATCAATTCCAATTCCGCTTTTGTCTAAACAATTTTTCATTGCTAACGGAACCTGATTTAATGCAAACTCGTAAATTTTACGACCGTACATTTTAATGTATTTAATATCCGGATCTAAATCTGGATTATATGATTTTCCGAAGTATAAAAAATTGGCTTCATCATTAGCAAAAGTGGCACTTTCGTAAGATAATAAACCTGCTTCATCTTCAGAAGCTTCTAAAATCGAAGCACCTGCACCATCAGAATAAATCATAGAATCGCGATCATGATCGTCTACAACTCTTGATAAAGTTTCGGCACCAATGACCAAAACTCTTTTTGCCATTCCTGATTTAATAAATGCATTGGCTTGCAAAACGCCTTCAATCCAGCCCGGGCATCCAAAAAGAATGTCATAAGCTACACATTTAGGATTTTTGATGTCCAGTTTATTTTTAACGCGCGTCGCCAAACTTGGTATGACATCAGTTTGATTTGTACCTAATTTTACATCGCCAAAATTATGGGCAAATATGATGTAATCTAAAGTTTCACGATCGATCTTAGCATTTTCTAATGCTTTTTCAGCAGCCAAAAAGGCTAAATCAGATGAAGTTTGATGGTCTTCGGCGTATCGACGATTTTCGATTCCGGTGATCCCTTTAAATTTTTTAATTACAACTTCATTCGGGTAGCCAAAAGGAGTTCCGTCTTCATTTAAAAAAACATGTTTGTCGAAGTCAGTGTTCTTAACCTCTTTATTAGGAATGTAACTTCCTATACCTATTATTTTTATTTTCATTATTCCTCGATTATCCAATAAATTTAGGGCTAAATTATAAATAAAAAAATGATAACTATCATAAAAAATACTATGCATGCATATAATTATGAAATAATAATTATTTGCAGGAAATATTGTTTATTTTTTAATGATTTTTGAATTTTACCGAGATTTCAAACGTTTGAGGAAAACGACGAGTTTAAAAAAGTTTTAAGTTTCAGGTTTCATGTTACGCTCGAAATTGAAACCTGAAACTTGAAACAAAAAATAAAAAACAAAACCCGACAGGTTTTTAAAATCTGTCGGGTTTGAATAAGTATTTAAAAGAATTAATTTCTTAGTTTTCCATGTAAGCTTCGATAGGAGCACAGCTGCAAACTAAGTTTCTGTCACCGTAAGCATCGTCTACACGACGAACTGATGGCCAGAATTTATTATCAGCGATGTATTCTAATGGATAAGCCGCTTTTTCTCTTGTGTATGGAAAAGCCCAATTATCTGTAGTCAACATTGCCAATGTGTGCGGTGCATTTTTTAATACATTGTTTTTATCATCGGCAGTTGCAGCTTCAATCTCTTTTCTGATTGAAATAAGAGCATCACAAAAACGATCTAATTCTGCTAAATCTTCAGATTCAGTTGGTTCAATCATTAAAGTTCCTGCTACAGGGAAAGAAACCGTAGGAGCGTGGAAACCGTAATCCATCAAACGTTTTGCGATATCACCAACTTCGATTCCGTTTTCTTTAAACGAACGGCAATCTAAAATCATTTCGTGAGCAGCTCTTCCACATTCTCCGGTATAAAGAATTGGGTAGTGTCCTTCAAAACGCGCTTTCATATAGTTAGCATTCAAAATAGCATGTTCTGTAGCACTTTTTAATCCTTCAGCTCCCATCATTGTGATGTAACCGTAAGAGATTAAACATACTAAAGCAGATCCGTAAGGTGCAGATGAAATAGCAGTAATCGCTTGTTCTCCGCCTACTTTTAAGATTGGGTTTGTTGGTAAAAATGGAACTAATTTTTCGTTCACACAAATTGGCCCAACTCCAGGTCCGCCGCCACCGTGAGGAATAGCAAATGTTTTGTGTAAGTTTAAGTGACAAACGTCAGCGCCAATTGTAGCAGGATTTGTTAATCCAACTTGCGCATTCATGTTTGCACCATCCATATATACTAATCCACCATTGTCATGGATTAATTTAGTGATTTCAATAATTGAAGATTCGAAAACTCCGTGAGTAGAAGGATATGTTACCATTAAACAAGATAAATCATCTTTGTGTTCAATCGCTTTTTCTCTTAAATCTTCTACGTCAATATTTCCTTCCGGAGTCGTTTTAGTAACAATGATTTTCATTCCGGCCATCGCTGCAGAAGCAGGATTGGTTCCGTGCGCTGATGAAGGAATTAAACATACATTACGGTGACCTTCGTTTCTGGATAAGTGGTAAGCACGAATCGCCATTAAACCAGCATATTCTCCCTGAGCTCCAGAGTTAGGCTGTAATGTTGTTCCGGCAAATCCGGTAATTACATTTAATTGCTCTTCTAATTTTTTAAGCATTGTAATGTAACCTTCCGCTTGCTCAACTGGTGCAAATGGGTGAATGCTGTTCCAGTTTGGCATTGATAAAGGCAACATTTCTGAAGCTGCGTTCAATTTCATTGTACAAGAGCCTAATGAAATCATCGAATGATTCAACGATAAATCTTTACGCTCTAATTTTTTGATGTAACGCATGATCTGACTTTCTGAATGATGATTGTTGAAAACATCATGCGTTAAGAAAGAAGACGTTCTTTCTAATGAAGCAGGTAATTGACTAGCTTCAGTTAATTCAGCAACAGTAAAAGTTTCTTTTCCTAAAGCCTCAGCAAAAATGGCAATAATTTGGTTGATGTCAGCAATTGAAGTTGTTTCGTTTAACGAAATAGAAATCATATCAGCATCAACGTAAAAGAAGTTTACTTCGTTTTTCTCTGCAACAGCTTTTACTTTTTGAGCATCTGCTTTTACCAAAATAGTATCAAAGAAAGCTGTGTTAGTTTGGAAAACTCCTAATTTATTTAAAGCTTCAGCAGTAGTAACTGCCGATGCGTGAACTTTGTTTGCAATGTATTGTAATCCTTTTGGTCCGTGATAAACAGCATACATTCCGGCCATAACCGCTAGTAAAACCTGAGCCGTACAAATATTTGAAGTTGCTTTTTCACGTTTAATGTGCTGCTCACGAGTTCCTAATGCCATACGTAAAGCGCGGTTTCCATTAACATCGATAGAAACTCCAATAATACGACCCGGCATAGATCGTTTGTATTCGTCTTTAGTAGCAAAAAAAGCAGCGTGAGGACCACCATAACCCATTGGTACACCAAAACGTTGTGAAGTTCCAACTACTACAGCAGCTCCCATTTCTCCCGGAGAAGTTAAAGTTGCTAGTGATAAAATATCGGCAGCAAAAGCTACTTTGATTTCGTTTTCTTTTGCTTTAGCAACAAAAGCATTGTAGTCGTTTACCTGACCGTATTTTCCCGGATATTGTAAAATAGCTCCGAAAAACTCATTCGAAAAATCAAATGTTTCGTGGTTCCCAACAACTAATTCAATTCCAATAGGAGTTGAACGTGTTTGAAGTACAGATAAAGTTTGTGGTAAAATTTCTTCAGAAACGAAGAATTTATGTATGTTGTTTTTCTTTTGGTCACGAGTACGAACATCAAATAACAAAGCCATAGCTTCGGCAGCAGCAGTTCCTTCATCTAATAAAGAAGCGTTTGCAATTTCCATTCCCGTAAGTTCAATAACTGTAGTCTGGAAATTTAAGATTGCTTCAAGACGACCTTGAGCAATTTCTGCCTGGTAAGGTGTATAAGCCGTATACCATCCTGGATTTTCGAAGATATTTCTTTGAATTGGAGCCGGAACAATAGTAGGGTGATAACCCAAACCAATATAAGATTTGAATACTTTATTTTTCTTTCCCAGTTCCTGAATGTGATTTGCAAATTCGTATTCTGTCATTGCAGGGTCCAAATTCAAAGGTGCTTTTAAACGAATATCATCCGGAAGGGTTTCATAAACAAGTTGTTCGATCGATTCAACCCCAATGGTTTGTAACATGTGTTGAAGATCTGTTTCTCTTGGGCCAATGTGTCTTAAAGCAAAAGCATCTGTTCTCATTTGTAGCTATCTATTTTTTAAAGGCAATGTAATTAATGGCATGTAATCTTCATTTAAGCAGCCTACACAACATTTATTACATTTAATAGTAAATGTGTTGTTTTTTTGTGGCGCAAAATTAAGTATTATTAATAATTTAATAGGTATTTTTAACTTCAATTTTTATGAAATTTCTAACTAAAGAGTTGATTTGTTAATAATTGATTAGATTTAAGAAATGAAACTGCTTAAACAAATATTTGATTTTTACCTGAATAGTAGTATTCATGTGGCTTTGTCGTGTTATGCATTAGTACATATTACATTTTATTTCTTTCATATTCAGTATAATGAAGCAATGGCTTTGTTTGTTTTTTTTGGAACAATTGTGGGGTATAATTTTGTTAAATATGATGCATTGGTTCGGGTGAAGAAAAAACCAATCGGAAATCAATTGAAAATTATTGCTGTTTTGAGTTTTATTTCGCTGATTTTAGTGGGCTATTATTTTTTTCAGCTAAAGTTAATTACTCAAATCGTTTCTTTCGGAATTTTTGCCATAACGGCACTTTATACTTTGCCTTTTTTTCCAAATAGAAGAAATGCCAGAAATTGGGCCGGAGTAAAAATTTATATTGTAGCGCTTTGTTGGGTGGGAGCGACGCTGGTTTTACCTTATATCAATGCCGAAATTCCTTTTACAGGTAATTTTTTTATAAAATGCGTACAGCGTTTTGTTTTGGTATTTGTATTAATTCTGGTTTTTGAGATCTTAGATTTGGCCAATGACGATCCGCATTTGCAAACGGTACCGCAAACGATAGGCGTAAAACGAACTAAGATTTTAGGGTTTTCGTTATTAGTTCCGTTTTGGGTTTTAGGAATATTAAGTTTTACACTTCACGATCTTATTATAAATCTTATAATGGTTGTCACCTTGATGATGTTTATTCTGTTTGCGAATACTAATCGTTCTAAATATTATACTTCTTTTTGGGTCGAAAGTGTTCCGATATTTTGGTGGCTGATGATTGTTTTTTTGTAATACTTTTACTTTTAAATATTATATTTGAAAATAAATAAAAATAATATGGATAAAGAAGTTACTTTTCTTGGGTTTAAATTTACAGCGCTAAAGTTTACATTATTTTTTTTCGGGTGGATGATTTTTCTGGGTTTTGTTTGGCCTCTGATTATAGGATCTTACCTTTTTATGTCCATTTTTGTATGTGGTTTTTCCGTTATTTTTGTCGATCTTTTCAATAGGATGCTTGTTCTGTTTTCTGTAGATGAATCACGTATCCGGGTTTATCAGAACTTTATGTTGGTCATCACGGCTATTGTTGCCACTTTAATTTACACGATTTGGATACCAATGAATTTCTATATTTATACGGCACATCTTGCAATTAATATTTTTTCTGTTTTTTTAATGTTCCCGATGTTTTATAAAAAGGAAAACCAAAATACTCACGTAAAAATTATTAATATTAAGGAAGAGTAAGTCTTTTAAAGAGCTGTTTCACAAACTTCTTTCAAAACCTTATTTCGCTCTAAAAGAAAATTAGTAAGATGTTTTTCTAAAAATAAAATGTCAAAAAGTTCTCCTAAAATTCCAAACGGAGTTTCGTATTGTAATTTGTCTTTCATTGTTGTAACGCCATTTTCTTCCTCAAAAATATGTTCATGTCTGAAGGATTTGAATTTTCCTTTTTCCATTTCATCTACAAAATAATCGTAGAAATTCATTACTGGAATTCGACTTTTGTGTGTGAGATAAAATCCGAAATGTTTGCCACGCCAGGTTACAGTTTCGTTTAAATTGATTAATCCGGAAGTAGTGCCTGCAATTGCTTTTTCATTTGATTTGCTTGCAGATTGTTGATGAATGTCAATATTTCGTGATGCATCAAAAACGATTTGTTTTGAGGCTTTTATTTTTGTTGTTAGATGTATTGTTGTCATGATTGTAAAGGAGAAATAAAATTTGATTTCAAAATTAATCCTAATGCAATGGAAGTTAATGAGTAAGATATTGCAATATCTGACCAAAGTGTACCACTAATCATATTGGTTGTTACCCAAATTCCAATTACTACAATAAAAATGAAAAATGCTTTTATATAAATAGTTTTTATGTTTTTATCTTTAATGAGTTCAAAAACAAAAAAGAAAAGTACGTAAGTTGGTATAGAAAATATCAGCCCTACAATTACCATAATAGGATATACTTCTAAAAAGCCTAAAACATTTTTAGTATTTGAATTGGTTAAATAACTTTTTAATGTCAAGATTATTGGACCGCATAATAATGTTAAAATCCAATGCCCAAAAATAAACGCTCTATTCATTTCTTTAATAAATTATGAAAAGCGTTATCAATATCTCCAAACTTAAATTCAAATCCATTTTCTAAAAGCTTTTTCGGAATCACATTTCTGCTTTTTAAAACCAATTCTGTTTCAGTTCTAATAAAGAAAGATCCAATTTCCAGAAAAAATTTGTTCATAGGAATTCCGAAAGGAAAACCAACTGCTTTTCTCAGTTTCTTCATAAAATCCACATTTCGAATCGGTTCGGGAGAAACAATATTGATAACTCCAGATATTTCTTTTTGAATAATAAAATCAATTGCATTTGCAAAATCATCTTCATGAATCCAGCTTATAAATTGATTTCCTTTTCCTTGTTTTCCTCCAAAACCAATTTTCGCCAATGTCTTTAACGGAATAAAAGCACCGCCATTTTTTCCTAAAACAATTGAAGTTCTTAAAGCTGTTTTTAATGTATTTGGAGTTTCGGTTTTAAAGAATGCTTTTTCCCAGGATAAAGCGACGTTGATGGAAAAATCATTTCCGATTTCGCCTTCAACCTCATCCATTTGTTTGTCTAATGAAAAACGATAAATAGTAGAAGTTGATGAATTTAGCCAGTGTTTTGGAGGATTTTGGCAATTCAGAACCGCTTCATTCAAAATCTTTGTGCTTTTGATTCTGGACCATAAAATTTCTTTTTTGTTTTCTTTGGTGTAACGGCAATCAACAGATTTTCCGGCGAGATTGATTAAAACCGTGGCATTTTCCAATTCATTTTCCCAACCCGAAAAAGTTCTGGCATTCCAGTTTACATATTTTATTCCGTCAATTGTTTGAGATTTTCCTCGGGTCAGAATTACGATCTCTTCAAATTTATCTTTGAAATGATTTATTAGTGTTTGTCCTAAAAAACCTGTTCCGGCTGCGATTATGAGTTTTTTCATGGTTGTTATTAAAAAGTTTGTTTTTTTTCTATTTCAGGAAATACATTGTCAATTCTTTTTGCCAGTTCTGGTAGTTTAATTGTAGGAACCGCAGGAAACAAATGATGCTCTAAATGATAAAACATGCTGAATGTAATTTTGTTTTTCCATTCTTTTCGTTGTGTCCTGGCATATTCCGGTGATTCATCGGTATCATGATGTACTGTCCAAACAGCAAAAAATGCCATTAAAAATTCTGCGAAGACCATAACTGTTATATGATAAATCAGGAAGTGTATATTAAAATAGAAAATAAGAAATGTTACTATTGTAATAGAAGCAAGTTCTAGAAGTACATTTTTGATATAATTTTTATTGCCTAATTGTAATGTTATTTTATGAATTAGAAACATATGAACAGGACCATACAAAATGGCTCCATACCAGGTCATTCTTGCTGATTTTCCTTCGTAATCTTCATCAGATAAACAATATTTGTGATGTCTTATATGATTGAATTTAACGGCATGAATAGAAACCATCAATAAAATACTATTTGTATAAAGTGTAAACCATGTTAAGAATTTATTTGTTCCCAATGAATTATGAAAACCATTATGAACTTGCCTTAATCCGGTTAAAAAGAAGAAAGCAGAGAAAGGGAGTGCTAATAAATAATATCCAAAATAAGCAAGCGATATAGAAATTACAAACCACGGAATTGTCAGATTATTTTCGATTAGCATTTCTTTGAAACTAAGCGTTTTTAAATCTTTCCATTCTACTTTTTTTAATATTTCTTGATGTGTCATTGCAGGTTATTTAGGGTTTAGTTATGAAACAATGTAAACTTAACAGTGTCGAAACTTCGAGATAAATCTGTTAAGTTTTGCCAAAAATTAAGCTTTAAAAACCAATCTTTCTTCTTGTTGCGCTTCTTTGGCTTTTCTTTTTCCTCTAAAAAAGAAATATAAATTGAAGAATAACATTACGCCAAGATAAATAGAAAATCCTCCAATTTTGTAACTTAACCTTTCAATTAATTCCTGATAACTGTCATTGCTCAATTGCATTTCTAAAATCATTAAGGCAAAGCCAATGTTTAAGAGATAAAAGCCTGTTTCAAAAAGCTTGTTTGTTGCTTCGGCAATTTCTTCTCTTCCTTTAAAAATGTCAAGCATAAAGATTTTTCCATTTTTAAAAAGTGTTTTAGAAACATAATAAGTAAGGAATAATGCAATTGGTAAATAGATGCCGTAACCGATTAGGATTTTTGTAGTTTCCATGATATTTGAATTTAAATGTTATTGAATTAATTTATGAATGTATTTAGTAAGAATTATAATGTTGAGATAATGCAATATTGAAATGATGAAAATGATGACAGCGGTTTTTATGCCGATGGTTTCAATTAATTGTGTTGATGATGAAATTTTTTGCCACGAAATAAGTGTCATCGCACAATAACCAATGTTTAACAGATAATAAGCCAAAAGTAAAACCTGATTTATTTTGTGGCAGATATCCGCATGATTTGGAATTAGCTCTGCGACGTAAATGTTTCCGTTTTTGTAACAGATTTTTCCAACTTTTAATATGATGAAAATCGTAATGCTGAGATAAATAAAATATCCTATAATGTTGAGATTCATAGCTATGGAATTTTGTAAATTATTAGCGTAAGATATATTGCCAATATTGGTGGCATTGAAAATGATACATAAGATAATATGTCATTATAATTTAGGTCAATATTGATAAACCATAAAATGAAAAATACGATAACTCCAGTCATATAAATTTGAAGATCTTTGTTTTTAGGGTTATCAACCAGCATTTTTACTCCAATACAAAATTGCAGAAAACCTGTAATCATGGTTGATAACAAACTAAAACCAAACGCTCCTTCCTGAATGAACGGATAAGTTAGTAAAATGGCAAAAGGTAATGCGAGAGCAAATATATTGGTGTTCTTAATTGTTTTCATGGCTTTTTTTATATGGTTACCAGTTCAGATAATTTTAATTTTTGTTTGTTTTTTACTTTTATTTCTGAGCCTTTAGCTAAGAAAACAGAAGTTGGTTGTGTTGTTTGCAAAAACTCAAAATCCAGACCGTATGTTTTTAGGAAATCAATATCAATTTGATGATTTACAACTTCATATTGTTCCCATCTCGGATGCTGTACTTCATATTCAAAAGTCGTGTCTTTGTCAATTTTTGTATAGCCAAAATAATGTTCTGTTATAAATTCGGCTTCAGAATCGGGTTCAATTTCGGTTGGATTCTTTTTAGTTTCTACTTGAATGGTATTCCATTTATCTGCATTCTTCCATTCATAAATAAAAGTGCTTGTGTTTTTCTTTTCGATAATTTCATGATCCATTTGCTGAGTTTCATAATGTTCCTGATACAAAGTATTGGCAATAAGAGTGATCGCTTTTTTTGGAACAATTTCTTTAATGAAAACCACGCCTCGTTTCCATTCTCCATTTTCAAATCGTTTTACATAAAACCTTAAATTCACTTCTTCAAAATTGATATGAAAAGGGAATTTAACCCCTATAACTTTTGTGTTTTTAAACATAAAGCCAACTAAACTTGCATAACATTTGTTGTTCCAGGTGTCTATTTCAGTTCCGGCGGGAATATATTTTTCTAAAATTTTAGCATCAATCTCATAATTAAAAAGGGCTAGATTTTCCCATTCTGCTTTTAGAAATGAATCAGAAGTAATATTGGCTGTCAGAAAGTAGAAGTAAGTTGCAATTGCCATTGGGAACACAAAAAAGAACAATAAATTACTAATGACATATTGAAATTTTAAACTGATTAGAATTAAGAAGAAGACCATTATTACTAAAATCCAGTAAATAATGAGTTTTGTTTTTTTAGTTTTACTTAATTCGTCCCTTCTTATGAGAAGAGTAAATCCTATTATTACTTGTACTATTCCCAGAATAATTTGAAACATCATACCGAAATAAACAAAAAGATATAGTGCAAGCGTGGTAAAGTAAAATATTTTATTGATTTTGTGTAGTGTACTAAGTGTCATGGTTTATTTATTTTAAACTTTCAAAATAGAAAGCTTGATTTTGATTTTTTTTCAGGTTGAAAAGTTATTTCATGATTTTCAGACCAAACAGTCGGACTAATTTTTTATCTGGAAACTTGTAAGTTTTCGTATTTAATCAGTATTCTGAAAAAATAAATGGCAGTAATATTTGGAATTAAGGTTACAAAGACAATTTGCAAAGTGTCGTCCCACATTATCCTATGAAAAAATGAAAATAAGATAGCTGCATTAAAAACGATTATTATCCAATATACTTTTATAGGGTTCTTAATGATGTCATTGTTTATTTTTGAAAAGATTTTAATAGTTAAATAAATAGCTGTAAGTATTTGTACTACAGTAAGAAATATTTGTCCGACAAATCGCAAGTAGCATGTTAAGTAAAATAGAAAACAGATTATGAGAGCGAAATTATTTAACTTTTTTATAGTTTCCATACTTATTGATTATTTTAAACTTTCAGAAAAAAATGAAAGTTTTAATTAAATTTTTTTACTTCATAATTTTTAGAACCAAACGCCCTAACCAGTTTTCATTAAATTCAGTCATTTTATCTAACATATTATCTGCTTTTAAAACGAAATCATATAATTTGGAAGTTTGATCAACAAAATGCTTTTCTTCTGCAGAATCTTTTGCTTCAATAGTCGAAACTTCTTTTAAGATTTTAAGAGCAGGTTTAATTTCTCTTTTGCTTCTTTCTCTTGAAATTTTTACGGCCAATTCATCTAAATCTTTTTCTGCAGTAAAAAACTCTCTTCTTTCTCCGGCTTTGTATTCTTTATAAACAATTCCCCAATCCATTAAAGCTCTAAGGTTCATGCTGGCATTTCCGCGAGAGATTTGCAATTCCTCCATAATATCTTCCATAGAAACGGCATCGTTCGAGACCATTAATAAAGCATGGATTTGCGCCATGGTTTTATTAATTCCCCATTGAGAACCTAATGCTCCCCAGGTTTGTACGAACTTGTTTTTTGCTTCTTTGAATTCCATGGATCAAATGTAAGCAAAAGTTTCTAAACTTTCAAAAATAAATGAAAGTTTATTTTTGAAATAAATTTAAGTCAGATTTTTTTTAATTTATAGGCAAAATAAATACCTCCTTATAGCTTCTTTCTTATGTTTTGTAACAAAGAATTTCTGTCTCGTACCATTTTCTTATTTAAGGCTATATATCTGATATAATTTTGAAATAGAAAATGAAAGAAAATCAAAACCATTTAGGTCTGTCTCGAAATATTCAGATCTGAAAAAACAAATCAAACAGGTGGAGCAGAACCCACTTAAAAAAACGAGGCGAAACCTGAAAAGCCTTAAGAGTAAGGAAAATAAATCAAAAAATTATGTCAATACCTGCAAACCAATGTACGGTTTTTGTCCAAGTTTGGGCAGATATCAATTCACTTAGACAAGGATCTACTAGCGGATGTTATGCTGTTAGTAATAAAAGTCAACAATCTAGCGGAGAAGGAACAGCCAATTTAACAACGAATGTAATTACAGGAAGCAACGTATGTTGGTCGGTTTTACCAATCGATCCGCAATTTAACGGAGATTTTGCAATTACTCAGGTTGGAGCTCAATCTGGCTGGGCAACTCCACCGGCACCAGTTCCGGGATTTCCTAATTTGTTTACAGGACAACTTACAACATCTACTGTTGGTGGCAATGTTAATTCTAATATAGTATTTAGCTATAACGGAGGAGGACAATCTATAACAGTTACACTACCTGTTACAATCATACCAGTTTCTGCATAATAATTAATTTAAAAAATAAGATTATGAATAATAAAACAAATTTAGCGTTTAGTACAAGTGCTATAATCCCGGCAAGAGTAATTAATATTGCGGTAGATACAGTGTATTTATACAGTCAGACTTCTGGTCCGTATTCAGGTACAGGAATATATATGATGGATAATAATGCTATAGGTGGCAGTACAGGAGAAGGCGGACTTGAATTGTCTTCACAGGTTACTGCTGGTTTTGGAATCGCATTTAATGCTTTTCCTATTGATGCAGCCGGACAACAAGGAGATACTGTTGAGATTGTTGGTTTTGAAATCTCTAACGGGACAAATATTTTCGGAAATTGGGGATGGCCTTCTCCGCAACAAACAGGTTCATATCAATGGTTAGGAACTGCTATGATTCAAGGGCAATGTACTTATCAAATTAAAATTGGAGTATCTGTGGGCGGTGCACCTAAACAGTATTACTGGTGGGACCCGTTTTTAACATGTACTGCATAGTATTTAGTAAAGAAACTTTGAAAATTAGTGCTTCCAAATTCTTCGGAGGCACTAATTCTTTTATTGATATATACGTAGTTGTCCATGCATAAGTTATATAACAATGCCAATTATCAGAAATAAATTAACAGTAACTCAATAAATTGATAATGTTGATTAATAGTAATATAGATATACCTAAGTCTAAAATACAACCTTCAAGCTGTACTGTTTTTATTCAGATATGGGTGGATGTTAATATGTTGGCCACTAATAATCCTGAAAAAGGATGTTTTGTGGTGGATAATAGAAATAAATACTCACAATTTGAGGGTAGTTCTGAATTACAAACGAATGTAATATCAGGAAGTAAAGTTTGTTGGAGTGTATTGCCAATTGATCCACAATATAGAGGCATGTTCACTATAAATTCAATTAATGTAGAATTTGCGTATAATGCTCCTCCGTTGCCATATGATGATAATTTAGACATTTGGACAGGAGTTGTTGCAATGTCTACTTCTCTTCGGGGTATAATTAAAAATTTCACTTTTAGTTATCATAATAGTTCTATGAGCCGTTCTGTTACATTACCAATTGCTGTAAATCCGGTTGTAATAAGTTAGACTGATTGAATTAATTTCTTTTGTAATCAGTCTCACTTATAATTTGAAAGACGATTAAAAAAGGCAAAAATATTTAGTCTTTTTTTCTTCATATCATCTTTTTCCATTCTTATAACCAAGAATTCCCATTTCGTGACATTTTTTTATTTAAGTCTATGAATCTGATATAGTTTTGATATAGAAATGAAAGAAAATCAATATTATTTTTCAAGTCCGTTTTAAAATTTCAGACCTGAAGGATAAAGAATAAAAAGTGGAGCAGAACCCACTTAAAAAAACGAGGCGGATCCGAAAAGCCTTACGAGTAGGAAAACCCAAAAACAAAAGTTATGTCAGATTTATTAGTAGGTGCTTATTTAGCAAATGGTACTATCGGAAATGTTGGAACACCAGGTGCTCCAATCGCTAAATTTAGTTTAGTAGTTGTCCCATCACAACATACAGTGACAGGTACAGTAGTTATTACACAGGCTATAAGTGGTCCTGATAGTCATATTGTTGTTCAGGTAACAGGAAAAATATATTCAGCAGGATTAGGAAAATATACTCAGTTAGTTAGCTTACAGGGACAATATGTTCAGTCTTTTCCACCTCCTGCAATTGGTGCTTTTTTAGCTGATTTTGATGCTCATTTTGCTATCGATAATGCGTGGAACGGAATTGGAGGTTTTTCATACTACCAACATCATATCGAAAATGTACCAGTTGCATCAGTAAAAAATTTACAAGAGGAATTGGTATAAGAAGTAATTCTCCATAAACAATTCAAAGAGGAATAAAAATCTGAAATATTCCCGACTCGATTAAAATTTATATAAAAGATCGCCTGGTTTAGGCGATCTTTTTGTTACTGGTTAACCTGAAACATCTTCATTTACAAAACTTACCAAAAACCAAAAAACTATGAATGATTTTATTCCACAAGCTAAAAGTTGTTGCTGTGCTGCTAAAGAACAGAAGGCTATTAAAGAAAAACCAATTTCTAAAACCAGAAAAACCCTAAAAGCAATTCCATCAATGTTTTTGAGTGTTCTTATTGCTTTTTTTCCAAAATGCCCGGTTTGCTGGGCCGTTTATATGAGCATGTTTGGAAGCCTAGGTTTGGCACGTTTGCCTTATATGGGATGGTTATTGCCTGTTTTGATGTTTTTTTTGGCAGTTCATTTATTCATGATTTATAAAAAGTCGGCTTCAAATAATTATTCGGCTTTCTTATTGAGTTTAACCGGAGCAGTAATTATTCTTATTGGCAGATTTTCCTTTCCTAACGAAAATTGGCTGCTTGTAACCGGTATGATTTTTATTATTTCGGGATCGCTACTTGTTCAGTTTCCATCTCTTCGAATTCATTTATTTACAGCTAAACATACCAATATTTAAAACCTATAACTATGACTACCCAAAACTTAAAAATTAGAAAATCTATATTAGAAATACAGAGAGATTACCAAAACGGCAATAAAACGGAACTGGAAAATTTAATGCGCGCCTGGAAAGGAATTAAAGAACTTCCTGCAGAAGATCCTCATTCGTTTTTTAAATTAGGCGGTTTTCACGGAGAACCTTTTAGAGGTGCAGGATGGGGAAGTAATGCTTATTGGGGAGGTTATTGCAATCACGGAAATGTATTGTTTCCAACCTGGCATCGTATTTATATTTTAAAAGTAGAAGAAGCCTTGCAAAGTATAAAAGGCTGTGAGTCTGTTATGTTGCCTTATTGGGATGAAACCAATGAGGATTCATTAGAAAAAGGAATTCCGTCTTGTTTAACAGATGAATTTTTTGAATTGGATGGAGAAAAAATCGCAAACCCGCTGCGTTCCTTTGTTTTTCCTAAAAATATTGTAGACAACGTGCAAGGCGATAATAATCTTTATAATAAACCAAAAGGATATGAAACAGTTCGTTATCCGTTATCTGGTTTGGTTGGTTCAGATGAAGATCGTGCTAAAACCGCAGAACACAATGCAAAATATCCCGACCATAATAAAAATGTAGAAATATTAAATGGCAATGTTTTAAACTGGCTCAACTCTTTTATTATTGTTAAAGGCAAAAGGATCGAGACAAACGTTAATCAAAAGTTTAAAGACTGTTTAAACGCTCCTAATTTTACTGTTTTTTCGAACACAACTTCAGCAGCCGAATGGAATATAAATTTAGAAGAAGGCAGTCTGCCGGTTGTATCGCTCGAATCGCCACATAACAGTATTCACCTTGCAGTTGGTGGCTGTGATTTACCAACATATGATCGTTCACCTATTCCGGATGCGAATGGAGATATGGGAGAAAATGATACCGCAGGATTAGATCCTATTTTCTATTTTCATCATTGTAATATTGATCGTGTATTTTGGCTTTGGCAGAAAAAACACGGATTTACAGACCATCTTGAAATTTTTCCAGAATATCCGGGAACCAATACAGTCGATAATCAAGGGCCAACTCCGGGAATGGCGCCTAATTCATGGCTTGATTTAGAGACACCGCTTAATCCTTTTAAAATAACTGAAAACGGAACTGAAAGAACTTATAATTCTTTAGACTGCATTAACATCGAAAGACAATTAGGAATTACCTATAGTATTGGTTCTCTCGATAAATTTTCTCAAAACCGACTTTTAAAAGTAGAAGAAGATGATGCAAAAGTTATTAAAGTTTCGAGAATTAATAAAGCGCCAATAAGAGGCTCTTTCCTGATTTCTGCATTTGCAACAATCGACGGAAAAAAACAGCATTTGGGTACAGAAGCCGTATTAAGCCGTTGGAGTTCTCAATATTGTTCAAATTGCCAAACACATCTTGAGGTAAAAGCATTTTTTAAACTACCAGTTTTAAAAGAAACATCAAAAAGTACTTTAAAAGCTTCTGTTAATAGTGTAGAAATAGAAATACACGGCAGAGACGGTATGCTTTCGGGCAATAAAAATACTAAAAAGCTATTTTCATTATTTAAAAAGACTGAAAAACCGGCAGTAGATTTTCATGTTGAAGTAGTTTAAAATTCAAATCAAGAAAATAAAAGAAAACAAACCCATTAACAACACAAAATCATGAAAAAAATAAACCTAAAAATGACAGCTATGCTTGCTGCAGTTTTAATAATCCTTTTTTTGGGATGTAAAAAAAATGATATTCTGGCTAAAGTGGACTCAGAATATGAATATCTGCCGCAAGATGTAAAACAATCCTGTACAGTAACAGAAACTGATTTTAATTCCTGGTTTAAATCAGGAAAAGCAACTGAAAACGGACTAGTTGAACCCGCAAACAGCGTAACATTTCCACATAATAATAATTGCGATTTCTATAAATGGTCAGAGCAAATGTTTTTATGGATTACTTCTCCTTCCTCAGGTCCTTATGGAAATAAAGGAACTATACTAGAATCTCCTGTGTTTTATAATGTTTCGCCACCAGATCCTGTTACAGGAAAAAGAACATTGGGCGAACATAAGCCTAATACTTTGTTGAGTGCAGTGAGTAATATCAATCAAAGCGGACCTAACAGACTTCCTGTTTTAATAGATAAATCAGGAAAAATGTTTGAGATTGAAGCACAAAAAAGCGATGAGAAAGTTAAAAATAACGCAAATAAATTAATACAGGTAGATCATGTTGTGGCAAATGCAAATGGTTTACATTCTTTTATTGATCTTAAAGGAAACGTTATTAAAAGCCCAAAACCTGTTATTGAAAGTAAAATTAATCCATCAGAAGTTGTACAGGAATTTAAAGTTGGAAATAAATCAATTTTTCTCGATTCAAAAGGAAATGAAGTTCAGTCAGAACAAGGACAGGCAGGCTCACATGGAGCTTTGATGGGAGAAAATAAATCATTAGTGTATTACATCACGATGGTAAATGATGTATATGCTTATTTTTTAACAGGGGTAAATGAAGGTAAATTAAATGGGAATCAATTTCCAACAACCGCAGGCGCAAGAGATAGTATTGTTGCCTATGCAAAAACAAAAGGCTGGGCAACACCGCCGGATGCAGATGCTTTAGCAATCGAACTAAAAACATCATGGGTAGAAGCCAAAGATTTACCAAATGTTGAAAATTATATTACCATCAAAGCTATAATTCCAACATATGACAAATCAAACCCAAATAAATGGGTAGAAAATGGCCAGACAACAACAAAACTGGCTTTGGTAGGAATGCATATTGTAGGAAGTGTAGCAGGGCATCCTGAAATGATCTGGGCAACTTTTGAACACGAAAAAAACACGCCAAACGATGCTTATTCTTATGTTGATAAAAATAATAAAATCAAACATATTGCTGCTGATACAGGAAAAGGATGGCTTTTTAATGCCAATGCGAATGATACGACAGGAACCCAAAATATTCAAAATATGACAGTAAGCGGAGATACGATTTTAATTAAAAATCCGGCACTGGCAAGTCCTACTGCGCGCAGAATTATGGCTTGGGGCGTTGCTTCAAATACAGTTCCGAATGGAGAAGATAAAACGCCGGCAGATTCTAACAGTGAGCTAATTTCTATAAATAATGCCGTACGAAATATGTTGGTTGGCAAAGATATTAGAAAAAATTATTTACTAATAGGGGCAACATGGACATTTGGCGGTGCCGGACCAAATGGAAATGTATATCCGTATGGAGCAGTAAACGATTCAATCCCTGCCGGAGATGCTATAGGTACAGGGCAGCTATCCAATAGTACGATGGAAACGTATGTTCAGCCACCAACATCAGCGTCGACAGAGCAAAATGCTATTTCGTGTTTTTCTTGCCACAATGACAATAACGGAGTAAAACCAAGCGATTTAAGCCACGTTTTTGAAGATCTTATTTCATTGCCGGCAAATAATAAAAGAAATTTAATAAAATAATTAGATTTATTAATTCAAAAAAGCCAGAACTAATTTTTTTAGTTACTGGCTTTTTAATTTGTTATTATCTTTTATCGTCTTTAGAATAATTAGAAACTCCATTTATATCAATTTGATTTCCCAGAAAACGAGGTTCCCGATTTCTCAAAACATCAAAAAAGGATTTAAAGATTGATCCATATTCTCTAAAAGTTACATATTTATAACCCAAATATTCTCCTTTATTGGCAGAGTATCCAACCGATTTTATTCCGAGTTTTTGTCCGATGTAAATTGCCCTGTTTAAATGATATTTTTGAGATATTAAAGTAGCTCTTTTAATTTTGAAAATATGTTTAGCGCGATACATTGTCGAGTAAGTATCGAAACCCGCATAATCAATAAAAATTTTTGTAGTGTCAACTCCATGGTTGAAACAATATTTTTTCATTACCGTTAATTCATCATATTCATCACGGCCATTATCTCCCGAAAGAAGGATTTTATTGATTCGGTTTGCTTTGTATAATAAAATACCGGCGTCAAGACGATCCTTTAAATATTTACTGGGTTGATCACCATTAATTCCAGCTCCAAAAATAATCCCAACATCATTTTTAGGAAATTTTTTCAACGAATTATAGATATGTGTTTTGGTTTTAGACTTTACATACCAATTTACAGAAACAACTGCAACCAATCCGATAATGACGAGGCAAACGAAGATTTTGAAATATTTTTTCACTTTATTTATTTGTAAGATTAATATTTAAAAAACGGCAAAGATAGATGAAAATATATGTATCAACTTAATCAAATGTAAATAAAAAACCGAAGTATTTCTACCTCGGTTTCTAATTATCTAATATTCTAAGAAGTCCAAAAATCTAAGAAAGTCTATAATAATCCTGCTCTTTTCAATAAAGCTTCAGGCTTAGGCTCCTGACCTCTAAAACGTTTGTACAAAATCATCGGATGCTCTGTTCCTCCTTTAGAAAGTACATTTTCTTTGAATTTTGTTGCTACTTCTGTATTGAAAATTCCTTTTTCCTGAAAATATTCAAAAGCATCGGCATCCAAAACTTCAGCCCATTTATAACTGTAATACCCGGAAGAATAACCACCCTGAAAAATATGCGAAAAAGCCGTACTCATCGCATTTTCTTTAACATCCGGATACAATTGCGTGTTAGCGAATTGTTCGGTTTCAAAAGTTTTTAAATCTGTAATAGCAGTCGGATCTTGCCCGTGCCAAGCCATATCTAATAATCCAAAACTTAACTGGCGCAACGTTGCCAAGCCTTCCTGAAAACTCGCACTTTCTTTAATTTTCTGAACATATTCAATCGGAATAATTTCTCCCGTTTCGTAATGATTCGCAAACAAAGCCAAAGCTTCAGGTTCGTAACACCAATTTTCCATAATCTGACTTGGTAATTCTACAAAATCCCAAAAAACAGAAGTTCCCGATAAACTCGGATACGCTGTGTTTGCTAACATTCCGTGTAAACCGTGACCAAATTCATGAAACAATGTCGTTACTTCATTAAAAGTCAATAACGAAGGTTTTGTTTCTGTAGGTTTAGTAAAGTTACAAACGTTCGAAATATGCGGTCTTTCGTTTACGCCATCCTTTATAGATTGTGATTTGAATGATGTCATCCAGGCACCGTTTCTTTTTCCTTTTCTTGGGAAGAAATCAGCATAGAAAATGGAAACTAAATTATTCTCAGCATCAGTAACTTCATAAGTGGTAACTTCTTCGTGGTATTTATCGATGTCAAAAACTTCCGTAAACGTTAATCCGTATAATTTTTTAGCAACCGTAAAAGCACCATCTAAAACTTTTTCTAATTGAAAATAAGGTTTCAATTTTTCATCGTCTAAATTAAAAAGCTGTTGTTTTAATTTTTCAGAATAATAAGCGCCGTCCCATTTTTCTAATTGTTCAATTCCGTCCAGTTCTTTGGCGAAAGCCGTTAATTCAACAAATTCTTTTTGGGCTGCAGGTTTTGCTTTTGCTAATAAATCATTTAAGAAAGTGAAAACTTTTTCGGGACTTTGCGCCATTCTTTCTTCCAGAACAAAATGCGCATGCGTTTTATAACCTAATAAATTAGCTCTTTTAAAACGTAATTTGGCAATTTTCAATACATTTTGCTGATTGTCGAATTCGTTATTCTGAAATGCTTTTGCTCCAAAAGCAATCGCCATTTTTTTACGCAATTCACGATTGTCCGCATAAGTCAAAAACGGAACATAACTTGGATGATCTAAAGTAAAAATCCAGCCTTCTTTTTCCTTTTCTTTTGCCAATAATCTAGCCGCTTCAATTGTTCCTTCCGGTAATCCGGCTAAATAGTTGTAATCCGTTAAATGCAACTCGAAAGCATTGGTTTCTGCCAAAACATTTTCACCAAACTGCAAACTCAACTTCGATAATTCTTTATCGATTTCTCTTAATTGATCTTTTTTATCTTCCGGCAAATTAGCTCCGTTTCTGGAAAAGCTTTTGTATTTTTTGTCTAAAAGTGTCGTTTGTTCCGGAGTTAAATTCAGACTTTCTTTTTGGTCGTAAACGGTTTTTATTTTAGCAAATAAAGCAGCGTTTAATGTAATATCATTTCCAAATTCTGAAAGTAAAGGCGAAACTTCCTGTGCAATTTTCTGCATTTCGTCACTCGTTTCTGCCGAATTTAAATTGAAGAAAACACTAGAAAGACGATCCAGAATATCACCAGAAAAATCCATGGCCACAACCGTATTTTCAAAAGTTGGAGCTTCGGGATTGTTTACAATTGCATCGATTTCGGCTTTAGCCAAAACAATTCCTTCCTGAAAAGCGGGAAAATAATCTTCGATTTTAATTTGCGAAAAAGGTGCTGTATTATGTTTTGTTATAAATTTTGAAAGTAAAACGTTCATATGATATAATTATTTTTATTAATTGAAGTCTGATTTTTTGAATTCCAAAGATAGCAATTTATGAAAATCCAGAGACTTAAGCAAGATTGATTCTCACTATAAAAGCATAACTGAATTGTGTTATAGATATGTTATTTATTGTGACAACGGTTTTAAAAGCCTTAAATTGTAAAAAAAAGATTAGAATTATAAATTGCTAATCGTAAAATAATTGTAAAAATAAAAAAGGATGAATTATCAAATTATAATAAAGAGAATTGATACGGTTAATGAAGTAGAAGGGTATTGGTCTGATGAAGATTTTGTTCAGTTATTAGAAAAATTCAACTATCCGGATGGTGCAACGGCGGATAAAAATAGTTTGCCGGAATTATTAGAAATGGCTATTTCCGATTACGAACCTAATGAAGCGGCCGAAATAGTACTGAAATATAAATTTCCTGATAGATTAAGCGACGGGCAAATAGAACAAGTAGCGCACAATATGTTAATTGATAAAGTGTGTGAGGAATATCCGGAAATTGATATGCAAGGCACTTTGTTTCATATTAATCAATTGCTTTTTAAAGCTTACAATGGAAAATTTCCAAATGCAAAAGCATCTGTTGTTCATTTTTCAATGACACCAACAGATGGTGAACCACAAAAGCTAACAGCCGAAAACGTGCTGAAATTATTGAATAACGGTTTGTCTGACAGAAATCTTATTAAAAGATTATTTGAAAATCAAATCTCGCAAAATATTCCATTTCCCGAAGCGGAAGGCATTGTTTGGGAATTGACAACAAAAGATGATATAAATTACAATCTGGTTACTTCAGAAAACTGGATAAATAAAGAAGATATAACGGAATATGAATTTGAATCTGTTCTGGAGCAAATTGAAGATGAGGCTTAATTACAAAAGCGATCATATTTTAAACAAGAAAGGCTTCGCGTAATGTGAAGCCTTTCTCTTTGTATTTTTTTTGTTTCACAGAGACTCGCTAAGAAAGTACACAGAGATTCACAAAGTTTTTCTTCAATATAAATTAAAAAATCTTAGTGAATCTCTGCGGATTTCTCTGTGTTCCTCTGTGAAATAATGTTATTTATTTAAACCTTCAGCCGCTTTGTTAACCGCAGCTTTCAATTCTTCTTTATAAGCAATAATAGTTTCAAGTACTTTTTTATCATGACTTCCAATGATTTGTGCGGCTAAAATTCCGGCATTTTTTGCTCCGTTTAGCGCCACAGTTGCAACAGGAACTCCGCCCGGCATTTGCAAAATCGATAAAACCGAATCCCAGCCGTCAATAGAATTACTTGATTTTACAGGAACTCCAATTACAGGAAGTGGCGACATCGAAGCAACCATTCCAGGTAAATGTGCAGCGCCTCCGGCTCCGGCAATAATTACCGAAATGCCACGCGTATGTGCATTTTTACTAAAGTCAAATAATTTTTCCGGCGTTCTGTGTGCCGAAACGATATCTACTTCAACTTCAATATTAAATTGTTTTAATATGTCGATGGCATCCTGCATGACCGGCATGTCTGAGATGCTTCCCATTATAATGGCTACTTTGCTCATTTGTTTTTTGTTTTATTTGTTTCAGGTTTCAGGTTTCAGGTTTTGTTGCTACTTAAAACGGGACTAATTACTAAGCACTAATCACCTTAATAGTATTTTTAACCTGCTCCGCAATTTTTCTTGCTTCGGTCATGTCTTCATTTACGATGGTAACGTGACCCATTTTTCTAAACGGGCGCGTTTGTTTTTTACCGTAAATGTGAGGAGTAACGCCATTCCATCCTAAAATCGTTTCTATGTTTTCATAAACAACATCTCCGGAGAAACCTTCTGCACCAACTAAATTTACCATAACTC
Source organism: Flavobacteriaceae bacterium CRH (assembly GCA_001507425.1). Taxonomy (GTDB): domain Bacteria; phylum Bacteroidota; class Bacteroidia; order Flavobacteriales; family Flavobacteriaceae; genus Flavobacterium. The sequence continues at coordinate 39,369 of LMAJ01000001.1, forward strand.
CGGCAACTTTACTGTCAGTATTTCCTAACGGAAGATCCAGAATGGCACGTAAATGATTTTCGAATTGTGATGTGTAACTTGCTTCAATAGAATAATGACCTGAATTGTGTGGGCGAGGGGCAACTTCGTTTACAAGGATTTCATCGTCGTTGGTTTGAAACATTTCAACCGCTAAAAGTCCAACATGATTGAATTTTTCTGAAACATTCAAAGCAATTGCTCTGGCTTTCTCGGCAATTTTCTCGTCGATTCGGGCAGGGCAAATTACATATTCTACCTGATTGGCTTCCGGATGAAACTCCATTTCGACAACCGGATAGGTTTTAATTTCTCCCGATGGATTTCTTACCACAATCACCGCCAATTCATTTTTGAACGGAACCATGGTTTCTGCAATACATTCTACATTTGGTAAATCATCCAAATCAGAAATCTGACGGATCACTTTTACGCCATTTCCATCGTAACCAAATTCAGTACATTTCCATACAAACGGAATCGTGATTTCATTATTTCCAACTGATTTTTGCAAATGTAAGGGACTTTCAAATCTTAAATATGCAGCGGTTGGAATATTACTTTCGGTGTAAAAATCTTTTTGAACACCTTTATTCTGAATTCCTTTTAAGGTTTTTGGAGACGGATAAACTTTTAGGCCTTCATTTTCTAGTTGTGTTAAAGCTTCAAGATTAACCAATTCAATCTCAAAAGTTAAAACATCAACCTGTTTTCCAAAATTGTAAACCGTTTCATAATCCATCAAATCGCCTTTGAAGAATTTATTGCACGCAATTTTACTCGGAGCTTCGTCACTCGGGTCTAAAACGTAAGTTTGTATATCAAATTTTCTAGTGTCAAACAACAGCATTTTACCTAATTGTCCGCCGCCTAATATTCCTAATTTAAAATCAGAAGAAAAATAATTCATTGTAGTTGTGTTTCTGCAAAGATAATTGATAAAATAGAAATGCCAATTTATTGTGTGTTGAATTGCTGTTTTTTCAAAATTTTAAAGAGAAAAAACTAATTGTTTAAAAGTGTAATTATTTTTGAATATCTGACTTGTAATTTTGGTTTTTTTTGCCTAATTTAATACGTTTGATAATCATTTTCAACCACGACAGTTTAATAAAAGAAATGACCACAAACAATTGGACACAACATATTGAGAAGTTTCTTTTTCTCTTAAAAGATGGGTTTTTCGAATTACCTTATTTATCTAATTCTCCTCAGGTAATGCTGGATGGACTTATTAAGCTGCCTAATATTAAACATAATCCGTTGCAACAACTAATCATTTCAGATAATGCGCTCTGGAAAGGCACAATGCGTTACCGAACGATTGAAGATGGTTTTTGGATTCTGGAAACAAATCTGGAATTGAACGAAAATATAGTAGCAAAAGCAAATTATACGCAAAACCATGTTAAGGATTATTATATTTTATCTTTTTCTGTTTTTGAATATCGATTTCCGGTTAAAGGTTCAGAAGATATTGTTTTATTGAGCACTTGTTGGACATTTTATAAGCCTGATACAGAAACTGCAACGTATTTTTATAAAGGGACCAAAGGCAGGTTTTTTAATATTGCCATGAATAAGGAATGGGTCGATAAGAATCTTAAATCCGGTAAATTTTGTAAAAAAGGTATTCTTGAACGTTTTTTTAATTCGCAAAAAGGATTTTATACCTGGCTTGACATTGCTCCGAAAGCACATATTGTATCCAAAAAAATATCGAAAATTCTGGAGTCAGAAAATAAAAATCAGTTGAATAATGCCGAATTAAGAAAAAGCACAATGAAACTGATTACGGAGTTTTTTAACAATGCTTTTGAAGACAGCCGTATTGAAGATAATATTTCATTAAGTAATTTAGACTATTATAATGTGGCAAAAGCCGAGAAAATGATTTTGCATAACTTGCAATCGGCTTTTTTAGGAATAGAGCAAATTGCATCTCAGGTTAATACATCTCCAACAAAATTAAAAAACAATTTCAAAACCGTATTCGGGTTTTCGATGTTGCAATATCATAAAGAAAAAAACATGCTTTTGGCCAAACAGCTTCTTGTAAAATCAGAAATTGAAATTAAGATTATTGCAATGATAACAGGTTTTGAAAGTGCCAGTAAGTTTACTGCGGCATTTAAAAAACGTTTTGGAGAATTACCATCTATCTTTAGAGAAAATTAAATTTTGAATTTGATGATATGCATGTAGGAAAGTGGATTAAATTTATAAAAGAGAATATGAATTTTTACAGAGATGGTTTTTTTGAATTGCCTTATTTATCCAATTCTCCTCAGGTAATTGTAAAAAGCATTGTAAATTCTCCATCTGTAAAACATGTTGAAGAAGAACAGGCGGTTTACAGAAATAATCCTTTTTCTAAAGGTGTAATGCGATACCGAGAAATCGAAGAAGGTTTTTGGGTTATCGTAACCAATATTACTTTTAAGAAAAATGTAATGCTCAAAGCCATTTATGACGAAGATTTTCCCATAGATTATTACACTCTTACATTTTCTGTTTTTGAGAGTGAAGTAAAGCTGCAAAATACATTTGAAGATAAAACGCCTTTTTCGAGCAAATACTGGGGTTTTAAAAGGCCCGGAACTGAAGTTGGCGCTTATTTTTATAAAGGATCTGAATGCGAATTTTATCTATTTGCCTTTAGCAAAGAATGGGCAGAACGCAATTTTTCTTTTGAAACACTTCCGGAAGAAAATCAGATAAAAAAATTCCTCAATTCAGATAAAGGTTTTATAACCTATCAGGATATTGTGCCAAATGCTGCAGAATTGTCTAAAGAAATTTCGGTTATTTTAGAAAATAATAAACAAGATCTTTTAAGTAAATCACTTTTAAAAACACAGGCGTTTCAATTAATTTCTACTTTTTTTAAAAATGCTTTTTTAGATCAACGAATTGGAAATTATACACTTACAGAAACTACTGATTACAGAAAAATAGCAAAAGCCGAAAAATTGATTTTAGATTCTATAGCAAATCCGTTTTTGGGTGTAGAATATATTGCTGAAAAAGTTGGAATGTCTCCCACAAAACTCAAACTCACTTTCAAATTAGTTCATGGCGTTTCGATGATGCAATTTCATAAAGAGAAGAAATTACTTCTTGCGATGCAGATGATTCAAAATACCGATATGCAGATAAAAAATATCGCTTTGGCAACGGGTTATAAAAGTTCCAGCAAGTTTACGGCAAATTTCAAAAACCGTTTTGGAAGAATGCCTTCTGAAATAAGGCTTTAAGCGCTGTAAAATTCTTTCTTTTTCAGAATTTCATCTTCTCGATTTATATTTTTTTGCAATTTAATTTATTTTGACGTAAAAATTTATTTGCTTGATTTTCAATGTTTTGATTTTATTAAAGAAATCTAATACTTACACATATTTTTTCTGAAATTTTCCTGGTCGTTTCGGGCTATCGATTTGTCCGAATGGGCTATTCATGATTTCGTTTTCCCTATATTTTTGTTATATAACCTTAAAGAAAAACGTATGGTATAAAACTACGCTACACCGCGAATCCATTTCGCAACTTTACAAAAACATCGCATTTATATTTGCACATTAAAAAATGGCAAGTATTTAGTATCACCCTTTCTGTCCCAAGAATTGAATACTTAAAAAAGCAAAAAGTAAAAAAAAGTTATTCTGATTTTTGCATCAATGTTTGCATAAGAATAACTGATTTAAGAATTAGTAAGCACTTATTTTTTGGCAATGCCAACCATACCGGCAAAGTAATGGGAAGCACAAAAAATTAAACGAATTTTTTCTTCGTTTTAAATTTTAATATCCCCCAATAACTAGGATTTTAAAATGAAGTTTAGTTTTATTTATTGAGTAGTAAAAAAAGAGGGCATCACCTACGATGCCCTCTTTTTGATTTTATAAGTATCCTGAAAAGGTATAAATCATTACTATTCTATTTTCTTCAAAACTTCTTTGGCAACCGCTTTATATGCTGCCGAATGATCTGCATAATCTTTATTCAGAATAATTTGCAGTTCAGGATGAATCCAGTCATAATGATTTCCTAAAATATATAAGGTTCTAATCGAATAGGCTTTTGTGGCAACTTTTACATCATTTATCAGCCAGTCAAAAGAAGCTTCAATACAGTTTTGAAGGTTATCTTCAGAAAGGACAATTCCATTTTCTTCTTTTTTATAATGTGCTTTTATTAAATGTTGCGTCACTTTTGCAATTGGGCGAATAGCACTTTCCTCTTTTAAGATTTTCAAATTTGAGCAGAAAAAATCAAGATGGGGCTGCAGCCAAATAAGTTCTTCATAAGATACAAATTCCAGAACCCAACAAGCTCTATGATGATTTTTATCAGAAGGAGAAAAGCAAATAAAAACGAGTTCTTCAAATAAAGAAGCATTCTCCAGAACCTCTTGGGCAACCTTTGTTCTGTTTTCCCGGCAAGCAGTTACATAGTCTAATTTTTTCTGTAGTTCAGCATACATTTTCTTTGAATTTGATTTTAAAAACGGCATCTAAAATAGATAATTTAATGAAACACTTCCGTAATAATTTACAGGAAGCCCGGGATAATAATATCTCGGGGCCGCATTTCCAACACCTACAGCATTTGGTAAAATCAAAGAAGCATATTTTTCATTCGTTACATTATTTATACCAACTGCCAATTGTGTATTTAAATGAGGTAAAATTTCAAAACCATATCCTGTTTTAAAATTGATAATATTATACGAATCTGAATATACCGAATTGGCATCATTCATGGGTATTTTATCTACAAATTGATAATCAGCAGAAAAATAAATTCCTAAATTGGTATTTAAAATTAATCCCGCATTTACTTTATTTGCAGGAACTCCCGTTAATTTATTTCCCGAAAAATCATTGCCATTATCAACAAATTCTTTAAACTTATATTTTCCTAAAGATGATGAGATATAAGAATTTAAAGCAACAAAACGATTAATTTGCCAGTTGTGTTTTAGCGTAATTTCAACACCTTCATGCAATGTTTTACCCGCATTTATTCCTTCATACTGATCATCGCCAATTCTTTTCGCTACCAGTAAATCTTTAATTTCCATTCTGTAAACCGCAAACTCCGCGTAAAGCTTTTTATTTAAAAAATAGAATTTTCCGCCAACTTCAAAATTATAACCATTTTCAGGTTTAATATCAGGATTTATCGTGCCATCGCTTTTTAGAGTTTCCTCCGTTGCCGGCATCGAAAATCCCCGGCTTGCAGAAAAATAAAGCGTTCGCTCTGTGCTTGGTTTAAGTAAGAGAGAAAGTTGAGGTGAAAAAACGCCATCATAATTATATTTTTCGGCAGAAGTTGTATTCGGAAGATCGTTTTCAAGTTCAAATCGCGTCTTATTATAATTTAATCCCGCCTGAAGCTCCAATTTCTCAGAAAGTAAAGTTCTGATTTGAGAAAAGAGATTATAAAAATGCCTTTTCTGATTGGTTTCCGTAAGCGGATCGCCTTGCAAACTTCCCAAACCATTATTCTGTTGGTATAAATTTTCAAAAGTATTTCCGTTATAATTGTCCCTAAAATATTCTGCTCCGGCAATAAATTGCGTTTCTGTTTCTTTGATTTTAAACTTTCCTGAAAACTGAGTTCTTGCTCCGGCAGCAAAAGTATACTGACGTAAAATATCAAAAGGTCTTGGTTCGTTATTGTCTTTATAATTAATAAAAACAGAAGTCGAATTGCTTAAATTCTCATTCATTTTAAAATCATATGCAAGCCCGCCCAAAGTCGATTTGTATTCTTTAAATCCTTTTGCAGCTACCCAGGTTGGCGCGCCAGATTTAGGATTATTTTCGTAAGCTGCTTTGTTAATAGAACTCGGAATAAAAGCTTTTAAATAGGTATAATTAGTAAAATAAGTAAGTTTACTATTTTCTTTTCTAAACAATTCTCCCGCAAGCGTAATTCCTTCTCTGTTATAAGCGCTGTTTTCTCGCCAGCCATCCGTTTTTAAATTATGATAACTTAAATTCAGGCTCCCGCTTTTTTCATTCAAACTATAATTCAAACTGTTTTTCACTAAACCAAAAGAGCCAAAAGTGCTACTTATTCCTGCACTTTGACCGTTATTTTTTGAAAGTTGAGGTGAAATTAAAATGGCACCGCCCAAACCCGCGCCGTAAACACTCGAAAGAGGACCTTTTATAATTTCAATCTGGCCGATATTCTCCAAATCAATATCATCAATAACCGTTTCGCTATTTCCCGAAGTCAGCGGAATGTTTCCGTAAAAACCTCTGATTTTATTAGTTCCGTAAGGAGTTCTTGCGCCAATTCCGCGAATCGAAATTCGGGTTGTCGTAAAATTTGCAGATTGCATAAATACACCCGAAAGCGTGTTCAGCACCGTGCTTATATCTGTTTTATTATTTTGCTGTAAATCATTTTTGGATAAAATACCAATTGCTGCCGGCGTTGTCTGCAACCGATTATCTATATGAAAGGAACTAATTACAACTTCTTCAAGTTTTTCTGTTTTTACAGAATCAATAGTTTTGCTTTCTTTTTCTTGTGCTTCAATATTTTGGAAAATACAAAACACAAGAAAGAGAAAACAATATTTTTTTATAATCATAAAAGAGTTTGTTGAGCGGTTTTATGCTTAATTATTAAACACAATCTTGTCATTTTGAAGGAGGAGAAATCACACTAGAAACTCCGCAATCAAAATCGCCAATCTTTGTAGAATCCCGAATGTGATTTCTCCTCCGTCCAAATGACAAAATTGACCAAAGCTTTTCAGCTGCAGTGGCAAAATTGGAGTTTGGAATTTAAAAGATTGAAATCTTATTTATTAGCAGTCACTTTCCAAATTGTATTTCCGCTATCATCATTTACCAAAAGCGATCCGTCATTCATAACCGTTACAGCAACAGGTCGCCCGTAAACTTCAGCTTTATTTTCATCAGAAATAAAACCTGTTAAAAAATCCTCAGGCTTTCCGGAAGGTTTTCCGTTAGCAAACGGTACAAAAACAACTTTGTAACCTGATATTTTGGCGCGGTTCCAGGAACCATGTTGCCCAACAAAAGCACCATTTTTGTATTTCGCCGGAAAAGCACTTTTATCATAAAAAGCCAAACCTAAAGAAGCTGTATGAGCACCAACCGAAACATCAGGAACAATTGCTTTTTCAACCAAATCTTTGCGTGCGCCTTTTAATCTTGGGTCAGGAATATTGCCATAATAAGAATATGGCCATCCGTAAAAACCATCTTTTTTTACACTCGTAATATAATCAGGAACCAAATCATCACCAAGTTCATCACGTTCGTTAACCGCAGTCCAAAGTTCTTTATTAGCAGGATTCCAATCCATTCCAACCGGATTTCTAAGACCCGATGCGTAAATTTTTTCTCCGGTTCCGTCAGGATTAATTTCCAGAATATCAGCACGTCGAACTTCTTTATCCATGCCGTTTTCTCCAACATTACTTCCGGAACCTACAGAAACATAAATTTTTGATCCATCAGCATTGGCAAGTAAATTTCTTGTCCAGTGATTGTTGTAACCTCCCGCAGGAAGTTCAAGAATTTTTATGCCCTTTGTTTCTAATTTTAGCGGATTATTTTTGTACGGATATTTATACAAACCATCTGTATTAGCAATGTAGAAAAAGTCTTTTAGAACAAGCATTCCAAAAGGTTTATTCAGGTCTTTTATAAAAACTTCGCGCGTTTCAAATTTTCCGTCCTTATCTTTATCTCGAAGAACAGTAATCTGGTTTTTACTCGTTCTTGTTCCGCTTTCCACCACAAAAATATCATTGTTTGGAGCAATATAAGTCCAACGCGGGTTCTCGAAACCATCAGCAAATTTTGTTACCGTAAAACCTTCCGGTGCTTTTGGCGTTTTGCCTTCCGGCCAGCCAATAACTTTACTATTATTAGTTTTAGATTCTGTAGCGTATGGTGGAGGTAAAGTAATATCGCCAACAGCAGTTTTTACAATATTAGCAGGCTGTTTTGCCAAAGCCTCTTTCTCTTCTTTTTTTACCTGTCCGTTGCAGGCCGTCATTACGATTAATAATGATGCCGAAAGTAATTGTATGGTTGTTTTCATTTCTGATTTGGGTTAAATGTTTTAAAAACAACAATTTAATAAATTTAAAAATAGCGACAGGAAACTTTTTGTAATTATTAACTGATATTTAACATTGTTAAAAAGAAATATACTCTGAGTGTAAAAAAATGTAATTACAGTAGATTTTTGATACTTACAGTTTGGTTGTAATTCTGTATCTTTGCGCATTATTTTAAATATAAAAATAATGATACAACTTCACGATAAACAATTTGTTCCGTTTATTTCGGCTAAAGAAATTGATTTTGCTTTAACAAAAATAGTTGCACAAGTAGAAGATGATTTTGCAGACGAAACTCCAATTTTTATCGGAGTCCTGAATGGCGCATTTATGGTCGTTGCAGATTTTTTGAAAAAATATAAAAGTCCTTGCGAGGTTTCATTTATCAAAATGGCATCTTATGAAGGAACCGAAAGCACGAATTCGGTTAAAGAATTAATCGGAATCAATCAGGATTTAACCGGCAGAAGCGTTGTTATTATTGAAGATATTGTAGACACAGGAAATACTGTCGAAGAATTGAAGCATTTATTTAAACAACAAAATGTAAAACATTTTAAAGTCGCCACTTTGTTTTTTAAACCTGAAGCCTATAAAAAAGACATTAAAATAGATTATATCGGAATCAGGATTCCAAATAAATTCATCGTAGGTTACGGTTTAGATTACGATGGTTTAGGACGAAATTTAACAGAAGTATATAAATTAGCAGAATAATTTTAAACACAACACAACTATATATTCATTTTAAACTTCTTTCATAAAAAGCTAGAAGTCACAACACTCACTCATATTATGATTAACATTGTTTTATTTGGAAAGCCAGGAGCAGGAAAAGGAACTCAGGCAGAATTTTTAAAAGAAAAGTACAAATTAACACATCTTTCGACAGGAGATATTTTTCGTTTTAATTTAAAAAATGATACAGATTTAGGTAAAAGAGCAAGAGTTTTTATGGACAATGGAGAATTAGTTCCTTGCCAGGTTACTACTGAAATGTTAATAGATGAAGTAAACAAACATCCGGATACAGATGGTTTTTTATTCGACGGATATCCAAGAACTTTAGATCAGGCAGAAGCTTTAGATAAGTTTTTACCAACAATTGGTTCAAGCGTAACAGCAACAATCGCATTAGAAGCCGACGACGAAATTTTAGTAGCACGTTTATTAGAAAGAGGAAAAACAAGCGGAAGAGTTGACGATCAGGACGAAGAAAAAATTCGTGTGAGATATCAGGAATACAACGAAAAAACAGCGCCATTAATAGGATATTATAAAGCACAAAATAAATTTCATGCCGTAAACGGTATCGGAACAATTGAAGAAATTACAGAAAGATTAACGTCAGTTATAGATAATTTGTAGAAGCTAATCCAGCTGTCGTTACAAGTCCTCGCTAAAAAAACAATTTTTCTAACCATAAAACGAGCTTCCTCCGGCCGCTGTTTTCTGGCAAGAAAAATTAGTTTTTTTAGCTCCGGGCTTTTCTCTTCAATCTGGGCTAAAAAATACAAATCGAGATTACCATTATATTAACGAACCAAACTAATAACGAATCTACTAAACATTGGAAATACTAATAATATTTTTTCTAATACTATTAAATGGAGTTTTCTCTATGTCTGAAATTGCACTAATTTCGGCCAGAAAAAATAGACTGGAAACAGCAGCAAAAAAAGGAAACAAAAGTGCCAAAATTGCGCTCGATTTAGCCAATTCTCCAAACAAATTTTTATCAACCGTACAAATCGGAATTACCTTAATCGGAATTTTGACAGGTATTTATAGTGGTGATAAAATCACGGTAGACGTTGAAACTTTTGTAAGCGGATTTGCCGTTTTAAAACCTTACGCACATTCTGTTGCCGTTGGAATTGTAGTTGTAGTTTTAACATTTTTCTCTTTGGTTTTAGGAGAATTATTGCCAAAACGTATCGGATTAAATTATCCCGAGGCGATTGCAAAAGCAGTAGCGCTGCCAATGAAAATTGTTTCTATAATAACAGCGCCGTTTATCTGGATGCTGACCACTTCAACTGATTTTTTACTGAACGTTTTACAAATAAAACCTTCAGCAGACGGTAAAGTGACCGAAGAAGAAATTAAAGCCATCATTAAAGAAGGAACAGAAGGCGGAGAAGTTCAGGAAATAGAACAAGATATTGTAGAACGCGTTTTTCATATTGGTGACAGAAAAGTAAACTCGTTAATGACACACCGAAAATCGGTAGATATGTTGCCATTAAATGCAGATAAAGCCAAAATAAAAGAATTGGTTTTGATGGATTTGCATACCGTTTATCCGGTTTACAGCGACAACTACGATGATATTGTAGGTATCGTAACGCTTAAAAATATATTTGCCAACATCGAAAGTGAACATTTCGATTTATCAGCAATAATGACAGATCCTCCGTATTTAATGGAGCAGACAACGGCGTATAAAGCGTTGGAAAATTTTAAAAGAACAGGCGTTCATTACGCATTGGTTTCAGATGAATATGGCGTTTTTCAAGGTATAATTACCTTAAATGATATTCTTGAAGCTTTAGTTGGTGATGCCTCAGATTTTTATAAAGATGAATTTCAGCTTATCGAAAGAGAAGATGGTTCATGGTTAGTAGACGGACATTATTCACTGCACGATTTCCTAACGTATTTTGAGTTAGACGAATTAACAAACGACTACGAAGTAAATACCGTAAGCGGAATGATTATGACCGAGCTTTCTCATATTCCAAAAGAAGGCGAGAAACTGATCTGGCAAAAATTTGTGCTTGAAGTATTAGATATGGACGGCGTAAAGATTGATAAAGTGCTGGTAAAAACGCTTAAAGAGTAAAGAGAATTTGTTTCAGGTTTTATTATGTTTCAGGTTAAGTGCCATGCGCCAACCTGAAACCTGAAACTTTAAACTTTAAACTATCATAAATAAAGAATAGTTTTCAGTCGCAGTTTGCACTGAAAATCGAGACTGAGACTGAATACAAAAACAATAGAAGTTAGAGGCAAGACTTAGAGTAATCTAAAATCTAAAATCTAAAATCTGAAATTTAAAACAATGACAGAAGGAAATTTTGTAGATTATGTTAAGATTTATGTTTCTTCCGGAAAGGGAGGAAAAGGATCTACACATTTACATAGGGAGAAATTTATTGAAAAAGGAGGCCCGGACGGAGGTGATGGTGGTCGCGGTGGACACGTATATTTAGTTGGAAATAAAGGTTTGTGGACATTATTTCATTTAAAATTTGCCCGTCACATTAAAGCCGGCCACGGTGCAGATGGAGGAGGAGACCGTAGTACTGGTGCTGACGGAGATGATAAATTTATCGAAGTGCCTTTGGGAACTGTTGTAAAAGACAAAGAAACCGGAGAAACGTTATTCGAAATTACCGAAGATGGTGAAAAAAGAATCCTTTCAAAAGGTGGAAAAGGCGGTTTAGGAAACTGGCACTTTAGAAGTTCAACAAATCAAACGCCAAGATACGCGCAGCCAGGTTTACCGGGTGTAGAAATGGATGTGATTTTAGAATTGAAAGTTCTGGCAGATGTTGGTTTAGTAGGTTTTCCTAATGCGGGAAAATCAACTTTATTATCTGTTCTAACTTCAGCAAAACCAAAAATTGCTGATTATCCTTTTACAACGCTAAAACCAAATTTAGGAATTGTTGCTTACAGAGATTATCAATCGTTTGTAATTGCTGACATTCCGGGAATTATTGAAGGCGCAGCAGAAGGAAAAGGATTAGGACATTATTTCCTTCGCCATATTGAACGTAACTCAACATTACTGTTTTTAGTTCCGGTTGATACACCGGATATTAAAGGAGAATATGATATTTTAGTTAACGAGTTAACGAAGTACAATCCTGAAATGCTGGATAAAGAACGTTTATTAGTAATCTCAAAATGCGATATGCTTGATGATGAACTTAAAGCAGAATTAAAAGTAGAGTTAGACGTCGCTTTCAAAGATATTCCATACATGTTTATTTCATCTGTTGCTCAACAAGGTTTGACAGATTTGAAAGACAAACTTTGGAAAATGTTGAACGATTAAAGATCTTACTATTTTAAAATATAAAACCCGACAATAATAATTGTCGGGTTTTTACTTTTTGCGAAAACAAAAAGAGTTAAAATTTAGATTGGCTAATATCTAAATATTATAGTCCAAAGTTTTTAGAAATTCCTAAAGTGAAGGATTTTCCAAAATTAAAACCAATATTTTCCTGTCTTGGAGTTCCTTTTCCACAAAGGTTTTCATAGTAAGCTCCTCCAATTGAGAAATTTAAACCAAAACCTCTTTTCACGTTAATAAATATAGCCGGAGTAATATTTGCATACATTCCTTTTGCATCATTAAGGGTTGTGTCTTGATATCCTGCACCTAAATCAGTGTAAAAAGAGAATAACTCAGAAAGTGGAAGTGAGTAACGTGTAAATGCACCAATTTTGTATGCTTCTACTCGTTTAGTATTAGATTCTTTATAATTCATGATTGAACCTTCAACACCTGCAGTCCAGTTATTAGTAAATTGATAGCCCACTTTTGGAGAAAAATCAAATCCTTCCTTTTTTAAATCACCAATTTTTTCTGATGCAAATCCAACGTTTCCGCTTAGTAAGATTGAACCTTTTTGAGCGCTTGCAATAGTTGTAACAAAAAGTACAACTGCTAATAATAATTTTTTCATTTTTATTCTTTTTAAATGGAAAGACAAATTAAAGCAATTATTTTTTGTAAGAAATAGTTTCTTTTAATTTTTTAATATTGAAAGTTAATTTTTACAAATAGCTTATGTTTTTAAAATTTTCAAAACAGTAAATACCTAATTTTAATGGTTTCAATAAATATTTATTCTTAAAATTGGTTGTGTTTTTCTTGTTTGTGAAATTGTGAATTTCGCAATATTGCTCGAAAATATATTTGATATTTTTATTTATAAAATTTAGAAGTTGATATAATTATGAAAATGAGCTATATTCGCAACACTTAAACAAAATAACATGAAAAAAATAATTTTATTCTTAACCATGTGTCTAATGGCTTTTCCTGTAAGAGCAGATGAAGGAATGTGGTTTTTGATGTTTATCGAAAGGTTGAACCATAGAGATATGGCAAAAATGGGCTTGCAATTAACAGCCGAAGAAATTTACAGTATTAATCATCACAGTTTAAAAGATGCTATAGTGCAATTTAACGGAGGATGTACAGCTGAAATCGTTTCTAAAGACGGATTGGTTTTAACAAATCACCATTGTGGTTACAATGCCATTGCAGAACTTTCTACAGCAGAACAAAACTATTTAAAAGATGGTTTTTGGGCAAAAGAAAGAAGTGCCGAAATGAAACCAAAATCATTGTACGTTCGTTTCTTTGTTCGTATGGATGACGTTTCTAAAAGAATTTTGTCAAAAGTAAATGATACAATGACAGAAACAGATAGAAACAAAATAATTCAGCAAGAAATTGCTTTGATTGAAAAAGAAAATAATGAAGGCGGAAAATATACTGTTTCAGTTCGTCCTTTTTTTCAGGGAAATGAATATTACTATTTTGTTTACCAAGATTATACTGATGTTCGTTTAGTAGGAACTCCACCAGAAAGTGTTGGTAAGTTCGGAGGAGATACTGACAATTGGGAATGGCCTCGTCAAACAGGAGATTTTTCTATGTTTAGAGTATATGCTGACAAAGCAGGAAACCCGGCAACATATTCTAAAGAAAATGTGCCTTTGCAACCAAAACATTACTTACCTGTAAGTATTAAAGGGGTTAAAGAAAATGATTTTGCGATGATTCTTGGATATCCGGGAAGAACAAACCGTTGGATGCCGGCGGGTGGAATTGAGCAAAACATAAAATATGCTTATCCTGCATGGGTTGAAGGTGCTAAAACCGGAATGGACGTAATGAAAAAATATATGGACAAAGATGCAACAGTTCGTTTGCAATATGCGTCTAAATATGCTTCGACAGCTAATTATTGGAAAAACCGTCAGGGAATGATTGATGCTTTGACAAAAGCCGGAACTGTAGATGCCAAAACGGTACAGGAAGATAAATTCTACGAATGGGCAACCAAACCTGCTAATAAAGAAAAGTATGAAAATGTAATTCCAACCATTAATGATTATTACAGAGAAACGAATTTAAAAGCGAGTCATGATAATTACTTAATGCAACTTTTGCGTACTTCCAGCTATGCAGCAGGACCGGCAAATTTAGGAAATGCATTGATTGCTTACTATAATGAAAATGACGCTAAAAAAGCAGAAATGCTGCCTAAAATTAACACCATGATCGATAATATCTACGGTGAATTTTATGCGCCGGTTGAAAAAGATGTGTTAACTGCGCAATTGAATTTATATGCTTCTAAAGGTGCTGAATATGGTTTAGCTTCTAAAGTAGCTAAAATGAAATCAGAAAATAACGGCGATTTTACTGCTGATGTTACCAAAGCAACTGAAATAAGTTATTTTACAACTAAAGAAAAAGTATTAGCGTTTATGGCTAACCCAAAACCATTGGCAATTGTACACGATCCTTTGTATATTATTTCTAATGATTTGTTGACAAAATACCGTTCTAAAACAGATGACCAATCTAAGGCTGATGATGGTTTTGCAATTGCTTACCGCAAATTGGTTGAAGGTTTAAGAGAATCTAAATTAAACGCGATTCAATATCCTGATGCTAACTCAACTTTGAGATTGACTTACGGAAAAGTTCGCGCTCTGCCTGCAGATCCGCGTAATGATGCAACAATAAACAATTATACAACCATGGAAAGTATGGTGAAAAAGTATAAAGCAGGAGATCAGGAATTTGATTTACCAGCTCGTTTATTAGAATTAAACAAAGCCAAAGATTACGGACAATATGCTGATAAAGCAGGATATATGCCAGTAAACTTCTTGACTGATAATGATATTACAGGTGGAAACTCTGGTTCTCCGGTATTAAACGGAAAAGGAGAATTAATTGGAATTGCTTTTGATGGAAATATCGAAGCGATGGCTGGAGACGTAATTTTTGATCCTAAATTGCAAAGAACTATTAACGTAGATATTCGTTATGTACTTTGGATTATCGACAAATACGCCGGAGCAAAAAATATTATTGATGAATTGACGATTATAAAATAATCTCGATTTATTTATATAAGTAAACCCGACAAGTTTTTAAAGCTTGTCGGGTTTTTTGTTGCAGAAAATTTGGAATTTTCTTATTGGAATTTTACAATAACTATTATTGAACTTTTACTCGTATTCCTTTTGTATGACTCGCAAATTCAGGAGCATACATACTTTCGATAGTGGTAATTCCGTTAGAGAATTCTCCGCTATTGTTTACACGAATATCATATTCTATTACATAAGTTCCTTTGTTGATTTGATCAAAAAAGAAATGCGTTGCAGCATCTTTTGTACTCATATAATATCCTAAACGATCTTTGTATTGATATGCTGAAAGCACATCTACAGGTTCAAAACAAGAAGCTCTCATATCTTTTAGATGCACAAATTCTGTATCTTCTTTTGATGTAATTACCAATCTTACCGTTACCAAGTCACCGGTTTTTAAAGGGTTTTTAGTTGTAATTCTCTCTAATTTATCACCTTTTGCTGAGTTTTTCTTTAGATATAATTCTTTCTTAACCGATAAAACAGTTCCCGAATTGTTTTTTATTTTATCCAGATCTTCAAAATATTGCCAGTAAACGCCACCAAAACCAGGAACTTTCGATTTGTTTTCGATTTTAATAGAAGCCATTTCCTTTTTGATTTCGGCTGTTTTCCAGTTCAGTTTGATGTAACCGGTTGCAGCTTCTTTTTCATTTTCTGCCAACTTTTTGGTTAGGATTTTTTCGTCTCCAATTTTAATAACCGTATTGTCTTTTACAGAAAGCCAATCGTTTCCTTGCATCAATAAAGCATAAATAGCTTCGGTAGTTGCTTTTGTGGTTGGCCAGTTTTTGGTTTGTTTGTTTTTTAGCAGCCAGACTTTCATGGCATCTACAGATTTGGTGTCGTGATTCACTTCGGCGAAAGCCTCAATTAATAATGCCTGAGTTTCTATTGGTGCCTGATACCAATACCAGCCTGCTTTATTGGCGATCCAATACATTCCCCAATCTTCATTGTTGGATGCTGTTTCTTTTAAACTTTCTATGATTTTTTTAGCAGATTCACTTTCTCCAAAACGATTTAAAGTCAAAGCAGCCAATCCTTTTTCGTAAAGCGAATATTTTAACCAATCTTTTTTAGCCGTTTCTAAATACAATTTAGTTGCTTTTTTCAAAGTATCAGAAAGTGGATATTTCTCTAAATAAAAACTTCTGGTATATAAGTAATGCAAATCAGAATAAGGATTAATCCAGATTAGTTTATTTATTCCTTTTAAGTTTTTAGTGTGCGTTTTGTAATAGTCTAAAAATTTATTGTCCAGAAACGGAATTCCGGTTTTGGCAATAGCGTCAATTTTAATATCATTTTCTTTGCTTTTATTCAATTTAGATAAATGACCTAAACCTGCCAAAATATGTCTGGTAATATATTCGCTTTCATTACTACCGCCAAACCATGAAAATCCTCCGGATGTTTTTTGTTTCTCTTTTAATTTATCGAAAGTGGCTTCCTGTGAAGTTTTCATTTTCTCCAAATCAAATAAAAGTGCCAGATTTTTTTTCTTTTCATCTTCACTTTGTGTGTCATTTAGCCAAGGTGTTTCTGCCAGAATGATCGATTTTAATTCTTCGTTTTCTTCTAGTTTCGAATTCAGTTTTTTGTTTTTCCTCCAATCTTCAAAAATAGCAGCTATTTTAGGATTGCTTGAAATGATTTCTGAAGCCAAAGCATTGGCATAAAAACGGGCAAAAGTTTGTTCCGCGCATTCATGTTCATATTCCATTAAATAAGGCAAAGACTGAATGGCGAGCCATGACGGATTAGAAGTATATTCAAGCGTAAGCTGATGATTTTTTAAAGTGGTAGAATTGTTGTTTTTTAAATTCTCGAAAGTATATTTTTTTGTAGAATTCTCACGAACCCAAATCGGAATACTTTCTGTAACCAACATATTGTTTGTTAAAACCGGAAGTATGTTTTCTTCTCCATCAGAAAAATTACCTGACTTAGCCAGAATTTTATATTGAACACCTTGCAAACCTTCAGGAATTGAAATTGTCCAGGTTGCTGTTGTATTTCCGAAAGCACCAACATTAAAATTACGCACATTTTTTGCATTGAGCACTTTCGCATCAACTGGCTGCATGGTTACGGCATCAAAAAACTGTAAAATCGCAATTCCAGTTTTTGCCTGATCTGTAATATTCGAGATTTTAGCAGAAATTACAATCGTATCTTTCTCTCTAAAAAATCGTGGGAAATTCGGTAAAACCATCAACTCTTTTTGCGTAACAACACTTTTCTCTAAATAACCGGAAACAGCATCTTTATTATGTGCCAACAAACGAAGTTTCCAGGCCGTTAAAGCTTCCGGAGAAGTAAAATTGAAACTTACTTTTCCAGTTGCATCTGTTTTTAAATTCGGTAAAAAGAAAGCGGTTTCAGATAGATTTTTTCTGGCTTTCACTTTGGTTAAGGCTTCTAATGCTTTTTTTGTTGTAATGATTATTACGCCATTTGCTGCCCTGCTTCCATAAAGTGCTGTGGCTTCATCTCCAGTTAAAAATTCTATATCCAGAAGATCATCAGGGTTTATTTTTTTGAAATTACTTTCAGAAGAAATTTCCCCATCAATTATATACAATGTCGATTGATCTATAATTATAGAAGTCAACCCATTTATTATTTTTTTTCCTGGTATAAATTTGATTTTATTAGTTTGAAAATAGTATTCTGGGTTGTTTTGCGTGTGATTATCTGTCTTCATATAGACAGGTTTTACAAATCTTACTTCGTTAACCGATTTTTCTTCAAGTATAATAGCAGAAGCTCCAGCACCAACAGGTTCGTCAACCGTTAAAACAGCATCAGGATCTCCTTTAATAGTTTCGCTGCCTACTTTTTTGTCTTTAAGTTCGGTTATAGTCATGCCAAGTGAGTCTCCGTATCGACTATTGTTGAAGTCAAAACCAAACCAGTTTAAATGTGTGTCATTTTTATAGAAATTAGTTAATGGAAGAAAATCATTTAGATTTTGCAGAGATGAATATATTCGTTCAAAACCTAAACCAGATTTGAAATTAGAAGAATTATAATGGTAATTGTCAATATTTAAGCTATTCCAATCTCTTTTTGTAAACTGATCCAAAGAGCTGTCGTACATAGAAGCTAGAACTTCCGCTTCGGTTTTGGCATTGATTGATTTTAGTTTAAACGACCAGGTTTCTTTGCTTCCGGGTTCTATTTTATTTCTAAAACTTTCTACAAGTAATTCTAGTTTAGGTTCTTCTGTTTTTAGTGGAATAGTTATCTGGTCTTCGAAAATTTGGCTTTCAAAAATGCTTTGAAAACTTACACCAATCGATTTTTCGAATTCTTTTTTTAGCGGAATTTTGATTGTTATTTCATTGTTTTGCAAATGATATATGTTCTCAAAATAGGTTTGATTACCGTAATTTCCTTTTGTATTGATATAAAGATCCGGAATTACAGATGAAAGTTTAATTACTGCAAAACCATCTTTTTTTGGATCCGTATTTATTTGTTCTGCCGTAAATAATTTACCGGGAGTAAATTTGTCTTTGCTTTGTTTGATTTCAAAAGGAGCAACAGCTTCTATAGGATTATTAAAAGTATCTTTTGCCGAGAATACAATTTTATAGTTTCCGGATTTATAATCTGAAATAAAATCCAGCGCTATTTTTTTGTCTTTTTCGGTATCTACTTTCTTTGAAAACAATAAAATTTCGTTTGCTTTATCTGTTTCAACTTCTATAATTTCATAAGGAAACAATCTTTCAAAATCTGATGCTGAAATGCTCTCGATTTCTGGTTTTTGCCAAACGTTTTCTTTGAATTTATTAGAAAAAGGGCTAACAAAATACAATTTGATTTCGCCTTTTGCAGCTAAAAATTCTCCGTTTAAGTTGGTACTTGTAAGTGTAATTTCGTTTTTGTTTTTAGTTTCAATACGATCCGGAATACTGGCATTGATTATCAAATCATGATAACCAACTTTTACAATGGTTTCCGATGTATGTGTTTCGCCATTAATATCTGTTACATCGACAGTTATGCTGTAATTAAAAACAGGCAATTCTTCTTTTACAACATTTTTTGAAGGTTCGGCAATAAATTCAATTACAAATTTTCCAGACGCATCTGTTTTGGTTTCTCCGGTTGTTATGATTTCGTTTTGTTCCTGTCCCCAATAATCACTATAATTTCTAGAGTAACGTGTGAATCGATTTACGGCATACCTTACTTTTGCTTCAGAAATGTTACTTCCGGCAAATGCTTTTGCGGTTCCGTTTACTTTTATGGATTGATTGATCTGAAAGCTTTCTTTTTTAGGATCAAAATCGACTTTAAATTTAGGGCGTTTGTATTCTTCGACCTTAAAATTAGCTTGCGAATTTTGAAGTCTTACTGTTCCCCAAAATGATGCATTTGGTTTATTTTTAAAAGAAGCATCTCTGTCTGCATAATTATCAGGTTGTACGATGTTAATAGTATAGTTGCCTGTTAAGCCGTTTTGAGGTAAAATGAACTCGCCTGAAAATGACCCAAATTCATTAGTAATAACTTCAAATTCTTTTAAAGCTTGATAATTAGCATCTCTAACAATGATTTTAAATGTGGTATTTGCGACAATATGGGTTTTCTTTTTTTCTTTTTTAATCGCAATTCCTTTATAAAAAACAGTTTGTCCCGGACGATAAATTGCTCTGTCGAGATAAAATTCAACTTTGCCGTTTAAAAGATTGTCTTCTGTTTGATTGTATTGTCGGTTATATTGAAAATAATTCCTCTCTAGTGAAATAGTATCATTTGCCAATGAAAATTCTATATGCTCATTGTAATTGTCATTGTCCTCATCGTAATGGTCGTTATTTGATCCGATATAAGAAGCCAATCCATTTGAATTTGTATTAAGGGTATAACAATTAGATTTTATGGTTACATTTTCAAGGGGTTTTCCTGTTTTTCGATCCAGAACCTGAAAGTTTTCTTTGTTATTTTCATGAGAGGTCAGAACGCTTAGGTTGGAAACTGTAATAGTTTGATAGGATGAAGCTTTCTCGTTTTTTATATCAGAATCACTTTCAAAATATGCAAGATAACTTCCTGTTTCGAGTTGTGGTAAAACAACCTCTGTTGTGTATTCAAAATAATCATTTTTGTTTTGAAGCTGATATTCTTTATAAGCTATTTTAATTTGTTTTTTTTTAATAACATCGACCAAACTATCTAATTCAATATCATTATATGAATTTACAAATGGTTTGAGTTTTTTTTGGTCTATTTTGTAGAAAGAGATTCTTAAATGGTCAAGATTTTTATAACTGATAAAAACTCTTGAATTCTCGTTATTGTAAGTGAATTTTTGAAACTGAACATTCAATGATTTTGAAGTAACATTATGTTTTTGCTCTAAAGCAGTTTGAGCGACAAAAGTCTGATCATTAATTTTTAGGATATTGTCGTATATTTTAACAGCTTCGATATTATAATCCGGATGCGATTCTTTTGAAGCCTGATTAACCAGGATTTCTGCCTTTTTTAATAGAATTTTTTGAGTAAGAATCGGATCATTCGAACGTTGTTGAAATTGATTCAAAAACGTTGTCAAATCTTCGTTATTTTCCGGTAGAAAATCCATGCAAAAAATAATTCGGTCAAATTGATTTTCTAATGAAGGATTGTCTGATTCGAGCTTTTGATATAAAGAAAGTACTTTTTTAAAATTTTCTTCATTTATAAAATTGTGATCAAGCTTTAAAAAGGCTTCTGAATTGCCTAAAAGCTCTTCTTTATATGCTGCGATTTGACTATTTTCAATTTGCCATCGCTCAATTTTTTCAGTAAAAAATTCGATATTTTCCTTGAGTAAATACTCGTATAAGTTTTCGTTTTTTAGCTTTTCTAAAGTCAAAAAACTAAAAATATCCTGGTACTTTTTTAAAGACGTTTTTTTTAGGATTGATTCGTTTTCCAGTGTTTTTTCGTAAAGTGCAATTACTTCTTTTTCGGATGAAAAATCAACGGTTTCGTTATCGTTTTCCTGCATATCAACAATCGCTGTGGTATCTATGGCAACCGCAACAGTATCTGCATCAAAACTAACAGAATCTAACATTGCAACAGCTTCATCTACAACTACGGCTGTACTATCGACAACAGCATAATTGTAGTAATTGTTTAAGCATTTGGCATAAATTAAATTCAAAATCGCTTTTGATGGTATCGAAACCCGGTTAATATCTGTTTTAAGATGGTCTAAGATTTTGGTTTTTGCATTTTCATCAATAACCTGTAAATATTTAGATTGATAAAAAAAACATTTTATCATTTGTACTTCGTCTTTTTTTGAAACTGCTTTTTTGTAAATTTTGTCAACTGTTTCATTGGCTGATTTTATTTTGCCTTCATTTTCATAAGAAGAAACTTTAGCCCAGTTTTTGTCGTTTTTCTGAGCAAATAAAGCAGTAGTAAACAATAAGAATACAAATAATATTTTTTTCATAAGTCGATTTTAGTATATAGAGAGCGGTTTTTTTGTAAAGGTTGGGAAAGGTAATAAAATAAATTTCGTACAAATTAGTAATTTATCTGTAAAAGCAAATCACGGATGCTATATTTCCTTATTTTTGAAATATGAAAAAACTAATCCTTCTTTTTTTATTCGTTCCAATTTTAAGTTGGTCGCAAACTAATTTCGAGAAAGGAGAGAAGTTATTTCATGCCAAAAAATACGATGAAGCACAATTGCTTTTTGAAGGGGTTTTGAAAACAAAACCGTCTGATTTAAAAACAATTGAATACTTAGGCGACATCGAAGCCTATAATAAGTCATGGATTGATGCTGCAAAATATTTTAAAAAACTGACAGTATTGAAACCAACCGAAGCGAATTTTTTTTTTAAATATGGAGGAGCCTTAGCCATGCGCGCTATGGAAGTAAATAAGCTTAAGGCTTTTGGAATGGTAGACGATATGAAAGCAGCCTTTGAAAAAGCGATAGCTTTAAATCCAAAACATATTCCGGCCAGATGGGCATTGATAGAATTGTACTTGCAATTGCCCGGAATTGTTGGCGGAAGCGAGTCTAAAGCAATTTCGTATTCGAATGAACTGGCCCAATTTTCACCCGTAGATGGTTATATGTCCAGAGGAAGAATTGACGAGTACTTTAATAGATATGCATCAGCCGAAAAAAATTATATAAAAGCAAATGAAATTGGTAAATCAAAAATCACATTTCAAAAATTATATAATTTATATTTGAACAAATTAAAAGATCCTAAAAAGGCACAAGAACTCAAAAGAAAATTCGAGGCCTAAATAGTAAACTAAAAACTTAAATTTCAAGTAAATTGAAATTTGAAACATAAAAATTGGAATTTTAAATGAAAACACATTTCATCGCCATTGGCGGAAGTGCCATGCACAACTTGGCATTAGCATTGCATAACAAAGGATATCAGGTTACAGGAAGTGATGATGCTATTTTTGAACCTTCAAAATCAAGATTAGAAAAAAAAGGAATTCTGCCTGCTGAAATGGGTTGGTTTCCTGAAAAAATAACTTCAGATATTGAAGCCGTAATTTTAGGAATGCACGCCAAAGCGGATAATCCGGAATTGCTTAAAGCACAGGAATTAGGTTTAAAAATCTATTCGTATCCTGAATTTTTATACGAGCAATCTAAAAATAAAACCCGAGTTGTTATTGGAGGTTCTCACGGAAAAACAACTATTACGTCAATGATTTTGCATGTTATGCATTACCATAATATCAACGTTGATTATATGGTAGGGGCACAGTTAGAAGGTTTCGATACCATGGTGCATCTTACTGAAGAAAATGATTTTGTAGTTCTTGAAGGCGACGAATATTTATCATCTCCGATAGACAGGCGACCAAAATTTCATTTGTATCAGCCTAATATTGCTTTAATTTCGGGAATTGCCTGGGATCATATTAATGTGTTCCCGACTTATGAAAATTATGTAGAGCAATTCGAAATATTTATTGGTAAAATTACAAACGGTGGAATTTTAGTCTACAACGAAAATGATCCTGAAGTAAAACGTGTTGCCGAAGCAGCTACGAACCCAATTCGTAAGTTAGCTTACAATACTCCTGAATATTCAGTTAGTGATGGTGTAACGCTGCTAAAAACACCTGAAGGCGATATGCCGATAGAAGTTTTTGGAGCACATAATTTAAATAACCTTGCCGGTGCAAAATGGATTTGCCAAAACATGGGCGTAGACGAAGCCGATTTTTACGAAGCTATAGCAAGTTTTAAAGGAGCCTCAAAAAGATTAGAAAAAATTGCCGAAGGAAAAGGAAAAGTTGCTTATAAAGATTTCGCGCATTCGCCAAGTAAAGTGGCTGCAACGACAAAAGCCGTAAAAGAACAATATCCGAACAGGACTTTAGTAGCTTGTTTAGAATTGCATACTTACAGTAGTTTGAATGCTGAATTTTTAAAAGAATATGAAGGCGCACTAGAATATGCAGATGTTGCAGTAGTTTTTTATTCGCCGGATGCAGTAAAAATCAAACAACTTGAAGAAGTGACTTACGAGCAAATCGCGAGTTCTTTCAATAGAAAAGATTTAATTATTTATACAAATCCAACCGAGTTCAAAGAATATTTATTCAACTTAAATCTTGAAAACTCAGCTTTGTTGTTGATGAGTTCAGGAAATTACGGAGGACTAAATTTTGATGAAGTTAAAGGTTTGATAGAATAATTTTATTTTATAAATATTATAGATTATCAGATGAAAATAATTTGCCAGTTGCAGTTTTGTAATTGGCATTTTTATTTCCAATATTTATAATGCCCGACAATTTTATACTCAAATAAACAATCTTGCAAAACTTGTCCGTTGCCAACATTATGTACAATCAGATTTCGTTTTCCGTCTGCAGATTTACGGTTGGTGACAATGCCAATGTGGGGTAATTTGTCATTGATGAGCCAGGTTACAATTTCGCCAGTTTTATAATCATTAGGGTTTTTCGTGATCGTCAGGTTTTCTCCTTTTCGATCAAAAAAAACTTCTAAGTTTGGTACTCTCCGGTGATCAATATTAGTATCTGTTTTGCTCATTCCCCATTTTTTTAAATTGGGATATACTGAAAATTTTTCCAGCATATCTTCGTGGACTTCTTCTTGCAAATCAATGTTTAATTTTCGATAAGAACGAATAATAACATCGGTGCAAACTCCTTTATTTTCAGGAATATCTCCATTTGGATATTTTATCGAAAAATAAGCCGGATCATAATCTATCGAAGGATCAATTATAGAAATTGCCGCATCTGATAATTTATCTCCAAAGCTTTTATTTATTATTGCTGAATTTTCGGCAATAGTGTATTGTTCCTGTTTTTGGTTACACGAACAAAAAAGCAGCATAAATGATATTATATAAAGTGCCCTCATTTGTTTTATCGTGTTAGGATTTTCTATTTGCATTTAAAATTAAGTATTTTTAAAATAGTAATGCTTTTTTTGTGAGTGATTTTTCTTATTTTTAAATATATTCGCTTTTTAAGATTATAGTAAATGAATTCAAAAATAAAGGTTGTAAAAACAACAAGTGAAAATCCTGATTTTATATTTTTAATTGAAACTTTCGATACTTTTTTATGGGAGCGTTATCCTGAATTAAAAAAGGATTATTGGGGCAATAATTTAATTGAATTTAACCCGAATGTAATTATTGTTTATTTAGATGAAAAGCCGGTTGGCTGTGGCTGTTTCAAAAAGTATAATGATAAAGCTGCAGAACTAAAAAGAATGTTTGTTTCGCCAGAAGCAAGAGGTTTAGGTTTGGCTCAATTAATAATTAAAGAAGTAGAAATAGGAGCCAAAAATCAAGGTTTTGAAATTATGATTCTGGAAACCTTATACAAACAAATTGAAGCAATTAGCCTATACCAAAAAGTAGGCTTTGAGATTGTTGAAAACTATGAACCATATATAGGTTTGAAAAATAGTGTTTGTATGAGTAAAACTATATAATTCCTGACTATGAAATCAGATCATTTTCCAATTTCAGATTGGTCAGAAGAAGATCGCCCGCGAGAAAAATTAATGCTGAAAGGTAAAGAAGCTTTAAGCAATGCTGAATTAATAGCTATTTTAATTGGCTCTGGTAGTCGAAATGAATCAGCAGTTGACTTGAGCAGACGTATTTTGGCTAGTGCAGGAACTTTAAATTCTTTGGCAAAATTATCCATTTCGCAATTAATGAACTTTAAAGGAATAGGAGAGGCGAAAGCAATTGCAATTATTGCAGCTCTTGAATTAGGGCGACGCAGAAGGGCGGAGAAAGCTGTTGAATTAGTGAAAATTACTTCGAGTAAAATGGTTTTTGAACTTATGCAACCTATCATTGGTGAATTACCTCATGAAGAATTTTGGGTGCTTTTTCTTAATAATTCTAATAAAGTAATTTCTAAGTCACTGTTGAGTAAAGGAGGAATGACAGGGACTATTGTTGATACACGTTTGGTTTTTAATCTAGCATTTGAAACTAGAGCTACAAGCTTGATTTTGTGCCATAATCATCCTTCAGGCTCGTTAATTCCAAGTGAAGCCGACAAACAAATTACGAGGAAATTAAAATCGGCTGGAGAAAGTCTAGATGTTAAAATTTTGGATCATTTGATTATTACTGAAACAAATTATTATAGTTTTGTAGATGAAGGAATTTTTTAATTTATGAAAACCAATATTACCGACATTTTTTTCGACTTGGATCATACGCTTTGGGATTTTGATAAAAACTCTGAAATGGCTTTCGATCGCATTTTTAAAAGTAAATTCCCCGAAATTAAAACTCAGGATTTTATTTTAAAATATGCCCCAATAAATCAGGCTTGTTGGAAGTTATATCAAAACGATGAGATTACACATCTGGAGTTGCGTTACAACCGATTAAAGTTTTCTTTTGATGCATTAAATTTCGAAATTTCGGATGAAAACATTAATGAAATTGCAAATGATTATATTGAATTTTTAACCGATAATAATCATCTTTTCGATGGAGCAATTGAGGTTTTAGAATATTTAAAGCCCAAATATAAATTGCATATTATAACAAACGGTTTTGCAAATGTTCAGGATAAAAAGATAAACAATGCATTATTAGCCGGTTATTTTAATACGATTACAAATTCAGAATTAGCAGGCGTAAAAAAACCAAATAGTATTATCTTTGATTATGCTGTTAATTTGGCAAAAGCTTCAAAAGAAAATTGTATTATGATTGGCGATTGTCTTGATGCAGACATTAACGGCGCATTAAATGCAGGTTTGGACGCGATATTTTTTAACGATAAAAAAATAGAAGCTCCTCAAAATATTAAACAAATAAACCATTTATTAGAACTTAAAAAATATTTATAATGATGAAAATAAAATTTTTGTTGATTGCCCTTTTAATTTCAGTGATCGGATTTTCACAATCTGTTAATGATTTTAAAGCTGTTATAATTCCATTAAAATATGAATTTATGAAAACAGAAAATCAATATAGGTTAGCGACAATGACAAAATCTAATTTGATTAAAGCCGGTTTTACTGCTTTTTATACTAATGAAGACATTCCTGCTGAATACAGTGATCGTTGTCAGCTTTTGTATGTTGATGTAAAAAAAGAAAGTGGTTTTTTAGTTACTAAACTTTTTGTAGAATTTAAAGATTGTTTCGGAAAAGTAGTTTACACTTCAGAAATTGGAAAAAGCAAAGAGAAAGAATATGATGTAGCATACAAAGAAAGTCTTGATTTGGCTTTTGTATCTGTAAATAAGCTGCACTATAAATATAATGGTAACACTGTGGCTACAAGCTCAAGAATTATTTCACCATCAGCTGCAGCTGTACAAACAGTTACTGCAACTACAACTGCAGCTCCGGTTGCTGATTTGTCTGATCCAAATTTGCTTTTTGCACAGCCAACAGAAAACGGATATCAATTAATTGATAAAACACCAAAAGTGGTAATGAAATTGCTTAAAACATCAAGACCAGATTCTTTTATTGCGATAAAAGATGGAATTCAGGGATCTTTAAACGCAAAAGACAATCAATGGTTTTTTGAATATTATCAAAACGACAAATTAGTTTCTGAAAAAGTATCAGTTAAATTCTAAATATAAAATACGGTTCTAGTAACCGTATTTATCTTTCCAACGGTTCTTTAAAAATTCACGGTTGCTATTCTCTCTTGAATTGCTTCCGGGATTATAAAGAACCGTTTCTTTTATAGCGTCAGGTAAAAATTCCTGTTCAGCAAAATTATTGGCATAATCGTGCGAATATTTGTAATCTTCACCATAACCCAATTCTTTCATAAGTTTTGTCGGCGCATTGCGCAAATGAATCGGAACGGGCAAGTCTCCGGTTTGTTTTACCAATTGCTGTGCATTTCCAATCGCCATATACGAAGCATTACTTTTAGGTGAAGTTGCTAAATAAATAGCACATTGGCTTAATATTATTCGGCTTTCCGGATATCCAATTGTAGAAACAGCCTGAAAAGTATTGTTTGCCATAATAAAAGCCGTTGGGTTTGCATTTCCAATATCTTCACTGGATAGAATAAGCATTCTGCGCGCAATAAATTTTACATCTTCACCGCCTTCAATCATTCTTGCCAACCAATAAACAGCCCCGTTAGGATCACTGCCACGAATCGATTTTATAAAAGCAGAAACAATGTCATAATGTTGTTCTCCTGTTTTGTCATACAAAACAGTGTTTTGTTGTACCAATTCAAAAACGCGATCGTTAGTTATTACAATATCATCACTTGACGAAGCATTGACAACAAGTTCGAATATGTTTAATAATTTTCTGCCATCTCCGCCAGAAAGACGCAAAAGAGCTTCTGTTTCTTTTAGGACAATATTTTTTGCAGCCAATTCAGAATCTGTTTTCATTGCTCTGTGCAATAAAGCCTCTAAATCATCTTTAGTAAAAGCATTTAAGATATAAACTTGGCAACGTGATAATAATGCGGGAATGACTTCAAAACTTGGGTTTTCTGTTGTTGCACCAATGAGTGTTATCCAGCCTTTTTCGACCGCAGCTAAAAGAGAATCTTGCTGCGATTTGCTAAAACGATGAATCTCATCAATAAATAAAATAGGGTTTTTAGTAGTGAATAATCCACCGCTTTGTTTTGCTTTTTCAATGACATCGCGAATGTCTTTTACACCTGAATTGATAGCGCTCAAAATGTAAAACGGACGTTTAGATTCCTGCGCAATAATTTGTGCCAATGTCGTTTTTCCTGTTCCTGGAGGTCCCCAAAATATAAGCGACGGAATAATTCCTTTTGAAATTTGTTGTGTCAATGAACCGTTTGGTCCAACCAAATGATTTTGACTAATATAATCTTCTAATTTCTGTGGGCGAATACGCTCTGCTAAAGGTGCTTCCATTTTGTAAAATTAATGTTTTCAATTTTAATGGGAAATTTTAAAAAGTTAATTACTTCTCAAAGATGTATTCATATGCTGACAAATTATCAGTAAATGTTAATTGGTTAGTTTTTTGATGTTGATCTGTGAACTGATTATCAAAAACATGAGCGACAACGACTTTAAATTTTCAACTTCCGTAATTGGGCTTCCGGTATTTTTTGTTCTTTTTTTATGGATTGTATATTGGATTCAAATTCGTTTTGACTTCGATTTTTATCAAAACGGAATTTATCCCCGGGATTTTTCAGGTTTACAAGGCGTTTTGTTTAGTCCATTTATTCATGAAAACTTAGGTCACTTATATAATAATTCAATTCCGCTTTTAGTATTATTAGCTGCTTTGCAGTTTTTTTATCCAAAGCAAGGTTTTGGTGTTATTGCTTACGGAATTTTATTTTCGGGTTTAATTACCTGGGTTATCGGACGTGAAAATTATCATATTGGTGCAAGTGGATTAATCTACGTTTTAGTAAGTTTTATATTTTTTAAAGGAATCCAAACAGGTTATTATAGACTTGTAGCCTTATCATTTTCGGTTGTATTGCTTTATGGAGGAATGATTTGGTATGTTTTTCCGGATGTTGACGCAACAATTTCGTGGGAAGGCCATTTGGGTGGTTTTATTGCCGGTTTTGTCCTGACATTATTTTATAAAACACCAGAGTATACTAAGCCAATAGTCTTCGATTGGCAAAAACCAGATTTCAACCCTGAAGATGATGTTTTTATGAAGCATTTTGATGAAAATGGTAATTTTGTAAATACGGAAAAACCTGAAGAATCTGAATCTGTTACTACTTATTTTAATTCAGATGTTTGGGTTACTTATATCGTAACTAAATCAGAACCAAATGACAAGTTGTAGAAAGCTGGTAGGTTTAGATTAAATGACTATTTTTGTATACGTTGTTTTTAATTTAATTTTACCAAATTATGAGAAATATAAATTTAGCAATTGTATTTTTATTCACGATAATAAGTGTAAAATCGATTGCACAATGTGAAGTAAAAAACCGGATATTACCCGATGGAACCCTCATCTATTATTTTGATCCTGCAGATTTTTATATTTCAAAATCGAAATCTTTAAAAATTAATATTCAAACAGATAAAGAGCATTTTTTTATAGCATTACAACCTTCGCCATTTCCATCTAAAGGAGAGGGCAAGAAAATTAAAGATGATTTAATTATTCATCTGGCAAATAAAAAAGAATATAGATTATCGCATTATGATACACAATACAGGCATCATGATTCGATTATGCAGGTTTTGTATTTAATGGATGATAAAGATATTGAAGCTTTTTCGAAGTTTGAAGCTGTAGTAGCTGAAATTAATATGAAAGGAACTGAATTTGTTCGGGATTATAATTTCAAATTACATAAAGATGCTATAATTCAGCAATTAAATTGCTTTTTAAAAGAAGAGAAAAAAAAGTAATTATGGCTCTTCATTTGTAGTAGAATCATTTTTGTTTAATAACTTTTTATTGATGTTTCTAAAAAGATTATTAAAGGTAAGGGTCAGCGCTGCGGCATTTGTAATTTGATTTCCACCATTTCTTGGAAGATATTCATTGCCATAAGTTAATTCCAGTTGAATATCATCTGTGAATAAATAACCTCCTTCTAAATTAAATTTATTGCGATCAAAAAAACTCTGACCTGTTACTTTTGTTCCTGATTTTAAATATATTTCGTCTGAAGCAATAGCATAAACGACGCCTTCTCTAAGAACTTTGCTGTTGATTGGTTGTAAGTATTTAATTTGTTGGCGATATCTTAGCACATTTTCAAAATCATCATCTCCATTTTTCATGTGTCTCAACTCTATTCTCATTCGGGTGCTTAGCGTATATCCCGTTTTATGAAAATAGTATATGCCTTGCAAAGCAAACCTCCATTCGGGAGATTTATACTGACCTATTTCAGGAACATCCTTATTGTTGTAATATGCCAAAAAAGCAGATAACTTCCAGCGAGGAGACAAATAATAATGTCCCCATCCTCTGAATGATTTTTGTATGTTATTTTGAAAGATGTTTGAACTAGATTCTGTACTGCTGTAAGAACTTGCCAAATCCAACTCAGTAGACCATTTACTGTTTATTGTTTGATTGAGTTGAATTTCATTCCAAAACTGGCCATAGGTTTTAGTTTGCGCATAACTGACCCCCACAATAAAGAATAACGCAATAATACGATAGCTTTTTTTAAAGGATCTATTTTGAGCTAATTTAGAAGACATCAATAATGTATTTATTTTGTTGTCTAAATTCTTAAGAATTTAACTTCTTTGACGAACAGTTTCATAAAGAAACGCTCCACAAGCCACTGAAACATTTAAAGAACCAATTGTTCCAAACATAGGTAATTTAGCCTTTTCATCAACAATTTTTAGCACAGACGGGTTAATACCTCTGTCTTCAGATCCCATAATAATGGCTAAAGGTTCATTTAATGATAAATCATAAATGTTTGATTCTGTTTTTTCAGTAGCAGCTACAGTTTTAATACCTGATCCCTGCAAATAGAAAATGGCATCTTTAATATGCTCTACTTTACAAATAGGCACATTGAAAACCGCTCCGGCAGATGTTTTTACGGTATCTCCATTTACAGGAGCAGAACCTGCTTTCTGAACAATGATTCCGTTTACTCCAGTACATTCAGCAGTTCTGATAATGGCACCAAAATTCCTTGCATCAGAAATCTGATCTAATATTAAGAATAATGGTTTAGCACCAGATTCGATAGTTGATTCAACAAGATGTTCTAAGTCGATGAAACCAATAGGAGATATTGTGGCAACTGCCCCTTGGTGGTTATTTGGTGTTAAGCGGTTTAGTTTTTCTACAGGAACATAAGAGAAATTAATGTTAGCGCGTTTCATCACTTTCATTAAATCTTTCATTAATTCTCCAGAAATTTCTTTTTGGATGAATACTTTGTCTACTTCTTTTCCTGCCTGAATCGCTTCTATGATGGCTCTAATTCCAAAAATTTGATGTTCTTTTTCCATGTGGCAAATATAGGGATAATGTTTATATAAAAAAAAACCACCCTGAATGAACGGGGTGGTTTTGGTGTATTTTGTTAAATAATACGCTATTATAGGCTAGGTATGATAGGATCCCAGAAAATATGAGTTTTTAATCTATCTCCACCAATTGCAGTAGCTGCAGCTTCGTAGTTATCACCATTAACGGTTTGTTCGTTAATTGGGTATGTTAACCTTTTTGGAACTTCTCCATCTGCTTCAGTATATGCGCTTGCTGGAGCTACCAATGCTGGGAAATCTAACCTACGATATGCTGTCCATGATTCAAATCCTCTATTGTAAAATGCAATCCATTCTTGTTGAGCAATTTTTTGTTCATCAGTTCCTGATGCTGTGGCAAAACTAACACTTGGTTGTGCTAAATAAGTTGTCGCCTGATCTGCAACTCCCCAATTTTCAAAAGAAGCAGTAATTGCAGCATTGTAATAATATGCAGCAGTATTTCCTACAGCAAATCCGTTTGCAGCAGCTTCAGCTAAATAAAAATTCACTTCAGTTGCTTCCATTAATAATGATGGGAAATTAGGTGCCGTTAGAATTGGATTTACGTGAGAAAAATTGGTATATGTATTAGTATAGCCATATCTTCCTCCTGCATATAATCCTGTACTTAAAGGTGTGAAATATTTAGTTCTTCTTGGATCATTTAAAGTGTTCATTGCATTCACTATTGTTGCTGCTGGAACAAAATCATTTCTGTTAGATGCTACTAAATTTTCGTAGATAGGGTTGTAATTTGGTGCAAATGATGCATAAGTGAATACTGCATTATCGTCATTTGTTGTTATTACTCCATCAGTATAAGCGCTTTCTATTGTACTTTTTGCTAGGGTAGGATTTTTATCAATAAGATTAACCCCTAATTTTACTTTTAATGAATTTGCAAAAAGTTTCCATTTTGCAACATTCCCAGCATAAAGAATATCTCCTGTTGTAAAAGATCCGTTGCTAGTGTCTAAATTTGCTATTGCTGCATCTAGACGTGTAATCAATTTTGTATAAATTGTAGCTGCATCATCATATTTAGGTAAAACGTTTGTTTTAGATTGAAATGCCTCTGTGTAAGGGATATTTCCAAACGAGTCAACTAATATTTGAAAAGTATACACTTCAAATATTTCTATTATAGCCAGTTTGTTTTGTTGCTGACTTGCAAACACAGCAGGAGATGCTCCGGTAGGGATAGGCTCTGTAGGAATGATCTCTTTCGCAGATTCTAAACCACCAAGTACTGTAGCGTACAAAATTCTCCAATGACGATCAGCGATAGCTCTTGAGCTTATTCTGTATCTTGATTCAGTGGTATATTGTGTTGCTGCTAAGTACTGTGGAAAATATCTAAAGATAGAACCTTCATTTACACTAGGGCTAGTCAATTGGTCAGTTAATGCTTTTTGCGAATTTGCAAATAAAGTAGGTGCAGGAACGTCATAAGCAGAATCTTTATTGTCATTAAAATCTAGATTATCGCTTACACAACTTGTCATTAATAATGACAACATTGCTATTGAATATATTATTTTTTTCATTTTTTTTAGAATTTTACTTTTACGTTAAAAGAATACACTTTAACTGTAGGCATAACTCCAGATTGAAATCCTTGTATGTTACCTGCAGAAGTTCCAGCTTCCGGATCTGCGTCTGGTAAATTTTTATGGATAATCCAAACGTTATTACCAATTAAACTGAATGACATATCCTTAATAAAACTTTGTTCAAGATATTTTGATGGAAGAGTGTAAGTAAAACCAACTTCTCTCAATTTAACATAAGAAGCATCATATACGAAATTGCTATTTGGATTTCCAGATACTCCAAAACCTACTCCACTTGCTTCACTAGAGTCAGATGCATCTACACGTGTTGTGTTTGGAACATAGTTGCCATTAGCATCTTGCATAACTCCAGGGTTAATGTATCCACCTCCATTAGCTAAGGTATTTCTAACCGGATTCCCTAAATCATTGATGTATGCAGTTTGAACTCCTACTCCTGTATCTTGTCCGTATGCCTGATCAAGTGAGAAAACACTTCCTCCTTTTTTAACATCAACTAAGAAATTAAAAGAAAGATTTTTGTAAGTAAGTCTATTAGATACACCACCAATCCAATCTGCCTGAATGTTACCAATGATTTGGTTATCTACAGTTACATAATTTCCGTCTGCATCTACGATTTTATTTCCATTAGGATCTAATGCTATTCCTTGTCCTCTAATTGCACCATATTGTTCACCAACAGTTGCATTAAGGGTAACATTTTGGTTCCAGCTAGCCAATTGAAGATTTGTTCTTCCTTGGTTCAAAGAAACAACTGTGTTTTTGTTTTTTGACCAGTTTGCCGTGATTTGCCATTGGAAATCTTTAGTTTTAATTGGAGATCCTCCTAAAACTACCTCGATACCTTTGTTTTCAAGTTCACCAGCATTAATTTGTGAAAAACTATAACCAGTTGATGGAGATTGAGGTACGTTGAAAATTTGGTTTTCTGTATTAGTTTTGTAAACAGATAAGTCTAAAGTTAATCTGTTATTGAACATTGAAGTTTCTAAACCTGCTTCCCAGCTTTTTTGCATTTCAGGCTTTAGGTTTTGAAATTGAACAAATGTAGCACTATTTTGAAATAATGGATTTCCATTTACAGAACCGTTATTGATTCTTGCTCCTAATCTACCTGAAATTGGATCGTTTCCTACTTTAGCATAGTTTATTCTTAGTTTTCCTAAAGATAACCAATCTGCTTTTACTACTTCAGAAAAAACAAAACTTGATCCTACAGAGAAGTAATTATAAGCGTTGTTGTCAACATATAAGCTTGTTGTTTCATCATGACGGAAAGATCCTTCCAAGTATACTGTTTTGTTGTAATCTAACGAAGCTTGTGCGTATAATCCTGATTTTTCAGAGTTTATTTCGTTTTCCACTGGTGCAACAAATGTTGCAGAATTCGCTAATGTATAAAGTCCTGGTTTAAGAAGACCACCTGTAGTTGATCCTTCAAATGAATCAGTATGTGATTTGACAAATGTTGCTCCACCTAATGCTTTACCGCTAATAACATCGTTTAATTTGAAATCGTATGTAGCTATGAAATCATAAGTTTGTTGAAGAAAAGCTCTTGTATATAAAGAATATCCTGAAGATTCACTAATTTGACTAATTCCAAATTCTTCTGCATGGCTTCCAATCTGTTTTCTAAGTTCTTGTCTGTCATTAGAGTTGTCAATCGTTACTCTACCTAAGATGTTAAAATCATTTGTGATATCATAACTCAAGGTAGCTCCTGTTAAGATTCTGCGTCTTACATCACTTTCGTAATTTTCGTATCTGTCCCAGTATGGATTATTCCAATAAGCAGGGGTAGTATTTCCAGATAATGGATCATTCATATTCCAAGTGATATTTTCTCGATTTCTGAAATATTCTTGTTTTTGCTCTTTGATGTCAACATTAGTTTGCCACCATTGTCTAAATCCTCCCACAAAGTTATCTCCATAACCTGTACTGTTTCTACCAATAGTATTTTGATCTGTCATAGTGAAGAAAGCACTTGCAGTGAATTTATCGCTAAGGTCTCTGGAGAAGTTACCACTAAATATGTTTCTTTTAAGGCTACTGTTTGGTAAAACACCTTTATCAGTGTTATTTGTTATGCTTAGGTTAAAAGTGCTTTTGTCATCGCCACCATTTAAATTTAAATTATTCACGGTATTGAATGCTTTTTCAAAGAAACTGGTAGGGTCATTTGCCGCCGCAACCCATGGAGTTGCTTTACCAAAGTTTGCATTACCAGGAGCAAAAGCGTTCCAATTGTAAGCTGGCTGACCATCAAAAGCGTTACCGTAAGAAATATCGTATCCTGTTGGTACTACTCTGTCTTCAACGCCATCACCGTCAACATCAGTGTAAGTGAAGTTGTCATGACCATCATAACCACCACCACCATATTGTTTTTGGTATTTTACAAAGGTAGATTTGTCAATTGTACCAACTGAAGCAGTAGAACTGAAGGTAACACCTAGGCCCGAATTTTTCTTTCCTTTTTTAGTAGTAATCATGATCGCTCCATTGGCAGCCTGACTACCGTATAAAGCTGTAGCAGCCGCACCTTTAAGTATGTTTACAGATTCTACGTTATTAGGATCTATATCTGAAGCAGAGTTACCAAAGTCAAATCCATCTCTTCCAGATTGAGTATCTGAAGTATTTAAATTTGCATTATTTATAGGAACTCCATCAACAACAATCAAAGCTTGATTATTGTTTGTGATACTTTTTACTCCTCTCAGCACGATGTTTGTAGAGCCTCCAAAGTTTGAATTGTTTCTTACTTCAAGACCGGCAACTTTTCCTGATAAGTTATTCAGGAAGTTGGTTGTAGGTGCAGTATTGACTGCCGCAGCATCTAATTTTTGAGATGAATATCCTAAAGATTTCTTCTCTCTTGTAACACCCAAAGCAGTTACTACTACTCCTTCAAGTTCTTGTGCATCCCCGGATAATTTTACATTAACGGAAGATGAACTTGCAGCCACTTCTTGAGTTTTCATCCCAATGTAGCTAAATACCAAAATTTGGCTTGTTGATGCTTTGATAGAATATTTACCATCAAAATCAGTTTGTGTCCCAGTTTTTGTTCCCTTTACTAATATGCTTACACCCGGCAAAGGCATACCTGCATTATCGGTAACAATTCCTGAAACAGCTCTTTCTTGCGCAAAAGTTAGTTGCGCTACTAGTACTAATAAAAGTACTAAGAATCCATTGAACTTTAGTTTCATTTTTAAATATTTTGAATTAGTATCGCAAAACTCTTAATAATTTGTTAACTATCCTAATAAATAAAAATCTTTTTTTGTTAAATGCTAAAATTTAACATTATAACATATGTTTATGATAGTGTTATATAATTGTAACTTATTAATTTTTTCTTCTCCATTTGTGAGTGTAATTCTTAATAATCCACTAACAGTTTGTATTCCTGTTCCTATGCCGATTCCTGTTAAATTTTTAATTTTGTTTGGATTTAAGTTGCTTGTTATGTCTTGGTATAAGCCATAATCAAGAATTGAATTAATGTATAGGTTTTTTGAGACAAGATACCTGTATTCTGTAAGAATTAAAGCGCTGGAATTTCCTTGTAAGCTATTTTCTAAAAATCCGCGAATTGAATTCATTCCGCCAAATCTGAATAATTCGTTTGAAATGTAGTTTTTACTGTTAAGGCGAAAATTTTGTGAATTTATGTTAATGAAATTCTTGTTATTAAGCTCGAAATTATACGATAAATTAACATTTGTGTAAAATTGACTGCTGGATTCAGCAGTTTCGGGATTGTTATTGGTGTTTCTTTTTCCATATCCGGCAATGATGTTTAATGATGCTTTTTTGGGAAATAAGTTTTCAGTATTATCAAGTTTTTTATATTCAAAAGAAGAAGTGAAGTAGGAGTTTTTATAATCGCTAATTATTGAATTATTTGTGTTTTGAATATCGCTGGATTCAGTGGATTGGTATCCTAAATAAATTCTGGAATTATAATTTATAAAATATCCCAGATCTATTGCTGTTTTGGTATTCTGAAAAGTACTGTCTTGTTTAAAAATGTTTAATTGGGCTTTTATTCCAAGTGGTGAATTAAAAATGTATGGGATTTCTAATTTTGTATTGAAAGTTTTTTGTTGATTTCCATCACTTTTCCAATACAATGAAAATTGTTCTCCGGCATGAAGTGTATTTTGTAATGTTACGTCCAGGTATCCATTAAGAATTAGTTTTTTATTTTCATCATTTGAAAACCCAATGTATCCGTCAAATGTGTTAGTTTTTCTTTTTTGGATATAAGCATAGATTTTGGTTGAGTCTTTAGTAAATAATATTTCAGGATATTTGGTTTGACTTATAAATTCAAAGTTGTTAATTTCATTGTAGAGTTCTTTTACTGTTTCTTGATTGAAAGTTTTGTTAACGTATTTTTTATTGAGTTGTTTTAAATGCCCTTTTGGGAAAATGCCTTTATTATTACCATCAATGTAATTTAGAATAATGGAATTAAGACTGCGTTTTTTTTCGGAATTAAAATTTAAATCGGCATAAATTATTAAATTCTTTATTCTGAAATTTTCAAGTTTTATTTTTGTTAGAGCATAGCCTGCTTTTTCAGCATCATTTACTTTTGTATTAAGGAAGTTTTCTATTTCTTCATATGGTAGAATTATGGTGTCTTTTTTTGTTTTTCCTGATTCGTAAAAAAGATTATTTATACCTATATATATATGTATCTCTTTGATGGGTTTTTTGAGTTCAATAATTGAGAGGTAAGTGCTGTCGTTTATTCTGTTGGTTTCTAATATTTTGTTGTCTAAATATCCTTTTTTTGAGAGTTTTTTGGATGTCGTTTTAAGTTCGTCAAAGAGTGATTTGATGTTGGAGTGTAGAGGGGAGTATTTTAAGGAATCTATGACTTGGTTTTCAAATTTATTTGTTCCATTTATCTTTAAATGAAAGTTTTGAGCATAAGAGGTAATGCTGCAACAAAAAAAGAATATGTAAAAAAGCTGTTTCAATGGCAATTGTTTGATTTATTAAAAGTATTGCAAATATCTATTGTTTGTTTGTAAAAACATAAGCTTAAATAATGTTATTGAAAATTAATGGATTAACGTTTGTATAGTGGAAAATATTTTATACATTTGCAACCCCGTAAAAAGCGGGAATTTAATATACATAATAAATTTTTAGTATTAATTATGCCAACAATTCAACAATTAGTAAGAACAGGAAGAACTCAGATCACTAAGAAGAGTAAATCGGTTGCTTTAGATTCTTGTCCTCAAAGAAGAGGGGTTTGTACGCGTGTTTACACTACTACACCAAAAAAACCAAACTCTGCAATGCGTAAAGTAGCGCGTGTACGTTTGACAAATGGTAATGAAGTGAATGCTTACATCCCTGGAGAAGGACACAATTTACAAGAGCACTCGATAGTATTAGTGCGAGGTGGAAGGGTAAAAGATTTACCAGGTGTTAGATATCATATCGTTCGTGGAGCGCTTGACACGTCAGGAGTTGCAGGAAGAACGCAAAGAAGATCTAAGTACGGTGCTAAACGCCCAAAAGAAGCAAAAAAGTAATTTAAAACGTTAAGAGTTGGAGGTTAGGAGTTGAGGGTTGGAGATTGATAGCGAAAGCAATAAATCTTTAAACACATAACATTTAACGGATAACCTATAACTTTTTATTAAAAAAAAGACATGAGAAAAAGAGCGGCAAAGAAAAGACCACTTTTACCAGATCCGAGGTTTAACGACCAATTGGTAACACGTTTTGTGAACAACTTAATGTGGGATGGTAAGAAATCTACAGCTTTCAAAGTATTTTATGATGCAATTGACATCATTGAGTCTAAAAAGCAAGATTCAGAAAAATCTTCATTAGAAATTTGGAAAGATGCTTTAACAAATGTTATGCCTCACGTAGAAGTACGTAGTCGTAGAGTTGGTGGAGCTACATTTCAAATTCCAATGCAAATTAGACCAGACAGAAAAATTTCTATGGCAATGAAGTGGTTAATACTTTATTCTAGAAGAAGAAATGAAAAATCTATGGCACAACGTTTAGCGTCAGAATGTTTAGCTGCTGCTAAAGAAGAAGGTGCTGCGGTTAAGAAAAGAATGGATACTCACAAAATGGCAGAAGCTAACAAAGCTTTCTCTCACTTTAGATTTTAATTCGTAAGAAATGGCTAGAGATTTAAAATATACAAGAAATATCGGAATTGCTGCTCACATTGATGCTGGTAAAACAACAACAACGGAGCGTATTCTTTTTTATACTGGAAAGTCACACAAAATTGGTGAAGTACACGATGGTGCTGCAACAATGGACTGGATGGCTCAAGAGCAAGAAAGAGGTATTACAATTACTTCAGCTGCAACAACTTGTGAGTGGAATTTTCCAACTGAGCAAGGTAAAATTTTGCCTGAATCTTTGCCTTACCACTTTAATATTATTGATACTCCTGGGCACGTTGACTTTACTGTAGAGGTAAACCGTTCTTTACGTGTGCTTGATGGTTTGGTTTTCTTGTTTAGTGCTGTTGATGGTGTTGAGCCTCAATCAGAAACTAACTGGAGACTTGCAGATCAGTACAGAGTTCCACGTATGGGATTTGTAAATAAAATGGACCGTCAAGGATCTAACTTTTTGGCAGTTTGTCAACAAGTTCGTGATATGTTAAAATCAAATGCTGTTGCGATCACTTTGCCAATTGGTGAAGAAAATGATTTCAAAGGTGTTGTAGATTTAGTAAAAAACCAAGCTATCATCTGGCATGATGCAACTCAAGGGGCAACTTTTGATATTGTTGAAATTCCTGCTGATATGGTTGCTGAGGTTAAAGAATACAGATCTATTCTTATTGAGGCAGTTGCTGACTACGATGAAAATCTTTTAGAGAAATTCATGGAAGATGAAAACTCTATTACAGAGGAAGAAATCAACAACGCTTTAAGAGCTGCTACTATGGATATGGCTATCATCCCTATGATCGCTGGTTCTTCTTTCAAAAACAAAGGAGTTCAATTCATGTTAGATGCAGTTTGTAAATATTTGCCTTCTCCAATGGATAAGGAAGGTATTGAAGGAATTCATCCTGATGATGCTGAATTATTAGAAGAAGATCAAACTAAAATCTTGCGTAAGCCAGACGTAAAAGAGCCGTTCGCTGCTCTTGCATTTAAAATTGCTACTGACCCATTCGTAGGTCGTTTAGCTTTCTTTCGTGCTTACTCTGGTCGTTTAGATGCTGGTTCTTATGTTTTGAACACTCGTTCAGGAAATAAAGAAAGAATTTCTCGTATCTACCAAATGCATGCTAACAAACAAAATCCAATTGAATTTATTGAGGCTGGAGATATTGGGGCTGCTGTTGGATTTAAAGATATCAAAACTGGAGATACATTGTGTGATGAAAAACACCCAATTATTCTTGAGTCTATGAAATTCCCTGCACCGGTAATTGGTATTGCAATTGAGCCAAAAACTAAAGCTGACGTTGATAAAATGGGTATGGCTTTGGCTAAATTAGCTGAAGAAGATCCAACATTTACTGTTAGAACAGATGAGGCTTCAGGACAAACAATTATCTCAGGTATGGGTGAGCTTCACTTGGATATCTTGGTAGATCGTATGAAACGTGAATTTAAAGTTGAAGTAAACCAAGGTGAGCCTCAAGTTGAATATAAAGAAGCGTTTACAAGAACAGCAACACATAGAGAAACTTATAAGAAGCAATCAGGAGGTCGTGGTAAATTCGGTGATATCGTATTTACACTTGAGCCGGCTGACGAAGTTGATGGTAAAGTTCCTGTAGGATTACAGTTTATTAATGCAGTAAAAGGTGGTAACGTTCCTAAAGAATATATTCCATCTGTAGAAAAAGGTTTCCGTGAAGCTATGAAAACTGGTCCTTTAGCTGGTTATCAAGTGGATAGTTTGAAAGTAACTTTGACAGACGGATCTTTCCACCCTGTCGATTCTGATGCTCTTTCTTTTGAATTAGCTGCAAGAATGGGTTATAGAGAAGTAGCTAAAGCTGCTGGAGCAATTATTCTTGAGCCAATCATGAAAATGGAAGTTATTACTCCTGAAGAAAACATGGGAGATATCGTAGGTGATATCAACCGTCGTAGAGGTCAGGTTAATGACATGGGTGACAGAAACGGTGCTAAAACTATTAAAGCTGATGTACCTTTGTCAGAAATGTTTGGATATGTAACAACATTAAGAACATTATCTTCTGGTAGAGCTACTTCAACAATGGAGTTTTCTCACTATGCAGAAACACCTTCTAATATTTCAGAAGCTGTAATTAAAAAAGCAAAAGGTAACGCCTAATTTTAAGAAAATGAGTCAAAAAATCAGAATAAAACTAAAATCTTACGATCACATGTTGGTAGACAAGTCTGCTGAAAAGATCGTAAAAACAGTAAAAACTACTGGAGCAGTTGTAACAGGTCCAATTCCTTTACCAACTCACAAAAAACTTTTCACTGTATTGCGTTCTCCGCACGTTAACAAAAAAGCGAGAGAGCAATTTGAAGTAATGTCATACAAGAGATTGATTGATATTTATTCATCTTCATCTAAAACTATTGATGCTTTAATGAAACTTGAATTGCCAAGTGGAGTAGAAGTAGAAATAAAAGTATAATTTTTTTATTATATTTTACATATAAAAGCGAGGCAGAAATGTCTCGCTTTTTTTGTGGTGAAAAAATTTTGAGAAGTGTTTTTTTTAAGATATTTGGTTTTGTAAATTATTTTGATTTTTCAGGAAATGTCTTTTATTTAGGCTGTTGCGGATGTTTTTTCTTGTTGGGATTAAGTAATTGTTAAGCTAAATAACATTGTGTGTTAAAAAGGTGAAATTTGATTTTTTCAGGAAATAAAATATTCGACAAGGAAGGAATGAAGCTTTGATTTTGATTATGAGCTATTTAATTTTTCTAACTGTTTGGTATATTCAATTTTAATGTATACTTTTGCACTCCCTGTTTGGAAATTTCGGTAATTTTCAAATTGAAGGGAATTTTAGTAATTAATAATTAATATTTATGTCTGGGTTAATTGGTAAAAAAATCGGCATGACTAGTATTTTCGACGAAAACGGGAAAAACATTCCTTGTACAGTAATCGAAGCTGGACCATGCGTTGTTACCCAAGTCAGAACCAAAGGTGTTGACGGGTACGAAGCGTTGCAACTTGGTTTCGATGACAAAAACGAGAAACATTCCACTAAAGCGGCTTTAGGTCACTTTAAAAAAGCTGGAACTGTTGCTAAGAAAAAAGTCGTTGAATTTCAAGATTTTGCAACTGAACAAAAATTAGGAGATCTTATTGATGTTTCTATTTTTGCTGAAGGAGAATTTGTAGATGTACAAGGTGTATCTAAAGGTAAAGGTTTTCAAGGGGTTGTTAAGCGTCACGGATTTGGTGGTGTTGGACAAGCAACTCACGGTCAACACAACCGTTTAAGAGCGCCAGGTTCTGTGGGAGCTTCTTCTTATCCATCTAGAGTATTCAAAGGAATGCGTATGGCTGGAAGAATGGGAGGAGACAATGTAAAAGTTCAAAACCTTAGAGTTTTAAAAGTAGTTGCTGAAAAGAATCTACTTGTTATTAAAGGATGTGTTCCTGGACATAAAAACTCTTATGTAATCATTCAGAAGTAATGGAAGTAAAAGTATTAGATTTCAACGGAAAAGATACTGGAAGAAAAGTTCAACTTTCTGATTCAGTATTCGCAATTGAACCAAACAATCACGCTGTATACCTTGATGTTAAGCAATATCTTGCTAATCAAAGACAAGGGACTCACAAGGCTAAAGAAAGAGCTGAAGTGACAGGAAGTACACGTAAGATTAAAAAACAAAAAGGAACTGGTACAGCTCGTGCGGGAAGTATCAAAAATCCATTGTTTAAAGGTGGTGGAACAATTTTTGGACCAAGACCAAGAAGTTATTCATTTAAATTGAATAAAAGCTTGAAAAGATTGGCGAGAAAATCAGCTTTCTCAATCAAAGCAAAAGAGTCAAATATTATCGTTCTTGAGGACTTTAGTTTTGAAACTCCAAACACTAAAAATTTCATTAACGTTTTGAAAGCTTTAGGGTTAGATAATAAAAAATCTCTATTTGTGTTGGGAGAGTCAAATAAAAATGTATATTTGTCGTCACGCAATTTAAAGGCTTCTAATGTCGTAACTAGCTCAGAATTAAGCACTTACGCTATTTTAAACACTAATAATTTAGTGCTTTTAGAAGGTTCTTTGGAGTTAATCGAAGAAAATTTAAGCAAATAATAGGAATATGAGCATCATAATTAGACCTATAGTAACAGAAAAAGTAACCAAAGAAAGTGAAGTTTTAAACCGCTTTGGATTCGTTGTTGACAAAAAAGCAAACAAAGTTCAGATTAAGAAAGCTGTTGAAGCTGCTTATGGAGTAACTATCGTTTCAGTTAACACGATGAACGTAAGACCGGATAGAACTACAAAATACACTAAAAGTGGTTTGATCAGTGGAAAGACAAATGCAATTAAGAAGGCGATTGTTCAAGTACAAGAAGGAGAAACAATTGATTTTTACAACAATATCTAAGATAGAAAAATGTCAGTAAGAAAATTAAAACCTATTACCCCAGGTCAGCGATTTAGAGTTGTGAATGGTTATGACGCCATTACAACTGATAAGCCGGAACGCTCTTTGATAGCGCCGATAAAAAACTCTGGAGGTAGAAATAGTCAAGGAAAGATGACCATGCGTTATACGGGTGGTGGTCACAAGCAGAGATATCGTATTATTGATTTCAAACGTACTAAAGAAGGAATTCCGGCTACAGTGAAATCAATCGAATATGATCCAAATCGTACTGCATTTATCGCTTTGTTAGCTTACGCTGATGGAGAGAAAACATACGTTAT
Source organism: Flavobacteriaceae bacterium CRH (assembly GCA_001507425.1). GTDB lineage: Bacteria > Bacteroidota > Bacteroidia > Flavobacteriales > Flavobacteriaceae > Flavobacterium. The sequence continues at coordinate 83,710 of LMAJ01000001.1, forward strand.
TGCTCAAAACGGATTGAAAGTTGGTCAGAAATTAGTTTCTGGTCCAGAATCTCAACCTGAAATTGGTAATACATTGCCTTTAAGCAGAATTCCTTTAGGAACTGTTATCTCTTGTATTGAGTTACGTCCAGGTCAAGGTGCGGTAATCGCTCGTTCGGCTGGTACATTTGCTCAATTAATGGCAAGAGATGGAAAATATGCTACAATTAAAATGCCATCTGGTGAAACAAGATTAATCTTGTTAACTTGTTCGGCTACAATTGGAGCTGTTTCTAATTCAGATCACCAGTTAGTTGTATCAGGAAAAGCTGGTAGAACAAGATGGTTAGGAAGAAGACCTAGAACAAGACCTGTTGCAATGAACCCTGTTGATCACCCAATGGGTGGTGGAGAAGGACGTTCTTCTGGTGGACATCCACGTTCAAGAAATGGAATACCAGCAAAAGGTTATAGAACTCGTTCTAAGAAAAACCCGAGTAACAAGTATATCGTAGAACGTAGAAAGAAATAATAAGATATGGCACGTTCATTAAAAAAAGGACCTTTCGTTCATTATAAGTTAGACAAGAAAGTTCAGGAAAACGTAGAAAGTGGTAAAAATAGTGTAGTAAAGACTTGGTCTAGAGCTTCTATGATTACTCCTGATTTCGTTGGACAAACTATCGCAGTTCATAACGGTCGTCAATTTGTACCAGTTTACGTAACAGAAAACATGGTAGGTCACAAATTAGGAGAATTTTCACCAACTAGATCTTTTAGAGGTCATGCTGGAGCAAAAAATAAAGGTAAAAAATAAGAAGCAATGGGAGTTCGTAAAAGAGAAACAGCAGATGCGAGAAAAGAGGCTAATAAGTCTATTGCTTTCGCAAAATTGAATAACTGCCCTACTTCACCTAGAAAAATGCGCTTAGTAGCGGACTTGGTAAGAGGTCAGAAGGTAGAAAGAGCACTTAACATCTTAAGATTCAGTTCTAAAGAGGCTTCAAGAAAATTAGAGAAACTATTATTATCTGCAATCAACAACTGGGAGCAAAAAAATAGTGAAGGTAATTTAGAAGAAGCTGGATTATTTGTTAAAGAGATCAGAGTAGATGGTGGAATGATGTTGAAAAGACTTCGTCCAGCTCCACAAGGTCGTGCACACAGAATAAGAAAACGTTCTAATCACGTAACAATCGTGCTTGGAGCTATCAATAACACACAAAGCAATTCTTAAGCAGCATGGGACAAAAGACAAATCCAATTGGAAATAGACTTGGTATCATCAGAGGGTGGGACTCAAACTGGTATGGTGGAAATGATTACGGTGATAAACTTGCCGAAGATCACAAAATCAGAAAGTATATCCACGCTCGTTTATCAAAAGCTAGTGTATCAAAAGTAATCATCGAGAGAACTTTGAAACTTGTAACCGTTACTATCACTACTGCTAGACCTGGTATCATTATCGGAAAAGGCGGACAAGAGGTAGACAAGTTAAAAGAAGAACTTAAGAAAGTTACTGACAAAGAGGTTCAAATCAACATCTTTGAAATTAAAAGACCTGAATTAGATGCTTATCTTGTGGCGACAAGCATCGCTCGTCAAATCGAAAGCCGTATTTCTTACAGACGTGCAATCAAAATGGCTATTGCTGCTTCTATGCGTATGAACGCTGAAGGTATCAAAGTTTTGATTTCTGGTCGTTTGAATGGAGCTGAGATGGCACGTTCAGAAGGTTTCAAAGAAGGTAGAATTCCTCTATCAACTTTCAGAGCTGATATTGATTATGCTTTGGCAGAAGCTCATACTACTTACGGTAGAATGGGTATCAAAGTATGGATCATGAAAGGTGAAGTTTATGGAAAGAGAGATCTTTCTCCACTTGCAGGAATGGATAAAAAACAATCTGGAACTGGTGGTGGTAAAGGTGGCGATTCTCCGAGAGGAGACAGAAAGCCTTTTAATAAAGGTGGAAAACCAGACGCTCGTAAAAGAAAGTAAATTTTTAAACTAAAGAAAAATGTTACAGCCTAAAAGAACAAAATACCGTAAGGTACAAAAAGGTAAAATGAAAGGTAACTCTCAAAGAGGGCATGAACTTTCTAATGGAATGTTTGGTATTAAATCTGTACATGAAGATGGAATGTTCTTAACGTCTCGTCAAATCGAAGCTGCACGTATCGCTGCAACTCGTTTTATGAAGAGAGAAGGACAATTATGGATCAAAATATTTCCAGACAAACCAATTACTAAGAAACCTCTTGAGGTACGTATGGGTAAAGGTAAAGGTGCCGTTGAATATTGGGCTGCCGTTGTTAAACCCGGAAGAATTATGTTTGAAGTTGGAGGAGTTCCTTTATCAGTTGCAAAAGAGGCTTTACGTCTTGCAGCTCAAAAGCTTCCAGTAAAAACTAAGTTCGTCGTTGCTAGAGATTTCGAAGCATAATTAATAGTATATTATGAAACAATCAGAAATAAAAGATCTTTCTGCAGCGGAGTTGCAAGAAAAACTTAGTCAAACTAAGAAGATATATGCTGACCTAAAAATGGCCCACGCTATTTCTCCAATTGAGAATCCACTTCAAATTAGAAGTGTAAGAAGAACAGTTGCAAGATTGGCTACAGAGCTAACTAAAAGAGAGTTACAATAATTGTATTCTGCTGAAAGATGGAAGAAAAAAGAAATTTAAGAAAAGAAAGAATTGGTGTTGTTACTTCAAATAAAATGGACAAATCTATTGTTATTGCTGAAGTAAGAAGAGTAAAGCACCCATTATACGGTAAGTTCGTGTTGAAAACAAAGAAATACGTTGCACACGACGAAACAAACGACTGTAACATTGGAGATACTGTAAGAATTAGCGAAACGCGTCCTTTAAGTAAAACAAAATGTTGGAGATTAGTTGAAATCTTAGAAAGAGCTAAATAATTATGGTACAACAGGAATCAAGACTAAAAGTAGCAGATAACACGGGAGCAAAAGAAGTTTTAACTATCCGTGTTTTAGGAGGTACCAAAAGAAGGTATGCCTCTGTTGGTGACAAGATTGTAGTATCTATTAAAGATGCAACTCCTAACGGTAACGTTAAAAAAGGAGCTGTTTCAACTGCAGTTGTTGTACGTACCAAAAAAGAAGTGAGAAGAGCTGATGGTTCTTATATCCGTTTCGATGATAATGCATGTGTTCTTTTGAACGCTGCAGGGGAAATGAGAGGAACACGTGTTTTTGGTCCGGTAGCAAGAGAACTTCGTGAAAAACAATTCATGAAAATTGTATCATTAGCACCAGAAGTGCTTTAATTCGTTTTAAGATGATAAAGCTAAAAATAAAATCAGGAGATATCGTAAGAGTTATTGCTGGAGACCATAAAGGTGCTGAAGGTAAAGTTTTACGTGTTTACCGTGAGAAAAATAAAGCGATAGTTGAAGGTGTAAACATGGTTTCGAAACATACAAAACCAAGTGCTAAAAACCCTCAAGGTGGTATCGTTAAGAAAGAAGCTTCTATACAAATATCAAACATTTCGCTAATTGATCCTAAAACTAAGGAAACAACTAGAGTTGGTGTTAGAGTAGAAGGAGATAAGAAAGTAAGATTTTCAAAAAAATCTAATCAAGTACTATAGTAATGGCATATACACCTAGACTAAAAGAAGAATATAAGAGTAGAGTAATCTCTGCTCTTAAAGAGGAATTCGGATATACAAACGTAATGCAAGTTCCAAAACTTGAAAAAATCGTTTTGAGCCGTGGAGTTGGTGCAGCTGTATCTGATAAAAAACTTATTGACTATGCAGTTGATGAGTTAACAAAGATCACTGGACAAAAAGCAGTATCTACAATTTCAAAGAAAGACGTTGCGTCTTTCAAATTGAGAAAAGGGATGCCAATTGGAGCAAAAGTTACTTTACGTGGTGAAAGAATGTATGAGTTTTTAGATAGACTTGTTACTTCTGCTTTACCACGCGTTAGAGATTTTAGTGGTATTAAAGCTACTGGTTTTGACGGAAGAGGTAATTACAACCTTGGAGTTTTAGAGCAAATCATTTTCCCTGAAATTGATATTGATAAAGTAAACAAAATTTCAGGAATGGATATTACATTTGTTACTACTGCAAAAACAGACAAGGAAGCAAAGTCATTATTGACTGAATTAGGATTACCTTTTAAAAAGAATTAAGACATGGCTAAAGAATCAATGAAAGCCCGTGAGGTAAAAAGAGAAAAAACGGTAGCTAAGTATGCTGAGAAAAGAAAAGCTTTGAAAGAAGCTGGAGATTTTGAAGGATTACAAAAATTACCTAAAAATGCTTCACCAGTTCGTTTGCATAATCGTTGCAAATTAACAGGTAGACCAAGAGGTTATATCCGTCAATTTGGTATTTCACGTGTAACTTTCCGTGAAATGGCTAATAATGGATTAATTCCAGGTGTTAAAAAAGCATCTTGGTAATCTGGTAATAAGTTATTACTTTTGCAAACCAAAAAATAATTTTAATTGATTAAAGGTTCGGGAGGCGAGTGCCTCCCGAAAACCATAATCGCAATCAAATACATATGTATACAGATCCTATTGCAGATTATTTGACTAGAGTTCGTAACGCTGTGGCTGCAAACCACAAAGTTGTTGAAATTCCAGCTTCTAATCTAAAAAAAGAAATAACTAAGATCTTATTTGATCAAGGTTATATCTTGAGTTACAAATTTGAGGACAACACTGTTCAGGGTTCAATCAAAATCGCTTTAAAGTATGATAAAGATACTAAAGAGCCTGTAATTAAAGATATCCAAAGAATTAGTAAACCTGGTTTACGTAAATACGCAGGTGCTGCCAAATTACCAAGAATCCTTAACGGATTAGGAATTGCTATTGTTTCAACTTCAAAAGGTCTTATGACTGGAAAACAAGCGAAACAATTAAATGTAGGTGGTGAAGTAATTTGTTACGTATACTAATTTTAAAGACTAAATAAGATGTCAAGAATAGGTAAAAGCCCAATTGTAATCGCTGCTGGAGTAACTGTAGAAGTTAAAGACGGTATCGTTACGGTAAAAGGAAAAAAAGGTCAACTAACTCAGGAGTTTTCGGATATTACTGTAAAAGTTGAAGGCGATCAAATTTTATTAGAAAGATCGTCTGATCATAAAGACCAAAGAGCAAAACACGGATTATACAGATCATTAATCAACAACATGATTATTGGAGTATCTGAAGGTTTTACAAAGGAACTTGAATTAGTTGGAGTTGGTTATAGAGCTTCAAACCAAGGTCAAAAATTAGATTTAGCTCTTGGATATTCTCACAATATTGTTTTAGAAATTGCTCCAGAAGTAGTTTTAGAAACAATATCTGAAAAAGGTAAAAACCCTATCGTAAAATTAACATCATTTGATAAACAACTTTTAGGTCAGGTTGCTGCGAAAATCAGAGGTTTCCGTAAGCCTGAGCCGTACAAAGGAAAAGGTGTTAAATTTGTGGGTGAAGTATTAAGAAGAAAAGCAGGTAAATCAGCTTAAAAAATAAGATTATGTCATTAACAAAATCTGATAGAAGACAGAGAATTAGATTCAGAATTAGAAAATCGATTAGTGGTACAACTGCTAACCCAAGACTATCTGTATTTAGAAGTAACAAAGAAATTTACGCTCAACTTATTGATGATGTAAATGGAGTTACTATTTTAGCTGCATCTTCAAGAGAAAAAGAAATAGGAAAAGGTACTAACGTTGAAATCGCTGCTGCTGTTGGAAAATTAGTTGCAGAGAAAGCGTTAAAAGCTGGGATCGAAACCATCACTTTTGATAGAGGTGGATATTTGTATCACGGTCGTATTAAATCATTAGCAGAAGGCGCAAGAGCGGCTGGACTTAAATTCTAATATATTATGTCTAAATACAAAAATGTAGAATTGGTAAAACCAAGTGGTCTTGAACTTAAAGATCGTCTGGTAAGTGTTAATCGTGTTACTAAAGTTACAAAAGGTGGTAGAGCTTTCGGTTTTTCTGCTATTGTAGTTGTAGGTGATGAAAATGGAGTAGTTGGTCATGGATTAGGAAAATCTAAAGACGTTTCTGAAGCAATTGCGAAAGCAGTAGAAGATGCTAAGAAAAATTTAGTAAAGATTCCTTTGAATGGACAATCAGTTCCTCACGAACAAAAAGGTAAATTTGGTGGTGCACGTGTATTCTTAATTCCTGCTTCTCATGGTACAGGAGTTATTGCTGGTGGAGCTGTTCGTTCAGTTCTTGAATCAGTTGGTATTCACGATGTATTATCTAAATCTCAAGGATCATCAAATCCTCATAACGTAGTTAAAGCAACTTTTGATGCTTTATTACAAATGAGAAGCGCTCATACTGTTGCAAAACAAAGAGGTGTTTCTTTAGAAAAAGTTTTTAAAGGTTAATTCAAGGAAATTATGGCTAAATTATTAGTAAAACAAGTAAGAAGCAAAATCAACTGTCCTCTTTCTCAAAAAAGAGGTTTGGAAGCTTTAGGTCTACGTAAAATGGGACAAGTTGTAGAGCATGATTCAAATCCTGCTATCCTTGGGATGATAAACAAAGTTAAACACTTAGTTTCTGTTGAAGAAGCTAAATAACAAAATACTGTTATGAATTTAAGTAACTTACAACCAGCTGAAGGGTCAACACATAATCAAAATAAAAGATTAGGTAGAGGAGAAGGTTCTGGAAAAGGTGGTACTTCTGCAAGAGGTCACAAAGGAGCAAAATCTCGTTCTGGTTATTCTAAAAAGATTGGTTTTGAGGGTGGGCAAATGCCACTTCAAAGACGTGTACCTAAGTTTGGTTTCACAAACATCAATCGTAAAGAATACGAAGGTGTTAATTTAGATACGCTTCAATTATTAGTAGACAATGGTGTAATTACTGATTCTGTTTCTATGACAGATTTCGTAGCAAATCGTCTAGCTACCAAAAATGAAATCGTTAAGATTTTAGGTAGAGGAGAATTGAAAGCAAAATTAAAAGTAACTGCCCACAAATTTACTGCTACTGCAAAAGCTGCTATTGAAGCTGCTGGAGGAGAAGCTGTAACTATATAACTTATCTATTAAGATGAAGAAATTTATTGAATCAATAAGTAATGTTTGGAAAATCGAAGAACTGAAAAATAGAATCTTAATTACATTAGGATTGCTTTTAGTATATCGTTTTGGTGCACACGTAACGCTACCTGGAATTGACGCAACTCAATTAACAGGTTTAGCGGGACAAACTAAAAATGGTTTGGGATCTATCCTAGACATGTTTACAGGGGGTGCTTTCTCTAAAGCTTCAGTTTTTGCTTTAGGTATTATGCCTTATATTTCTGCATCTATTGTTGTTCAGTTAATGGGAATTGCGATTCCTTATTTGCAAAAACTTCAAAACGATGGAGAGAGTGGTAGAAAAAAGATTAATCAAATCACTCGTTGGTTGACTATAGCTATTACACTGGTTCAAGGTCCAACTTATATCTATAATTTATACAGAACGTTACCTGGAAGTGCATTCTTACTAGGCTTTAATTCACCTGAATTTTTGTTCTCTTCTGTTATCATCTTAGTTACTGGTACTATTTTTGCTATGTGGCTTGGAGAAAAAATTACGGATAAAGGTATTGGAAATGGAATTTCATTATTGATTATGGTTGGTATCTTAGCTCGCTTACCGCAAGCTTTTATACAAGAATTTACAACCAGAGTTACCAATAACAATGGAGGTCCAATGTTGTTAGTTATTGAAATTATTGTGTGGTTATTAGTAATCATTGCTTGTGTATTGCTTACAATGGCAGTACGTAGAATTCCGGTTCAATACGCTCGTCGTACAACAACAGGAGATTACGAGCAAGATTTAGCTGGTGGTAATAGACAATGGATTCCTCTTAAGCTTAATGCTTCTGGAGTTATGCCAATCATTTTTGCTCAGGCAATTATGTTTATACCTGCAGCTGTAGCCGGATTGTCTAAATCAGACACATCACAATCTATTGTTGGAGCATTTAGTAATATCTTCGGATTTTGGTATAATTTTGTTTTTGCAACTTTAATTATTGTATTTACATTCTTTTATACTGCAATCACTGTACCTACTAACAAAATGGCCGATGATTTAAAAAGAAGTGGTGGTTTTATTCCTGGCGTTCGTCCGGGTGCTGAAACTTCAGACTTCCTTGATAAAGTGATGTCTTTAATAACTTTCCCAGGATCTTTATTCCTTGCTTTGATTGCTGTGTTTCCAGCTATTGTTGTAAGTATTATGGATGTACAACAATCTTGGGCAATGTTTTTTGGAGGTACCTCATTAATAATTATGGTTGGAGTTGCAATAGATACTATTCAACAAATCAATTCATACTTGTTAAACAAACATTATGATGGTTTAATGAAGACTGGTAAAAATAGAAAAGCGGTAGCTTAATATATTTATGGCAAAACAATCAGCAATAGAACAAGACGGATCAATCATCGAAGCATTATCAAATGCGATGTTCCGTGTAGAGTTAGAAAATGGACATATCGTAATTGCTCATATTTCTGGTAAAATGCGTATGCATTACATCAAATTATTACCTGGTGATAAAGTGAAACTAGAAATGAGTCCTTATGATTTGTCAAAAGCAAGAATTACTTATCGATATTAAAGGATATTCACTATGAAAGTTAGAGCATCAGTAAAAAAGAGAAGTCCCGAGTGCATCATTGTGCGTAGAAAAGGGAGATTGTACGTAATAAACAAAAAGAATCCTAGATTTAAACAAAGACAAGGATAATTATGGCAAGAATAGCAGGGGTAGATATCCCAAAAAATAAAAGAGGTGTTATAGCACTTACCTATATCTTTGGATTAGGAAGAAGTAGAGCTATTGAGATTTTAGAAAAAGCTCAAGTTAGCCAAGACAAAAAAGTTCAAGATTGGAATGATGATGAGATCGGAGCAATTCGTGATGCTGTTTCATTTTACAAAATTGAAGGAGAATTACGTTCAGAAGTTTCTTTAAACATCAAACGTTTAATGGATATTGGTTGTTACAGAGGTATCCGTCATAGATCTGGTCTTCCGTTAAGAGGACAAAGAACTAAAAACAACTCTAGAACAAGAAAAGGTAAAAGAAAAACTGTTGCTAACAAGAAAAAAGCAACTAAATAATAAGTAATATGGCTAAAGCAACTGCAAAAAAACGTAAAGTTATCGTTGAATCAACGGGAGAAGCTCATATTTCTGCTACCTTCAATAACATCATTATTTCTTTGACAAACAAAAAAGGTGAAGTTATTTCTTGGTCTTCAGCTGGTAAAATGGGTTTTAGAGGTTCTAAAAAGAATACTCCATACGCAGCCCAAATGGCAGCAGAAGATTGTAGTAAAGTAGCTCTTGAAGCTGGACTTAAAAAAGTAAAAGTTTATGTAAAAGGACCAGGAAACGGACGTGAGTCTGCTATCCGTTCTATTCATAACGGTGGAATTGAAGTTACTGAGATTATCGATGTTACTCCAATGCCTCACAACGGATGTCGTCCTCCAAAGAGACGTAGAGTTTAATTTTATTTATTCATAGTATAACAAGGTAGAATATAGATTATCGAAGGATTTGACCTGAATTCATAATCTCTACCTTAAATTTAATTTTTTAGAAATGGCAAGATATACTGGTCCAAAAACTAGAATTGCTCGTAAATTTGGCGAGGCAATCTTCGGAGATGATAAATCTTTCGAAAAAAGAAATTACCCACCTGGACAACACGGGATGGCTAAAAAAAGAGGTAAAAAATCTGAGTACGCTGTTCAGTTAATGGAAAAGCAAAAAGCTAAATATTCTTATGGAATTTTAGAAAAACAATTCAGAAATTTATTCAAAAAAGCATCAGCTACTAAAGGAGTTACTGGTGAAGTTCTTTTACAATTATGTGAAGCAAGATTAGATAATGTTGTTTTTAGAATGGGTATTGCTCCTTCTAGAAGAGGTGCTAGACAATTAGTTTCTCACAGACACATTACTGTTAATGGTGAAGTTGTAAATATCGCTTCTTACCACCTTAAAGCTGGTGATAAAGTTGCAGTTCGTGAAAAATCTAAATCTTTAGAGGCTATCGAACGTTCTTTATCAAATTCAAGTCATGTTTATGAATGGATTACTTGGAATCAAGATCTTAAAGAAGGGACTTTTGTTTCTGTACCTGCGAGACTTCAAATTCCAGAAAACATTAAAGAACAATTAATCGTAGAGTTGTACAACAAATAATAATTGACTTAGTCGAAATTTATGGCAATATTTAATTTTCAAAAGCCCGATAAAGTTATCATGATCGATTCAACCGATTTTGAAGGTAAATTCGAATTTAGACCTTTAGAACCTGGTTATGGATTGACAGTTGGTAATGCACTTAGAAGAGTTTTGCTTTCAGCATTAGAAGGTTATGCAATTACATCTGTTCGTATCGAAGGTGTAGATCATGAGTTTTCTACTATTTCAGGTGTTGTTGAAGATGTTACCGAAATTATCCTTAATCTAAAACAAGTACGTTTCAAACGTCAAATTGAAGATATCGATAATGAAGCAGTTACAATTTCTGTTTCTGGTAAAGATCAATTAACGGCAGGTGATTTTCAAAAATTTATCTCAGGTTTTCAAGTTCTGAACCCAGACCTTGTTATCTGTAATTTAGATTCTAAAATCAAATTGAACTTCGATTTAACAATCGAAAAAGGTAGAGGATATGTTCCTGCTGAGGAGAACAAAAAACAGAACGCTGCAATTGGTACTATTTTTACAGACTCTATTTTTACTCCGGTAAAAAATGTAAAATATGCAATTGAAAACTTCCGTGTTGAGCAAAAAACAGATTACGAAAAATTAGTTTTTGAAATCAAAACTGATGGATCTATTAATCCAAAAGATGCTCTTACTGAAGCGGCCAAAGTTTTAATTCACCACTTCATGTTATTTTCTGACGAAAGAATTACACTCGAGGCTGACGAAATTGCACAAACAGAATCGTATGATGAAGAGTCATTGCATATGAGACAATTGCTTAAAACTAAGCTTGTTGATATGGATTTATCTGTGAGAGCATTAAATTGCTTGAAAGCGGCTGAAGTTGATACACTTGGTGATTTAGTATCGTTCAATAAAAATGACCTAATGAAATTCCGTAATTTTGGTAAAAAATCTTTAACTGAACTTGATGAACTTGTTGCAGTTAAAAATTTAACTTTCGGGATGGATTTAGCTAAATACAAATTAGATAAAGAATAATTCAATCCCGCTTGCGGGATTAAATTTAAAATAGCAATGAGACACGGAAAAAAATTCAATCACTTAAGCAGACAGACTGGACATAGAAAAGCTATGTTGGCTAATATGGCTTGTTCTCTTATTGAGCACAAACGTATTAACACTACTGTTGCTAAAGCTAAAGCGCTTAAACAATTCGTTGAGCCTTTAATCACAAAATCAAAAGAAGATACGACTCACAATCGTCGTATTGTTTTTGCTTACTTACGTAGCAAATATGCTGTAACTGACTTGTTCAGAGACGTAGCTGCTAAAGTTGGAGACCGTCCAGGTGGATACACTCGTATCATTAAAGTTGGAAATCGTTTGGGAGATAATGCTGATATGGCAATGATCGAACTTGTAGATTTCAATGAACTTTACAATGGAGGTAAAAAAGAAGTTAAAAAAGCAAAAAGCCGTCGTGGTGGTAAAGCAAAAAAAGCTGAGGAGACTACTCCTGAAGCTCCAGCTGCTGAATCAGAATCGACTACTGAAGCTTCTGAATAATTATGAAAGTAATGATTCTATAGAAATCAAGGATAAGCTAATTTTTAGTTTATCCTTTTTTTTTGGATTTTTTTTAAATGAAGTTAAAATTTAACTTATTTCAGTAGTATGGTTTTATTTTTATCAACGAAATTTTTAAAAAATCTTGGAAGCACTCTTTTAAAGAAGTAAATTTGCAAAATATCTAATTACAAATGAAATGAGCTATGCGAGTTTCAGGAACCAATTAAAAACAATACAAATTAAAGAATGAAATACACAACACGACAAAGCGCCATTTTATTACTAAGTGATGGGACAATTTTTCATGGAAAATCTATCGGTATTAGCGGTAAGACTTTTGGTGAGGTTTGTTTTAATACTGGAATGACAGGTTATCAGGAGATTTTTACAGATCCTTCTTATTTTGGTCAAATTATGGTGGCTACCAATGCGCACATTGGAAACTATGGTGTTAATGATTTGGAAATTGAATCTGATAGCATCAAAATTGCGGGTTTAGTTTGTAAAAACTTCAGTTTTAATTATTCAAGAGAAGATTCATCAGGAAGTTTAGAAGATTATTTTACTAAACAAAATTTAATCTGCATTTCTGATGTCGACACAAGAGCTCTTGTAAGTTATATTCGTGATAATGGAGCAATGAATGCTGTTATTTGTACAGACGGAACTTCAATTGAAGATTTGAAAAAAGAATTGGCTAATGTGCCAAACATGGAAGGTTTAGAGTTGGCATCAAAAGTTTCAACTACTGAACCTTATTTTTTTGGAGATGAGAACGCAACTTATAAAATTTCGGCTTTAGATCTTGGGATCAAAAAGAATATTTTGAGAAATCTGGCTAAAAGAGATTGCTATATAAAAGTTTTTCCATACAACGCAACGTATAAAGATTTAGCTGAATTTAATCCGGATGGATATTTCTTGTCAAATGGACCTGGAGATCCAGATCCTCTTTTTGACGCTATTGAAGTAGCAAAAGAAATTTTAGCAAACGATAATCCTTTATTTGGAATTTGTTTAGGTCACCAGATCATTGCTTTGGCAAATGGGGTTCAAACTTATAAAATGTTTAACGGGCACAGAGGAATTAATCATCCGGTAAAAAATATCATTACAGGAAAAGGTGAGATTACTTCTCAGAATCATGGTTTTGCTGTAAATAAAGAACAGCTGGATAATCATCCTGATCTAGAGATTACGCATTTGCACTTAAATGATGAAACTGTCGCTGGTATGCGTATGAAAAATATGAACTGTTTTTCAGTACAATATCATCCGGAAGCTAGTCCCGGACCACACGATTCATCTTATTTGTTCGATCAGTTTGTTGAGAATATAAAACTAGTTACCGCTAAAACGATATAGTTAATAAATAAAGAGGTTTAATAGCTAGAATGCGTTTTTGCTATTGAATATTTTTATAATTTCGAAAAAAAATATATAATTTATTAATAAAAAACAAAAAATAATGAGTATTATAATTAAAGTTCACGCTAGACAAATTTTTGATTCCAGAGGTAATCCTACTATTGAAGTTGATGTAGTTACAGAAAATGGCGTTTTAGGTAGAGCCGCTGTACCATCTGGAGCTTCAACTGGAGAACATGAAGCTGTTGAGTTACGTGATGGTGGAAAAGCATTCTTAGGAAAAGGAGTTTTGAACGCAGTGAATAATGTAAATACTGTTATTGCTGAAGAATTAGTTGGAACTTCTGTTTTCGAACAAAACACAATTGATCAGTTAATGATTGATTTAGACGGAACTCCAAATAAATCTAAATTAGGAGCTAATGCAATTTTAGGAGTTTCTTTGGCTGCTGCAAAAGCTGCTGCTAACGAACTTGGATTGCCATTATACAGATATGTTGGTGGAGTTTCTGCTAACACGCTTCCTGTGCCGATGATGAATATCATCAATGGTGGTTCTCACTCTGATGCACCTATTGCTTTTCAAGAGTTTATGATTTTTCCTGTAAAGGCAACTTCATTTACCCATGCAATGCAAATGGGAACTGAAATTTTTCATAGCTTGAAAAAAGTATTACATGACAGAGGTTTAAGTACTGCTGTTGGTGACGAAGGTGGTTTTGCACCAAATTTAGCTGGTGGAACTGAAGATGCTTTGGATACTATTAAGCTTGCTGTTGAAAAAGCTGGATATACTTTCGGTGACGAAATTATGATTGCTCTTGACTGTGCTGCTTCTGAATTTTATGTAAACGGAAAATACGATTATACTAAATTTGAAGGTGAAACTGGAAAAATCAGAACGTCTGAAGAGCAAGCTGATTATTTAGCTGATCTTGCTGCCAAATATCCAATTATTTCTATCGAAGATGGTATGTATGAAGATGATTGGGATGGATGGAAATATTTAACTGAAAAAATTGGACATAAAGTTCAATTAGTTGGTGATGATTTATTTGTTACTAATGTTGAGCGTCTATCTACCGGAATTGAAAGAGGAATTGCTAATTCAATTTTAGTGAAAGTGAACCAAATTGGAACTTTAACTGAGACTATTGCAGCTGTAAATATGGCTAAAAATGCAGGTTATACTTCAGTAATGTCTCACCGTTCGGGTGAAACAGAAGATAATACAATTGCTGATTTAGCTGTAGCTTTAAACTGTGGTCAGATTAAAACAGGTTCTGCATCTCGTTCTGATCGTATGGCAAAATACAATCAATTATTAAGAATTGAAGAAGAGCTTGGAAGTACTGCTTATTTTCCCGGATTAAATGCTTTTAAGATTAAATAATTGTAAGAGATATATCTTGAAATTAAACCATTCGTTTTAGCGAATGGTTTTTTTTTGGAGTTTTAACAAATTCATAGCAGTATTCTTTTTTTAATTAGTCTTAAATTCCTTAGATTTGATAAATTATTATTTTAAAGATTTATTTCTCATATATTATGTCAAAAATAGCTACATTAGAAGTAGATGGTCAAAAAATTGAACTTCCGGTAATCACAGGAAGCGAAAATGAATCAGCTATCGATATTAACAAATTACGTGATTTAACTGGTATTATTACAATCGATCCGGGATATAAAAATTCTGGTTCTTGTAAAAGTGAAATCACTTTCTTAGACGGAGAATTAGGAATTTTGCGTTATAGAGGGTACTCAATTGAAGATTTAGCTGAAAAAGCTAGTTTTCTTGAAGTATCATATCTTTTAATTTTTGGTGAATTACCAACAGCTCAGGAATTAGAGCAGTTTGAAAATGGTATTAAAAAACATACTTTGGTAAACGAAGAAATGAAAAATATCATTGATGGTTTTCCAAAAACAGCACATCCAATGGGTGTATTGTCTGCTTTAACAAGTGCTTTAACAGCATTTAATCCAAAAGCGGTAAATGTTGACAATGAAAAAGAAATGTATGAAGCCATTTGTAAAACAATGGGTAAATTTCTTGTGATTGCTACATGGACTTATAGAAAATCTATGGGATATCCATTAAATTATTATGATAATACAACTGGTTATGTAGATAATTTTATGCAATTAATGTTTAAATTACCTACAGGGCCTTATGCAGCAAACCCTACTATTGTTGATGCCTTAGACAAGTTATTTATTCTTCATGCAGATCATGAGCAAAACTGTTCTACATCTACAGTAAGAATGGTAGGTTCATCTCATGCTGGTCTATTTGCTTCTATTTCTGCAGGAGTTTCTGCACTTTGGGGACCACTTCATGGAGGAGCTAATCAGGCAGTTCTTGAAATGTTAGAAGAAATAAATAAAGATGGTGGAGATACTGATAAGTTTTTAGCGAAAGCAAAAGATAAAAATGATCCTTTCCGTTTAATGGGATTTGGTCACAGAGTTTATAAAAACTTTGATCCAAGAGCAAAAATCATTAAAAAAGCAGCTAAAGAAGTATTAGAAACTTTAGGTGTTGATGATCCGATTTTAGAAATTGCAAAAAAATTAGAAGCTGCAGCTCTGGAAGATGATTATTTTAAATCAAGAAATTTATATCCAAATGTTGATTTCTACTCTGGAATTATTTACAGAGCATTAGGAATCCCTACTGATATGTTTACCGTAATGTTTGCTATTGGTAGATTGCCAGGTTGGATTGCACAATGGAAAGAAATGCGTGAAAATAAAGAACCAATAGGAAGACCTAGACAAATTTATACAGGACATCCTTTGAGAGACTTTAAGCCTAACAAATAAAATAACTTTAAAAGCTTCACTTAACTGTGAAGCTTTTTTTATATTTGCCCAAAATATAATAAAGTTATGTTGCAATTAAATGTAAAGAACGAAACATCAAGATTACGTGCAGTAGTTTTGGGTTCTGCTGTTCATAATGGGCCAACACCGTCTTTGGATGAAGCCTATGATCCTAAATCATTGGAACATATTAAAGCAGGAACTTATCCTCTTGAAAAAGATATGGTTCCTGAAATGGATGCTTTTAATGCCGTTTTTCAAAAATATGATGTTACTGTTTATCGTCCTGAAATGATAGAGAATTACAATCAGATTTTTGCAAGAGATATAGGTTTTGTGATTGATAATACTTTTATAAAATCGAATATTCTTCCTGACAGAGAACGTGAATTAGATGCGATTCAATATATAATTGATCAAATGGATGTGCAAAAAGTGGTACGTCCGCCGGAAGAAGTTCATATCGAAGGTGGAGATGTTATGCTTTGGAATGATCATATTTTTATTGGTACTTATAAAGGGAGCGATTATAAAGATTATATCACAGCCAGAACTAATATGCATGGTGTCAACTTTATTAAAAACCTGTTCCCAAATAAAATTGTCAAAGAATTTGATTTAGTGAAATCTAAATTAGAAGCCCGCGACAACGCTTTGCATTTAGATTGTTGTTTTCAGCCCGTTGGAAAAAACAAGGGAATTATTTATAAAAGAGGTTTTCGTGAAGAAGCTGATTATTTGTATTTGGTAAATCTTTTTGGGAAAGAAAATTTATTTCATATTGAAAGAAATGAAATGTATAATATGTTTTCGAATGTTTTTTCTATTGATGAAAATGTAGTTGTTTCAGAAAAAAACTTTACCAGATTAAATAACTGGCTGCGTTCTAATGGTTTTACTGTTGAAGAAATTCCATACGCTGAAATTGCAAAGCAAGAAGGTTTGCTAAGGTGTTCAACTTTGCCATTAATTAGAGATTAGAAAAAAGTTTCAGGCAGATTTCAAGTTCTAACAACTTGAAACCTGAAACAAAAAAACATATAAACATGAAACAAACAACAAACGCAATCGTAATGATTCGGCCAGTTGCTTTTAGAATGAATGAGCAAACAGCTGTAAATAATTATTACCAAAAAGTATTAGACGGACTTTTACCAAGTACTGTAAATGCAAAAGCACAACAAGAATTTGATGTTTTTGTCGAAAAATTAAGAGCTGTAGGAGTTGATGTAACGGTTATTGATGATACATTGGAAACTGATACCCCAGATAGTATTTTTCCAAACAACTGGGTTTCATTTCATGAAAATGGAGATGTAGCATTATATCCAATGTTTGCCGAAAATCGTCGTCAGGAACGTCGTGAAGATATTTTAGATACACTGGAAGATAAAGGTTTCGAGATTTCTAATATAATGGATTATACTTCAGCAGAAGAAGATGGTTTTTTTCTTGAAGGAACCGGAAGCTTGCTTTTAGACAGAGCAAATGCTAAAGCATATTGCGCTTTGTCACCTCGTGCAGACGAAGAATTATTTATTGAATTCTGTGAAGATTTTGATTATGCACCTGTTATTTTTGAAGCTTTTCAGACTGTAAACGATGAACGTAAATTAATCTATCACACAAATGTAATGATGTGTTTGGGTGAAACTTTTGCTGTTATTTGTGCAGATTGCATTGATGATAAAAAAGAGCGAAAAATGGTTCTTGAAAACCTAAAAACCGATGGAAAAGAAATTATTTTAATTACAGAAGCACAAGTAAATAATTTTGCAGGTAATATGTTAGAAGTTCGAGGAACAAATGATAAAAAATATATCGTTATGAGCGCATCAGCGCATCAGAGTTTAACTTCAAAACAAATTTCTCAATTAGAAAACCATGCAGAAATTTTAAGCTCAAGTTTAGATACAATCGAAGCTTGTGGCGGCGGAAGTGCAAGATGTATGATGGCAGAAGTGTTTTTGCCAAGAAGTTAGAACATATATTTACAAAACAGAAAAAGGGATTAAACATTAGTTTAATCCCTTTTTCTGTTTTGTATAAAAGTAAAATCTTGTATTAAAAATTTCCTTTTATAATATTCACGATGGAACTTACAATATATTGAATCCCAATAGAAATTACTATAAAACCAACAATTCTGGAAATTGCTACAATTCCGGATGCACCTAATATTCGGGCTAAATAATGGGCACTTTTTAAAATAGCAAAAATGGCCACTGCGATAGCTAAAATAGCTAAACTCGAAATAATAACTTCTTCCATTTTATGATGTTCCTGGTAAAAAGCAATCAATAACGAAATTGAACCTGGTCCTGCGAGCATAGGTATTGCTAAAGGTGTTAGAGCAATATCATTTCGTTGTTGCGCATCAGTTTCTATTTTTTTATTGATACCTCGCTTTTTGTTGAATTTTCCTGAAAGCAATGAAAAACCTGAATTTACAATTACAATTCCACCCGCAATTCGAAGGGCATCAATACTAATTCCAAAAAAAGTCAGAACATATTGCCCGATAAAAAAAGAAACTATTAAAATTATAAAAACGTTAATAGCTGTCCATAAAGAAATTCTCGAACGTTCCTTTTGAGAATCGTGTTGCGTAAGTCCAACAAAAATAGGTACAGTACCAATTGGATTTAATACTGAAAAAAGAGCGGCAAATAAATAAATGAATAAATCCATATCGTCTGGGTTAATGAGGTAAAAATAGTCAATTTTTAATATTTTAGAATAAATTCATGATATGATATTGTTTTTTTATTCTTGTTAATTCTCTATCAATAACATAAACGAAGCTCATTCTTTTTAATTACTTTTGTAAAATATTTAAAAATGATGAAAAATAAAAAAACTTTAGTTCTTGGTGCTACTACAAAACCAGATCGATATGCGTTTAGGGCTATAAATATGTTAGTTGAAAAAGGTCACACAGTATTGGCAATTGGTCAAAACACCGGAGAAGTTGCGGGCGTAAAAATTCAGACTAAAACCATTCCTGTAAAAAATATCGATACAGTAACTTTATATTTAAATCCAGCGCGTCAGCGTGATTATTATAATTACATTATTGAAGCACAGCCAAAAAGAGTAGTTTTTAATCCTGGAACCGAAAATCCTGAATTGTATCAATTGTTAGAATTAAACAACATAAAGTCTGAAGTTGCCTGTACTTTAGTTCTTTTGGCAACGAATCAATATTAATTTTATAAAAATTTCCAGGTGCTTCTTGTGTCTTTTTTATTCTCTGTTGAAAATAAAAAAGCACACTAATCCCAACTGGATTAAAAAATAACGATTTATACTATATTTGTATTTTAAAAGTATTGATTTTAGTCGCCCCAAAGACTACTAAACCATTTAAAATATTACTTTTGTCGTCATGGAATTTTCATCAAAATTAATAGAAAAAGCAGTGAACGAAATGTCGCAATTACCAGGAATTGGTAAGCGCACGGCATTGCGCTTGGTCTTGCATTTATTAAAACAGCCCAAAGAACAAACCGGTTTTTTATCTCAGGCATTATTAAATATGCGTGAGGATATTAAGTTTTGCGAAAATTGCCATAATATTTCTGATACAAAAGTTTGTGAAATCTGTGCTAATCAAGCAAGAAACCATCAATTAATTTGTGTAGTTGAGGATATTCGCGACGTAATGGCTATCGAAAATACAGGACAATATAAAGGAATTTATCATGTTTTAGGTGGAAAAATTTCTCCAATAGAAGGTGTTGGTCCTAGTCAGTTAAATATTTCAAGTTTAGTTGTAAAAGTAAAATCCGGAAAAGTGCAGGAAATTATTTTTGCATTAAGTTCAACTATGGAAGGCGATACAACAAATTTTTATATCTATAAACAAATTGGAGAGTCTGATGTTGTAATTTCTACCATTGCCAGGGGAATATCTGTAGGCGACGAGTTAGAATATGCAGATGAAGTTACTCTCGGCAGAAGTATTATACATCGGGTTCCATTCGAAAAAACTTTCAAAAACAACTAAGCAAATCAAATAACAGTTAGATTTCCTGAAGATTAAAGGAAAACCTATATTTGCCGATAAATTTTAAATAATGACAAAAAAGAGCTTTTATATACTGCTACTAATTAGTACACTTTTTACATCTTGTATTCCTATAAAAGATTTAGTGTATTTACAAGATAAAGATTCTTCAGGAGAACAAAATACTGTCGCAGCAGTTGAATCTAAACCGTATCGATTACAAGTAAATGATGTTTTAAGTATCGATATAAAAGCAATTGATCCTAAACTTGTAACTATTTTTAATACAACCGACGCTTCCGGAGGTACAGGAAAATCAGAGTCTAGTCTATATTTTAGTGGTTTTACCGTAGATGACCACGGAAACATTCGAATGCCAATTTTAGGTGAAATAAATGTTATTGGTTATACTCTTGAGGAAATAAGACTTATAATAGAAAAAAAATTACTTGAAGAATATTTTAAAAGTGATGCTAATATTTTTGTAACGGTTAGGTTAGCTGGTTTTAGATATACAATAAATGGTGAAGTTGGAAGTACAGGAACAAAAACATTGTTTAAAGAACATGTTACCATTTTAGAAGCTATTGCAAATGCAGGAGATATTACAACTGTTGGAAATAGAAAAGCCGTAACCGTTATTCGTCAGACACCAACCGGAGTTGATATGCACGATCTTGATCTTACAGATGTAAATGTACTTAAATCGCCTTATTATTACCTGCAGCCTAATGATTATGTTTATGTAAAACCATTAAGGCAAAAAACTTGGGGAACCGGTCAAACAGGAATACAGTCAATTGGTACAATAATAACCTTGTTGTCTTTAGCTACAACAGTTTATTTGATTCTTAAAAATTAAACCAAATTCAAAAGATGTTAGATATAAAAGATTTTTCGATTTTTGAGAATCATTCAAATTTTGATTTTAAAGGAATGTTATTAAAAATAGCCAGTTACTGGAAATGGTTTCTGATTAGTTTAATAATTGCACTTACAATTGCATATCAGGTAAATATTCGAAAAGAGAAAATTTATTCGATGCAAACGATGATTTCTATTAAAGAAGAAAGTAATCCATTTTTTACTTCTACTACTAGTTTGGTTTTTAATTGGGGCGGAATTTCAGATCAGGTAAATGGAATTTCGACCATATTAAAGTCAAGATCTCACAACGAATTAGTTGTTGATAAATTACAATTTTATATTGATTATCTACAGCAAGGAAAATACAATTTAGTCGATTCATACGGATCGGTTCCTTTTTCTTTAAATATCGACAAAACAAAAGGACAACTTGCAAATGCCCTAATAAGTATTAAGTTTTTGAGTGATAATGAATATGAAATTCGAATTCCTTTTGAAAACAGTTCGATGTCATTAATAAATTATTCCACAAATTCTTATGCAAGCACAAATGTTCAGCCAATAGAATTTGTAAAAAAATATAAAGTTGGAGAACAAGTTGTATTGCCTTTTTTAAATTGGAAACTACAAATAAATGATAATCCCGGTTTTTATAAAGGGAATGAATATTTTGTGAGATTTAATGACTTTAATGGTACCGTATCTCGTTTTAGAGGTGTAAATATAGATTCTGATGACAAAGGAGGATCAATATTAACCTTGAGTATGACAGGTACAAATAAAGCCAGAATGGTTGAGTACTTAAATGCTACAGTAAGAATGCTGATAAAAATTCAGCTTGACGGAAAAAATCAATTTGCAAACAATACAATAAGATTTATTGATAGTACTCTTGTTGCTATGGAAGGCCAATTGAAGGAAAATGGAAATGAATTAAAATCTTTTAGAAAAGATAAAAATATATACGATATTGAAGCAGGAGGCGCTAAAATTTCGGATAAAATAACTGATTTTGACTTAGAAAAAGATCAAATTTCCAGAAAAATAGCCTATTACAATTCACTTAAAACATATTTAAATAATAGTGTCGATTATTCAAGACTGCCGGCTCCATCGGTTGCAGGTATAGACGATCCTAATATTGTTGTAAATGTATCTAAAATAATAGCACTCTCTACCCAAAGGTCTGAAATGGCTTATGCAGTAAAAAGCGATAAGATTTTTAAAGATTTTGATAACCAGATGGCAGCTGTAAAAAATGTTTTACTGGAAAATATTGTCAGCGCTAAATCATCATTATTGTATGATTTGTCTATGGTTAATGCAAAAATTGGTCAAGCCGAAAATACAGTTAAAAAACTCCCGGAAGAACAACAGGAGTTATTAAAAATTAAAAGAAAATATGATTTAAATGATAATATTTATACAGAATTCCTTCAGAAAAGAAACGAAGCAGAAATTGTAAAAGCATCTAATTTATCAGACATTCACTTTATAGATTCAGCTAAAGATATTGGAGGTGGTTTAATTGGTCCAAAAACTTCTGTAAATTATGTATTGGCTTTGTTTTTAGGAATATTAATTCCGCTATTATTTATTTTAGTGATTTTCTTTATTAATAATTCTATTCAAAGTACCGAAGATATTAGTAAATTAACTCAAATTCCTCTTATCGGGCTTATCGGTGTCAATAAGGATAACGTTAATTTAGCAGTATTTGATAAGCCAAAATCTGCCCTTTCAGAATCCTTCAGGGCGATTCGTTCTTCGTTGCAATTCTTATATAAAAAACAACAAGTAAGCGGGGCAAAAACCTTAATGATAACATCCTCTATAAGTGGTGAAGGAAAAACTTTTTGCTCTATAAATATTGCAACAATTTTCGCTTTAAGCGAAAAGAAAACAGTCATAATTGGTTTAGATTTAAGAAAACCAAGATTAGCTGATGAGTTTAATTTGACCAATCAGGTTGGAGTTGTCAATTATCTAATTAAACAAAAGAGTTTAAATGAGATAATAAACGCAACAGAAATTCCTAATCTTGATGTTATTCTCTCAGGGCCAATTCCTCCTAATCCGTCTGAACTTATTATAAGTGAGGCGATGAAAGAATTAATAGAAGAGTTAAAACAAAAATATGATTATATTATTTTAGACACTCCTCCTGTTGGCCTGGTTTCAGATTCGCTCGAATTGGCTCAATATGCAGATGTAACATTGTATATTGTTAGACAAAATTATACCAAAAAAGATATGATTACGTTATTGAATACAAGAATCAAAAGAGGCGAGCTTAATAATACAAGTATTGTTTTGAACGGATACGAAAATAAAGCCAAATATGGTACTTACGGATATGGTTATGGAGACTATTCTAATGGATATCATGAAGAAGAAGAAAAGCCAACTTTGCTGAAGTCTATTTTAAATAAATTTGGTAAAAAATAAATTAAAAAATATGAAAACATCCACTCAATATAAAATTCTGATTACTGGTGGAGCGGGCTTTATTGGTTCAAATTTATGTGAGTATTTTTTAGGATTAGGCCATGAAGTTGTTTGTTTGGATAATTTCTCAACAGGGCATCACCATAATTTGAAAGATTTGATAAATAATTCTAATTTCAGATTAATTGAAGGTGATATTCGAAATATTGCTGATTGTGTTTTAGCCGTTGAAGGCGTTGATTATGTTTTACATCAGGCCGCTCTTGGGTCTGTTCCAAGATCAATAAACGATCCAATCACTACAAATGATGTAAATGTTTCCGGCTTTTTAAACATGTTAGTAGCTTCTCGCGATGCTAAAATAAAACGATTTATATATGCTGCCAGTTCTTCAACTTATGGAGATTCTCAAGGATTGCCAAAAGTCGAAGATGTAATAGGAAAACCTTTGTCGCCGTATGCAATTACAAAATATGTAAATGAATTATACGCCGAAATCTTCAGTAAAACTTACGGATTAGAAACAATTGGATTGCGTTATTTTAATGTTTTTGGAAGAAAACAGGACCCTAAAGGAGCTTATGCAGCTGTGATTCCTAAATTCGTTATGCAATTAATGAATTATGAAAGTCCAATAATTAACGGAGACGGTGATTATTCGAGAGATTTTACCTACATTAGCAATGTTGTTCAGATGAATGAGCTGGCGATGACCAGCAAAAATCCTGAAGCAGCAAATACGGTTTACAATACTGCCTTTGGTGATCGCAATACATTGAACGATTTAGTGGGATATTTAAAGAAATATTTAGCTGAATTTGATCCTAAAATTGCTGATGTTGAAGTGATATATGGAGTTAATAGAGCAGGAGATATTCCCCATTCATTAGCAAGTATTGATAAAGCAAAAAAAATACTGGGTTACGATCCGAAATATTCTTTACAAGAAGGATTAAAAGAAGCAGTAAGCTGGTATTGGAATAATTTGAAATAAATTAAAGTTTAAGAAAACATATATTAAATGAAAATAACTAAAATTTGTTGTATCGGAGCTGGTTATGTTGGAGGGCCAACTATGGCAGTAATTGCTCAAAAATGTCCTGATATTCAGGTAACAGTTGTTGATTTGAATGAACAAAGAATTAAAGATTGGAACGATCCTAATACAGATAATATTCCGATCTATGAGCCAGGCCTTTCAGAAATTGTAGCAGAAGCAAGAGGAAGAAATCTTTTCTTTTCGACAGATGTTGAAAAAGCTATTGACGAGGCTCAGGTTATTTTTATTTCAGTCAACACGCCAACTAAAACTTATGGAAAAGGAAAAGGTATGGCAGCTGACCTAAAATATATTGAATTATGTGCAAGGCAAATTGCAAAAGTTGCCAAACAAAATAAAATTGTAGTAGAAAAATCTACTCTGCCAGTTAGAACAGCCGAAGCTATAAAAAGTATTTTAGACAATACCGGAAATGGAGTTCAGTTTCAAATTCTATCAAATCCTGAATTCTTGGCAGAAGGAACGGCAGTTACAGATTTGCTAAATCCGGATCGAATTTTGATTGGTGGCGATACAACACCAGAAGGTGAAGATGCAATTAATGCCTTAGTAGATGTGTATGCAAATTGGGTAAATAGAGATAAAATTTTGACTACAAACGTTTGGTCGTCAGAATTATCTAAGCTTACGGCAAATGCATTTTTAGCGCAGCGTATTTCATCTATAAATGCAATGTCAGAATTATGTGAAAAAACAGGTGCAGATGTTAGTGAAGTTGCAAGAGCAATTGGAATGGATAGCAGAATTGGTCCTAAATTTTTGAAAGCATCAGTAGGTTTTGGTGGTTCGTGCTTTCAAAAAGATATTTTGAATCTTGTTTATATCGCTAAATCATATGGCTTAAATGAAGTAGCAGATTATTGGGAGCAGGTAATTATAATGAATGACCATCAAAAAAGAAGATTTTCTAATAAAGTTGTTCAAACATTATATAATACAGTTGCCGATAAAAAAATTGCATTTTTAGGATGGGCATTCAAAAAAGACACAAACGATACTCGTGAATCTGCAGCTATATATGTGGCGGACGATTTAATAAATGAAAAAGCAAAAATTTCAGTCTACGATCCGAAAGTTTCAAGAAATAAAATGCTGAATGATTTAGATTATTTGGAAACAAGATCTGCTGAGGAAAATAATAATGCTGTTTTAACGTTTGATAATGCTTATGAAGCCTGTAAAGGAGCACATGCAATTGCAGTTCTAACAGAATGGGATGAATTTATAACTTATGATTGGCAGAAGATTTACGATTCTATGCATAAACCAGCGTTTCTTTTTGATGGAAGAAATATATTAAATGCCAAAGAATTAGAATCAATTGGATTTATTTACAAAGGAATAGGTTCTTAGTAAAAGATAAGTTGCAATCATTTAAGATGAAAGATAAATATAATAGCGTAGAAGAGATAAATCTTTTATTTCAAATTGAGATGACATGAGTTGGTTTGTAGTGTATACTAAGCCTAAATGGGAGAAAAAAGTAGCAGAAAAACTTAATCAAATTGGTATTGAATGCTATTGTCCATTAATTACTCAGATAAAACAATGGTCAGATAGAAAGAAAAAAGTTGAAGTACCATTGTTTAATTCCTATGTTTTTGTGCAGTTATTAGATAAAGATCGAAATTCTGTTTTTCAAATTGCAGGTGTAGTACGATATTTATATTGGTTAGGAAAGCCGGCAATTGTTCGAGATGAAGAGATTAATGTCATAAAAACTGGTTTAGCTTCTCCTAATTTAAGTGAAGTTTCAGTAACTTCTATTCAGGTAGGAGATCGAATAAAGCTCGAATCTGGGGCTTTTACTAATCAGGATGCCATTGTAAAAGAAATTTCTAATACTCATTATATTTTAGTTTTAGAATCCTTAGGATGCGTGTTAAAGATAAAGTATAAATAAATTTGATAAAATCTAAAGTCAACTGGTGGCTGTAGAGAATAAAAATCACTTTAATTATGATTTCTATTCTCTATTTTTTTTTGTAAAAAATATTTAACAACTGATTTTTAAATGTTTGAAAATTCTTACATGTTAAAATCGTTTTCTTTTGAGATTCTAGACTAAACAGTCTTGAATAAATTGACCGAATGTGCTATATTTGTGTAATAATATTAGAGTGCCTGTGTCCAATTTTGTGACTCAGAGTTGCGAAGCTATGAACTATGATGATCGAAATTGATAAAAATATAAGAAAAAATGGATAAAAACATA
Source organism: Flavobacteriaceae bacterium CRH (assembly GCA_001507425.1). Lineage (GTDB taxonomy): Bacteria > Bacteroidota > Bacteroidia > Flavobacteriales > Flavobacteriaceae > Flavobacterium. Next base: position 110,278 of record LMAJ01000001.1, read on the forward strand.
AAAATTGCCATTATAGGTTTGGGATATGTTGGCCTTCCTCTGGCAAGATTATTTGCTACAAAATACTCTGTCGTTGGTTTTGATATTAACGAATCAAGAGTAACAACTTTAAAGTCCGGAACAGACACAACATTAGAAGTTGATGATGCTACTTTGCAAAAAGTATTAGTAGCTAATTCAAGTGCTGAAAATGGTTTGTATTGTACTACTTCTTTAAATGATATAGCAGATTGTAATTATTTTATAATAACAGTTCCTACTCCGGTTGATAAAAATAATCGTCCAGATCTAACTCCTTTATATAAATCTAGTGAATTTGTTGGAAAAGTCTTAAAAAAAGGCGATATTGTCATATATGAATCAACAGTTTATCCTGGAGTAACAGAAGAGCAATGTGTGCCTGTTTTAGAAAGAGTTTCGGGTTTAGAATTTAATGTAGATTTTTATGGAGGATATTCACCAGAAAGAATTAATCCGGGTGATAAAGAACATACTGTCGAAAAAATTCTAAAAGTAACCTCAGGATCAACAGCTGAAATTGGTTTAAAAGTAGATGCTCTTTATAAATCTGTCATTACAGCAGGAACACATCTTGCGCCATCTATAAAAGTTGCAGAAGCAGCAAAAGTAATAGAAAACTCTCAACGAGATATAAATATTGCTTTTGTAAATGAATTGGCTAAAATATTTAATTTGATGGGTATTGATACTCATGAAGTGTTAACAGCTGCTTCAACAAAATGGAATTTTTTGCCTTTTAAGCCAGGTTTGGTTGGTGGGCATTGTATTGGTGTCGATCCTTACTACTTAGCACAAAGAGCCCAAGAATTTGGATATCATCCTGAAATAATTTTAGCAGGACGACGTTTAAATGACAGTATGGGCGAATATGTTGCTTCACAGGTGGTTAAGCTGATGATTAAAAAAGGAATTTCAGTTAACGGAGCTAATCTTTTAATGCTTGGAATTACTTTTAAAGAAAATTGCCCGGATGTTCGAAATACAAAAATTGTAGATGTAATAAGAGCATTAAAAGAATATGGAATAGCGGTGACAATATATGATCCGCTTGCCAATATAGAAGAAGTTAAAAAAGAATATAAGTTAAAAACAGTAGTTTCAATTCCGGAAGAGAAATTTGATGCTATTGTTTTAGGAGTTGCGCATTCAGAATTTTTAAAACTGAATTTCTCAGAATTGCAAAAAGAAAACAGTTTATTATACGACGTAAAAGGAGTATTAGGTAATATAGCAGATAACAGATTATAGTAAATAAGACTCTTTAATTTATTTAGAAAAAACAATGGAAAAAAATAAATCAATTATACATGTAATTTTGACGGGTGGAGTAGGTAGTAGGCTTTGGCCCCTTTCTCGAAAAAGTCAACCCAAACAATATCTGGAGATATTTGAAAATAAATCTCTATTCGAAATGACAGTTGATAGAAACAGTCATTTAGCCAACAAAGTAATGGTTGTTGGAAATGTAGACAATCATCACTTAAGCGGTAACGTTATGGATAAAACCAAAACTGCTTATGTTAATATAGTTGAGGCTACACCACGAAACACAGCTGCTGCAATTGCTTTTGCAGCATTTGCTTCTGATCCGGATGATATATTAATTGTAACACCTTCTGACCATATTATTGATAAAATGGAGGATTATAATAAAGCAATTAATGAGGCTGTTTTAAAAGCACAAGATGGTTTTATTGTTACATTCGGAATTATCCCAACTAAACCTGAAACTGGGTACGGATATATAGAATCAAAAGGAGATAAAGTACTTTCATTTAGAGAAAAACCGAATGAAACTACAGCAAAAGAATTTATAGCAAAAGGTAATTTTTTATGGAATAGTGGTATGTTTTGCTTTAAAGCAGGAGTACTGTTAGATGAATTAAAACAATTCCAACCTGATGTTTACGAAAAATCGAAGGCAGTTTGGGCGTCAAGTAAAGATGGTTTTTTAGATTTTGATTTATCATTAGAAATTCCATCTATTAGTATAGATTATGCAGTAATGGAGCGTAGTAAAAAAATCAAGGTTGTTCCTGCAGCTTTTTCATGGTCAGATTTAGGATCATTTGAATCTGTTTACGATTATTTGGTTTCAAAAAATCACCCTGTTGATAAAAGTGGGAATATGGTAATTGGAAGCGGAAAACATACAACATTTTTAGGATTGAAAAATACTATTTTTGTATATACTGATACAGCTAATTTGATTTTACAAAAAGAAAAATCACAAGATGTTAAGGATATTTATAGTGAGTTAGAAAGACAAAATTCAGAATTGTTAAATTAATTAAAAGTTAGAATGAAAAGAATTCTTATAACGGGTGGTGCTGGTTTTATTGGATCACATGTAGTTAGGCGTTTTGTGACAAAATATCCGGATTATCAAATTTTTAATTTAGATGCACTTACTTACGCAGGGAATCTGGAAAATATAAAAGATATTGAGGATCAACCCAATTATCATTTTGTAAAAGGAGATATAGTTGATGAAGCTTTTATAAATGAACTTTTTTTAAGTTATAATTTTGATGGAGTATTGCACTTAGCTGCAGAATCCCATGTTGATCGTTCTATCGAAGATCCTTTAGCATTTGTAAGAACTAATGTTATTGGTACAATGAATTTGTTGAATGCAGCAAAAAATCAATGGAAAGATAATTTTGAAGGTAAAAGATTTTACCATATTAGTACAGATGAAGTTTATGGTTCACTTGGAGCCGAAGGTCTTTTTACAGAAACAACACCATATGATCCAAATTCTCCATATTCAGCTTCAAAAGCCAGTTCAGATCATTTTGTAAGAGCTTACGGAGAAACTTATGGCTTGCCTTATGTTTTAACAAACTGTTCAAACAATTATGGGTCTTATCATTTTCCGGAAAAATTAATTCCACTTTTTATAAATAATATAATAAATAATAAGCCATTGCCAGTTTACGGTGACGGAAATTATACTCGTGATTGGCTTTTTGTAGAAGATCATGCAATTGCGATAGATTTGGTTTTTCATGAAGGGAGAAATCATGAAACCTATAATATTGGTGGATTTAACGAATGGAAAAATATTGATTTGGTGAAATTATTGTGCCAGATTATGGATCAAAAGCTGGAAAGAAAAGCCGGAACTTCTCAAGAGTTAATCACTTACGTAAAAGACAGGCCAGGTCACGATCTACGTTATGCTATCGATGCTTCAAAAATCAATAAAGAACTTGGATGGAAACCTTCAGTAACTTTTGAAGAAGGTTTAGAAAAAACAATTAATTGGTACCTTAGTAATGAAGAATGGTTGCAAAATGTAACTTCTGGCTCTTATAAAGATTATTATCAAAAATAATATTCATAAATAATAAGCAATTTTATTTAAACCAAACTCGAGGTTAAAATTATAATTCAATATGAAAAAAATAACATACGTTCTTACTCTATTTTTTATTTTATTGATGTCCTTTAATTTACATGCACAGGACATACTTAAATCTAAAGATTTAAGCACTGTACAAGTAGATTATTTATCAAATGATGATTTAGCTAAAATTAGTGCTCAATTAAAAAGCAACAATGCAACGATCGACCAAGTTGAGCCAATGGCACTTTCTAAAGGTATGAGTCAGACGGAGTTTAATAAGTTAAGGGTTAAACTTGCTCAATTTGAGAAAAATAAGCCTAAAAATATTGATGCAAATGAAAGTAAAGCAAAAGCAACAGATAAAGATTCAGAGTTTGGAAGAAAACAAGATAAAATTCAAAACGGAAAAGTTAAAGACACCACTAATGCATTAATTTTTGGATCCGAGTTATTTGATAATCCAACTTTAAATTTTGAGCCAGATTTAAAATTAGCAACTCCCATGAACTACATTCTGGGGCCTGGAGATGAATTGCAAATTAGTGTATATGGAGTTCAGGAGTATAATTCAACCATTCCAGTAAGTGTTGAGGGTAAAATTTCCATTGAATATGTTGGGCAAATTGCTGTCTCGGGAATGTCAATTGAAGCTGCTACACAAAAAATAAAAGCCGCAATAGCAAGAGTATACAGTACAGTTAGATCTGGACAGTCTCAGGTTAGTGTAAGTTTAGGTCGTATTCGTACAATCAAAATAACCGTTGTTGGAGGAAAACAGCCGGGTAATTATTCTATCTCATCTTTAGCAACAGTATATAATGCATTGCATTTAGCAGGCGGACCAGGTAAAAATGGCAGTTACAGAAACATCGAATTAATTAGAAACAATAAAGTGTATAAAAATGTTGATATCTATAAGTTTTTAGTTAAAGGTGATCAATCAGACAATGTAAGCTTAAAAGATAATGATGTTATTCGAATTCCTGCTTATACGCAAAGAGTTACAGTCGATGGAGAGGTAAAACGTCCAGGTATTTTTGAAATTAAAAAGGGAGAAACGTTTTCAGATTTATTGAATTTTGCATCAGGATTTAATGAGTTTGCTTACACTGCTTCTGTGAATGTAACGCAGAAAACCGGAAAAGAATTTAAGGTTCATGATATAAACGAAAGTGAATACAGTTCTTACTTGCCACAATCAGGAGATGTTTTTAGAATAACTAAAATTTTAAATCGCTTTGAAAATCGTATCAAAATCGAAGGCGCTGTTTTCAGACCTGATTATTATTCATATAGCGAAGGAATGAGAATTTCAGATCTTATTACAAGAGCAGAAGGACTTACTGAAGATGCTTACACAAAAAGAGCAAGGATTATTCGTCTAAAAACAGATTTAACTACAGAAATCGTAAATATTGATTTAAGCGCTGCTTTATCAGGAGATTTAAATTCTGATATAGAATTAAAAAGAGAAGATATTGTTACTGTATATTCTATTCTAGATTTTAGAGAAGAATACAAAGTTATTATTGATGGTGAAGTAAAAAATCCAGGAGAATATGAGTATTTCGAAAATTTGACTTTAAATGATTTAGTCATACAAGTTGGTGGTTTAACAGGTTCTGCATCTAAAAGAGTAGAAATTGCCAGAATGGTGAAATCGGATGAGATAGACGATGCTGATCCAAAACGTGTAGAATTGATAGAACTTGAAATTACTGCTGATAATAACGAGCAAATTAAAAATTTTATTTTAAAGCCTTTTGATGTAATTAATATACGTAGAGTGGCTGTTTATGAAAAACCTCAAATGGTTATTGTAAGCGGTGCTGTAGGATATCCGGGAAAATACGTTTTAGCCAATAAAAAAGAGACGGTTTACAATGTGGTAATGAGAGCGGGCGGATTAACATCTATTGCAAATTTAGATGGAATGAAAATTAAGAGACCAATTAAACAAGAGCAGATTGAAAAATTAGAAAGTGTTGATTTAAACTTGTCCAAAAATGACACATTAAATGATAAACTCACCAGACGACTTAAAGAAGATTTAAAATATGCAACAATTCCTGTAAACTGGGAGAAAATTGTAAAAGATAAAAATCATTATTCGAATGTTACTTTATTTCCGGGTGATGAAATTGAAGTTGCAGTTTATAACGAAGGAGTAAAAGTAACAGGAAATGTATTATTGACTTCTGAAATTCCGTATAGAAGCGGAAAAGGTTTTAGATATTACATTGATGCTGTTGGAGGAGTTGATCATAAGGGATGGAAAAGAAAGGCATATATTATTTATCCTAATGGAAAAGCCTCCGTGACTAGTTCTTTCCTGTTTTTTAGATCTTACCCAAAAGTGACACCGGATTCTCAAATTGTGGTTCCTGAAAAACCTGAAACTAAAAAGATGAGTGCTGGAGAATGGGCCGGTCTTGGGACGGCATTTGCTAGTTTGGCTTTGTTAATTGTTACAGCTTTTAAATAAATTATTTAATGGATAATAAAACTATTCAAAATGATGAAATATCATTAAAAGAATTAATACTTAAATTAAAAGAGTGGTATTCTTACCTTTTATCACAATGGAAAATTATTGTTTTAGCTGGAATAATTGGAGCTGCAATAGGCTTAATTTATTCATATACTAAAAAGCCAATTTATACAGCAACACTATCATTTGCTTTAGAGGATGAAAAAGGTGGAGGTGGTTTAGGTGGTGCATTAGGTCTCGCAAGTTCATTTGGCTTAGATTTAGGAGGAAGTGGAGGAGGAATATTTACAGGATCTAATTTAACAGAATTGTTTAAATCTAGATCTATGGTAGAAAAAACATTATTGTCTCCTGTTAATTTAGAAGGTAAAGCAGTTTCATTGGCCGAAATGTATATTAAAAATAATGGATGGCGAAAAGCGTGGAATAAGTATCCTAAATTTAAATCTATAAAATTTTTGCCAAATGATAATAGAAGATTTTTTACAAGAGCTCAGGATAGTATACTTGGTGTTATGTATAGCAATCTTTCAAATTCTGGATTGTCGGTTAGTCAAAAGGATAAAAAAATTTCAATTATTAATATTGATGTTTCATCTACAAATGAATTATTTGCAAAACTTTTTTGTGAGGCATTGGCAAGACAAGTTGGGAGATTTTATGTAGAAACTAAAAGTAAAAAAGCTAGATTAAATATGGCTATATTAGAACGTCAGGTTGATTCTATTAGAGGGGAATTAAATGGAGCTATTGCAGGTGTAGCAGTTGCTAATGACAATACGTTCAATCTAAATCCAGCACTTAATGTTCGTCGAGTTCCTTCTGTTAGAAAACAGGTTGATGTTCAAGCGAATACTGCTATATTGACAGAGTTGGTCAAACAATCCGAATTAGCAAAAGTTACTTTAAGAAGAGAAACGCCATTAATTCAAGTAATTGATAAACCTATTTTGCCTTTATCAAAAGAAAAATTTGGTAAAGGAAAAGGATTGATATTTGGTGGTTTTTTAGGTGGATTTTTTATTGTAGCTTTTTTAATATTCAAGAAATTAATAAAATTTATTTAATAAAATTTTATTAATAGGTGGAACTGGTTTTGAATTATCTAACTTGACGAAGTATTTTTTAAATAAAAGAAATAGAATTGATTTTTTAGATATTTTTTACAACGGGTCAGAGATAATTGAATTTTTTTTAAAATAATACAAATTTCACAGCCATAGGAGAGATAACGTAATATCGTTGACAATGTTATTTGAGAGTTTTCACTTACTTATTTACTTTTTTATTATGTTAAAGTAAAAATCTGTGTTATAAGGTTGCCGTAAATTATAACTTATTTTTTGATAATTATGTTTGTAAAAATTACAATACGCTTTATTAATGATTAGAAATGTTTAATTAAAGGTCATTTGCTATATAATATATGATTAATGCTTTTAAAATTTAATACAATGAAAATATTAGCATTAAAAATATTTGTAGACCTATTATTGTTTTTTTTTTTATTTTCAGGTTTAAGTTTTATTTTTGGAGGTGTCTTTACTGAATTACCAAAATTTATTCCACTAATATGGATTTTATTTATTCTTTTGATTTTTATTTATCAAATAGCTTATCTTCAAGAGGAGGTTTTTAAATTTAAATTAAGAGAACTTTTATTTTGGGCAGCGATTTTCTTTTTTACATTAATCTCTCTTTTTTTAAATGATAGATTGAATCTTTTTAATCAATTTTTTAGTGTCTTTATTCAGGTTTTTAGTATTTATCTGATTATTCCACTTTTGCGTGGGACAAATATTAATCAAAAAACTCTAAATGATATTGAAAAAAGATTAGAATTTTTTTGTTGGCTAAATGTAGTTATAGTATTGTTAAATTTCTCATTTCCATCTGTTTCTCTTTTTGGTGAATCGTACACAATTGAAGGAGGAAGCCGAGCATTTGGATGGATGGGAGACCAGATTGCAATTATTTTTAGTTTTTTTATATCTATTTTTTTAGCTAAACAAAAATATATTAAAGCATGTATAGTATTTATTGCGCTTTTAGCAACAGGCAGTATAGGCGCAACTTTTTTAGCATTAATTGTAGGGATAGTATTTTTTTGGATTAACTTTAAAGAGAAAATAAAATCAAGAAAATCTCAATTTTCAATTCTTTTGTTATGTGTTTTCTTTATTTTGTTTTTTTATTTTTATGTATTACCTAATGCGACTTTTTTTAATAGAATTTCTACTGAGACTGTAAACTCATCAGAAGAACAAGGTGTTGGTTTTCATAGGTTAATTGCCTTCCAGACGGCATTAGAAACTTGGTCTGGAAATAAATTTATAGGTTGTGGCTTCGGTACGTATTCAACAATAATGCATAAAAAATATGATTATTTAGAAAACTTATATGATAGCAATATTTCTATTACTTCTATGGTTAATGCTTTTAATCAATATTTACAATTTTTAGTTGAGATTGGTTTGTTAGGATTAATTATTTCTATTGTTTTTTTGAAAGGAATGATTAAGGAAATTAAAATTAAGATATCGGAATATAAATTTGCTAAGGGTTTCTATACTTGGAGTATAATTTTTCTCATATTTAATCAAACTGCAGTATGGTTTTTACCAGGTTCTATAATACTTTTTATTTTCTTCTTCAGCGTAGCTTTGTCAATATCTTATAATCAGGAAAATTTGAAGGGCTAATTTCTTTTTAAACTACTTATAATTATATATAATTTTCAGCAAGAAAATAACTCTTAATAACATTTCTTTGTTAATACTCAATTTTAAAATTTATGTATAAAAAACTTGCTAATATTAGTTTTTGGAATTTAGTCGGCTCATTAATTAATTTTTTAAGTAATTTCGTTATTGTTAGATTTTTTGGTATTAAAGTGTTTGGGGAGTTTTCATCTTATAGTGCTTATATTTCGTTAGGAGCATTAATTTTTATTGTTTTGCCACCTTCGTATTCAGTTTTTAAATTTCAGGATGATAAAGATTATAAATTTATTTTTGCTAATTTTTTTTTAAGCTCAAGCATTGTATATATACTTTTTTTGGTTGCTCTTAATTTGTTAAATTTCATTAGTATATCAATTTTTATATCAATATTATATAGTTTATCTCTAGTATGGCAAAATTATTTTGATGTCACGCTGCAGGCAAAGAACGAGTTAGGTAAATATTTTATTATGATGACAGTTTTTGCTTTTGTCAAAATTTTATTTATACTAATTTCAATCCTGCTTAATATTTCATTTAACTTTAGTAATTTACTTTTTGTCATTGGTTTGAGTCAGATTTTTACTTTATTCCCTTATTTTTTCTTCGAAAGAAAAGTCATTTTTAAATCAATTTATTTTTTTTCTAAGACATTTAAATATATTAAAGTTAATTTTATGGAATTTAAAGGGTACTATTTAAATACTGGACTTAAGAGAATTCAGGAATATTCGACAATACTTTTATTTACCCCAATTTTGTCAAAAGAAGTATTAGGTTATTTTTCATTATTTGTAAAAATTATTTCTTTTGTACTAGGATTTAGTAGGATTTTAGAAATGTTTTTTAATGTTAGGGATAATATTAATAAATTTTTTTTATCAGCAAATTCGAAATCAAATATTATAAGTTTATTGCTGCAAATATGCTTTATTATTACTGGTTTGATTTATCTGTATTTTTTAGTAGGACAATTTTATTTACTGCAATTGGTAGTGTTGAGTTTCCTTTTTCCGCTTTTTACTAAATCAGTATTTGCTAGGGCTTATTTTCTTTCGCGTTATGAGAATATTTACTTAAATTATAGTTCAGTTTTCTACATTATTATTAATTTAATTGGATTTGCTTTTTGTGATTATTTTGTATTAACATCATTAAATTCAATATTAATAGTATACTTTTTAAGTAATTCATTAAGCAGTTATTTTTTGATCAATAAATTTAATAAATCTTATTTATGATTGTCGAATTAATTTTGAAAGTTTTGTTATCTGTGAAATATCGAAAATTTCGTTTTAAATCAGAAGGCTTAAGATGTAATTATAAGTCAATAAACTCTAAATTTCAATATTCTAATAAAATTTCTTTAGGGAACGATGTTTGGTTAGGACCAAAAACTGAACTAGACGGAGCTGGTGAGATAGAAATAGGAAATGGGGTAATATTTGGGCCTGAAGTATGTGTATATTCGCGTTCACATAATTTTGATAGTATAGAGTTAAAGGCACTGCCTTTTGATGATATTGTATGGAATGCAAAAGTTATTATTAATGATTTTGTATGGATTGGAAGACGCGCAATTATTTTACCAGGAGTAACTATTGGAAAAGCTGCAATCGTAGGAGCCGGTGCGGTAGTTTCAAAAGATGTGCCTGACTACGCTGTAGTAGTTGGAAATCCCGCTAAAGTTGTCAGGCTTAGAAATTCAGAAAGAGTTGAATTGCTATTGAAAGAAGAAACACCTTTTGTTTATAGTAAATTAGGGCATGGAAAAAAAGATGTTGTTAAAATTAAGAAATGAAAATAAAAAAAAAAATAGTTTGTTTTACGCCTTGGATGCGTTTTAATAATTTACGATATGAAAGCATTTTACCAGAAATATATATTTATATGCATGTTCACAAATATCAAATTTCAAAACTTAAGTTTATTGGTGGTTTGCATTATTATCTTTGGACATTTTTAAAATACAAGTATTTTTATCCTAAATATTTGAGAAAATTTTCCCAAACCTATGATATACTCTACACTTTTCAATACGATCAAATCCCATTTTGGCCTAAAGAAAAAGAAATAATTTTAGATTTAGATGATCCAGTTTTCTCAGATAAGGAAATTGAATTTATTAACTACCCGAACGTTAAAACCTTAATTGTTTCAACAGATTACGCTAAATTGAAGTACGAATCATTAGGTATTAAAATTCCGATTGTGGTAATTTATCAGGGTGTTAAGGGAGATATGGAATATCAAGTTAATCCAGATGTTAATCAAAAAGTAATCATAGGTTATCATGCTCCTACACTTAGTACATCTTTAGATAATCCTTCTTTGTATAGGAATGGAGTCGATAATTTAGATCTTTTTGTAGAAGCACTAGATTTGCTTGACGACACGTATAAAGATAAAATTACTGTTTCTTTAATTGGAAAAGCTTCTCCCTCAGTTTTGCAGCTTGCTAAAAATAACAAATTCATCAAATTAGAGGGTTTAGTTGCGAGTAATGAAGTAATGAATTATGTGAATAAATTTGATATAGGTTTGTATCCAAGGACTTTTATATTACCATCAGGCCGTTTAAGTATTAAAATTGTACAATATATGATGCTCGGAAAACCAATCATAGCAACAAAACTTAGTGAAACTGAGATTGTCAACAATACTTTGAGTGGGATAATTTGTGAAGATGCAAGTGATTTTTCAAAAGCATTAGCTGAACTCATTGATAATAAGAATATGCGAGATAAATTTGGAAATAATGGAAGAGAATTTGCGAAAAAATATTTTTTGTTGGAAACTACGATTAATCAATATAAAAGTTTCTTTTTAAATTATTTGTCAATAGTTTAATTTACCTCTGTAACTTGTATTTTAAAATTTTATGGAAAATTCAAAAAAACTAATATATATACTTAATCACTATTCAGAAAACAGTACACAACATTTTTTTCATGTTCTAAATTTATTAGAAGAAATTGCACAAAATGGTGTGTCAATAAAATTAATAATTGAAAAATCTGAAAGTGAGCCTATTGTAAATAATTCAAATATTGAGGTTTTCTGTTTAAGAAAAAAAGGGGTATTCAGATTACTTGAGTTATTTGATTTAATTTCAAAAAAACAAAAACAAGGCTATAATAAATTATTTGTCAGAATTACAAATTGGGGAGCTATAATGGCTATTCTAAATTCTCTATTCACCAAATTGGAGGTTTATTATTGGCATAGTGGGACGGTTTTTGAGTTTGATAATGAGCAGAAATTTGATTTCACAAAATTTAAATGGTTCTTAAAGACTAAATTGCCTTTTAGTTTTATTAAACAATTTGTTACTTATTTTGTGACTGGTCCGGAAAGTATGAAGGATTATTATGTAAATGTTGTTGGAGTTAAATCAGATAAAATAAAGATTTTGTATAACGATATAGATACATCAAGATTTTATAAAGTAAAGAAGAATGATGTTGACAAGGCTAAAAATGAATTAAAAATACCAACTCATAAAAAAATCATTTTATTTGTTCATAAATTTTCTCCCGTACGAAGATCAAAATTATACATTGGTAATTTTATAAAACAATTTTATAATGAGGGTGAGCTTCAAGATTATTTGTTTTATTTTATTGGAAATGGTCAAGATAAAGATGAGATAGAAATGGAAATTATTAATATGGGATATAGTGATAAAGTTTTTTTCTTAGGTGCTTTGCCAAATGCTCATGTTCATAAATTGTATCAAGTCGCAGATATTTTTATTAATCCTACACATGCTGAAGGTTTTCCAAGAGTATTGATCGAAGCTATGGCTTGCGGACTTCCAATAGTAACAACAAATGCTGGCGGTATTAAAGATATTTTAGGTCCTAAGCAAATACAATTTATGTCAGACATAAACGATCCAAGTCATTTTGCAACTAATTTAATTAAAATTGCCAAATTAAATGAATCGGAATTAAATAAAATAAAAGATGAAAATCTCGAAAATGTTACTAAATATTCTACTAGTACTGTTGCTAAAATGTATATAAAAACAATATTTGATGAATAATTTATTACATGTTTCTGCAAATATTTATCATGGTATTAATAAATCAGATCATAACTATAAGATTTGGCGAGAATTATCCCGAGATTTTGATAAATACTACCTATTTGCACGATCTTCTAAAAACAAATTTGAAAGATTTCAGGATGATAACATTATCTTAATTCTAATTCCTAAAATAATAAATCCCGCACGTATATTTATTATTTCAAGTTTTTTAATTATTTTTTATATTAAGAAACTCAAAATTACACATATACTTTGTCAAAGTGCTATTTTTGGAGGGGCAGCATCTATTCTTGCAAATTTTTTTTTTAAGATTCCTGTAATGATTGAAATTCATGGAGAAGAATATTTTCGAATTATGAATTCTCAAAAAACAAACTTGAAAGTTATATCTAAATTTTTGATTAAGCTTTACAAACGGGCAAATAAAGTTAGGTCATTAAATCCTTTTATGACTAAGAAACTTTATCAACTCGGTATTAGGGACAATGTTGTGGAAATTTATAATCGAGTAAATCTTGATTTATTTAATAAAGTAAAATCATATTATCAAATAAACAATAGTGAATTAAAGATTGTTTCAGTTGGGAGATTTGTTAAGGAAAAAAATTATGAAAATTTAATTAAATATTTAAGTAAAGCAAATTTTAAATATCATCTAACATTAATTGGTGGTGGGGAATTAATGAACACTTACGTCGAAATTGTAAAAAAACTGGGTGTTCAGGAAAATATAACATTGATAGATTGGATTGATCAAAAGCATTTTGTGGATATTTTAATTAATAATGACATGTATATTCAACCTTCAATAAGTGAAGGAATGCCACGGACAATTGTAGAAGCAATGGCGTTACAAATGCCAATTATTGCGACAAAAGTAGGATCTATTGAAGGAGTAATTGAGGACAATATCAATGGTTTACTAGTCAATACTGATGAAAATGATATAATGAATGCTATCATAAAATTAAAAGATTCCGAAATTTTAAGATCAAAATTGGCAAAACGTGCGAGAATGGATGTTTTGGAAAAGTACGAATGGAATTCTGTGTTCAAGAAATACAGAAATGAAATTATTTCGATGAAATGAAAATATTAAGATTCTGTTTAAAAATCCCTCCTATGAAAGGAGGAATGGAGGCACATATTTATCATCTTACTAAGCAACAAATAATACAAGGCAATCAGGTAACAATAATTTTTAATGGTGGTGAAAAAATTTCGGGTAACGATGTTAAATTTTCTAAAATTAAATTGTTTAAAATAAAGCCAGAATTTTTGGGAGTAATCACATTTGGAATCATTTCAATTTTTTATTTATTAGTAAAAAATAAGAAATTTGATATTGTTCACGTACATGGAGATTGGAGTTCTATCCTTATTGGTAGATTGATGGTGTATCTAGGTATTGCTAAAAAAGATGCTTTTACTTTTCATGGAGGTATTCAGAATAATTTTTCACATAATAAATTATTACCATTTTTTTTAAAAAATGTTTTTGTAGCATTTGTTACAGGATTTGAAAGTTTTCAGTATATTAAAAAGCATAACTCAAATGCATATTTTCAACCTAGCGGAGTAAATCCTATTTTTTTTGAAAAGGAATCTAAAAATGCTGTAATAGGAAAGATACATGATGTGATTTCTGTTGCGAATTTCTTTCCTGTTAAAAATCATAAGTTTATTATTGAAATTGCTCAGATTCTCAAAGAATATTCATTCGTTCTAGTTGGCAATGGACCTACATTGGTTGAGATAGAAAATGAAATTAAAAAAAGAAAATTATCTAACGTTAATTGTGTTGGTTTTAAAGATATAAATGATATTAAAAAATTACTGGAGGAATCAAAGTTGTTTTTGTTAACATCTTTAGAAGAAGGAACTCCAACTTCTATGATGGAAGCTATTACAATGGGGCTTCCAGTTGTTATTTCAGATGTTGGTGGTATTTCAAATTTTATTGAAAAATCTAATGGAAGTATTGTAAAAGAATTTAATGCACAATCTTATTCTGAAATAATAAAAGATTTAATAGAAAATAATGCTATTTATAAAAGTATAAGTGAAAATAACTATGCTTTTTCAAAAAGATTTGATTGGAGTTCAATAGGAAATATGATAACATCTAAATATGTATAATATTAAAATTTTACAGCTAATTACAGGTTTAGATGTAGGAGGAGCAGAAAAAGTAGTATTTGATTTATCACGTTCATTAAAAGATCTGGGGCATGAAGTTTTTGTTATAGGCATTAGTGATAAAGATAATCTTAAATATTTATTTGAAGAAGAAAATATAAATGTGAGTATTTTAAACGTTTTAAAAACATTTTCTTCTTTTTTAAGAGGTTGCAAAGAATTGTTTGTTTTTATAAAAGAAAAAGATATAAGAATTATTCATGTACATATGGCCCATGCTTTAATAATGGCACTTATGGTGAAAATATTTCGGCCTAAACTTAAAATTGTATTTACCTCTCATAACTTTAATATTGGATCAAAAACAAGAGAACTAATTGTGAATTTTTCAAAGCATTTTAGAGATGCTGATATAATTTTTTCCGCTAGTATGTGGAAGAATATTTATAAGAAAAATGCTTATGTAATTCCAAATGGTATAGATGTTTCGAAATATGAAACTAATGTTAAAAAAAATGAAATATTTACATTTTTATGTATAGGTAGAATTGAACCTGTTAAAAATCATAAGTTTTTAGTTGATATAGCTGTAAGGCTGGAGAAAGAATTTGATTTTGAAATTCATATTGTAGGAGAAGGTTTTTTAAAACAAGAATTAATAGATTATATTGTTGAGAAAAATGTAAAGTCAAAATTTAAACTTTTGGGTTATCGTAAAGATATTAATATTATTTGCAACCGATCTCACGTATTTATTCTTCCTTCATTGTGGGAGGGACTTCCTATTTCCTTATTAGAGGCAGCAGCATCTGGAATACCTGTTATTTCTACTGCTGTTGGCAGCATTCCGGAATTGATTGATGAGAATTCAGGTTATTTGACTGATTTAGATTTTTTATATGATAAAATGAAATTAACATATTATAATTATAATGAAGCTTTGAAAAAAGCTGGATTATTAAAAAGAAAAATAAAAGAAAAATATAGTTTAACTTTTGTAGTTGATGAGCATATTAGAGTTTACAAAAAGCTTTTGAATATTTGATAAAGTTAAAAGAATTAAATTTTAGTAAAGTGAAAAAAGAAAAAGTTCTTCATGTAATTACTGTTTCGTTTGTTATAAATCATTTTTTTGGGAAACAGTTTTCATATTTGAAGGAAAAGACAGGAAACGAGTATCATTTAGCATGTACGCCTTCAATTAACTTTTCCGCACTAGCCGATAAGCTTGATTACATACCTTTTGAAGTTGAAATTACAAGAGATATAAGCCCTTTAAAAGACCTTACTGCAATAATAAGAATATACAAGTACATTAAAAAAAACAAAATTACAAAAGTTGTTGGTCATACTCCAAAAGGAGGAATGATTTCAATGATTGCATCTTATTTAGCTGGAATTTCAGTTAGAATTTATTTTAGGCATGGTATTATTTATGAAACTAGTTCAGGTTTTAAAAGATTTTTACTAAAAACGATAGATAAGTTAACTGGTTTTTTTGCGACAAAGGTAGTTTGTGTCAGTAATTCAGTAAAAGAATTTAGTGAAAATGATAGACTTAATAGTCCAAATAAAAATATAGTTTTGGGATTGGGAACTTGTAATGGTATTGATACTTCTATAAAATTTAATCCTAATTTATCTAATAATGACTTAATTGAACAGTTAAAAGTAAAATATAATGTATCAGATAATAAATTAGTAGGTTATGTTGGTCGTCTGGTTAAAGATAAAGGAATTGATGAATTGATCATGGCCTGGTTATTAGTAAATGAAAAATATCCCAAAGCAAAACTTTTATTAGTTGGGCCTATAGAAAAAAGAGATCAGATTTCTAATTATTCAAAAAAAATAATTTCAGAAAACTCGTCAATTATTTTTACAGATTTTGTTGCAGATACTTCTCCATTTTTTTCCATGATGGATGTTTTCGTTCTACCTACATACAGAGAAGGATTTCCTACCGTTGCTTTAGAAGCTTCATCAATGGAAATCCCAGTTTTAATAACTAAAGCTACAGGATGTACTGAAGCAATAAAGAATAATATTACAGGGGTGTATATAAGCCAAAATATCGAAGAAATTGCAGAAAAAATACTATACTATTTAAATAATAATGAAGTTGCTTTGCAACATGGTAAACAAGGAAGAACTTTTGTGAAAGAAAATTTTGAGC
The DNA here is from genome assembly GCA_001507425.1 of Flavobacteriaceae bacterium CRH. Lineage (GTDB taxonomy): Bacteria > Bacteroidota > Bacteroidia > Flavobacteriales > Flavobacteriaceae > Flavobacterium. Next base: position 127,234 of record LMAJ01000001.1, read on the forward strand.
AATCTAAAATTTGGGACTTAATCTCTAATCAGCTAAAAATATAATGGATAGAGTTATAATTACTGGAGCATCTGGTTTTGTTGGACAAAATCTTTTCAGTTATTTATCGGAACAATATTTTTTAATTGATGAAATTTCTCTTAGAAATTACGATTGGAAAGAGAATCTAAAAGGTGCTGCAATTATTCATTTAGCTGGAAAAGCACATGATACTAAAAATACAAGTGACGCTTCAGAATATTTTAAAGTAAATACAGATTTAACAAAAGAATTATTTGATGCTTTTTTAAAAAGTGAAATAAAAGATTTTATTTATTTTAGTAGTGTAAAAGCTGTTACTGATGAAGTCTCAGAAGTTTTATATGAAGATATTCATCCAAATCCTAAAACCCCATACGGCCAATCAAAATTAGAAGCCGAAGAATATATTTTATCTAAAGAAATTTCAAAAGGAAAAAGAGTTTTTATAATAAGGCCATGTATGATTCATGGTCCTGGTAATAAAGGAAATCTAAATTTACTTTATAATTTAGTTAAAAAAAGAATCCCTTATCCCTTGGCAGTTTTTCACAATGAAAGATCATTTTTAGGGATTGACAATCTTAATTTTTTAGTTAAGGAAATTCTTTTAAATACAAACATAGTCTCTGGAGTTTATAATTTTGCGGATGATGAAGTTTTGTCGACTAATGAGTTGGTAAAAATAATAGCCAAAGTTTCAAATAAAAAGAACTTATCCATTTCGATACCTGCATCAATAATTAACGTTATTACAAAATTTTGTGATTTAATAAAATTTCCTATAAATTCCGAAACCATTCAAAAGCTAACAGAAAATTATAGAGTTTCAAATAAAAAAATTAAAATAGCTTTGGGAATTGAGAAACTCCCTTATACAGCTCAAGAAGGACTCGAAAAAACCATAAAAAGCTTCATAAATAAGTAATGCAATATATAATACTCGGAATATTTTTAATGATTACAATGTTACTTTACTTCAAAGTAGCCGAGAAGTATAATATCATTGACAAACCCAATCAAAGAAGCTCACATACAGAAATAACATTACGAGGAGGCGGAATAATCTTTTGGTTTTCGGCCTTATTTTATTTTTTGCAGCATGTTCAAAATAATTACTTTTTTTTTACCGGAATAACCTTAGTGAGTTTAGTAAGTTTTTGGGATGATATTAAGAGCTTATCTACTAAAATCCGAATTTCAATCCATTTTCTGGCAATTACACTTATTTTCTATGATTTAGAAATGTTTAATTTAGTTCCAATTTGGGTAATTATAATTGCTTATATTCTGGCAATCGGACTTATTAATACATACAATTTTATGGATGGTATTAATGGTATAACAGGACTTTACACTCTTGCTGTTATGGGATCTTTACTGTATGTTAATACTAAAATTCAATTATTTACAGATGGAAGTTTTATAAAATATGGAATAATTGCAAGCCTAGTTTTTCTCTTTTTCAATTATAGAAAAAAAGCAAAATGTTTTGCTGGTGACGTTGGTAGTATTGCCATTGCTTTTTGGATAATTTATTTGGTTGTGAAACTTATTTTAAAAACAGATTCGTTAGTTTGGCTTTTATTTTTGGCAGTTTATGGAGTTGATGCTATTTGTACGATTATACATCGCTTGTTTTTAAAGCAAAATATTTTTGAAGCACATCGTTTACATCTTTACCAAATACTAAGCAACGAATACAAAATTCAACACAGGTTAGTTGCTCTATATTACGCATTAACACAAATAGCAGTTTCTGTTTTCGTTATATATTTTTATCAGAAAGTTCAGGATATTGTACTTTTTGCAATGATACTTATACCACTATTGATAATATATAGCCTTAAGTTTTATTTGTTAAATAAAAACGATTTAAGATTAAACCATGATTCCTAAAATAATTCAAGGTGGAAATTTTTCAGATCATCGTGGAGCTATTTCATATGTTAACGATTTTAGTTTTCAAGATTTTACATTATTAGCAATTCTGATGAAAATCCAATTCGAGCCTGGCAGGGGCATAAGTTAGATTCGAAAAATTTCTATTGCATCAGCGGATCGTTTAAAATTCATTTTGTAAAAATTGATGATTGGAATAATCCTTCGAAAGATTTAATAATTGAAACGGTATTTGTCTCAGAATCAGAAAGTAAAATGGTTCATATTCCGGCAGGCTATGCAAATGCTATAGAATCTTTAGAAACAAATTCAAAATTAATATCATTTTCAACTTTGCCATTATCAGATGTTAGTAAAGATGATGTTCGCTATAATTCAGATTACTGGAAAATAAATGAATAATAAAAGAATTTACTTATCACTATCGGAACAAAGTGGTTTCGAACAAGAATATATTCAGAAAGCATTAAATTCAAATTGGATTACTTCAGGAGGTCCAAATGTTGATGATTTTGAAAATAAGTTACAAGATTATTTTAACGACGGATCATTTTTAACGGCCTTAAATTCAGGCACGTCAGCTATACATTTAGCATTAATTTTATTGGGAGTAAAAGCTGGAGACGAGGTTATTTGCCAAACTATGACATTTTCAGCATCAGCTAATCCTGTTTTATATCAGGGAGCGACCCCTATTTTTGTAGATAGTGAACCTGAGACTTGGAATATTTGCCCTGAATTTCTTGAAATCGCTATAAAAGATAGAATTAAAAAAGGAAAAAAGCCCAAGGCAATAATTACAGTTCATTTATACGGCAATCCGTATAAGGTAGACGAAGTGCATGCCATTGCAGCCCGATATGATATTCCGATTATTGAAGACAGTGCTGAAGCACTCGGAAGTTCTTATAAAGGAAAAAAATGCGGAACTTTTGGTGATTTTGGAATACTTTCTTTTAATGGAAATAAAATCATAACAACTTCAAGTGGAGGAGCATTAGTTTCAAATTCAAAAAAAATAAAAGAAAAAGCAATTTTCTACGCCACTCAATCAAAAGATCAGGCCCCTCATTATCAGCATAGTGAAATTGGTTATAATTACAGAATGAGTAATATTTGTGCCGGTATCGGACTTGGGCAAATAAAAATGTTAGACAATAATGTTACAGCCAGAAGAGAAACACACTATTTTTACAAAGAAGTTTTTGAGAATATTAAAGAGGTAACTCTTTTCGAAGTATTAAATGAAGATTATTTTTCGAATTATTGGTTAAACGCAATTTTGATTGAACCAAATTCAGAAAAAAATATAAATACAGAAGGTTTGAGATTAGCTTTTGAAGAAGCAAATATTGAAAGTCGTCCACTTTGGAAACCGATGCATTTGCAACCAATTTTCATGAACTATCCTTATTATGGAAATAAAATCGCAGAAGTATTATTTGAAAAAGGATTATGCCTGCCTTCGGGATCGAATTTAACAAGAGAAGATAAAAATAGAATTGAGGAAGTTATTAAAAACTTTTTCAAAAATTAAAAAAGAAATAAGAATTACATTTTAACATGAAAATTGAAAAAACATTTATAAAAGATTTAGTTATTGTTGAGCCAACAGTTTTTGGTGATGAAAGAGGTTATTTTTTTGAGGCTTACAGCAAAACAAAATTTACAGATTTAGGAATTAATATTGATTTTGTTCAGGACAATCAGTCTTTCTCAAAAAAAGGAACTTTAAGAGGATTGCACTATCAAAATCCTCCTTTTGCACAGACTAAATTAGTCCGTGTTTTAGAAGGTGAAATTATAGATGTTGCAGTAGATTTAAGAAAAGATTCGCCTACTTATGGACAATCATTTAGTGTTTTATTATCTGCAGAAAACAAAAAACAATTATTAGTTCCACAAGGTTTTGCGCATGGCTTTTCTGTTATCAGCGAGACAGCATCCGTTATGTACAAATGCGATCAATTTTACAACAAAGATTCAGAAGGTGGTATTAAATTTGATGACCCTTCGTTGAATATTGATTGGGGAATGGATTTAAAAGAAGCAATTGTTTCTGAAAAAGATCAAATCCTTCCTTTTATTGAAAATTGTAATAGTTTATTTTAATGGCAAAAATTCTTGTAACAGGAGCAAACGGACAATTAGGGTCTGAATTATCTTTATTATCTTTAAAATATCCTAATTACGAATGGGTTTTTGCTGACAGAACAAAGATTACACTCGATAATTTAGATTTGCTTAAAGTTCAGTTGAATGAAATTAATCCAAATATAATTTTAAATTGTGGTGCTTATACTGCCGTTGATAAAGCTGAATCAGAAAAAGAATTAGCCTTTGCCATAAATCATTTAGCGGTTGAATTAATTGCAAAATATGCTTCGGACAACAATTCAAAATTAATTCATATTTCTACAGATTATGTTTTTGACGGATCTTCTTCAGTTGCATTAAATGAACAAGCAGAAACAAATCCTGTAAATGTATATGGAGAAAGCAAAAGAGCTGGTGAAATAGCATGTTTGAAAGAAAATCCAGGATCAATTATAATAAGAACTTCTTGGGTATACAGCAAATTTGGCAATAATTTTGTAAAGACAATGCAACGTCTTATGCAGGAAAAAGAAGCTATAAATGTGGTAAATGACCAAATAGGTTCGCCAACTTACGCAACAGATCTTGCTCAGGCTATGATTGATATTTTAGAATATCCGGATTGGATTCCGGGAATTTATAATTATTCAAACGAAGGCGAAATAAGCTGGTATGAGTTTGCTTTGAGTATTAAAGAATTTGGCAATTATAAATGTAATGTGGGTGGAATTCCATCAGCATCATACCCAACTCCGGCAAAGCGACCGGAATTTTCATTATTAGATAAGAAAAAAATTAAAGAAGTTTATAGCTTAGATATTCCCGGTTATAAAGAGAGTTTAAAAAAAATATTTATAAAATAGAGATGATTAAAGATTAAATCGAAGGTTTCTAAAAGAGAAATCTAAATCTAAATCTAAAATCTAAAATCAAAATATATGAAAGGAATTATTTTAGCTGGAGGTTCTGGCACTCGTTTACACCCTTTAACACTTGCAATGAGCAAGCAAATGATGCCTGTTTATGATAAACCAATGATTTATTACCCATTATCAACATTGATGATGTCGGGAATAAATGAAATATTGATTATCTCAACCCCACATGATTTACCAAATTTTAAAAAATTACTAGGAGACGGGTCAACTTTAGGGTGCAAATTTAGCTATGCTGAGCAAGCTATTCCAAATGGTTTGGCACAAGCTTTTGTAATTGGAGAAGAATTTATCGGTAATGATGATGTAGCCTTAATATTAGGAGATAATATATTTTTTGGATCGAACATGCAAGAACTTTTAAAATCAAATACTAAACCTGACGGTGGTGTAGTTTTTGCATATCATGTTTCAGATCCAGAGCGTTACGGCGTTGTTGAGTTTGATGAGAACCTGAAAGCCATTTCTATTGAAGAAAAACCTCAGGATCCAAAATCTAATTTTGCTGTTCCGGGATTATATTTTTATGATAATTCAGTAGTAGAAATTGCAAAAAGCATAAAGCCAAGTGCCAGAGGCGAATATGAAATTACCGATGTCAATAAAGTATATCTGGAAAGAGAAGCTTTAAAAGTTGGTATTTTAAGCAGAGGAACAGCATGGTTAGACACAGGAACATTTAATAGTTTAATGCAAGCCGGGCAATTTGTTCAGGTACTTGAAGAAAGACAAGGATTAAAAGTAGGCTGTATCGAAGAGATTGCCTGGAGACAAGGATTTATAAATGACGATCAACTAGAAGAACTTGCGCTGCCTTTAGTAAAATCAGGATATGGAGGTTATTTAATAGACTTTTTAAAACAAAAAAAGAAAGGTGTTAAAGTTTAATTTCATTTGGATAACCTGATTTTTTAAAAATTTTAATTTGTATTTTTGTTATAATACAAAGTTTACAAAACTAAACAAAACGAATTGAATACAGAAGAATCAAAAAAAATAAGATCTTTATTTCATAACTTTTTTTCACCAAGGAACTTAAGGGCTAATATTAACAACTTGAGTTACTTACCTAGGTGGATTATTGTTGCTATCGATATAATGGTCCTGATTTTTTCGTTTACTTTTACTTATATGTTGTTTGATGGAACAGCGTTAGGCTACATCATAACATCGCACAACTTTTATTTTGTTGGTGCTTTAATTTTTGTAAACGTATTTTTCTTTTGGCTGTTTAGAACTTATTCGGGAATTATCAGGCATTCGTCATATATAGATGCTATAAAACTGTTGTTTTCTCAAATGTCAGTTTTAGTATTTTTTTTATTTTTCAATCTGGTATTTGAATTATATGCAGGACACAAAGCATTTTTAAATACAGCGCTCTTTATAAATTTAGTTTTATCTTTTTGTGGCTTGTTTTTATATCGCGTAGTTGTAAAACAAACTTTTGAATTATATTTTTCAGAGAAAACAAGTACTAAACTAATTAGAACAGTAATTTATGGTACTGATGCCAATGCTATATCGGTAGCCAATGCATTAAAATTTGAAACTCCTTCCCGATTTAAAATAGTGGGTTTTGTTGATAAAAACAATCAAAATGCATCCAAGAGAATGTTGGATTTGCCTATTTTGATTTTAAGAAAAAAATTGCCTGCCTTAATGCGTTCTGTCGCAGCAGAAGGAATAATTATAGCCGATAAAAGTTTGTCTAAAGATGAACAGTTAATTATCGTAGATCAATGTTTAGAATTCAATTACAGAGTTTATACCGTTCCATTAATTTCAGATTGGGAAAATCAAAAAGAAATTTCTCAAAAGGTAAAGAACATTCAAATTGAAGATTTATTAGAAAGAAAGCCGATTGTCTTAGACAGTAAATTAATTTCTAAACAATTAAAAGACAAAACCATTCTTATAACTGGTGCTGCGGGATCAATAGGAAGTGAAATAGTAAGACAGGTACTCGGATTTAATCCTCGAAAAATTATTATTTTAGATCATGCAGAAACTCCTTTACATAATTTATGTTTAGAAACATTAAGCATGAATTCTGAAACAAAAATCGTTGCTGTAATAGCAGATGTAAGAAGTAAAAAAGCATTGGAAAAGGTTTTTAAAACCCATAGTCCGCATGTTGTTTTTCACGCTGCAGCCTATAAACATGTTCCTTTGATGGAAGAAAACCCATCGCAGGCAATCTTAACAAATATTAAAGGAACCAAAAACCTGGCAGATTTATCATGTAAGTATCGCAGCAAAAAATTTGTTATGGTATCTACAGATAAAGCGGTTAACCCAAGTAATGTTATGGGGGCCAGTAAACGAATTGCAGAGAAATATGTTCAGTCTTTATTTCTCAAAAATCAAAAACAAAATATTGAAGGCGCTACAAAATTTATTACAACCCGTTTTGGAAATGTTTTAGGTTCCAACGGATCTGTAGTTCCCTTGTTTACCAAACAAATTGCCGAGGGTGGCCCGGTAACAATAACACATCAGGATATTATTCGTTATTTTATGACAATACCGGAAGCCTGTCAATTAGTTCTTGAAGCGGGCGCTATGGGAAATGGAGGTGAAATTTATATTTTTGACATGGGGAAACCGGTTAAAATAATTGATTTAGCTAAAAAAATGATTAAACTTGCGGGATTTATTCCGGATAAAGAAATTAAAATAAAAATAGTAGGCTTAAGACCTGGTGAAAAATTATACGAAGAATTATTAAATGATACTTCTAAAACATTGCCTACATACCATAATAAAATTATGATCGCTCAGGAATTGCAAGATGAATACGAAAATTTGCATACCGAAATCGACGAACTTATAGGAATTGCTGATTTTTACGACAATGATGATATTGTTTCAAAAATGAAAAAAATAGTTCCGGAATTCAAAAGTATGAATTCAACTTTTGAGGTTTTAGATAAATAGCTGGTCAATACATTTAAAATTATAGTCAGGAAATTGAAAAGGTGTTTTTTATTAAGCGCCTTTTTTGCTTTTTAAATAATACGTATCAGGGTAAAAATCCTGTTAATTTATTATCTGAAAGTTTTTTGAATAATAATGTATAAACACTTAGGAAAATTGACCTTTATTTCTAATTTTGGTGCATAAATTATTACGCCCCAAATCGTAATGAAAAATTAAAAATGAACACTACAAATAATTCGAATAATTGGTTGTTTGAAATAACACCCAAAAACAAATTTTTTTCCCTCAATCTTAAAGAAGTTTGGCAATATCGTGATTTACTATTTCTATTTGTAAAACGTGACGTTATTACAGTTTACAAACAAACTGTATTAGGGCCGCTTTGGTACTTAATTCAGCCTTTGTTTACAGCCATAACTTTTACTGTAATTTTTAATAATGTTGCAGGAATAAATACAGGAAGAGTTCCAGCTTTTTTATTCAACCTTGCCGGAATTATAGTTTGGAATTATTTTACAGCTTGTCTTAACGGAACCTCAGATACTTTTAAGGCAAATGCGGCAATATTTGGTAAAGTTTATTTTCCCAGAATTATAACACCTCTATCCGTAATAATTTCTAATTTAATCAAATTTGGAATACAGTTTTTTATTTTCATTGCTTTCTATTGCTATTATTATATCATAGGAAAAGATATTAGCATGAATGGTCTCGTTGTATTTTTTCCTGTTTTGATTATTGTAATGGGAATTCTTGCTCTGGGATTAGGAATGCTAATTTCTTCGATGGTTACTAAATATCGTGATTTTAGTAATCTGTTAGGCTTTGGTATCCAATTATTGATGTATTTGTCTGCCGTAATGTACCCAATGGAATTAATAAAACAGAAATTACCAAAATTTGGATGGCTGGTAGAATACAATCCATTAGCTTATACGATAGAAACTTCTCGTTATATGCTTCTTAATGTTGGACATATCTCGGTTTTAGGATTATGTTATAATCTTGCATTAACCGTTGCAGTATTTTTTATGGGACTTTTAGTTTTTAATAAAACAGAGAAAAGTTTTATTGATACCGTTTAATTTAAAATTCTGAAGATTTTAAATATCCCCCTAACTTAAAATTTACAATTTTACAATTGAAAAAAGATATCATATTAAAAGCCGAAAATGTATCTAAACAATATCGTTTAGGACAAGTAGGAACCGGAACGCTGGCACACGATTTAAACAGATGGTGGCATCAGGTTCGAGGCAAAGAGAATCCGTATTTAAAAATAGGCGACGTTAATGACCGTTCTACCAAAGGAACTTCTGATTACGTTTGGGCGTTGCAGGATATTAATTTTGAAGTTGAACGTGGAGAAGTTCTTGGAATCATTGGGAAAAATGGAGCCGGAAAATCAACACTTCTAAAAATACTATCAAAAGTAACAGCCCCAACCACCGGAAGTATAAAATCGCGTGGGCGTATAGCTTCGCTTCTTGAGGTAGGAACCGGTTTTCACGGTGAAATGACAGGTCGTGAAAATATTTTCTTAAACGGTGCTATTCTCGGAATGACCAAAAAAGAAATCGCTTCTAAAATCGATGAAATAATTGAATTTTCCGGTTGTGAACGTTATATAGATACTCCGGTAAAAAGATACAGTAGCGGTATGACCGTTCGTTTGGCATTTGCTGTAGCCGCTTTTCTGGAGCCTGAAATTTTAGTTATAGATGAGGTTTTGGCCGTTGGTGATGCCGAATTCCAAAAGAAAGCTATTGGTAAAATGCAGGACATTTCTAAAGGTCAGGGACGTACGGTTTTGTTTGTAAGCCACAATATGGCAGCTGTCGAAACATTATGTACAAGAGTTATTAGTATGCACAACGGAAGCATTTTTGGAGATGGTAGTCCTACAAAGATAATATCAGAATACCTGCAAAGCAGTTCTTTCTCAGAACGTAAAATTAGTTTTGATGCTATTGAGAATGCAAAAGGAAACGACGATATCAAAATCATGTATGCGGCAATTGAAAATGCTTCTGCAACAGATAAAAATGAAATTATAGATGTTGCTTCTTTAATTGATTTTAGGATGAAAATTGTGAATCAGACAGATAATGCGCGAATTTCAATAGGCTTCGATTTGATAACCATTAAAGGAGATGTTGTTTTTGGCTCCGGAGGCAAATTTGATTGTCCTATAGGTGAAACGACAGATATAAGTTGTCAAATTCCGGCAAATTTTCTGAATGACGATGTGTACCAAATACATTGTTATTTCTTTACAGAAGAAATGCGACCTTTATTTCATGATGAAGAATTATTGACTTTTGAGGTCAAAGATATAAAGCGGGAATCCGGATATTTAGGAAAAGTAAACGGAATTATTAGACCACAATTAGACTGGACTGTAAAATAATATGTTTAAAATATTTACTTTAAAAGTTAACGCAACAGGTATTTCGATATTCAGGATATTTTATTCTTTCGTTTTATTTTGTGAGCTATTGCAATTGTATAAATTCAGGAATATTATTTATGATAAAGTTCCATTTGTAAATACAGGAGAATTAGACGTATCATTCATTTTTTATTTCTGGTTCCCGGTTGTAGTATTGATCTTCTTAGGGCTGTTTACCCGTTTTGCTACAATCCTTAATTATATATTTTCAGTCATTATATTCAGTTCAGCGACACAGTTTGAATACCATGTTTTTTACGTTTATGTGGGCATAAACTTTTTGCTGATGTTTATGCCAATTTCGAGGGTTTTATCATTGGACAACTTACTGCAAAAAATTAAGTTTTCGACCATTTATAAAAGCTATGAAGTAGATAATAAAGTTTTACAGGTTAACTATTTCATTATCGTCTTTGTTGCAATAGGTTTGGTTTATATCGATTCTATTTTTTATAAGCTTTCCAGTAAAATGTGGATGGATGGGTTAGGAGTTTGGTTGCCGTCGAGCTTGCCAATGGTGACATGGAATGATACTTCTTTTTTATTAAATCAAGAATGGCTTGTTAAATTTTTAGGTTATTTAGTTCTTGTGTTTGAAGCAAGTTTTATATTTATATTTTGGTTGAAAAAATGGAGATTTCCATTATTTATTTTAGGGACCTTTTTTCACTTTGGTATTTTAATAGCCTATCCAATACCATTATTTGCTCTTACTTATATCTCAATATATTTGCTTTTAGTCCCAATTTCTTTTTGGGGAAAAATAGCTCAAAAATTCAAATTTAAGAAAGCAATTTATAATTTTTATTACGATTCAGAATGTCCTCTATGTCATAAGGTTGTAATAATTATAAATCATTTTGATATTTTTAATGCAATCAGTTGTCAAAACGTTCAGGATAATTATCAAACTAATGATGTACTTAAAAATTTTGATCAGGAAGTTTTATTGATAAATATTCATGGTTTAAGTGCAAATGGAAAAATAGCAGTTGGATATTGGGCCTATATCGAATTATTCAAATCGTTATTATATACCTATCCTTTAGGATTATTGGGAAGTTTGCCTGGTATTTCATTCCTGGGCAAAAAAGTGTATACATATATTGCAGGAAATCGTCTTACTGAAAGATGTACTGTTGATAACTGTTCGATTCCCGTTTACAGCAAACCTGTTAATGAAGATCAGGATTTTTTGATAAAAGGTTTGAACAGATTAAGTATAACCCGGTTTTTTTGGAAAGCGATAATTTGTATTGTCGTATTTGGGCAATTACTTATGATTTGGTTTACACCAACTATTCAGGATCATTTTCCGAAAGTAAATTACATAAATAAAATAGCGAGAATTTTTTATGACCCAATGGAGGGCAGATATAAAAGGTTTCTCGGGTTAACACATCATCCTGTGTTTATGTATAATATTCATTTTAATAATTACAATCATATTTTTAAAATTGAAGGTGTAACAGAAAACAATGAGAAAACATTAGTTCCTTTATTAGATAATGATGGCCTGGTAAGAAATAGTTATGCTAATGGAGCTTTATGGGTAAATTATACATTTAGAGTAAACCAGCCTCAATTCGATTTAGATAACTTTAAAACCGGAATAGTTCCATATTTAAAATATTATCAAAAAACGAATAATAAACCTATTGTTGAGTATACTTTTTATGTAAAGGAAATAGTTACTCAGGAAAATTGGGAAAAGGATTTTCTGAAAAAACAAATTGCAAAACCTTGGGTAAAAGTAGGAACTTGTAAAATCTTAAAAGATTCTACAGCTTTTTATTGGAATGAAAAAATGAGTGCAATTTTGAAGAGAGAAGCTAGTGCTAAATAAACCATTTTTTAATGCTTTAGATGAATGCTTTTAGGACTTTGGTATTTATTTTATAATTGTATTTTCTAAAATTAAAGCACAAAGTTTCACCAATCGTTAGTGGTAATTTATGAAAATACTAATCACAGGCATATATGGATTTTTGGGAACGCATTTGGCTAATAAACTAGCTGAAAGCCACACTGTTTTTGGATTATATAATACTGAAAAAGAGGTTGTATTTAAGAAAAATATAATCTGTTTTAATGAATTGGATTCAATAGATATTATACCGGATGTTATAATTATGTGCCATGCAGCAGTATCTTCAGGAGTAGTAAATATTAACAAAGCTGAGTTAATTGAAACAAATGTGAATTTCACAAAAAAAATTGTTAAAAAATTCGCAACAATTAAAAGTATTTATGTTTCTTCGGTCTCGATTTTTGGCAGCCAAAAAGAGGTTGTAAAGGAGCAGTCGATTCATAATCCGGAAACAGATTATGCATTATCAAAACTACTGGGAGAGAAGCAAATAAGTCAGAATTCAGATGCTGTTATTATACGCTTTTCGTCATTATACGGAGACGGTATGAAAGAGAATACCATAATACCCAATTACTTTAATCAGGCATTAGAGCATAAATCGATTCAGGTTTGGGGAAGTGGAGGAAGGTTTCAGAATTACATTCACATCAACGATGCAGTTCGTTTAATTGAAAAAACAATAGCACATAAATCAAAAATTAATTTTCCTGTTTTGGGAGTTTCATCAAAAGAATATTCTAATGATGAAGTAGCAAAAATAATTTCAAAACTGACCAATTCAGCAATTGAGTATATCAATCAGGATAATTCGCCATCATTTCATTACAATAATAAAATGACTCAAAAAACGTTAGATTGGCAACCTGAAATCGAACTTGAAAAAGGTTTGAAACAATATTTAGAATGGAAAAAAAAGTAATTTTAGTTACCGGAACCGGCGGAAATGTCGGACAAGGCGTTTTAAGAAACATAAAATCACTCGATCTTAATGTTGTTGTAATAGGAACAGATATTGCTTCTTTTACAGCAGGAAATCATCTTTGCGATTTTACCTATCAGGTTCCTTATTCATATGCTGAAAATTACATTTCAACAATTCAAAATATTGTCGAAAAAGAAAAAGTCGATTTAATTATTCCCACAACTGATTACGAAATTTATTATCTCGCATTGCATCAGGCTGATATAAATGCCAAAGTGGTTGCCAGTAACCATGAAACAGCAAAAATATATCTCGATAAATATTTAACCTATCAGCATCATAAAGCATTAAATATTCCGTTTTCAGCATCATGGCTGCCGAGTGAGTTTAAAAATGAAATAAAGGATATAATTGTAAAACCACGCGAAGGAAGAGGCTCAAGAGGAATTCAGATAAATCCTGAAAACCCAAAAAGCTTCTCTGATGATTTTATGATTCAGCCCTTGCATAAAGGTATTGAAATTACAACTGCTTTCTACGTTAAAAAAGACGGTACTTTGCACGGTTTATTTACAATGGAAAGAGAATTGAGTAACGGAGCAACTTCAAAATCCCGAACCACAAGACTATATGATGATCAATTACAAATTATCATCGAAAAAATGATTCAGGTAAAAGGATTAGCCGGAAGCATAAATTTACAATCGATAGTGACCGAAAAAGGAGAAATTATTCCTTTTGAAGTCAACTGCAGAATTTCAGGAACCAATTCTATAAGACACAATTTAGGATTTCAGGACGTAAAATATACCATTCAGGAATATTTACTAAATGAAGAGCCAGACGAAGTAAAAACTATTGAGGGAATTGCCGTAAGATTGCTGTATGATGTTATATATCCTAATGCAGCCAATGAAGCAGATTTAAATAATAATAAATCCCAACATATAATTTATTAAATGAAATATTTATTATTAGACGTTGCAGGAACAATTTTGTACAAACCGGAATTAGTTACAAAAATACACGAAACCTTAAGCAGTTTTGGGCATGTTATTGCTGTGGATAAACTCAAATACAATCATAAAGTATTATCAGAAGTAATCAAATTTCCGGACAGAACGAATGCTGATTTTTATACTACTTTTAATTCAGAATTGCTTTATTCCTTAGGAATTGTTCCGAATGAAGAATTGCTGAATGCTATTTTTAAATCCTGTTCTTATTTACCCTGGGAAAAATTTGACGACACAAAAGTGCTGAATGAAATTGAAATCCCGATAGGAATTATTTCTAATTTTAATTCTTCGCTTAAAGATAAATTGAACCAATATTTTGGCCCCATTTTTTCAGATATTTTTGTTTCCGAAGAAATCGGAATTGCAAAACCATCAATAGAATTTTACAAAAGAGCACTCGAAAAAATAAATATAAATCCAAAAGACATTTTATATATCGGTGATTCTTTTAAGTTAGATTTAAAACCTGCACATGAATTGGGTATTACTTCGTATGTAATTGACAGAGATAATATTTATCCTGACAACGACAATATAATAAGATCACTTTCAGAACTAAAAAAACGGATCAACTAATATGAAAACATTAGCCATCATTGGTTCAGGAGATTTAGGACAGCAATTGGCACATTATGCCTTGTCTGATCTTCATTATGGTAAAATTGTTTTTTTTGATGACTTTTCGAAAGAAAAAATAGTAAACGATATTCACATAATTGGTAAAACAACCGATGTTGAAAAAGCTTTTGAATTGAAACAATTTGATGAGTTGCTTATTGGAATTGGCTATAAACATTTGGCAGAAAAGAAAATAATATTCGAAAAATTTCAGGCAAAAATTCCTTTTGGCAAAATTATACATTCAACCGCTTTGGTAGATTCAGCCGCAATAATAGAAAGAGGCGTTGTAATTTATCCGGGTTGTATAATTGATGCCCACGCTATAATTAAAGAAAATGTAGTTTTGAATATTGGATGCACAATTGCACACGATACCATTATCGGAAGCCATTCTTTTCTATCGCCAAGAGTCGCAGTTGCAGGATTTACAACAATCGAAGAACAATGTTTTTTAGGAATTAATTCGACAATAATAGATAATATTAATATTACAGCTAAAACCCAAATAGGAGCTGGATCGCTAGTCATAAAATCTATAGAAAAAAAAGGTTTATATGTGGGCAGTCCGGTTCGATTTATACGATAATGATAAATTTTAATAAACCATATTTAACAGGTAAAGAAACCCAATACATTGAGGACGCAGTAGCTTCCGGGAAAATATCAGGAAATGGAAAGTACACACAATTGTGCCAGCAGTTTTTTGAACAAAAGTATGGTTTCGGAAAATGTTTGTTGACAACATCTTGTACAGACGCATTAGAAATGGCTGCTATTTTAATAAATATCGAGCCGGGCGACGAAGTTATAATTCCGTCATACACATTTGTTTCTACCTCAAATGCTTTTGTATTAAGAGGAGCAAAGATCATTTTTGCAGATTCTAATCCGGAAAATCCAAATATAGATGCCAGTAAACTCGAAGCTTTAATTACGCCTAAAACCAAAGCCATAGTTCCCGTACATTATGCAGGTACAGCCTGTGATATGGATGCTATAATGGAATTGGCAAATCGATATAATTTATTTGTTATCGAAGATGCTGCCCAGGCCATAGATAGTTTTTACACAGGAAAAGACGGAATTAAAAAAGCCTTGGGATCTATCGGGCATTTAGCGGCTTTTTCGTTTCATGAAACTAAAAATATTATTTCAGGAGAAGGCGGAATGTTAGCCATTAATGATATGCAATTTGCCAATCGTGCCGAAATTATCTGGGAAAAAGGAACAAATCGTTCTGCCTTTTTTAGAGGAGAAATAGACAAATACGGTTGGGTTGATATTGGTTCTTCATTTTTACCATCTGAAGTCATTGCTGCATTTCTTTGGGCACAGATAGAGCATTTAGACGAAATTCAGGATAAAAGAAAACACATCTGGAATCTGTATTATAACGGATTACAAGAAGCTGCAGCACAACAAAGTTTTAGATTGCCGCAAATACCGGAATATGCCACAAATAATGCGCATATGTTTTATTTGGTTTTTGAATCTTTAGAAAAAAGGAATGCATGTATTGCCCGTTTGAAAAATAAAGAAATTCATGCCGTATTTCATTATTTGAGTTTGCATAAAAGCCCATTTTATACCGATAAACATACAGGTGGAGATTTATTTTGGACAGACAATTATTCAGATACATTGTTGCGATTGCCGTTTTATTTTGAGTTGGAAAATTATGATATTGAATTAATTATAAGAACAATAAAAAATGAGTAACAAGAAAAGAATACTATTTATTGTTTCTGATTTTTATCACAATGGAGCACAACGTGAAATGTATGAGTTCGATTGTGCATTAGATAAGGATAAATTTGAAGTCACTATACTCAGTTTGACTGAATTAAATATAAGATTAGATTTGCCGGACTATTTCTATCAGAAGCATCTTGATTTGGGGACTAAAATTCTTTTTTTAAAGGATTTTATCTCTAAACCTAAAAAAAGTCTGATTACTAGATTGTTAAATAAAACGCTAGGAAATTCGCAACATAAAAAATCAAATAACAATAGAGAATTAGTTGCACTATTAGAGAATTACAGCGAGATAATCTATATGGGAGAATATATATATCAACATATCTCAAACATATTGCCTGTCGATTATTCTAAAAGAATCATAATTTTTGTAATGTGCTCGAGATTTCAATCAGAAAATTACAGAAATTTTGACAAAAACAACAACTATTTATTTATTGGAGGATTTGATAAATTAAAACATATAGAATATGAATTTGAAGGCTTTACAGATTATAAATATCAATTTATGCCTTTATGCCTGACAGTAACAAATGAGTATAATAAATGGAAATTTAACAGCAATAAGGGAAAACCAAAAAAAATAGGAATATTTACAAGGCTGCATAAAGACAAACCTTTAGATCCGTTTTTTTATGCCTATCAGGTTTTACTAAGCCAAGGTTTAGGAGTAGAATTACATGTATTTGGGGTTGGAGATTACAAACAAGCTGAATATGACCGTTACATAAATAATTTAAGTTTAGATGGCAAAGTTTATTTTAGAGGACATCAGTCAGATATGAAACAAACCATCATCGATGAACAACTTGATATGGTTTGGTTTCAGGGATATAATAATTTACCGGCAGGTTATGCTGCATTAGAAGTTTGTTTAACGGGGGCACCACAACTTTTTTGGGATTTTTTTACAGGTGAAAATGAACAAATAAACAAACTTGATAAAGAAACTATTTATCCTCATTATAAAGATCTTTTATCGTTTGTTGAAGCTAGCGAGATAATTTTATCTGACGAAAAAATAGCTCAGGAATTTTCAGAAAAACAGTTTCAGGATGTCTTTAACAATAGAGATATTCATAAAAATGTAAGCATAATCGAAAAAATACTTTTAGAAGAATAATGGACAATTATAATAATCCTAAAATAACAGTTTTATTACCCGTATATAATTGCGAATTGTATATAAAAGAAGCTGTAGAAAGTGTTTTAAACCAGACTTTTACAAATTTTGAATTTTTAATTATTGATGATTCATCAACAGATAATACGGTTGCTATAATTAAAACATATAATGATTCAAGGATTCAATTAATCGAAAAACCAGTAAATACGGGCTATACAAATAGTTTAAATTTAGGATTAGAGTTAGCAAAAGGTGAATATATAGCAAGAATGGATGGCGATGATATTAGTTTACCGGACCGCTTTTTCAAACAAGTAACTTTCTTAGATTCAAATCAAGATGTTGTTTTGTGTGGTACTAATTTTAGTATTATAGATACAAACAAAATAATTCGGCTTCCTGAAAATAATGAAGAAATTAAAATAGCATTGTTAAAAGCAAACAGTCTGGCACATCCTTCTGTTATGATTAGAAATAACAAGCTACAGGAATTTAATCTTTTATATGATTTAAATAAAGAACCGGCAGAAGATTACGATTTGTGGGTTCGTCTTCTGGGTATTGGAAAAATTCATAATTTGCAGGAAATATTATTAAATTATAGAGTTCACGATACTCAGGTTTCTCAAAAAAGAGAAGCACAGCAAATGAAATCTGCATTAGAGTCAAGACTTAAAATGTTAGAATATTTAAATTATCCTTTTAATGAAAATGAATTTTCTTTACTTAAGAAAATAATGCTGTTTAATACTGATCTTAATTTTAATGAGATTAAAGGTTTTTCTATTTTGAAACAAAAAATGATTTTTGCAAACTCTGATAACTTTTTTGATTCAAAAATGTTTAATCAATATTTGAGCGATTTACAAAAACAAAATTTACAGAACTATTTTATAAATAGAGATAATTATTATCCCTTAATCTATTTTAGATATTTACAAATAAGAGATAAAAATATTTTCAAATTAAAGTTAAAAAATGAGTTTAAGCTATTATTGAAATCTCTGATTTATTTTAAAAGAAAATGATTAATTCAACTGTCTCCGTAATAGTCCCTTGTTATAACCAAGCTCAGTATTTAGACGAAGCTTTGCAGTCTGTAGCGGATCAAACCTATGAAAACTGGGAATGTATCATCGTAAACGATGGAAGCACAGATAATACCGGAGAAACAGCACAAGTATGGATTGAAAAAGACAAACGATTTACCTATCTGCTTCTGGAAAACGGTGGATTAAGCAATGCCCGAAATTCAGGAATTACTAAAGCAATTGGCGAATTTATATTGCCACTTGATGCAGATGATAAAATAGCAGCAAGTTATATAGAATCAGCACTTGACGCTTTTGAAAAAGATGATACATTAAAAGTCGTTTATTGCAAAGCAGAGAGATTTGGTGAAGAAACAGGAATTTGGAATCTTCCTTCTTTTTCCCTTTTTAATCTGGCACAAAAAAACATGATTTTCTGTTCTGCTTTCTTTAGAAAAAAAGATTGGGAACTTGTTGGAGGCTATGATGCCGGAATGATTTACGGTTGGGAAGACTGGGAATTCTGGATCGCTATTTTAAAAAACGGCGGCAATGTAGAATGCTTAGATCAGGTTGGTTTTTATTATAGAATTAAATCAAAATCAATGCTAAATCAGGTAAATAAGGATCATTCAGCTTATTTGCAGGAATATGTAAGTGTTAAGCATGCTGATTTTTTTGTAAAAACTTTTGGTTCTTTTGCATTTCTTAATACACAACATGATGACCTTAAAAAAGAATATGAAGCGAAACTAAAAAGTGAAAAGTTTGTTATAGACCTGTTTTGTAAAACTTTTTTCGGTTTTAAATTATTTAAAAAATAGACCCCAATCTTAATAAAGTAATTATTTAGAAATTACAAAAAAAATGAACCTACATAAAAACAATCCAATTCAGTTTTTAGCCTATTATTTGCCCCAATATCATCCGATACCGGAAAATGATCTTTGGTGGGGAAAAGGTTTTACAGAATGGACCAATGTTGCAAAATCAAAACCTTTATTTAAAGGACACTACCAGCCAGTTTTGCCCGGAGAACTGGGGTTTTATGATTTGAGAGTTCCACAAGTTCAGGAACAGCAAGCTCAGTTGGCCAAAGAATATGGCATTGACGGTTTTGTATATTATCAATATTGGTTTGGAAAAGATAAAATGCTGCTTGAAAAACCCGCAGAAGCAATGCTTCAGAATAAAAATATCAATTTGCCATTTTGCTTTTGCTGGGCAAATGAAACCTGGAAAGGAATTTGGCACGGACTTGAAAATGCAGAAGTTTTAATAGAACAAACCTACCAAGGAGAAGAAGCATACAAAGCTTATTTTTATTATTTATTGCCTTTTTTTCAGGACGAGCGCTACATCAAAATAGATAATAAACCGATGTTTCATATCTATAAACCGGATGAAATCCCGGATGTAGATCTTTTTCTGAAACTGTTTAATAATCTGGCCGCAGCAAATGGTTTCGATGGAATTCATTTTATTGCCACAATATGTTCAGAAGAATTTGTTTTAAGCAAAGATGAAATATACGGAAAAGTAGGCGTTGACGTTTTTATGCAAATGCGCTACGGATCGCAAAACGAAAATTTCTCTGCAAAAGTCAATCGAAAAATAAAAAAGATCATCAGCAAAAAACTGAAGATCAATTATCAAATCGATAAAAGAATTAAACCTTTAATATTTGATTATAAAAAAGGAGTTGAAAGATTAAACAGCAAATTGCACAATAAAAAGTCAATACCCTGCGTGTTTCCAAATTGGGACAATGCAGCACGAAGCGGCAAAAAAGCTATGATTTTTAAAAATTCAACGCCCCAAATCTGGCAGGAACATTTGCAAAAAGCAGTAGATAGTTTAGCAGAAAATAAAGAGAATCCTCAAATTGTAATTATTAAATCTTGGAACGAATGGGCAGAAGGAAACCATTTAGAACCGGATGCTAAATTTGGGCATCAATGGCTTGAAGCAGTACGAAATGTAAAACAAAAACAAGGATAATTGTAATGCAAAAAAAACAATTGGTTTCTATTATAATTCCATGTTATAGTCAGGCAGCGTTTCTCGATGAAACATTGTCCTCAGTGCTTGTGCAGACTTATCAAAATTGGGAATGCCTTATTATAAATGACGGAAGCCCTGATAATACAGATGAAATTGCTCAAAAATGGGTTGAAAAAGACAACAGGTTTAAATATTTTTTCAAACAAAACAGCGGCGTTAGCAACACCAGAAATTTTGGATTAGAAAAAGCAACCGGAGAATACATACAATTTCTCGATGCAGATGATGTTCTTTTTGATACTAAATTAGAATTGTCGTTGCAAACAATTGAAAATGCTGTAAATGAAGATATTCAGATTCTATTTACGAATTTCAGGATGTTTACCAATAATGTAAAAATAACGACCGAACCTTACTGTAATTTCCAGCAAGAACTGTTTACATACGAAAACCTGTTATATAAATGGAATGATGGATTTTCGATTCCAATACAAACCGCATTTATAAAGTCATCATTGCTGCAAAACATTCGTTTTCCCGAACATATGACAGCTCAGGAAGACTGGATTTTTTGGGTGAACTTATTTAAAAGTAATCCAAAAGTGCTTTTTATAAACCAGACTCTCGCGTTATACCGCGTTAATATGGCCAGCAGAACGCTGAGCAGAGATATGCTCGAAGATCAGTTAAAAGCATACGAGTATTTTAAAGATTTTCTTAACGAAGAAGATTTTCATAAAATGTCATTGGTTCTGATTTCAAGATATTATAAAAAAAGCGGTTATTTTATCACAAAATATAACGAAATCAAAAATTCAAACACTTATAAAATTGGGAATTTGATTAAAAAAAGCTTGCGAAAACTACACATTTTAAACTTGTCAAAATCAATATTAAGAAAATTAAAATTCTAGTTAAATGCTTGCTATAGTAATTCCGTATTATAAACTTACTTTTTTTGAAGAAACGCTGGAATGTTTAGCACTTCAAACCGATCAAAGGTTTAAAGTCTACATTGGAGACGACGCCAGTCCGGAAGATCCGACCGGTTTACTCGAAAAATACGCCTCAAAAATTGATTTTAAATATCATAAATTCGATGCAAATTTAGGCGGAATATCTTTGGTAAAGCAATGGGAACGTTGCATAAAATTAGCCTCTGACGAAGAATGGATGATGATTTTAGGAGACGATGATGTTCTTGAAAATAATTGCATTGAAGCTTTCTATCAAAATTTAGAAGAAATAGAAAAAGGAAATATAAGTACGGTAAGATTTGCATCAAAAGTAATCAATGGAAAAGGAGAGTTTCTCTCAGAAAAATTCTCTCATCCGAAAACAGAAGAAGCAACCCAATTTTTAAGCCGAAAATTAAAAGGAGGCACAAGAAGTTCCTTAAGCGAATATATTTTTAAAACTAAAAGTATTGAAACCATAAAGTTTAAAGATTTTCCACTGGCATGGAATACCGATTTACTGGCAGTTTTAGAATTTTCGGAATGGAAAAATATTTTTACAATTAACGAAGCCGAAGTTTTCTTTAGATGGAGTGAACTGAATATCACCGGAAAAAAAGATGATTTTGTTGCTAAAAACAACGCCACTTTTCAGTTTTACTATTATTTACTGGCCAAACAATCTCGTAGGTTTTCTAAAGAACTTGTCAATATTCTTTTTGAAAGAATCGAAAAAACAATATTAGACAACAAGAAAAATAGTATGTACTGGATAAAATTATTTTATCTGTACCTGAAATTTTCAAAGATAAATCGGTTTTTAACTTTGGGTTCAAAAATTAAAAAGAGCATAAAATGAAGATTTTAGTCATTGCACAAGACTTAAGAGTTTCCGGTACCAGCGAAGGCGTCGTATCAAGATCTTTTATTGTACGATTAAGAAAATTGTATCCCGAAGCAACAATCGATCTTTGTTACTTTATGGGATACGAGCATGAGTACGATGAAGAATTATTGGGCGTAAATTCAATTTCAATCCATAAAGTAAAGAGAAAACCTCCGTTTCATATTAAATTATCAAACGCTATTTACAGACGATTGTTTACCAAATCGATTTATAAAAGTTATTATTTCGGACAATTTAAAAAGGTTATTGCTCAAATTCCATATCAAAATTACGATCAGGTTTTTATAAGAAGTTCAGGCATGGAATACGAAACTATTTTGGCCTGTAAAGATTTGCCAATTCTTAGAAATGCAGTTATTAATTTTCATGATCCGTATCCGTTTTTCTTTGACACAAGTTCAGTCAGAGATTTGACAAAACGCGAACTTTTAGATTTTCAGGAAATGTACGAAGTCGTGCAATCAGCTAAAGCCTGTACAACGCCGTCATCTTTGCTTTCTAAAGATTTACAGGTTATTTATGGTAATCGAAAAAAGTTTTACACGCTGCCACATCAATATGATGTAAGTGCTTTTGATTTATATGATGAAACTGTAGTTAGAAAAAAAGAGAAACCCATCTCATTTTCTTATCACGGCGGATTGCAGTTTGGGAGAAATCTCGATATTTTATTAGACGCTTTTGCAGAATTATGCGATGAAAACCAAAACATTTATGAAAATACAGAAATGGTTTTTAGGCTTAAAAGTGCTGAAAATAAACGATTAACAGAGAAATATAAAAAATACAATAACATTCATATTCTCGACGGATTGAATTTTTCTAACTCGGCAAACGAACAAATAAAAGAATCAGACATAACTATAATACTCGAAAGTTATTTAGAGTACAGCAATATTTTGTTGGGTAAAGCACCTTTTGTGGCGTCACTAAACCAACCTGTTTTTGCCTTATTACCTCAGGAATGTGAGTTGAGAAAAATAATTAAAAACCAAAGCTATATTGCAACTTCTAATAATTCTAAAGAAATAAAAGAAAAGTTGTTCAATATTATTACCGAATTTTCGAATGTTCCGTCAGAAAATCCTTTTCAGGATTACTTTTCATTAGAACAATTTAAAAATAAGTTAGAAATAATAAATTAGAGATACCAGTTTTAGATGCTTGCAATAGTTATTCCGTATTACAAATTAACATTTTTTGAGGAAACTCTAAAGTCTTTAAAAGCGCAAACCAATCAAAGGTTTAAAGTTTATATTGGCGACGATGCAAGTCCTGAAAATCCAAATCATCTATTAGAAAAATATCACGAAAGTTTTGATTTTCTATACCATCGTTTTGATCAAAATTTAGGCGGAACAAGTTTAACCCAACAATGGGAACGCTGTATAAAATTAACCACAGGCGAAAAATGGTTAATGATATTAGGCGATGACGACGTTTTGGATACGAATGTTGTAGCGGAATTTTATCAAAATTTGAATGAAATTGAAAACGAAAATATCTCGGTAATTCGATTTTCAACTGTAAAAATGGATGAAAATGATCAAGTAACAACAGATGTTTATCAGCATCCAAAATTGGAAGAAACAATCGATTTTTTGTTCCGAAAAACAAGGACCTCATTAAGTGAATATATTTTTCTAAAAGAAAAAGTTATAGAAATTGGATTTAAAAATTTTCCGCTGGCCTGGTTTTCAGATGTTTTAGCGATAGTAGAATTTTCAGATTTCAAAAGGATTTTTACCATTAATGCAGCAATCCTAAAAATAAGAATTTCAAATATAAGTATATCAGGCAATCAGGATAATGTAAAATTAAAATCGAAAGCAACATTCGAATATTATCATTATTTAATAACCAATAAAAGCAAATATTTCAATTACGAACAAAGGAAAATCCTTTTGCTTAAATTGAATAAAAGCTATATTAATGATAAAAAAAACGTCGGTTACTTTTTTAAAATCTCGAAGATCTATTTGTCTGATTTTTTAATTAGAGATTATTTCCAATTTATAAAAGCTATAATAATTAATGCCTCGGGTGTAATTCATAAAAAACATTAAACACATAGAAACATAATGGATTCATTGTTACGTAATTTTGCCACAGATTTCACAGATAAGAATGATTAATCTTTTAAAATTCTTTAATCTGTGGCAGATAAAAAGATGTTATTATGCCGAACGAGTTACAATTAATAATTATTTAAAAAAATGAGAGTAGGATATAATCCACATAAAGACGAAGTAATTTCAAAATCAGAATATCTGCATCAAATTATTATTCCTGTTTTTATACCCAATCAGGAAGGATATTTTAAAGATAGTTTTGCGATTTTAAAACTATGTCTCGAGTCCTTATTTGCTACTATTCATGATAAAACGTTTATAACAATTGTCAATAACGGAAGCGATGCCCTTATTGTAAATTATCTTGATTTACTCTTAAAAGAAAATAAAATCCAGGAACTTATTCATACCCAAAATATAGGAAAACTAAATGCGATCCTTAAAGGTTTGGCCGGAAACAATATCGAATTGGTGACCATTTCAGATTCAGATGTTTTGTTTTTAAACGATTGGCAAAAAGAAACAGCCAATGTTTTTAAAGCTGTTCCAAAAGCCGGAGTTGTGGGCATTGTGCCGCAGTTTAAAATGTATGAAAGCCATTGTGGAACGATATTATTTGACACACTATTAAGTTCAAAACTTCAATTTATTCCCGTAAAAAACCAGGAAGGCTTAATTCGGTTTTACGATAGTATAGGCTGGGCGAGAGATTATAACCAGGATTATTTAAAATATAATTTAGGACTAAAATTAAACGAAAACCAAAGCATTTTGGTGGGTTCAGGTCATTTTGTTGCAACTTACAAAAAAGATATTTTTGAAGAAATAACAAGTTATATCGAATTTAAAATGGGCGGATCCAGCGAAGGATATTTAGATAAAGCCCCGCTTCAAAAAGATTATTGGCGCGTGACAACATTAGATAATTATGCTTTTCATATGGGCAATACGCTGGAAGAATGGATGACAGTTTCTCAAGTTGCAGAAAGAAATACAGAAGAACCAGTTTATGGTTTTGGTAAAAATAAAAAAGCAAATCGTTTTACATACTGGCTAAAAAACAGGCTTTTTGTAAAATTTATTTCAATAAAAATAGTAGCAAAGCTTTTTTTAAAATGGAAAAAATTGCCCAAAGAAATGATCTCAAAATATTAAGCAATGACATTAATTTCTAAAGGATTTTCCATACTAATTACAACCAAAAACCGAAAAGACGATTTGGCTTTTACATTACGTAAATGTCAATCTCTTTTAAATCGGAAAGATGTCGTTTTTATGATTTGCGATGACGGATCGACAGATGGAACCCATCTCTTTATTCCCGAAAAATATCCTAATATTCAGTTTATTCGAAATGAAAAAAGCAAGGGGTTAATTTATAGCCGAAATAAATTAATGGATTTGGTTACAACTGAATTCGCGATTTCTATCGACGATGATTTGCATTTTATCACACAAAATCCGTTAGAGCTTATTGAGAAAGCATTTCATGAAAATCCTAAAACGGGCTTAATCGGATTTAGGATTTTCTGGAATCTTCAAGAACCGGAAACAACACATTCTAATGAAGTTTCATACCGAATGAAAAGTTTTGTAGGCTGCGGGCACGTTTGGCGCATGAGTGCGTGGCGCGATATTCCGGATTATCCGGCCTGGTTTATTTTTTATGGAGAAGAAGATTTTGCATCCTTTCAGTTATTCAAAAAAAACTGGGAAATACAGTATTTGCCCCAGGTTTTAGTAAATCACAGAGTAGATATAAAATCACGTAAAAAAAATGCTGATTACGCCGTTCGTTTGCAACGATCCTTGCGTTCTGCCTGGTATTTGTATTTTTTATTTTATCCAATAAAATTTATTCCGAGAAAAATAATTTATTCTATTTGGATGCAGTTGAAACTAAAAGTGTTTAAAGGTGATTTTAAAGCCTTAAAAGCACTACTGTTGGCGCAGTTGGATTTGTTGCTGTCAATTCCAAAAATCATTAAAAATACCAATAGATTATCATTACAGGAATATCAGGAATATCAAAAATTAGAAGAAACAAAAATTTACTGGAAACCAGAAGACAAATAATTTTGCCAAATGAAAACTATTGCAATTATTCCGGCTCGCGGGGGATCTAAAAGACTGCCGCAAAAAAACATAAAATTGCTTGATGGTATTCCGTTAATTGCACATAGTATTTTATACGCCAAAGCCAATAAAAGCATTGATGCCGTTTATGTTTCTACAGATGATAACGACATCAAAAAGATTGCTTTAGAATATGGAGCAAAAGTTATAGACAGGCCTGAAAATATTTCAGGAGATCTGGAACCAACCGTTTCAGCATTAAAAAATGTTTTAGAACAAATCGCTGATGAGGTTGAAAATGTTATTTTATTGCAGACAACAAACCCGCTTCGTCCAAAAGAATTATTGCAGGAAGCATTTGCTGTTTATCAAAAAGAAAATCACGACAGTTTATTTACCGTTTCCAGAAATCATCAGAAATTTGGAAAAATAATAGATCAGAAATTTATTCCGTACAATTACGAAATTGGTCAGCGAAGCCAGGATCTGGAACCTTTATTTTACGAAAACGGATTGCTTTATATTACAAAAGCAGCGTTGATTCTTAAAAATATAATTATTAGTAAAAATGCATTTCCTTTCAAAATAGATTCTATTTTTGCCGACGTAGATATCGATACGCAGGACGATTTTGATTATGCAGCATATTTATACCAAAAACATATAAAACCCTAATTCATAACCTACTTTATGAAACCATTTATAGAAATTGCAGGACGAAAAATTGGACAAGATTTTCCTCCTTTAGTTATTGCCGAGATCGGAATTAATCACGAAGGTTCATTGCAGGTTGCCAAAGAAATGGTAGACGCAGCAAAAAGGGCCGGAGTTGAAGTTGTAAAACATCAGACCCATATTGTCGAAGATGAAATGAGCGGAGCCGCTAAAAAAGTGATTCCGGGAAATGCTGATGTCTCTATTTATGAAATCATGGAGCGTTGTTCGCTCAACGAAGCTGATGAATTAGAACTTAAAAATTACGTAGAAAGTAAAGGAATGATTTTTATATCAACTCCTTTTTCCCGCGCAGCTGCAGAAAGATTAAAGAAATTTGATATTCCGGCCTATAAAATAGGTTCAGGAGAATGCAATAATTATCCGTTACTCGAACATATCGCATCATTCGGAAAACCGGTTATTTTAAGTACCGGTATGAATACCATAGAAAGTATTCAGAAAGCCGTGGCTATTTTCGACAAACATAATATTCCCGTTGCCCTTTTGCATACCACAAATTTGTATCCAACGCCTATTCATTTAGTTCGTTTTGGAGCAATGGTAGAATTGCATGAAGCTTTTCCAGATAAAGTTTTTGGTTTAAGCGACCATACCTTAAATAATAATGCCTGTTTAGGAGCCGTTGCTCTTGGAGGAAGTATTCTCGAAAGACATTTTACAGATCATATGCAACGCACAGGTCCGGATATTGTGTGCAGTATGGACGAAAAAGCGTGTCAGGAATTAATTGTTTCAAGTGCAGAAATGGCTTTAATGCGTGGCGGAACCAAAAAACCGGCATTAGAGGAACAAGTAACCATAGACTTTGCTTTTGCAACAGTTTGTGCCATTGCTTCTATTAAAAAAGGAGAAAAACTAACCATGCAAAATATCTGGGTAAAACGTCCCGGAACCGGAAAAATCTTAGCCGAACATTTCAATGATTTAATTGGAAAAACAGCTTCGAGAAATATTGAAAATGATGAGCAATTAGACTTTTCTGATTTTGAATAATACGGCAAAAAAAATTCTTTTCCTGACCGGAACCCGCGCCGATTTCAGCAAAATAAAATCATTGATTTCTATTCTGGAAAAACAACCTGAATTTGAGGTTTTTGTATTTGTTACCGGAATGCATTTGCAGGAAACATACGGATATACTTTAATAGAAATTGAGCGTTGTAATTTTAAAAACGTTTTTACTTTCGAAAACCATACGCACGAAACCACGATGGATTTGACGTTGGCCAAAACCATCGAAGGATTGTCAAACTATTGCAAAGACATTAATCCGGATATGATTGTCGTGCATGGTGACAGGGTTGAAACTTTGGCAGGCGCCATTGTAGGATCACTAAATAATATTTTGGTGGCGCACATAGAAGGAGGCGAAGTTTCAGGAACTGTCGATGAATTAATTCGTCACAGCGTGAGTAAGTTAAGTCACATTCATTTTGTGTCTAATAAGCAAGCTGCCAAAAGATTGATACAAATGGGAGAAATAAAGGAATCGGTTTTTAAAATTGGTTCTCCTGATGTCGATATCATGTTTTCAGATCAATTGCCCGATTTAAATACGGCAAAAACGTATTATAAAATAGATTTTGAAAAATATGCGATCGTGATGTTTCATCCGGTTACAACCGAAATTAAAGAAATGCAAAAGTATGCAGAAACCTTTGTAGCATCTTTATTGCAGGACAATCACAACTATATAGTTATATTTCCCAATAATGATTTAGGAAGCCAATTTATTATTGAAGGTTACGAAAAACTTAAAGGCAATAACCGATTCAGAATTTTCCCGTCCCTTCGCTTTGAATATTTTTTGACACTCTTAAAAAACAGTCAGTTTATTATAGGCAATAGCAGCGCAGGAATTCGCGAAGCACCTTATTATGGAATTCCAATTATAAATATCGGGACCCGCCAGCAAAACAGGGCCGTTCATGCTGATATTATCAATACAGATTATTCAGAAACAGCTATAAAAGAAGCACTTTCAATAATAGATTCTCATAAAGTACAAATTGTAGAAGATGATTTTGGTCAAGGAAACAGTAATGAATTATTTTTGGAATGCCTGCAAAAAGAAGATATATGGCAGCTAAACCATCAAAAACAATTTAGGGATGTTTGATAAAAACAGCGGTTTATAAAAATGATAACATACTCTAAACTTGGAACACGGGGAAATCTCGGAAATCAACTTTTTCAAATAGCTTCTGTCATTGGCATGGCTGAAAAATACAAACACGGATATTTTTTTCCAAACTGGAATTATTCAAAATGTTTTAAAAATCAGCTGCCTGTTTCGTATACAGATGAGACATTCAAAATAGTAAAAGAAAAAAAATATACACATTATGAATGGGATTTAGGAACTGAAAATTATGATATTGACGGTTGGCTTCAGTCAGAAAAATATTTTAATATAAAAAAAACAAAAGAGATTTTTCAGTTTGAAAATTTTAGTCTTGATTTATATGAAAAGTACCGTTTTCTTTTTACAAAAAAAACAATATTAATATCCGTTAGAAGAGGCGATTTTGTAAATCATCCTTTTTATTTTCAGTTATCGTATTTGTATTATTTAAAAGCGTTGCTTAAAAATTTCCCGGATTGGGAAGAAAGAAATCTGATATTCACCAGCGATGACATCGGGTATTGTAAATATCATTTTTCGTTTTTAAAGAATAGCTTTTTTTTAGAACAATTAACAGCAATCGAACAATTGGCGCTGGGTTCTAAATTTGATGATTTTATAATTAGCAATTCTACTTTTTCATGGTGGATTGCCTGGCTGGGAGAAAAAGAGGGATCAAAAATTATAAGGCCAGTCAAAAATTTCAGGGGCGAATTTGCAAAGCAAAATGATGATTCTGATTATTTTCCCGAAAGATGGATTAGTTTTGATGACAAGAAATTTAAAACAGAAAAAAGATATTTTAGCTTATATATAAAAGGTTTCATTTATGCGTTTTTAGTTGATATAAAGTATTTCTTCAACAAAAGCAAAAAGCAAATTAAAAAATTAATAAAACGATTATTTTGGAATTTAAAATGAAAAAAATAGGAATAGTAATTACAGACGGAGTAGGTTTTAGAAACTTCGTTATGAGTGATTTTATTACTGAAGCTGTACAGAAATTTGAAACCATAATTATCTATTCAGGATTGCCTATAAACTGTTATAATAATTTCGATTATCCGAATATAGAAATAAAAGAATTACCTGTTTTTAAAGAAGGAAAGCTGACTTGGTTTTTTAGAAAATGGAAAGAACTTGCCCATCTTCAAAAAAATAAAAAATTCTACGGAATGCAGGATAATCTGACTTCGGGGTATCCAAAAAGTTTTTCTCCAAGAGGAATTTTGATTAAAGGATTGTATTTTTTCACCAGAATAATTCACAGCAATTCGAGTATTTTATGGGCTGAAAAATTACAATTTTTATCTTTTTCAAAAAATAACATTACAAAAGAATATTTAACGTTACTAAAAAACGATAAGCCGTCGCACGTATTTTTTACGCATCAGCGCCCGCCGTTTTTGGCACCTTTTTTATATGCTGCAATTCAGTCAAAAATTCCAACAAGCACTTTTATTTTCAGTTGGGATAATCTCGCGTCAAAAGGCAGGATGTTAGGCGCTTTTGATCAGTTTTTGGTTTGGAGCCAATTAATGAAAGATGAGTTGCTGTATTTTTATCCCAACGTAAAAAATGAAAACGTACAAATTGTGGGAACACCACAATTCGAGCCATACGTTCTGGATAAATACAAATCGACAAAAGAAGAGTTTCTGAAAAACTTTGGATTAGATGCCAATAAAAAAATAATTTGCTACAGTTGTGCCGATGTTTCAATTGGACCAAATGATCCTGTTGTAATAAAAGCAATTGCTGAGGCGATAAAAAATAACGAAATAGAATCTCAGGTTCAGCTTTTAGTGAGGACTTCTCCGGCAGAAGATGACAGCAGATTTAAAGCAATTCGCAATGAATTTCCTGAAATTGTATGGAATGTTCCCAAATGGATTTTAACGAGAGAAAATCATCAGGAAAGCTGGTCGCAGCGAATTCCGGGTTATGAAGATATTAAAGATTTAAGAGCATTACTGGAATTTGCCGATCTTAATGTAAACATGTGTTCTACCATGAGCCTCGATTTTATGTTGTTTGATAAACCGGTTATTAATACTGTTTTTGGAAATATCGAAAACGGTTTATATAACGATCAGCGATTTTTAAAATACGATCACTTTAAAAAAGTGGTAGACAGTAATGCAGTTACGATTGCAAAAAACAAACAAGAATTAATTGACCAGATTAATGAAGCTTTGAGTAATCCTGAAAAAAGAAAAGCAGAAAGAAAGGCTATGATCGAAATGCAGGTTAGCAAATCATTATCAGGAACAAGCAACAGAATTGCAGGAGTTTTATCAGCGTTTTAAAGTTGTCCATTATCAATAATCTTTGTTAAAAGTTAAAAGAAAAATGACTAAAATAGCCATAATCTGCCAATATGAATTACTTCCTGAACGCGTAGGAGGTATGGATTATTTTTTCTGGGATTTTAATAAAAGATGCAAAGAAAAAGGCATCGAAATCGATTGGTTTTTTCCCAATCAATCGAATCATGGCCAATATTCTAATTTGAATATTTACAGCAATGCCACGAAAAGTCCGGAAACTAATTTCCTTTCTTTTTGCCAGGAAAACAAACCGGAATACGCTTATATCATTACACATTTTGTAGAATTATGTACGCCTTTTTTCTCCAAAATAAGCAAATTATCCAAAGCTAAAATTATTGCCGTAGATCATAATCCAAGACCTTTAAACGGATATCCTTTTAAAAAGAGAATTAATAAAAAGCTAAAAGGATTTTTGTTTGCTAAATACATCGACGTTTTTGTGGGCGTTTCAGATTATACCGTAAATGCAATTTTGCAGGATTTTGGCTCTCATTTAAAATCTAAAACCCAAACCATTTATAACGGTGTTATTATCGATAGTATTTTGGTCAGAGAAAGCAGAGCTGATATTAAACCCCATTTTTTGGTGGCATCACATCTGAGAGAATCAAAAGGAATTCAGGATTTAATCGATGCTGTAAATGCACTTCCAAAACCTATAAGAGAAGATATTAAAATAGATATTTACGGAGACGGGCCTTATAAAGAGAAATTAGCAGAAAAAATCAAACAATTTGATCTCGAAAAATGTTTTGTTTTTATGGGAAGCAAAGCCAATCTAAACGAGATTTTTTCGCAATACGATTATATGCTACAGCCAACCCACATGGAATGTTTTAGTTTGTCGATTTTAGAAAGTCTCGCAGCAAATGTTCCCGTAATTACCACAGCGGTTGGCGGAAATACAGAAGTAATTACAAACAAAGAAAATGGATATATTTTTGAAGCAAAAGACAGTAAAACATTGACCACTATTCTTGAAGATATTTACTTAGGAAACAAAAAGATATCTATTAATACAAGAGAATTAATTGCCAATTCCTTTTCTTTGCCGAAAATGGTAGAAAATCATTTAAAACTAATTGTAGCGGAAACAAATTAAATTTAAAATTTCATAAATACCACAGATGTTTTTTAACTCCATAGCATTTGCTATTTTTTTACCAATCGTTTTTTTTCTGTATTGGTTTGTTTTTAATAAAACCAAAAGCACCCAAAATGCTTTACTAATTATTGCCAGTTATTATTTTTATTCTTGTTGGGATTGGAGATTCCTGTTTTTATTGGTTTTTTCTACATTTCTGGACTATTACACCGGAATTCAAATTGAAAAAGGAAAATCAGAAAGAAGCAGAAAATTTTGGTTTTGGCTTAGTATTTTGGTTAATTTAGGTTTCCTGGGCATCTTTAAATACTATAACTTTTTTGCCGCCTCTTTCTCAGAATTATTAAATACAGCAGGATTTAAAGCAAGCCCAATTTTATTGAATGTTATTCTTCCGGTCGGAATCTCATTTTATACTTTTCACGGATTATCGTACGTAATTGATATTTATTATAAAAGAATAAAAGCCGAATATAACTTTGTAGATTATTCCTTGTTTGTGAGTTACTTTCCGCTTTTAGTTGCCGGGCCAATCGAAAGGGCCACACACTTATTGCCTCAGGTAAAAGTAAAAAGAGAATTTGATTTTCAGGTTGCCAAAGAAGGAATCTATCAAATTGTATGGGGATTGGTAAAAAAAGTAATTATTGCAGATACTTGTGCCACTTATGCCAATGCCATTTTTGATAATTATACCTCTATGAATTCTTTCTCCCTAATTCTGGGAGCAATCTATTTTGCATTTCAAATCTACGGAGACTTTTCAGGATATTCAGATATCGCATTAGGAGTATCAAAACTTTTTGGGTTAGATTTACTTCGAAACTTTAATTATCCTTATTTCTCGAGAGATATTGCCGAGTTTTGGCGTCGCTGGCACATTTCGTTATCGTCGTGGTTTCGCGATTATTTGTACATTCCGTTAGGAGGAAGCAAAGGCGGCATCTGGATGAAAATCAGAAATACATTTATCATTTTTGTAGTCAGCGGTTTTTGGCATGGCGCCAATTGGACTTACATTGCGTGGGGATTCATAAATGCCGTTTATTTCCTGCCATTGCTTTTATCAAACAGCAACCGTAATAATATGGATGCCATCAAACTCAAACTTAATTTTGATTCGGTAAAAGTAATAATGCGTATTTTGTATACTTTTTTCCTAACCTGTGTTGCCTGGGTATTTTTTAGGGCCAAAACCATTACAGATGCTGTTTTATATTTAAAAAGGACAATTACCAATCACGATTTCAGTTTTCAATATCTGGATAATGAACGATATAGTTATGAATTATTGCTTGTGATTGCCGCTTTTGTTTTAATCGAATGGAACAATCGAAACAAAATAGAACCGCTTTCAGGAAAAAGAAGCATCTTAAAATTGTCTTTGGCAATATTGGCTATCATGGCTTTTGGAACATTTTCAGATTATAAGGAATTTATATATTTTCAGTTTTAATGAAGAAATTTATAATTTATACCGCTAAAGTTTTACTCATTACGATATTGATTGCCGTAGTTCTAGACGGACTTTATACCGCTGTTTTTTTACAATCTAAAAACAGAGGAAAAATTGAAACGGTTTTTAACTCAAAACCTCAAAAATTAGATGTTGTCATTCTGGGTTCTTCAAGAGCAAATAATCATTTTGTTACTCAAATGTTTGAAGATAAGGGATTAAAAGCCTTTAATTACGGAATGAGCGGCGGACATTTATTCGAAGCATCATTACTATTAAAGTTAATGATTGAAAGAAAATACGAAATCAAAAATGTAATTCTCGAAGCCGATTTAAACCTTTCTAACGATCACGAAGCCGAAGGTATTGCAGCTTTGTTTTTGCCTTATATTCATAATTCTAAAGTGATTAAAGACCATTTTTCAACTCAGGAAAATTTTAATGAATTGTATTATATTCCATTTTACAGATATATCAAATACGATGGTAAAATTGGTTTTAGAGAAGTTTACAAGACAGCAAAAAAAGAAAAAACAAATTCGTTAGATAATCTCGGTTATTATCCGTTGCAAAAGCATAAAAATGGCAATATGAAAAATAACATTGTCAATCTAAACCCTTTGCCTCACAATAAATATTACGAAGAAATTAAAAATCTTTGCAAAGCCAATAATATTAATTTCATTGCTGTAATGACACCAATGTGCGAAAATGTAACAGGCATGAACTATTTTGATAAAGTAAAAAAAGCGTATCCTGAAATTTACAATTATGAAAATG
The DNA here is from genome assembly GCA_001507425.1 of Flavobacteriaceae bacterium CRH. GTDB lineage: Bacteria > Bacteroidota > Bacteroidia > Flavobacteriales > Flavobacteriaceae > Flavobacterium. The sequence goes on from LMAJ01000001.1 coordinate 162,483, forward strand.
TAGTAGTCGAAGATAAATACTTTTCATCCTGCGGACACATGACAGATGCAGGATCAAAAATATTTACAGCCAGAATTTTAAAAGATTTTTTTAAGAAATAAAACATGAAAATAGCCTTTTTAACACCCGAATATCCGCACGATAAAACAGGAAATTCAGGAGGACTTGGAACAAGTATTAAAAATCTTGCCATTGGTTTATTAGACCAGGGCGTTGCCGTTAGGGTTCTTGTATACGGTCAAAAAGAAGATGCTTTTTTTGATGACAATGGCGTTCTTATTCAACAGATAAAAAACGTAAAATTTAAAGGGTTATCATGGTTTTTTACAAGAAAAAAAATTGAAAAAATCATTGACAAACTGCATTCAGATAAAGAAATTGATTTAGTTGAAGCAGCGGACTGGACGGGAATTTCATCTTTTATAAAACCAAAATCATGTCCGTTAATCATAAGGTTAAACGGATCTGATGCTTATTTTTGCCATTTAGACAATCGTCCGGTAAAATGGATAAACAAGTTTCATGAAAAAAGAGCTTTGCAAAAGGCTGATAAACTATTGTCAGTAAGTCAGTTTACGGCAGATAAAACCAATTTTGTTTTTGGTTTAAATAAGGAGTTCGGTATTATTCCAAATCCTATAGATTCACAATTATTTCAGCCGGGCGATCAAAATAACGAAACGGGACAGAATATTTTATATTTCGGAAGCCTTATTCGTAAAAAAGGACTTCTGGAATTACCGCTGATTTTTAATAAAGTAGTAGAAAATAATCCCGATGCCAGATTAATTTTAATAGGCAGAGATGTTTCGGATATTATCTCCGGAAATCCCTCAACATGGCAAATGATGCAGGAACTTTTTTCTGAAAAAGCAATCAAAAATGTCGAATATCTTGGAGGCGTTCCGTACGACCAGATCAAACAAAAAATACTAGAGTCAAAAGTATGTGTTTTTCCCTCTTTTGCCGAAGCTTTTCCTGTTTCATGGTTAGAGGCAATGGCTTTAGAAAAACCTATTGTAGCATCAAATGTGGGCTGGGCAAGCGAAATGATCGACGACGGAGAAAATGGTTTTTTAGTAGATCCTAAAGATCACACCTTATATGCCCAAAGAATAATTCAGTTTTTAGACGACGCAACCTTGTGCCTAAAAGCAGGAAAATCAGCAAGGGAAAAGGTTGAAAAATGTTTTGATATCGAAGTTTTAGCCAAAAAAAATATTCAATTTTATAAATCGTTAATATCTTAATTTTGATTCTATTATATCATAATCATAATAAAACAACAAAGGTCATTTCGAAAAGTAATGAAATTTTACCATTTGATAAAAATGCGACAATTGCTGCTGTATTAATAGATTTGGCCATACAAAATCCGCAGTCTAAAATAGTTTGGTGCCATGAAAATTACCAAAACTTTTTAAACTTAGAGGCGATTGACACTATTTTTCATCATGATAAAATGATGTTTTCATACAACCCCAATGAGCAGAGTTTTTTAGGAAAAAAAATGGGTTATATTGATGAATCTCCGTTTCTCAATATCAATCAAAACGTCACCTACCCAACATGGCAAATGAGCAGTTTGGTTGGCGTTATTCATGCAGCTGTTTTATTAGAAATAAAAAACAAGATAAAACCGGATGCAGATTTTGATTATTATTTAAATTCGATTGCCAAAGTTTGCATGCCACTAGGGTTGCTATGTTATTCTGAACCAAAATTAGTACTTGAAAATAATGTCGTTACTACCGTAAAACCTTCCAACTTTACGCTCTTTAAGTTTGTAAAACAACATTACAGAACAAGATGGGTCTTTTTATTGTTTTTAAATTTGATGATTTATGAATTCAAATTTCCTGTTTTAGCGTCGTTTTACAGTCTCTTTTTTAAAAACAGAAATAATAATACAATAAAACTTGACGACATTAAAGTCAATTCGTCATTAAAAGATGTCATTGATTTTGAAAACATAGATGTTATTATCCCAACTATCGGAAGAAAAAAATACTTATATGATGTCTTAATCGATTTGTCAAATCAAACTATTTTACCTAAAAATGTCATCATAGTAGAGCAAAACCCGGATGTTACCAGTGTGTCAGAGCTTGATTATATTACCGGAGAAAAATGGCCATTTGAAATTAAGCATACTTTTACACATCGCACAGGAGCCTGCAATGCAAGAAATGTAGCATTAAGCCAGGTAAAAAGTGAATGGGTTTTCCTGAACGATGATGATAACAGATTTGGCCCTGAACTTTTGAAAGATGTACTTTTTAATTTGCAAAAATTTGGAATAAAAACGCTTTCAACTTCGTACATACAGCCACACGAAACCAAGATCAATACGCTTATCAATCAATCTCCAATGTTTGGTTCCGGAAATAGTTTTATAAAATCTTCGATATTCACAAAAGTTAAATTCAATGACAAGTTTGAGTTTGGTTACGGCGAAGATTCCGATTTTGGAATGCAAATTAGAAATCAGGGATATGATATTTTGTATTTTCCAAATCCTGAAATTTTACATCTAAAAGCACCAATGGGCGGGTTTAGAACCAAACCGCAATTAGCCTGGTCAGATGATGAAATTAAACCTAAACCATCGCCAACCATAATGTTGTATAAATTGCTGCATCAGACAAAAGAGCAACGAAACGGCTACAGAGCAATTTTCTTTTTTAAATATTATAAGAATCAATCCATTAAAAATCCATTTAAATATTTTTCTAATTTTAATAAAGAATGGAAACAAAGTACCTATTGGGCAAACAGATTATTAAATAACTCATGAAATTTTCACTAATCATTTGCACGTACATGCGTCCTGAACCCTTGCTGAAATTATTGCAATCGGTTGAGGTACAGACTATTTTTCCGGATGAAATTTTAATAATTGATGGTTCATTAAACAATGAAACAGAAGTAGTTTTAAATCGAAACCAATTTAAAAATTTAAAATATTATTTGGTTGATAAGCAAAATCGCGGACTTACGAAACAAAGAAATTTCGGAATTAGTAAAGTAAACGATGCTATTGAAATTGTTTGTTTTTTGGATGACGACACGATTTTAGAACCAGATTATTTTAAAAATTTGCTTCATACTTACAATTTGTTTCCTGAAGCTCTGGGTGTTGGTGGTTTTATTTCGAATGAAGTTAAATGGGAAAAAACAGCAGAAAATTATATTCCGACAATAAATGAATTTTATTTTGATGGCTGGAAACGCAAAGACGGAAGCCGTTTTATATTAAGAAAAAAACTAAATCTCGATAGCGATCGTCCTCCGGGGTTTTCTCCGGCATTTTCACACGGAAGAAGCGTTAGTTTTTTGCCTCCAACAGATAAAATATATGAAGTAGAACAATTAATGGGCGGCGTTTCATCTTTTAAAAAGTCAGTTTTTGAAAAGCTTTCTTTTTCTGAATATTTTGCCGGTTATGGTTTATATGAAGATGCTGATTTTACGTTAAGGGTTTCAAAAATTGGAAAATTATATATCAATACAGCAGCAAAATTAGGGCATTATCATGCAGCATCAGGAAGACCAAACCAATATTTATACGGTAAAATGGTAGTTAGAAATGGTTGGTATGTCTGGCGCGTTAAAAATTCAAATCCAAACCTAAAAGCACGTCTAAAATGGAATTCAATTACTATTTTGCTGACTCTGATACGATTTACCAATGTAGTAACTGCTAGTGATAAAAGAGCAGCTTTTACTGAAGCTCTGGGAAGAACGATTGGCTGGTGGAGTTTGGTTTTTAATAAGCCAAAAGAAAGAAAATTAAAAAAATAAGTTTAATTTAAATGGTATCTTGAATGAGAACTAAACGATTAGGCAAAAAAATGTTAAAAGAATGAATAGAAAATATTCGCACTAAAAGTGAGTTCATGTTAAAATTTTAAATTTATCCAGATTTCGAAAATTTTAATTAATATTTAATGAAAAATATCAAAACAGAAAGAATACATTAATGAAATTTGTAATAATTACACATGTTAGTCATTGTCAATATGATGGCCAGTATTTTGGTTATGCACCATATGTGCGTGAAATAAATATTTGGTTAGAATATGTTGATGAATTAATTGTTGTTGGTTCGTCACAAAAAAAAAGCCCAACTGCAATAGATATTCCCTACAAGCATAATGCAATTGATTTTAGAAAAATACCGGATATTAATTTTACCAATTTTAAAAATAATATCATCTCTATTTTTAAGTCGCCCATCATTTTTTGGAAAATATTTAAGGCAATGAAAAATGCAGACCATATTCATTTGCGCTGTCCTGGAAATATAGGATTGCTAGGTTGTTTGGTTCAGATACTTTTCCCAAATAAAAATAAAACCGCTAAATATGCCGGAAATTGGGATCCTAATAGCAAACAGCCTTTTTCATATCGTTTGCAAAAACGGATTCTGAATAATACATTTTTAACCCGAAATATGCAGGTTTTAGTATATGGAAGTTGGGAAAACCAATCCAAAAACATAAAATCATTTTTTACCGCAACTTACTCAGAAACAGAGAAAGAAAATGTTTTGAAAAGTGATTTATCTGCAACAATAGAATTCATTTTCGTTGGAAGTCTGGTAACAGGAAAAAATCCGCTGTACGCGATTCAATTGATTCAGAAATTAATTGAAAACGGACGAAATGTGATTTTAAATTTATACGGAGATGGTGTCGAAAAGAATACTTTAGAAGCTTATATAAAAGAAAATGATTTAGAAAAACATGTCTTTTTGCGAGGGAACCAAAATCAGGATGTAATTAAAACCGCCTATCAAAAAAGCCATTTTGTTATTTTGCCGTCTAAAAGTGAAGGCTGGCCAAAAGCAATTGCAGAAGGTATGTTTTGGGAATGTGTTCCTGTAGCTACAAAAGTTTCCTGTGTTCCTTTTATGCTCGATTTTGGAAATCGCGGTATTTTGATCGAAATGAATTTAGAAAACGACAGCGTTCAGATAGAAAAAATTTTAAATGAAGAAAATGCTTTTGCAACCAAAAGTAAATTGGCTGCAAAATGGTCACAGACTTACACAACAGAATTTTTTGAAGACGAAATTAAAAAGTTACTATAACCAATGCGAATTGTTCAATTAATAGATTCTTTAGATGCCGGCGGGGCCGAGCGAATGGCGGTAAATTATGCCAATGCATTAGCCGGAAAAATAACTTTTTCAGGTTTGGCTGCGACCCGAAAAGAAGGAATTCTGAAAGATCAGGTTCATTCGGATGTTTCCTATTTCTTTCTGCAGAAAAAAAGGAGTATAGATTTTTCGGCAATTTTAAGATTGAGAAAATATATCCTTAAAAATCAAATAGAAATAGTACACGCACATAGTTCATCATTTTTTATAGCGGTTCTGGTAAAGTTGACGCTGCCTAAAGTAAAAATCGTTTGGCACGATCATTACGGGACAAGAGCTAAAGAATCAAAGAAAGAGAACAGGGTTTTGATTTTTTTATCAAGGTTTTTTTCTTCTATTTTTGTGGTTAATCTTCAATTAGAAGCCTGGAACCGCAAAAACATGAAATGTTCGAATGTAATTTTTATACCTAATTTTACATCTTCTGAAAATGTTTTCGATCCGGAAACCACTTTAAAGGGAATAAATGGTAAAAGGATTGTATTTTTGGCAAATCTAAAAAATCCTAAAAATCATATTTTAATTTTAAAAGCATTTTTAGAATTAAAACTGAATGAATCAGACTGGAGTTTGCATTTGGTAGGAAAAGATTATTTTGATGCTTATTCAGAGGTTTTAAAGGAGTTTATAAAATTACATTCACTCGAAAACCACATACATTTGTATGGTGCTAAAAATGATGTGAAACATATTTTATCGCAAGCAGCAATTGGCGTTTTGTCTTCAACAGAAGAAGGTTTCCCAGTTACGTTGTTAGAATACGGATTATCAAATTTAGCTGTCGTTTCTACAAATGTAGGGTATTGTCCGCTTGTCATTAAAAATGAAGTAAACGGATTATTGTTTGATCCTTCTTCTATAACTGAGGTTAAAGAACAATTGTTAAAAATGATTAAAGATGATTTGCTTAGACAAAAAATGAGCGATAGTTTGAAACAGTCTGTTTTAGAAAATTATTCAGAAGAGGTTGTTATAAGCAAATTAATTACGGCCTATCAATAAATTAGTAATGAAAAATAAAACATTATCGTATACTTTCATCGTCATAATACATGCATTAATTGCTTTGGTAGTTTTTGTGGCTCCTTTTTTATCAAAAGTATATGCGCTTTTAATTCCTGTTGTTGGTTTTGTTATCGTTTCGAGATCTAAAAACAGAAACAATGAAGTGCTTTGGGTAGCAGCTTATTTGGTTGGTGCAGAAGTTTTTCTTAGAATGACAGGAGGAAATTTAAACAATGAATATGTTAAGTTTGCTGTTGTTTTTTTCATGCTTATGGGAATGGTTTACAGTAATTTTTCGACCAATTCCTTTGTTTACTGGATATTCCTGATTTTATTAGTTCCCGGAATTTTATTGACTTTTACAGAAACAGATTATAACGGTGATGTTAAAAAATCGTTGGTTTTTAATTTGTCTGGCCCAATTTGTCTCGCGATTTCTGCTATTTATATGTTTAAGCGAAAGATTCATTTTGATAATCTTCAGACGATTTTAGTAGCCATAGGAATGCCTATTTTAACGACAACGGTATATTTATTTTTATACAATCCGAGCGTAAAAGATGTAGTAACCGGAACGCAATCTAACTTTGAAACTTCCGGCGGGTTTGGTCCAAATCAGGTTTCGACTGTTTTAGGATTAGGGATTTTTATCTTTTTTACCCAATTGATTTTGTTTTCAAAAACAAAAAAAGAGATGTTTTTAAACGCAGCTTTATTAATATTTGTTAGTTATCGTGGCGTTGTAACTTTTTCAAGAGGAGGCGTGATAACAGGAATTGTAATGATTGTTTGCTTGTTGATTTTGCTTTATTATTTTTCGAATTCAAAAGGCAGAAACAAATTTGCCCTCATTTTTGTCTTCACCGGATTAATGGGTGCCGGAATCTGGACGTATACATCGGTACAAACCGGAGGGCTTATTGATAAACGTTACGCAAACAAAGATGCAGCAGGAAGGGTTAAAAAAGACAACTTAGGAGGTCGTGAAGAAATTATGGATTCTGAAATAAAACTTTTTCTTGATAATCCCATTATGGGCGTAGGGGCAGGAATGGGAAAACAGTTTAGAAAAGAAAGTTTTGGCGCAGATGTTGCTTCCCATAATGAAATAACCCGTATGCTAAGTGAGCATGGGATTTTTGGTATTTTCGGACTTTTCTTATTATTTATAACGCCACTTGTGCTTTATATCAATAATAAACAGCATTTGTATATTCTCTCTTTTTATATCTTTTGGCTCTTTACAATTAACCACGCCTCAATGCGAACGGCAGCTCCCGCATTCGTGTATGCTTTGACACTGCTTTCGGTTGAAGTTAAAATTCCTAAAAAACCTGAAATTTAGATCGTTTATATTATTTTTTTTGTAATACATTTGCTTCAAGTTTTAGCCCCAAACAAAACCAAATAACCAATGTTTACAAAAAAGAAAATTCATTTCGAGATATCGGAAAGGAAAGTACTACTTCATATTTTCGATGCTTTCTTTGTCTTGTTAGCGCTCTACCTATTGAGCGGGATTCCAAATTTCCAATACTTTAAATTTTCAGTTGCCAATTCTTATTGGGAAGTTGTATTGATATGCTACATATTCATTTTTGGTTCTATATTCGAAATGTATAATTTGCAAGTAGCCAGTAATCAGTTACAAATAACCAAAAGTGCCGTTTTTACCACAAGTACAACTGTATTTGTTTACCTGCTGACACCGGTTTTATCACCGGAATTGCCAAAAAACAGAATAGCAATTGTTATCTTCTATTTTGCTATTCTTTTTGCATTATTATCCTGGAGATATTTGTATTTTTATTTTTTGGCTTCTCATCGTTTTATTCAAAATGTAGTTTTGATATGCGATAAAAATCAAGTAGAAGAATTGGTTTTAGGACTTGAAAATGTCGACCCGCATTATAAAATAGTTGGGTTTGTAAATTCAGATTCTGTTTGCGATAAACAAACAGATTTTCATTATGTAAGAGAAATCAAAAAGGAAAGGTTAGAGAGTTTTGTAGTCAGGTACAATATTTCTGAGATTGTAATTGCATCTCAAAATACAGACGGGATTACTGCTGATTTATACCAGCAATTACTTCACTTGCTACAATCAGGAAATATTATCAGAGAGTATACACAAGTGTACGAAAGCAAAACACAGCGAATTCCTGTTCAGTATATTGCCAGAGATTTTTATCGCTTTTTTCCTTTTAGCCGAAGCAATAATAACAAACTGTATTTATTGTTGGTGCGTTTTATTGAGCTTATTTTTTCTAGTTTAGGTTTGCTAATTTGCGCCGTTATCATTCCTTTTATTTTCATTGGAAATTTTTTCGGAAACAAAGGAAGTTTGTTTTACACCCAAGAGCGAATAGGCAAAAACGGAATTGCTTTTAAAATCTATAAGTTTAGGACAATGGTGGAGAACTCTGAAACAAACGGAGCTGAGTTTGCAACATCTAACGATAAAAGGATTACCCCGCTTGGCAGGTTTATGCGTAAATCGCGAATTGATGAATTGCCACAGTTTTTTAATGTTTTAATAAGTGATATGGCTGTAATAGGCCCAAGACCGGAAAGACCTTTCTTTGTGAATGAAATCGCTAAAATAATGCCGTTTTATGAAACGAGACATGTTGTAAAACCTGGCTTAACAGGTTGGGCGCAGGTGAATTATTCTTATGGAGAATCGATAGAAGAGAGTTTGATAAAGTTGCAATATGATTTGTATTACATCAAACACCGAAGCGTTTTTCTCGATTTAAGCATTACTTTCAAAACTATTACAACGATTCTGTTTTATCGCGGACAATAATTGTTTAGATAATAATCGGAATACGTTTTTTGTTTCTGATGGCAACTCTGACCAAAACAAAACCACTTGTAATAATCATTGGTAAAACAATAATAAAGTGTGCTTTATTGATCATAAATATGCTGTAAATTATCAGAAAAAGTAAATATAGCACAGCAAATCTATACGTCCATCTTTTGTTTTTTGCGATTGACAGAAAAATCAAAATCAACAAAAGTGGGCTAAATAACAGGATATTATAATTCATTGATAATTCCTGGTGAAAAGAATAAAATCCAACAGAAACAAAAAAGATCCCCATTAAAGATAAAATCAAAAGATAGATCTTGTCTACTATTTTGTTATGTGCCAGAACTACAAAAGCAAGCATAATTAAATAAGAATAAATATTATTCCACCATGATGTTGGTGTTTCTTTCTCAAAGCTCAGCAAGGTTTTGCTTTTTGCTGCCAGAGGATGATTTTGATAAGTAGTTTTGTCTAAACTGTTTTTTAATTCAAAAGGCAAAAAGATTCTTGTTCCTAGCTGATCTACTTTTGTACCGAAAATAATACTTGTTCCTAATTTTTCGTAAAAGTGACCATCAAAATAAGGATATAAAATAGAGCGATACGTTATATCTGTATCTCCTTTTTTAACAATTACATTTTCATTCAAAATAGAATTGATAATATCAACAACCATTGAAGTACAGTTTTTATCAATAAATTTATAAGTGTAATAGCGATCTTCAGAAAGCAAAGTGGCGTTTAATTTGTCAAAAAGTTTCTGTTTTAAATCTTGCGGAATAAGTAATTCCTGCTCAAAAACACTTCTTTTCTCTGTATTGTATTCATCGATAAATTCAGGGAAAGAATGTGTAATTACAAAATATTGTAAATCTCCTTTAGTAAATTTTGCCACAAAATTTGGCGTCCTGAAATCGAATGCGCCATAATTATAAACGACATCAATATTATTAACAGGATCCGCAACCCTAATAGCTGTATGGCCGAAATAGGAATAAGTTTCGTTGCCGAGGCCACATGTAATAACGCTTATTTTTGCCTCTTTAGAAAGTGGTATGCTTTGCCCAAAACCAATACTAAAACTTAGTAATAATAATAAACTCAAAAGTGTTTTTTTGAAATTGACTTTTTTCATGATTTAAAATTTTAAGAAGTTGCATGGGTTTGTAATTATTATCTAAAGATACCTAAATCTACTTTCAAAGAAAAAATATTCGAATACAAAGCGGTACTTTGGTTTCCTAAATCAGTTAAAGCATAATCTACCTGAATGCCTTTGTATTTAAAACCTAACCCAATATTGGGCTGAAAATTTATTTTTTCACTATTGTCCAACTGCGTTACATTTTGAAAATTCCCTACGCCGGCTCTTAAAAAAACCAAGTCAGTATAACCGCCTTCAAAACCTATCGCCGGATCAATACTTACTATTTTTGATGAAATAATATCGTTCGTTTGCTCAAAACGCATATTCAGGTTTGTGGCTACTAAAAGACTGTAATCATTGTGAAATTCAAACTTTTTAGAGATACCTAATTGTGCTTTTGGCAAAGTAATTTCGGTACTTTCCGGTAATGCAGTATTTTCTCCCGGAATCGCATTGGCGATTTTTGCATATTCTTCTTCATCAATATTCCAGACATTATAAGTCGTTGTAATATCGCGAAGCATCAAACCGAATTTCCAGTCGTTTTTTTCAAACTGAAGTCCGAAATCAAAACCAAATCCCCAGGAATTAGCAAATTTTCCAATAATTCTGCGAATGACTTTTGCATTTACTCCATATTGAAATCCTTCAACAGGCAATTTCTTGGCATACGAAAATGTAAAAGCATAATCAGCCGTCGAGAATAAACTAACCCGGTTATAATCTATATTTCCCTGATTGTCGATTAATTCTGTTGTATCTAAAATATCATCAACACCAAAACGAATCATCGAAATTCCCCAGGCGCTTCTGTCGTCAATCGGGCTCGCATATCCTATGTAATCGTATTGTGCGATATTGGCAAAATAATTAGCATGCATTAACGAAATTTGATGATCTTCAAGATGCGTTAAACCTGCTGGATTCCAATAAACTGCATTTACATCATCTGTAGAAGCAACCACGGCGCTCGACATCCCTAATGCTGCAGCATCAACACCAATATTCATAAACTCATTCGAATATTTTCGAACAGTTTGTGCATATTGTGTAGCGCAACTCCAAAATAATAAAAGCCCAAAAAGTTTCTTCAAAGGATATTTTTTTGCAAACCGAAGCCTGTTTTAATTTTTATCAAAAATATAATATTTTACTCATCTAATTTCTTCCTTTTGAGAAATATTACGAAAGTGGGAATTTCAGGCAAAAAACTCTTCATAAAACACAATTTACATGCAGTTATTATGTTAAATTTGCCGCTTACCATTTATCAAAAAATAAATCATGAATATTAAAAAGCACATTCCAAATTTAATTACGTTAATTAATCTTTTTTGTGGTTGCATTGCAGTTGTTTTTGTTTCTAAAGCTATTGAAACGGGTGATTCCTCTAACTACGAAATGGCTTTTTATTTTGTTTGTTTAGGAATCTTTTTTGATTTTTTTGATGGTTTTTTCGCCAGATTATTCAAAGTTTCAAGTCCGCTGGGTTTACAATTAGACTCTTTGGCAGATATGGTAACTAGTGGAGTTGCTCCGGGTTTTGTTATGTACACAATGTTTTTGAACAGCGCTCACGAATTAGGAACAAATCCGGCCATTCCGTTTTTAGGATTTATAGTGACTTTGGGATCTTGCTACAGATTGGCGAATTTTAATATCGATACACGCCAAACCGATTCTTTTATTGGTTTGCCAACACCTGCCAATTCACTTTTTATTTTGAGTTTGCCTTTGGTTTTAAAATTTTCTGATTCTTTATTCATGTTGGAGATTTTAACGAATCAATGGGTTTTATTAGTAATTACTTTGTGTAGCGCTTATATTTTGAATGCTGAAATTCCGTTATTTTCTTTAAAAATCAAGAAATTCAATTTAAAAGACAATGCGCTTCAAATAATATTTTTATTGATTTCTATTGTATTACTAGTATTGCTGCACTACATCGCAATTCCTTTAATTATTATTTTTTACGTATTGCTATCGATCGTAAATAATCTGTTTCTCAAAAAGTAGTTTTTATTCGAATGGCAAGAAAAACCACTAACAGAAGAAATTCTTATTCTAAAGCGAAACCTAAAAGATCAATTTTTAGCAGAGGAATTCGTTTTATTATGTATACTGCTTTATTAATCATTCTATTGGGTGCGATTTATCATTATCGTGCCGGATTAGCTTATTATCTTGGTTTTAAATCAGGAAAAGTTTTAGAAGAAGATGAAGTTGATAAACATCTTTCTGACGTAAGGAATATTAAAGTCTTAGAAAATCACAAAGGAAAAGTGATTGGAATTGATGTGTCTGAATTTCAGGGAACTGTTGATTGGGATGATGTTGAAATTCTGGAAGAAAAATATCCTGTGCAATTTGTTTTTATTCGTGCAACGGCAGGAAACGACAGGGTTGACAGACAATTTAAACACAATTGGGAAGGCGCAAAAGAAAATAAAATTATGCGTGGCGCGTATCATTATTATCGCCCAAACGAAAATTCAATAGAACAAGCCAATCTTTTTATCAAAACAGTAAAACTTCAAAAAGGAGATTTGCCACCAGTTTTAGATATTGAGAAATTACCAAAAAACCAATCTTTAGACAGTTTAAAAAAAGGTTTGAAAAGATGGCTGACGAAAGTAGAATCGCATTATCAGGTTCGCCCGATAATTTATACAGGAGAAAGCTATTACAGTGATTTCCTGAAAGAAGAATTCGGCGAATATTTATTTTGGATTGCCAACTACAATTTTTACAGAGAAAAAATCGAAGACGATTGGCTTTTTTGGCAATTTACAGAAAAAGCATCATTGCCTGGAGTTGATCATCGTGTTGATGTCAATATTTATAATGGCGATTTACAGCAATTGCAGTTCATTACTGTTGAATAATAGTTTTTCAGTTGCAGTTTTCAGTACTTAGTGACTGAAAACTGCAACTGTATACTTTCTTAAAATTCTAATTTTTTCTTACGAAGTTCGAAGTTTTGTCCAAGATAAACACGGCGAACCATTTCATCTTCAACTAATTCTTCCGGAATTCCTGCTTTTAGGATTCCACCTTCAAACATTAAGTATGTCTTATCGGTAATCGCTAAAGTTTCCTGAACGTTGTGGTCTGTAATCAGGATTCCGATGTTTTTGTTTTTTAACTGAGCAACAATTCTCTGGATATCTTCAACCGCAACCGGGTCAACTCCGGCGAAAGGTTCATCCAGTAAAATAAATTTTGGATCTGTTGCCAGAGCTCTTGCAATTTCAGTACGACGGCGTTCTCCTCCTGAAAGTAAATCGCCTCGGTTGGTACGTATGTGCTCTAAACTAAATTCTTCAATTAAACTTTCCATTTTTGCAATTTGCTCCTCTTTAGAAAGTTTAGTCAATTGCAAAACACTCAAGATGTTGTCCTCAATACTTAGTTTTCTAAATACAGAAGCTTCCTGGGCCAGATAACCAATTCCTTGTTGAGCACGTTTGTACATCGGATAATCGGTAATATTTAAATCATCAAGATAAATGTTTCCTGAATTTGGTTTTACCAATCCTACAATCATGTAAAACGAAGTCGTTTTTCCGGCACCGTTTGGTCCCAAAAGCCCAACGATTTCCCCTTGATTTACTTCAACAGAAATCCCTTTTACAACACTGCGTCCTTTATAAGTTTTGATTAAATTATCGGCTCTTAATTTCATTTTATTACTTTAATCGTTTAATCGACAAATCGTTTAGTCGTTGCAAATAAACGAATAAACGATTCAACAGTTAAATCTATTAACAATTATTTAGTTTCAGATTCTTCTAAAGCTTCCCAAAATTCGTAAGCTCTGCGTAAATGAGGGATAACAATAGTTCCTCCAACAAGAGTTGCAATTCCCATCGCTTCCATCATTTCCTCTTTGGTAACACCTTCTTTGTGGCTGGTTTCTAAGTGGTATTTTACGCAATCATCGCAACGTAAAACCGCAGAAGCAACCAATCCTAAAAGCTCTTTTGTTTTTACATCAAGAGCCCCGGGAGCATAAGCATTCGTGTCAAGATTAAAAATTCGCTTTACAATTTTATTATTGTCAGCTAATAATTTTTCGTTCATTTTAGAACGATAGTCGTTAAATTCTTGAATAATATCAGACATTTTGTTTCAATTTATTTTTATAAACAATCCTCGAAATGAGGATACTTACTTCATATATAATTAACATTGGTATCGCAACAATTGTTTGGCTCACTACATCCGGAGGTGTAACAATTGCAGCTATAATCAGGATTAATACAACGGCATATTTCCAATACTTTCTTAAAAAATCAGGAGTAACTAATCCTAATTTGGTTAAGAAGTAAATAATAATGGGCAACTCAAAAAATAAGCCGCTGGCAAGAACACTTGTTTTTACCATTCCCATATAAGATTCTAATGTAAACTGGTTTTTTACGACATCACTTACAGAGAAAGTTGCAACGAAATTTACAGACATCGGAATAACAATAAAATACCCAAATAATACGCCTAAGAAGAATAGAAGAGAAGAAGTGAAAATAAATAATTTCGCATTTTTTCTTTCTTTCTCATACAAAGCAGGGCTGATAAATTTCCACAGTTCCCATAAAATATAAGGGAAACTCAGGATAAAACCTGCCAAAAGGCACATCCATACAAAAATGTTTACCTGTCCTTCCATCTCTGTATTCTGAATGATGAAATTTAGCTCGGTAATGCAAATGCTGTCTGCAAATCCTAATTGATGGGATAAGTCACAAAACCACACATAAGTAAAAAATGTAGGTCGTATTGGACCCAAAATAATTTGATCAAATAAATAATCACTAATAAAATAGGTAATAAAAGCCATTACCATAATAGCAATTGTACTTCTAACTAATAACCATCTTAATTCTTCAAGATGGTCTAAAAACGACATCTCGCCAAGGTTTTTCTTTGCCATTATACGATTCCTTCTTTTAAAATGTCATGTAAATGTAATACTCCTTTATATTCGCCATTGTCTGAAACAATAAGCTGTGTTATCGAAAAATCTTCTAAAATATTCAAAGCGTCAACCGCCATGGTTTCCGAAGATACAAATTTTGGGTTTACAGACATAATATCTTTTGCTGTCAAATCTGCAATAGTATCTACGTCATTTAGCATTCTTCGGATGTCTCCGTCAGTAATAATTCCGATGATTTTATCATTTTCAATAACGGCTGTTACGCCTAATCTTTTTTCTGAAATTTCAAAAATTACCTTTTTAACCGAAGTTTCCGGAGTAACTTGGGGTTTTAAAGAATGTTCGATCATATCTTTTACACGAAGCAATAATTTTTTTCCTAAAGCGCCTCCAGGATGATAAACCGCAAAATCTTCCGGTTTAAAATCGCGCATTTCCATAAGGCAAACTGCAAGAGCATCGCCCATAACAAGTTGTGCCGTCGTGCTGTTGGTTGGTGCTAAATTTATAGGGCAGGCTTCCATATCAACCGTAGTGTTTAAAACATAATCAGAGCCTTTTGCCAAAGATGAAGTTATGTTTCCTGTAATGGCAATTAAAATATTTCCAAAACGTTTTAATAGCGGAACTAAAACTCTGATTTCAGGACTATTACCGCTTTTTGAAATGCAAATGATAATATCTTCTTTTTGAATCATGCCCAAATCACCATGAATAGCTTCAGATGCATGAAGGAACATAGAAGGAGTGCCGGTGGAGTTAAAAGTAGCGACCATTTTTTGAGCAATTATGGCGCTTTTTCCTATACCTGTAACGATCAATCGGCCTTTAGTTTCGTAAATATGTTGGGTTGCTTTGTAAAAATTTTCGTCCAGAAAATCAATTAGCTTTGTAATTGCTTCACTTTCAGAGAGTATTGTTTTTTTGGCGATCGCCAATATATTTTCTTTTGTAATCAAAACAGGATATTTAAAATTTGTATGTATAAAAGAAAGTTGTATCTTTATGTGTTGCAAATTTATACAAAATATCCATTAATATAAAGAATGAATTCAAACGAAATTGAAATACACAAGGAATTAAAGAAGTATTTCGGCTTTAGCCAATTTAAAGGCTTGCAAGAGCAAGTCATTACAAGTATCTTAGGTAAAGAGAATACATTTGTAATTATGCCTACAGGCGGTGGAAAGTCTCTTTGTTATCAATTGCCCGCTTTAATTCAGGACGGAACAGCCATAGTTGTTTCTCCTTTAATTGCTTTGATGAAAAACCAGGTTGATGCGATTCGAAGTCTTTCTTCAGAAAACGGAATTGCGCACGTATTAAACTCCTCCCTTACCAAAACAGAGATTACACAAGTAAAAAAAGACATAACTTCCGGCTTAACCAAGCTTTTGTATGTAGCGCCGGAATCTTTAACAAAAGAGGAATATGTTGCTTTTTTGCAAAGTGTGACAATTTCATTTGTAGCGATTGATGAAGCACACTGTATATCAGAATGGGGACATGATTTTAGGCCGGAATACCGAAACCTAAAAAACATAATCAAACAATTAGGTCAGGTACCTATTATAGGACTTACCGCAACTGCAACACCAAAAGTTCAGGAAGATATTCTTAAAAACCTGGATATGTCTGATGCGACCACTTTTAAAGCATCATTCAACAGACCTAATTTATATTACGAAGTTCGTACAAAAACTAAAAATATAGAATCGGATATTATTCGGTTCATCAAACAACATAAAGGCAAATCAGGAATTATTTACTGTTTGAGCCGTAAAAAAGTAGAATCGATTGCCGAAGTTTTACAGGTTAACGGAATTAGCGCCGTGCCGTATCACGCAGGTTTAGATGCTAAAACCAGAGCCAAACATCAGGATATGTTTTTGATGGAAGATGTAGATGTTGTAGTTGCAACAATCGCATTTGGAATGGGAATTGACAAGCCTGATGTTCGTTTTGTAATTCACCACGATATTCCAAAATCACTCGAAAGTTATTATCAGGAAACAGGCCGTGCAGGCCGTGATGGAGGCGAAGGACATTGTTTGGCTTATTACTCTTATAAAGATGTAGAAAAGCTGGAGAAATTCATGTCCGGAAAACCAGTTGCCGAACAGGAAATTGGTTTTGCACTATTGCAGGAAGTCGTGGCTTACGCCGAAACCTCAATGTCACGTAGAAAGTTTTTACTCCATTATTTTGGTGAAGAATTTGACAGCGAAACAGGCGAAGGCGCAGATATGGATGACAACGTTCGTAATCCAAAAAATAAAATTGAGGCCAAGGAACAAGTTGTGAAATTGTTGGAAATTGTTCGTGATACCAAACATATTTACAAATCAAAAGAGATTGTATTTACCTTAATAGGACGAATAAATGCCGTAATTAAAGCTCATAAAACAGATACACAACCTTATTTTGGAGCAGGTTCAGAGCATGACGAAAAATATTGGATGGCTTTGCTAAGACAAGTTTTAGTAACAGGTTATTTATCAAAAGATATTGAAACTTACGGAATCATTAAAATCACCCAGGAAGGATTAGATTTTATTAAAACTCCGGTTTCATTTATGATGTCAGAAGATCACGAATATAACGAATCTGAAGACGAAGCAATTGTAACAGCAGCAAAATCATCGGGAACCGCTGATGAAGTTTTAATGGGAATGTTGCGTGAACTGCGTAAAAAAGTAGCTAAGAAATTGGGAGTTCCTCCGTTTGTAGTTTTTCAGGATCCTTCTCTTGAAGATATGGCTTTAAAATATCCAATTAGTTTAATAGAATTATACAATATTCACGGTGTTGGTGAAGGAAAAGCCAAGAAATATGGTGGAGATTTTGTTACCTTAATTAACCGTTATGTAGAAGATAATGATATTATTCGTCCAGACGATTTAGTGGTAAAATCTACCGGAGTAAATTCTGCCAATAAATTATATATCATTCAGAATATAGATCGAAAATTATCTTTAAATGATATTGCTTCTGCTAAAGGTTTGACAATGGATGCTCTAATTAAAGAAATGGAGCAAATTGTTTATGCAGGAACTAAATTAAACATCAAATATTGGGTTGATGATTTGCTTGATGATGACCAGCAAGAAGAAATCCACGATTATTTCATGGAATCAGAATCTGATAAAATCGAAGACGCACTTAAAGAATTTGATGGCGATTATGATATCGATGAATTACGTTTGATGCGTATTAAGTTTATTAGTGAAGTAGCTAACTAAAGTTAAATTCCAATAAAAAAAATCCAAATTCCAAAATAAAAAGGACGTAAAATAAAAATTCCAAATTCCAATTGCTAGCAGTTTGGAATTTGGAATTTTTTTATTGGAATTTCCCCAGCAATTGGAATTTGAAATTTAAAAATATTGGAATTTTACTCTGTATAAACTTCCCCACGATGCGGTTTCAAAGCATCTCTTACGGGAATCATATTTTCATCGGTGACAACCATAAAAGCGATGGCCTGCATTTCGTTGATAATTTTATAACCTGTAATATTCAGCGGAAGTTTTTCTATGGCGATATATTCTTTTAAATGAATTTCATGATGTTCGGCTGTTTTTGCTGAAGCCGGGCCACGAAAATCCCAAATCAATTTTATTTTTCTAGACATTTTTTTTTGAGGTTTAATCCCGAAACTTCGGGGCAGAGAGGCAAAGGTACAAAGTCTTTTTTAGCAAGATTAAAAAATTACTGTAGAATTAACCGCAAAGTCCGCTAAGATTTAATTTTAATTTGCGGATAGAAAATACAAAGTTCGCAAAGCTAGATCAATACAAAGCTTTGCGAACTTTGTGTTTTTGTAAAACCTTGCCTTTAAAAAATCTTAGCGGACTTTGCGGTTAATTATATAAAGTCAGTTCAAAATAGTATTTTTGCATCTTCTTTTCATAGATAGAAAAGCTAATAGCATAAATAAAATACAATGCCAAAAGAACTTTTACTTCAGGTAACGCCGGAAATAGCTGCAAACGAATTGTTGCTTAAAGACTATTTGTCTAAACAAATAAAAGTTTCTCCACAGGAAATTCAACACGTTTCAATTTTAAAACGTTCAATTGATGCGCGCCAAAAAGCGATAAAAATCAACTTGAAAGTGATCATTTATTTACAGGGCGAACCTTTTCAGGAAACAAAAATTGAGCTACCTATATATAAAGACGTTTCATCGGCTCAGGAAGTGATTGTTGTTGGCGCTGGTCCGGCTGGACTTTTTGCTGCATTGCAATTAATTGAATTAGGCTTAAAGCCAATTGTAATCGAGCGCGGAAAAGATGTTCGCGGACGTAGACGTGACTTAAAAGCAATCAATGTTGATCATTTGGTAAACGAAGATTCTAATTATTGTTTTGGAGAGGGGGGAGCAGGAACGTATTCTGACGGAAAGTTATATACACGTTCTAAAAAACGTGGCGATGTAACCAGAATTTTAGAACTTCTGGTAGCTTTTGGAGCTTCAGAAGATATTTTGGTCGAAGCACATCCGCATATCGGAACCAATAAATTGCCTAAAATTATTGAGGATATTCGAAATAAAATTATCGAATTTGGTGGTCAGGTTTTATTTGATACCCGAGTTACTGATATTTTATTAAAAAATAACGAAGTTGAGGGAATTGTAACCCAAAACGGAGACAAGATTATTGCCAATAAATTAATATTAGCAACAGGACATTCGGCACGAGATATTTTCGAATTATTAGATAAAAAGAAAATTTTTATAGAAGCAAAACCTTTTGCTTTAGGAGTTCGTGCAGAACATTCACAGGAATTAATTGACAGCATTCAATACAGTTGCGATTATCGCGGAGAACATTTACCTCCGGCACCCTATTCTATTGTAAAACAAGTAAACGGCCGCGGAATGTATTCATTTTGTATGTGTCCGGGTGGTGTAATTGCGCCGTGTGCAACAAGTCCGGGCGAAGTTGTTACAAACGGTTGGTCGCCATCTAAAAGAGATCAGGCAACGGCAAACTCAGGAATTGTAATCGAATTGAAATTGGAAGATTTTAAACCTTTTGCAAAATTTGGAGCCTTGGCCGGAATGGAATTTCAAAAAAGCATCGAGCAAAAAGCGTGGCATTTGGCTGGGGAAACTCAAAAAGTTCCGGCGCAGCGAATGATCGATTTTACACAAAATAAAGTTTCGGCAAATATTCCGAAAACATCTTATGTTCCCGGAACCACTTCGGTAGAAATGGGACAGGTTTTTCCCGGATTTTTATCGCAGATTTTGCGTGAAGGCTTTAAGGAATTCGGAAAATCAATGCGCGGTTATTTAACCAACGAAGCAATTTTACACGCGCCTGAAAGCAGAACTTCGTCTCCTGTAAGAATTCCGAGAGATCCTATCACTTATGAACATTTGCAAATCAAAGGTTTGTATCCGTGTGGAGAAGGTGCAGGATATGCAGGCGGAATTATTTCTGCTGCTATCGATGGCGAAAAATGCGCTTTAATGATTGCTGAAACTTTGAAATAATATCGAAATCAGATTTTTTATTTATTGGAATATCTTATATTTATTATAAAAAATAATTCTCTACTATACGCCAATGAAAAACTTCTTTTCTAATTTGTTTGGTCGAAATAACGACCCTGAATCTATTATTTCTTTTGATGTTATCGATTCTATTTATTCCCATTTGTATAATGTGCAGGGGAGTCTTGAATTTAAAGTAAAAGGTATTTACAACAATGTTGTAGTTAATCTGTTTTATTTTCCAGGTTCTTTTGATCATGAAGAAGGCAAAGCAGAAATTGAGAAAGCAGGTTTTAAAAATCCCTATGAAGTTTTAAATGAATTATACAAAAAGATTGATATTGGTATTCTTTCTGAAGAAATAATGCAGGAAGGCCTGGAGTATGATTTTATTCATATTCAGTTTTATTCAGATCCGAGTCCGGAAATGAAAAAGTATTTTAACCGCGTTTTAAATAATTTCGTTATCATATTTTGCTGTACCAATAGTTTAGAAACAAACGATTTTAAAATTTTATATTCAAGCAGTCATTTTATTGATTATACTAAAGGTTTGTTAGATACCCAATTACTGGACATTAATAATCCTAAAAATGAAACACAGGAAATTGGAATCAAAGATTTTAAAATTGTTTTGCAGGCAATCTGCCAGTATTTAAATATTGAAATCCCGGAAAGTGTTGAACTTCCCTCGTTAGAAAATTTAATTGAAGCTGAAGAGGTTACAGTAGCAACTTTTGAAGAGTTTGCACAACTGGTTTCAAGAGGAAATATTGATGAAAAACTACTAAAAAAGCAATCAAAAAAGCTTTTTAAGGACTTTCAAAAAGAAACAAAAGAATATCACGATAAAGTGGAAGGGCATTGGAGTTTTTTTGAAAGTATAGATTGCTGGAACAGTGACTGGAAATTTGATCCCGAAGATGCCGAATATTTTATTTCAGATATGATTGGTGAAGATCTTAATTTTAATTATCCGGAAGAAACCTATAGCCATAATTTGTTTCCATATATTCAATCGGCTTTAGAGAAATTGAATTTAGAATTAATGACCTACGACACGCAAGGAGATAATTATTTGTTTTTTGTAGCTAATAAAGATGATGTTAGCAGGATTTTAAAATTGTCTCAATTAACGAATATTGAAGTTAATCAGTTGTAAATAAAATAATTATACACAATATTACATCCTGAGAAACGAAGGATCACACTAGAAACTCGACAAAGATTGTCGATTTGCTTTACGGAATTCCTAGTGTGATCCTTCGTTTCTCAGGATGACAAAGCATGTATAGAAAGTATTTCGAAAAAATTCGTGACTAAAACTTACGGTATCAAAATTATTTTTCCGGTACTTTTTCGGCTTTCCAGATAATCATGCGCCAGTTTTCCTTCAGATAATTTGAAAGAAGTTGGTTCTGAAAGTTTTATTTTTCCTTCTGAAATCCAGCTGAATAATTGGTTGGCTCTTTTGATTCTTTCTTCTTTAGAATTTAAATAACTCCATAAATCGCCGCCTGTTAAAGTTTTAGAACCATCCATCAGCATTCTCGGATCTACAGGTTCAGGATCTCCGCCCGCCATTCCGAAGAAAACGACCTGACCGCATTCTTTAGTAACTTCAAAACTTTCTTTTAATGTACTTCCGATGCTGTCGTACACAACATCAACACCATTTGAAATCGTTTTAAAAATAGCTGCTTTCCAATCTTCGTTGTACAAAAAGACATGATCTGCACCTTGTTCATATCCCACTTTTGCTTTTTCGGAAGATGATGTCAAACCAATAACATTCGCGCCTAAAAGTTTACTAATTTGAGTCAGAATCTGACCAACTCCGCCGGCAACTGCGTGAATCAAAACAGTTTCTCCTTTTTGGGTTTTGTGACTGTCTGTAGCTAAATAATGTGCTGTTAAACCTTGTAATAATATAGAAGCTGCAGTTTCAAACGAAATAGCTTCAGGCAACGGCAGAACATGATTTACATTAACCGCAACCAATTCTGCATTCGCGAACGGAACATCGGCGAAAGCCACACGATCTCCAATTTTATATTCAGGATGATTATTAGCATCGACAACTATTCCGGCGCCTTCATAACCGGCAATAAAAGGCGGGTTTCCTTTTAAATGATAATTTCCTTTTCGTCTGTAAACATCGGCAAAATTTAATCCGATGGCTTTCATCTCGACTAAAATTTCATCGTTTTTTAATTTTGGACTGGGAATTTCGATATATTCTAAAACATCTGAATCTCCAAAAGTAGAGAAGGTAAGTGCTTTCATTTTTTATATTTTTTTAGGAATACAAAGTACGGTAAAATTCAGGTTAAGTTTTATAGCTTTTCTTAAAACTGCATAAAAAAACCTCGATTCAGTTGAAGCGAGGTTTTGTTTTTTAGCCACAGATTAAAGGATTAAAAGGATTTTTTTTTAAGCTTAACCGTGATTAAAATCTGTGAAATCCTTTAATCTGTGGCTAAAAATAAATAAATTATATTTTAGGAAATTTCATTTCATTGAAAGTGCTTTTTTGCGCTGCCAATTTTTCGATTTCATCCCATTCTCTTGGAGATTCAGCAGATAAGTTTTCGTATGAATCTTTTTTGATGAGAATATCATCTTCGATACGAACACCAATGTTCCACCATTTTTTATCGCATTTACTGTTTGCCGGAATATAAATCCCTGGTTCAACAGTAATTATCATATTTTCTTTTAAAAGACTTGTTGGTCCGCTGTAATTTCCTTTATCATGAACATCTAAACCAAGAAAATGCGAACAACTGTGTGGGTAATAAAGTTTTACATCCTTTGGGTCTGTAATGATTCCTAGTTTTATTAAACCGGCAGCTAAAATCTCTTTTGCTTTATTGTTTAAATCGACAAGCGGAGTTCCTTCTTTACAAATTTTAAAAACGGCTTCCTGTGCATCATATACCAATTGATAGATGGCTTTTTGCTCTGCAGTAAATTTTCCGTTTGCCGGAATAGTTCTGGTAACATCGGCAGAATAACCGTGGTATTCTGAACCAACATCCATCAATAATAACTGATTGTCGATTTTGGTGCTGTTGTTTTCTCCGTAATGTAAAATACAACCGTTTGCTCCGGCACCAACAATTGGCGGATAACCTTCGCCTTCGGCACCATAATGTCTGTGAATGTAGGCGTGAATTCCGTCAGCTTCATTTTCGCTCATATCGGGCCCAACTGCTTTCATTACTTCATTGTGGGCAATACAAGAAAGTTTTACTGATTTGCGCATCAAATCCAGTTCTTCGGGTGTTTTTATTTCTCTAAGCGAGTTGGTGATTTTTCTAAAAAGTTCTAATGAAAGTTCATCTTCTTTTGTAATTCCGGCTTTGTTTTTAAAACTTTCCAATAAACCAAAAAGATCAAAGCCACTTTTGTCATTGCCAATATCTGTTGGGATTTTATCGTAGATTATTTTATCAAATTTTTTAAGATCGATAGCGAAATCCTTGAAATCTTTACCGTTATAAACCGTCGAAATTCCTAATTTAGATTTTGCTCCGTCGATTCCTAAACGTCTTCCTGTCCACATTTCGCGACTTGCATTTTTTTCTCTCACAAAAAATAATTCCGATTCGCCATTTGCCTGAGCTTCTTTAAAAATAAATAAAACGGCATCAGCTTCTTTATATCCCGTTAGATAATACATGTCAGGATTTGCGTGGTAATTGTAATTGATGTCTTTTGAAAAAACTCTTTCAAGATAGGAGAAAACGACAGCTACAGAATTAGCCGGCATTAATGCCCTGAAAGCTTCTCTTCGCCCTTTGTGAAATTCTTTTGAAAGATAATCTTTTGGTAGGTTTTCTTGTGAATGAACTTGAATAAGAGTAGTTAAGAAAGTAAAAAGTAATAGCAATCGCTTCATTTTTTGATTTTTTTTGATGATGAATTTTGGTTTTTTTGTCGATGCAAATTACAAAAAATACAATTGCGTAATGGAATTTAGATCTTGTATTACTATTGTTTTTAAGAAAAATATGTAACTTAGAGATGAGAACATATCAAATTATTGGTTAAAGTTTTTCTGTTTAAAACTTGAAACCGGGCACGAATATTGAGAAATGAATTTTAGAGAGCAATTTTAATCTTCAAAAAAAACAAATTATTTAATTAAAAAAGACACATTATGAAAAAACATACCATTGCAATCGTTTCGGTTTTAACCTTATTACTTGTTTCATGTATGGCATCAAAAGAAAACAAAAGTCCGGCCGGTATTTATGATACAACTTGGGAATTAGAATATATTTCAGGGCCAAGAATTGCTTTTGAAGGATTGTATCCGAATAAAAAACCACAAATTACTTTTGATCAGAAAGAAAAAAATGTTTTTGGTAATAACGGATGTAATGGCTACAGTGCGCCATTTACTTTAAGTGGAAATTCTTTGACTTTTGGAGAGCCGGGACCAAGCACAATGATGTTTTGTGATGGAGGAGGAGAAGCACAATTTTTGCAGCAGATGAAAAAAATCACAAGTTATTCTATTGATAAAGACGGAAAACTAAATCTAATTCAAGGCGATGTGCCGATGATGCGATTTAAAAAAGTAGCTAAATAATTTTAGCTAAAATCCATTTTAAAATAAAAGAGGAAATGATTCAGTTCATTTCCCTCTTTTTTATTGTTGTTTTATTTCTTTTTGAGTTTGTCTTTAAAGACTTTCTCAAATTTTTCTATTTTCGGCTGAATCACCATTTTGCAATACGGCTGGCTTTTGTTATTCGCATAATAATTCTGATGATAATCTTCTGCTTTATAAAACTTTGTAAAAGGTTCTACTTTAGTTACAATTGGGCTATCATAAACTTTTGCTTTGTTAAGCTCTGCAATAATGCTTTGAGCGGCTTTTTTCTGTTCTTCATTTTTATAAAAAATTACAGAACGATATTGAGTTCCAACATCTGCGCCTTGTCTGTTTAAAGTTGTAGGATCGTGAACGGTAAAGAAAACCTGAAAAATTTCATTAAGATCTGTTATCGTTTTATCGTATGTTATCTGAACCACTTCGGTGTGACCGGTTGTTCCAGTGCAAACTTCCTCGTAAGTAGGATTTGCAACTTTTCCTCCTGAAAATCCGGAAACAACAGATTTTACTCCGTTTAAATTTTCATAAACGGCTTCAACGCACCAGTAACAACCTCCGCCAACGGTAATGGTTTCAAGGTTTGTAGTTTTTTTCGCCTGAGAAAATCCGCTTAAGGAGAATGCAAAAAGGCAAATAGCAAGTATATTTTTCATGTGTATATTATTTGTTATCAGGAATAAAATCAAGAGCAATTGAGTTCATACAATAGCGTTTTCCGGTAGGAGCAGGACCGTCATCAAATAAATGACCTAAATGTCCGCCACAACGCCCGCAAAGAGCTTCAATTCTTTCCATTCCGAGTGAATTATCTGTTTTGTAAATCACACTTTTTTTATTGTCCTGTTCAAAGAAACTTGGCCATCCGCAGCTGCTTGCAAATTTTGCTCCGGACCTAAAAAGCTTGTTTCCGCATGAAGCGCAATAATAAGTTCCTTTTTCATCTGTATTCCAATATTTTCCTGTAAAAGGTCTTTCGGTATCCGCCTGGCGCATCACTGCGTACACATCGTCTGATAATACTTTTTTCCATTCAGCATCGCTCACATTTAGTTTGGTTGTATCGGTATTAGAATAATATGGATTTCCTGGTTTACTAATTTTGTTTTCCATTGCAACAGTTTTTGTATTTTGTTTTTTTGAAGATTGTCCGCAAGCTTGAAAAATAAAAAGCGGAATTAAAAAGCAAAGGCTAAAAAATTGGGATTTTGTGTTCATAATTTTCATGAGGCTTTATTTTTGGAATATCAAAGGTACGACGAGACTTGGTGTGTTGTTGCAGTACATTTTACAATTCGGTTTTTTTTAAGTATGATTTAACTTTTCTTATTTACGTTAAATAAACAGCTTTAGTTTTTATGCCTTATTTTAAAAGGTTTTTAAATAATTTGTCTCAATTATAACGCTCAAGATTAATGCCTTATGAGAATGCTGTCTCGTTAAACTTTTCACAATCTTTTCTGAGATTTTCAAGCCATTTCTTTTTTCGTATTTTTGTTTGTTCAAAATGCCCTATGATAGAAGAAAACGTAATATTAGTCAATCAAAAAGATGAGCAAATTGGTTTAATGCCAAAATTAGAAGCACATGAAAAAGCGCTTTTGCACCGGGCTTTTTCGGTTTTTATTTTAAATAGTAACAATGAAATCATGTTACAGCAACGTGCGCATCAAAAATATCATTCACCTTTACTCTGGACTAATACTTGTTGCAGTCATCAGCGCGAAGGCGAAACTAACATCGAAGCCGGAAGCAGAAGATTGTTTGAAGAAATGGGTTTTAAAACCGAGTTGAAAGAGCTGTTTCATTTTATATATAAAGCGCCTTTTGATAATGGTTTGACAGAACACGAACTTGATCATGTCATGATTGGGTATTATAATGACAATCCGCAAATAAATTTAGATGAAGTTGAGGATTGGAAATGGATGAAAATTGAAGATATTAAAGCAGATATTGAAAAACAGCCCGAAATTTATACCGTATGGTTCAAGATAATTTTTGATGAATTTTATCATTTTTTAGAAGACCATAAAATTTAACCAAACTAACCAAAAACCTAAATGAGAGTAACCATATCAAGAAAAGCACATTTTAATGCTGCACATCGATTGCATAGGAAGGATTGGACATTTGAAAAAAACGATGCTGTTTTTGGAAAATGCAACAATCCTAATTTTCATGGTCACAATTATGGTTTAACAGTTAGTGTTACAGGAAAAATTGACCCGGAAACTGGTTTTGTTTTAGATGTGAAAGTATTAGCGGATATTATACGTGAAGAAGTAGAAATACCGTTTGATCACAAAAACCTGAATCTGGATGTTTCGGAATTTCAGGATTTGAATCCAACAGCTGAAAATATTGCCGTTGTGATATGGAATAAAATTAGAAAAAGAATTCAACCCGATTTTGATTTAGAAATCGTTTTGAATGAAACGGATCGCAATTTTGTAACTTATAAAGGAGAATAATAAATGTCATTAAAAATAGGAGATATAGTTCCGAATTTTACTGCAAAGAATAGTCACGGAGAAGTTTTTGAAAGCAAAAGTATTTTAGGACGAAAGCCGGTTGTAATTTATTTTTATCCAAAAGATAATACACCAGGCTGTACTACTGAAGCTTGTAGTTTTAGAGATCAATACGAAGACTTTAAAGATTTAGGTGCTGAAGTTATCGGGATAAGCAGCGATAGCGTAAAATCGCATCATAAATTTGCCCAAAAGCATGAATTGCCTTTTATATTATTATCAGATCAGGATAAAAAATTAAGACATCTTTTTGGTGTTCGAAATAATTTGTTTGGTCTTTTACCAGGAAGAGTAACCTATATAATTGACAGGAATGGCGTTGTGATTTATATTTTTGATAGTATGAATGCGGCCAAGCATATTCCGAAAGCATTGAAAACAATTAAAGAATTAGTATCTTAGGTCATAAATTAAGAAGTAATAAATATTAGCCCAAAATAAACTTATGAAACCAAACACATACCCTTTGCAATTTGAGCCCATTTTAAAAGACAGAATTTGGGGAGGAGAAAAACTAAAAACAATTCTTAACAAACCCATAACTTCTAAAATTACTGGTGAAAGCTGGGAATTATCAACTGTAGAAGGCGATGTGAGTGTTGTCTCTAATGGAGTTTTGAAAGGGAAATCATTGATGGAACTTATTGATGAAACACCAAACGAAATTTTAGGAACTGAAGTTTATAAGCGTTTTGGAAAACAATTTCCGTTACTTTTTAAATATCTTGATGCAAGAGAAGATCTTTCAATTCAAGTTCATCCAAACGATAAATTAGCAAAACAGCGTCATAATTCGTTTGGTAAAACCGAAATGTGGTTTGTAACGCAAGCTGATGCCGATGCCCGAATTATTGTTGGATTCAAGGAAAATTCAAGTAAAGAAGAGTATCTGAAACATTTAAATGATAATACATTAGTTTCTATTTTAGATGACGTAAAAGCAAAAGCCGGAAATGTTTTCTTTTTAGAAACAGGAACCGTTCACGCTATTGGTGCAGGATTGGTTGTTGCAGAAATTCAGCAAACATCAGACATTACATACCGTTTGTATGACTTTGACCGTGTAGATGCGCAAGGAAACAAAAGAGAACTGCACGTAGATTTAGCACTTGATGCTATAAACTATAATAAGGTTGAAACGCAGAAGAAATACGAATCAAAAACAAATACTTCAAACGTTGTTGTTGATTGCCCTTATTTTACAACCAATTTTATTCCGTTAGAAAGTAAAGTTGAAGTTCAAAAAACAGGAGCATCTTTTACCGTTTACATGTGTATTGAAGGTAGTTTCGAAATAGAATACGAAGGTTTTAAAAATACGTATATAAAAGGAGATACTATCTTGGTTCCGGCTGAGATAAATACATTTATTTTGAATGGAAAAGCTTCTATTTTAGAAATTTACATTTCATAGCGTGTTATAAAAAGATTATATGTACTTTTGCAGTCGCAAATTAAAATTAAAATAAAATGGCAAACGTTAAAAATTTAAAGAAAGATATCAATTTCGTATTAGGAGATATTATTGAGGCAATTTACTTATTTGAAATGTCTACATCAGGAAATCCAACTCCGGAAACGAATGCTTTGATCGATGAAGCTATCGCTGCTTTTGATACTTTGATCACAAAAGTAAATGCAAAGAACGTTGAAAATAAAAAAGCACATTTCAAACAAATAAATGTTGAATTGGAAGAAACTGCAAATCAATTGATTACTAAAATCAACGAATTGTAGTCAAAAAAAAGTGTAAAAAGTTTGATTTTTTTTTGGAAAAACGAAAAACAGGCTTATCTTTGCACCCGTAATGAGTCGCCAGCGTAGCTCAGTTGGCTAGAGCAGCTGATTTGTAATCAGCAGGTCGTGGGTTCGAGTCCCTCCGCCGGCTCAACATAAAACCATCACTTTTTAGTGGTGGTTTTTTATTAAAATAACAAGTAAATTTATTTTGGAAAATACAAAAAACCATTTTATCTTTGCACCCGTAATGAGTCGCCAGCGTAGCTCAGTTGGCTAGAGCAGCTGATTTGTAATCAGCAGGTCGTGGGTTCGAGTCCCTCCGCCGGCTCAACGTAAAACCATCACTTTTTAGTGATGGTTTTTTTTATTTCAAAATTTTCGATTAATCCCAAAATCTGGAATCAGGTTCAAAAGTTGGGGATTAAGCAAAAAGATTAGATAATCTGAATAAGAAGAAATCTATATTATAGTCCACGGGTTCTAACGTGGAATACATTCGCGATAATTTTATGGTATTCCAACGGTTGAAGTCGTTGGCAATGTTTACCTTAGTTAAAATCCTTAAACGGTTAAATATGGGTTTGTATTTTGGTAATATATTGAGCTTCAACGGTTAAAAATCTTTGTAATATTTATTGCTTTAACAGAATAGAATATTAGGGTTTAAACTTTAGAATTTTAAATTTTTTTTCACGAAAATTTTCTTATGTTTGTTTCTTAACCAAAAATAAATATATAGATGGAAGAAAATTCAGTTTTCGAAAAATTTGAGTTGCAGCTCGACCAAACTGCAAAAGACTTTTTAAAAGAAGCTACTAAGTGGGCTTATTTTTTAGGTATAATAGGTTTTATTGGAGTTGGACTTATGGTAGTGATTGCGCTATTCGCTGGAACTATTTTCTCAGCGATGGGTTCAGGTTTACCTGGTGGAATGGGAATGTTGGGTAGCTCTTTTGGGGCAATACTAGGATTTTTCTATTTCTTTGTTGCAGCCATTTATTTCTTTCCTGTGTATTATTTATTCAAATTTGCTTCAAACGGTAAAAAAGCTTTTAGAGAGAATAATTCAGAAGCTCTAACGACATCTTTTGGTTATCTGAAATCACACTACAAGTTTGTTGGAATTTTAATGCTTGCTATAATAATATTATATGTGCTGTTGCTTGTATTTGCAGTGGCAGGAGCTTTGTTAGGAAGATAAAAAATGCCAATCTAAATGTTGGAATTTTATATAAACAAAAACGCCCTGAATTTTCAGGGTGTTTTTATGTTTTTAACAAGACTCTAAAATTATTTTCCTTCTTGTTTCTTTACTTCAGTAACAAATTTAGTTAACTTTTTTCCGTAAAGAGATTGAGCAACTTTTGGAGTCATCGATTTTTGAATCGTATCTAAAAACTTAACGTTGATATCGTAAATCTCTGATAAAGCTATATAAGGTGCGATTTCATGATCTTTATTGTTAATAGCAAAGTTGGTAGCGTAAAGATATTTTCTTTTAATATTAGACTGTTGTTTTAAGTCGATGCTGTCAATTGCTCTTTGGTCTTGTCTTTTAATAGCTTTGAACTTTGATTCAACCATAGAAAGATTTTCATCTGTAAAACGAGCGTTTATCTTTTTGTATTCTTCGTATAATTCCTGATTTTTAGATCCTGTAACTTTAGCACTGTAGATAAAGTTATCTAAGTTAGTTTCGATGTTCATATTGCCAGGTTCTGCAAAAAATAAAATGTTATTATCAAGCGAATTGGTTACTCCGCGGTCTAGAAATAAATATAACATTTCAGGAGATTCTAATTTGATATCTCTTTCAAAAGTTGAATTTCCGTCTATTTTAATAGAATCGATGGCAACAAGCGAGGTGTCAACAACTCTTTGAATATATAAAGTTCCGTTTTTTAATCCTTTTATATTTCCGGTCAAGTGCAAACCGTCAGTAGATTCTTTTTTGCTACATGATGCTAATAGTGCAAGAGTAACAAAGGCAATAATTGATTTTTTCATTGGTTTTTAGATTTTGCTGCAAAATAAAGAAAATAGTTTGAATGTATAGAAGTAGCGGTTTAATTTTTACTAAAAATAAATTTAGATCTATTTCTAAATTTAGATTTGTTTATTTTTTAAAAATGAATTAGTTACATCGATAAATTTGGAAGCACATTGTCAGGTAGTTTTGTTTTTGAATATAAAAAACCTGCAAGTACTACTTGCAGGTTTAGGTAATCTTATTGAGATTTAAGATTCTTATTTAATCATTTCAAAACTTCTTTTTACGAAAGCAGTTAATGCTTCACCTTTTAAAAGGTTTTGAGATAATTTAGCTAAATCTAAAGCTTGTTTAACTAAATGTTCCTGATGTGTTTTGTCTTCGGTATTTAAAATATTTGTAGCCAAATCAGAATTGGTGTTTACTACCAAATTGTACATTTCAGGCATATTTCCCATTCCGAACATTCCGCCACCGCCAGACTGGCTCATTTCTTTCATTCTACGCATAAATTCCGGTTGCGTAATCATGAATGGAGCAGCTTGGCTATCCATAGCCTCTAATTGAACGCTATATGCTTTTGGAATATAAGCTTCTAATGAAGTTTTTAAGGTTTCTTTTTCTTCATCAGATAATTTAGAAATCGTGTTTTCATCTTTTTTGATCAAATTATCAACGTGATCAGAATCTACACGTACAAAAGTTAAACCGCTGTTGTCACCTTCAATTTTTTGAATTAAATGTGAGATAATTGGAGAATCTAAAAGCAATACTTCGTATCCTTTTTCTTTTGCTGTTTCAATATAAGAGTGTTGCGCTTCTTTGTTTCCTGCATAAAGAACAACTAATTTCCCGTCTTTATCAGTTTGCTTTTCTTTTAGTTTTTCTTTTAATTCTTCAAGAGTAAAGTAAGTATCATCAACTGTTGGATACAGCACAAATGCACCTGCTTTTTCGTAGAATTTATCTTCAGAAAGCATTCCGTACTCTAAAACGATTTTAATATCATTCCATTTAGATTCAAAATCAGCACGGTTTTCATTAAATAAGGCTTTTAGTTTATCTGCAACTTTACGTGTAATATAGTTTGAGATTTTCTTAACCGCACCATCTGCCTGTAAACCAGAACGGGAAACGTTTAATGGAATATCCGGTGAATCAATAACTCCTTTTAACATTGTCAAAAATTCAGGTACAATTCCTTCTACGTTATCAGTAACATAAACCTGGTTTTGGTACAGTTGAATTTTATCTTTCTGAATTTGTAAATCAGATCCTAATTTAGGAAAATATAAAATACCGGTTAAGTTAAACGGATAATCTACATTTAAGTGAATGTTGAATAAAGGTTCTTCAAATTGCATTGGGTACAATTCTCTGTAGAAGCTTTTATAATCCTGATCAGATAATTCAGTTGGCTGTTTTGTCCATGCCGGATTTGGATTATTGATGATATTGTCAATTTCAACTGTTTCGTTGATGTAATCTTCAGGAGCATCTTCCGGTTTTGGAAGCGTTTCTGTTTTTGTTCCGAATTTAATTGGAATAGGCATAAACTTATTATACTTATTCAATAATCCGCTGATTTTAGAATCTTCTAAAAATTCTAATGAATCTTCAGCAACATGAAGAATGATTTCTGTACCGCGTGAAGTTTTGTCAGCCGGTTCTAAAGTAAATTCAGGACTACCATCACAAGTCCAGTGTGCAGCAGGTTCGTCTTTATACGATTTAGTGATGATTTCTACCTTTTCAGCAACCATAAAGGCAGAGTAGAAACCAAGTCCAAAGTGACCAATAATTCCAGAATCCTTAGCAGAATCTTTGTATTTATCCAAAAATTCCTCAGCTCCTGAAAAAGCAACCTGATTAATGTATTTTTCTACTTCATCTGCAGTCATTCCTAAACCCTGATCGATAATGTGGATTTTTTTTCCTTCCTTATCCACTTTGATTTCGATAACCGGATTTCCGTATTCGACTTTAGCTTCGCCAATGCTAATAAGGTGTTTTAATTTTAAAGTAGCATCGGTTCCGTTTGATACAAGCTCACGTAAGAAAATCTCGTGATCACTGTATAAGAACTTTTTGATTAAGGGAAAGATGTTTTCTACTGAAACATTAATTTTACCTGTTGTCATATTTTTTTTATTTTTTATAGTTAAAGTAATGATTTTCATTTCTTCAAATAGAATACCAATTATATTATAATGACAAAATGGCGCAAGTGTTAATTTTGAAAGAAAATAATTAGATTTTAAAACATAACTTATTTCTTTGAATTGTATCTTTGTGGTACAATAATTGTTAAACGTGTAAGTATTAACTTAAAAAAAAATATCAAAATGAAGAAAATTATTTTCATTTGTATGATGGCCACGATGGTATTCGCGTGTAAATCATCTTCGTCAACAGCTTCAACAGAAGCAACTCCACTTTCAACTAAACTTGACAAATCTACTCAGGTAGCTATTAAAGGAAATTGGGTTTTAACCAATGTAACTTATGCCGGTTCTGATTATATCAAAGTAACTTCTTTTGATCTTGCAGATTCAAAATGCTTTATAGGAAGTACTTGGAATTTCATTTCAAATAATAATAAAGGATCTATGGCTTTGACATCTTCAAGCTGTACTAGTTTTTCTTCGCCAATTGTATGGAGTATCAACAATCAGGGTTTATTTGTACTTAAAATTCTTGATGCCGGTATAAAAGCAAAAAAAGTAAGAGATGGTTATTTATTAAAAGTTGCGGGTTTAACTGATAGTTCATTTCAGTTGGTTGATAATATAACGGTTGGTGGTCAAGTAAAAGATGTTACATACCAATTTCAAAGAGCTAATTAATATTAAAAAGAATAAAAATGAAAAAGATAACAGTTTTAGGTTTAAGTAGTTTACTAGTATTGGTTAGCATATTTACAAGTTGCGAATCGGTAAAAAATTCTAATAATACGCAAAGAGGTGCTGGAATTGGTGTTGTTGCCGGAGGAGTAATTGGTGCTGTTTTAGGAAATAATTTAGGAAAAGGCGGTAACGCTGCTTTAGGTGCTGCAATTGGTGCTGCCGTTGGTGGTGGAACAGGAGCACTTATAGGAAACAAAATGGATAAACAAGCCCGTGAAATCGATCAGGCTTTGCCAGGTGCTTCTGTAGAAAGAGTTGGTGAAGGAATTCACTTAACTTTAAATGAAAATGCAGTTCGTTTTGATACTAACAAATCGACTTTGACATCTCAGGCAAAAGCAAATTTAGATAAATTAGTTCCTGTATTTAATGAATACGGAGATACTGATATTCAAATTTTTGGTTATACTGATAATACAGGAAAACCAGAATATAACCTGACACTTTCAGGACAAAGAGCTGCATCTGTACAAGCTTATTTAGCTTCAAAAGGATTAAAATCAAGCCGTTTCAAAACTTCAGGTTTAGGAATTGTTGACCCAATTGCAACAAATGATACTCCGGAAGGAAGAGCTCAAAACCGTCGTGTAGAGTTCTCTATTACTGCAAATGACAAAATGGTAAATGATGCTAAAGCAGAAGCCGGAAAATAATTTTCGATAGCAATAAAATTTATTAAAAGCTGTTTCTTAATTGAAGCAGCTTTTTTTTTGACTTTAGAAATTAAACATTGTAAATTTGGACTTTCAAATACAACCCATGCTCGATATTAAAAATATTTCTTTTTCGTATACCGAAAATCCAGTTATAAAAAATGTATCTTTTACTATAAATAAAGGAGAAAATATTGCCATTATAGGTGAGAGCGGCTGCGGTAAAAGCACTTTGCTTAAACTTATGTATGGTTTATATGATTTAAATGAAGGTCAGATTTCATATAATGAAAAGCTAATTTTAGGACCAAAATACAATTTGATTCCCGGAATGCCTTTTATGAAATACCTGGCTCAGGATTTTGATTTGTCTCTTTTTGAAACTGTTGCTGAAAACGTTGGAAAGTTTCTTTCGAATGGTTTTGCTAATATGAAAAAACTTCGTGTTCAGGAATTATTAGAAATGGTTGAAATGGAGCAGTTCTCTCATGTAAAAACTAAATATTTAAGTGGAGGACAAATGCAGCGAGTAGCTTTAGTTCGCGTTTTAGCATTAGAGCCCGAAGTAATTTTACTTGACGAACCTTTTAGCCAAATTGATGCTTTTCGTAAAAATGCCTTACGCCGTAATTTGTTTAAATATCTAAAACAAAAAGGAATTACGTGTATTATAGCGACTCACGATAGTACAGATGCTTTGTCTTTTGCAGATGAAGTGATTGTAATGCGAAACGGGGAAATTATCGTTAAAGGTGATCCGACAAAAATTTATGAAGATCCGGAAACTAAATATGTGGCTTCATTATTTGGAGAAGTAAACGAAGTTGCGACACATTTGCTTGTTCCTTATGAAGACGAAACGCATAAAACATTGGTGTATCCGCATCAGTTTAAAATGGTTGCCGAATCTAATTTGCCTGTAAAAATCAGACGGACTTATTTTAGGGGAAATCATTATTTAATAGAATCTGTTTATAAACGACAATTGATATTTTTTGAAAGTGAAATTGATTTACCTCTCGAAGAAAATGTTTTTCTAAGTCTGAATTATCTATAAAAAAGACAAAAAATAAACCCGACAGGATTTAACTTGTCGGGTTTATTTTTTTCAAAAGAAATTAATTAATTTTTCAAATACTTTTCTAAAAACTGATCTTGTTCCCAAAGTAAGTGCAGGATATTTTCTTTAGCTACATATCCGTGTGCTTCTTTTGGTAAAATCACCATTCTTGCAGGGGCACCCAAACCTTTTAAAGCCTGAAAATAACGTTCTGTCTGCAAAGTAAAAGTTCCCGGATTATTATCGGCTTCGCCATGAACTAATAAAATTGGTGTTTTCATTTTATCAGCATTCATAAACGGAGACATTGTATTGTAAACTTCCGGAACTTCCCAGTAATTGCGTTGCTCTGTCTGGAAACCAAAAGGAGTTAAAGTTCTGTTGTAAGCACCACTTCTTGCAATTCCACAAGCAAAAAGATTAGAATGTGTCAATAAGTTAGCCGTCATAAAAGCTCCGTAAGAATGTCCGCCCACAGCGACTTTTTTTCTGTTAATATAACCTAAAGCATCCACAGCATTAATTGCGGCTTCGGCATTATCAACTAATTGCGAGATAAAATTGTCATTAGGTTCTGTAGTTCCTTCTCCAATAATTGGAAAAGCAGCATCATCCAGAACCACATATCCTTTGGTTACCCAATATACAAACGATCCGTAATACGGAAACGTAAATTCGTTTGAATTTTGAGTCGATTGTCCGGCACTGTTTTTATCTTTATATTCGGCAGGATAAGCCCAGATTAATAAAGGCAGTTTTTCTTTCTTTACTTTGTCATAGCCAGCCGGTAAATATAATGTTCCTGAAAGCTCAACACCGTCTTTACGTTTGTATTTAATAACTTCTTTGCTTACATCTTTAATGCTTTCAAACGGATTTTTAAAAGCTGTAATTGGCGTAAGACTGTTTTGTTTTTTAATATTTCTGAAATAATAATTTGGGAATTCACTTTTTGACTGAATCTGAACTAAAACTTTACCCGTTTTAAAATCTTCAATTTCTAGTAAATCTTCTTTTTTGTCTTTATAAGTTGAGGTGTAAACCCGTTTTGTTTTTAATGTTTTTAAGTTGAATTCGTCAATAAAAGGAAATTGGCCTTCTTTTGTATATCCGTCTCCAATACGAAAAGCATTATCATTTTCGATTGCTAAAACATTTTTATTGTATTCGTTCTTTTTTGTTTCAAAATTACCCGGATCAGAATAAACATCCTGCTGATTTCTGTCTGTAATTACTTTGGCTTGTTGACTTGGATTTGAAGGGTTTATCAAATAAGTTTTAGTATTACGGGTGTCATACCATTCATCTGTAAGAAAAGCGATATTTTCATTACCCCACAGAATGCCGCTATAACGTTGCGGTGTTTTTACCAATGTAGTTGCGTTATTTGTAAATGGTGCGTCCCAAAGAAAAACTTCATCTCTAAAATCAACTTTGTTGGCAGGATCTCCTTCATCTAAAGCTACAACATAAGATAAAGTTGCAGGTTTGTCATTTCTCCATGCCATTTCTCTTTTTCCTTTTCTAACTGCCATAAAACCTTTAGGAATGACTTCGTTTAAAGGAACTTCATTAACAACTTTAATTTCTTTTCCTCTCGAATCATAAACAATTGTTTTTGAAGGAAACCTGTTTAAAGGAACAACATAAGAAAATGGTTTCTGAATTGTTGTCAACAGCACATAATTGCCATCTGGAGAAATTCTTTCTCCGGCATACATTGCTGCGTCTTTAAATAAAGTGGCAGTTCCGTTAATGTTTACTTTGTATAATTCTGAAGTTATAATGTTCTCAAAATTGATTTCATCATTTTGGTTTTTCAACATATCAGGATAAGTTCTGTTTTGAGATTTTGTTCCTGAAGTATTAGAAATAATTGGTCCGGTTGGTAAATCTTTTTTAGAGTCTAATAAAGGCTGTCTGTTTTTAGGAAGCATTTTTACCAAAATAGTCTCGTTGTCTAAAAACCAACTAAACGGATTTCCAAGATTTGCATTTACAGTAGCTTCTGTAAGTTTATTGGCTTTTGCAGATGCAACATCTAAAATCCAAAGTTGAACACCTGAAGCTGTAGTGTGCGAGAATAATATTTTTTTGTCATTTGGAGACCAAAGAATGTTGCTTATTTTAGGATTGGCTGGTAAACCACTAACTTGTATTTCATCTTTACCATTTATTTTGCGTACTTTTAAATTGTTTATATACGTTACCGTACTAGAAATATTAGTTACAGGATTTATTCTTAAACCGCCCAAACGAAGTTCTTCCTGGTTTAAATCGTCTAACGTTTTATAAGTACTTCTGTATGCCAGAAGCAGATACTCTTTTTTAGTATCCATTGATACCGTTGGTGCTCTTTCGTAGTCTGCTAAATCTAAGATTGATTTAGATGGTTTTTGGTATGTTAAACTTTCTTGTGCAAAAGCTATAAAACCAATGTTTAAAAATAAGAGGAGGGTAACCTTTAATTTCATAATTTTAATTTTAGTAGTTTGAATGGGTTGTTATTTGTAATGTTTGACTAAAGTACCGCAATCTTGTTACATTTTATAAGATATTTTTCATATTTTCATTATTTTGGTTCTAAAACTGTTTTTTTAAAATATAAATAGTAGTAATATGTTTTATTATTAAAGCATA
Organism: Flavobacteriaceae bacterium CRH; assembly: GCA_001507425.1. Lineage (GTDB taxonomy): Bacteria > Bacteroidota > Bacteroidia > Flavobacteriales > Flavobacteriaceae > Flavobacterium. The sequence continues at coordinate 201,209 of LMAJ01000001.1, forward strand.
TTAAATTGCTAATTACGAAAAAAACACTAATTTGTATGCTAATGTTTTAAAGTATACTTAAATTTGCAATCCAAATTTTTAACAAATAATAAAAAGATATATGTATCATTCAAAAATAGCGGGCTTAGGATATTATGTTCCTTCTAATGTTGTGACCAACGATGATTTGTCTAAAATTATTGATACCAATGATGAATGGATTCAGGAGCGAACCGGAATTCAGGAGCGCAGACACATCATTCGAGGAGAAGATACCACAACTTCAATGGGAGTAAAAGCAGCTAAAATTGCAATAGAGCGTTCTGGCGTAGCCAAAGAAGATATTGATTTTGTAGTTTTTGCTACATTAAGTCCTGATTACTATTTTCCAGGACCCGGAGTTTTGGTGCAAAGAGATTTAGGTTTACGTACAGTTGGTGCATTAGATGTTAGAAACCAGTGTTCGGGTTTTGTGTATGCCATTTCTGTTGCAGATCAATATATTAAGACCGGAATGTATAAAAATATTCTGGTAATTGGTTCTGAGGTGCATTCTACAGGATTAGATATGACAACTCGCGGACGGGGAGTTTCAGTAATTTTTGGAGATGGAGCAGGAGCAGCAGTTTTAAGCCGTGAAGAAGATTTGACAAAAGGAATTTTATCTACACACTTACATTCTGAAGGGCAACATGCAGAAGAATTAGCATTGCAGGCACCAGGAATGGGCGCGCGTTGGGTAACTGATATTTTGGCAGATAATGACCCGAATGATGAAAGTTATTATCCGTACATGAACGGGCAATTTGTATTTAAAAATGCAGTAGTTCGTTTTGCTGAGGTAATTAACGAAGGATTAGAAGCTAATGGTTTGCAGGTTTCAGATATTGACATGCTGATTCCGCATCAGGCGAATTTGAGAATTTCACAATTCATTCAAAACAAATTCAAATTGAGTGACGATCAGGTTCACAATAATATTCAAAAATACGGGAACACAACCGCAGCATCTATTCCGATTGCTTTGACAGAAGCTTGGGAACAAGGAAAAATTAAATCTGGAGATACCGTTGTTTTAGCTGCTTTTGGTAGCGGATTTACCTGGGCAAGTGCAATTATTAAATGGTAAATTAGAACTTTTATATTATATTTTAAAACCTGTTCAATTTTTTGAGCAGGTTTTTTTTATAAATTCGTGTTTTGTTATTTGTTACACAATCTTGTCATTTCTCCTTCGAAATGACAAGCTAGCGAATCAGAAAGGATAAATTATGGAAATTATTTATTATAATCAAAATGAAAAAAAATCAACTGGAAATAGCGTGCTTCAATTACGAGTCGGCATTGATTGCTCAGGAAAAAGGAGCAGACAGAATTGAATTGTGCGAAAATATGCAGTTGGGCGGAACAACGCCTAATTATATTTTAGCCGTAAAAGTTCGTGAAAAATTAACCATTAAAATGCATGTTATTATTCGGCCTCGTGGCGGGGATTTTGTTTACACCGATGAGGAAATCGTTGAAATGAAACAAGATATTAAGCAATTTAAAAAGTTGGGTGTTGATGGTTTTGTTTTCGGAATTTTGAATGCTGATGGCAGTGTCAATAAAAAACAAAATCAGGAATTAGTCAATTTGTCAAACCCGCTTTCCTGTACTTTTCATCGTGCTTTTGATGTTGTTACAAATATGAAACAATCTCTCGAAGATGTAATTGATTGCGGTTTTAAAACCATTTTGACTTCCGGACAAGGAGCAACCGTTGAAGAAGGAATTTTTGATTTAGAAAAAATCCAGAAATGGGCTAAGGATCGAATTGAAATTATGCCTGGCGGCGGTTTACGATCTTCGAATATCAAATTATTACAAGATAAATTAGAACCTACTTTTTATCATTCATCCGCCATTACAGATAAAACTGAAACGGCAAATCCTGAAGAAATAAAAGAATTGCGGGATTTTTTATAAAATATCATATAAATAAAAAGGCTTGAAGTTGGCAAACTCCAAGCCTTTTTTTCTACAAGAAAATTATTCAAAAATTATTAAATTATCTAATCAGGAAGAGATTAAAACATGCCTCCGCCACCTTTATTAGTGTTATCTTCTCTTTGTTTGCGTTGCAGGTTTTTAATTTTTGCGCCTCCAAAGTTATACGTTAATCCTAAATAAACCGTTTGGCTTTCCCAGGAAAACTGACCTGTTTGAGGATATGGATACATGGTGTCAAACGCATATTTCATTGTATTAAAAACGTCATTGAAACGTAAACTGATGTTCATCTTGCTGTCTAACAATGTGTAACGCGAGCCTATGTCCATTTTGTACATCTCATGACTATTATTTTGCAATCCGTCAACAGCGCCTCTGTAAAAACCAAATAATAAAAAGCTCAAACGCTTGTTTGCTTTAAAATTTGAGTTCATTCGGCCATTGAATGCCGCTACAGTAACTTTTCTTTCAATCGGATTACTCGTGTTGGTTGCTGCATCATATAAAAACACAACTCCCTGTTGATTAATACTTGAAAAATCAATAGATGGAGAAATGTCCCACCATTTGGTGATTTTATAATTAAAAGAAGCCTCAAAACCATACGCTGTGTTATGATCGTAGTTGGTAAAAGTCATAATTTGTTTGTTGCTGTTTGGCTCTGTAACGTCAGGATATAAAATTCTGCTAATTTGATCGTTAATACTTCTAACAAAAACACCTGCTGTAAAACTTCCTTTTTCAAGTGTTTTAGTATAATTTACTTCTACAGAATTTGTAAACTGAGGTCTTAGTTCCGGATTTCCTAACGAAGTTACTAACGGCGTAGAAAACTCACGAATAGGTTTTGTCTGTTCTAAACTCGGGCGGTCTACACGACGGCTGTAGCTTAGTTGAAAAGTATTTTTCTCATTAAGGTTGTATGTCAAATAAGCTGATGGGTATAATGTAATATAATCATCATCAAATTTTTCAAGACCAGAATTCAAATTTGCAGCTACTTTATAACTTTCAAAACGAGCACCTAATTGATAGCTGAATTTTTTAAATTTCTGACCTATAGTTACATAAGCTGAATAAATATCAGTATCATAAGTATAATTAGTAACGGGAAGTTCTGCAACAGGATTTCCGGTAATATAATCATTGCCTGTTCTTGTAATTCTGGCTTCTGCACCAGCTTCAAGAGTGGTTTTCTCATTTAGCGGATTTACATAATCAACATTCACAGTACTTAATTTTCTTGTACCGTTAATATAATCATCATAAATAATACTGTTAGATGTATTGTCAATATTAGTAGTCTGAGTATCAAACGAAGCATTTTGAATTTCTTTAGTATCGCTATAATTCCCTTCTATATCTAAAGTATGTCCTTCTTTTTTAAAGATGTGCTTGTATGCCAAATTATAAGTTCCGGTTGTTTCTGGTCCCCAATATCTGGATTTTTGAAAAATGTTGGCAATATCAGAATCCAATACATCATTGTAATTGATTTCAGTATTTACAAATCCTTTTCCTGTAGATTTATTTTGATTGGTGTAAATAGACAATGTATTGTGATCATCAATTAAATAATCCATTCCAATTTTATATAAATAAGAATCATTGTCGTTTTTAATCTCCAGATTCTGAACAATATCCTGATCTAATCTTGCGATATAACCTTCGTTAAAATATGTTCCGAAATTCTGTCCTGCGTTTCCAAAGAAATTTACTTTTCCGGTTTTGTAGTTCAAATCTAACGACTGATTGTATTTAGCCGTTTCTCCAAAAGTAATTCCGCCACTATAACTTCCATTAAATCCGGTATTGGCATTTTTGTGCAAGACAATATTAATAATTCCGGACATTCCTTCCGGATTGTACTTGGCACTAGGATTTGTAATCAATTCAATTTTTTTGATAGAAGTTGATGGAATTTGTTTTAATAACTGAGCAGGATCAATATTAGATGGACGCCCGTCGATTAATACACGAACATTGTCATTTCCGCGAAGCGAAAGTTTTCCGTCCTGGTCAACATTTACAGACGGTATATTATTCATAATATCAGATGCAGAAGCTCCGGCAGTAGTTAAATCTTTTCCAACAGTAATTACTTTTCTGTCTATTTTTTGCTCAATTGTCGAGCGTTCGCTTACAATGTTTACGCCTTTTAGCTGCGTTGCTTCCTCTTCAAGAGAAACATTAACCGTTGCGGTTTTTTTATTATCACTTAAAATAACAGATCCAATATATTTTCTAAATCCGATATACTGAATTTCGATTGTATAACTTTTTAAGGCTAAATTTTTAATTGTAAAATCTCCGTTATCATCAGTATTTACTCCAGTAACTACTTTTCCGTTATCTTTTATCGAAACGGTAGCATAAGAAATAGGTGCATTATTAGATTTTTCAATAATTTTTCCGGAAACGGTTCCTGAATTTTGAGCTTTTGCTGCTGTTATTACACCCAGTAATAAGAACAGAAAGAATTTTAATTTCATATTAATAATTGATTATTTGATTTGATTGATGATGATTATTGATTGGTAATTATGCTTTAATAAATAAATTTAAAGTTGTTAGTAAGACTGTTTTAATATCGATTTGTTACAACGAAATCATAATAAAAAAATAAATTTTCTGTAGAGCATCTGTTTTATAGGTGTTTAACGTTTTAATTTTTCCATAATTTTAACAATTGAAATGGATTGGATTATAAGAAATTCGTATTAATTTTTGTTATTTAATATGTTTTTCGTTTTCTCTAATTGATGAATAAGCAGTATCTTTGCTCACTTTAAAAATAAGTTTACATGTCATTATCACAAATTTTAACGCCTTCTATACAAAAAGCAATACAAGCATTATTTGATGTTACTGTTGATAAAATCGAATTTCAAACTACCCGAAAAGAGTTTGAAGGTGATATCACAATGGTGATTTTTCCTTTATTGAAAGTGATTAAAAGTAATCCTGGAGAATTGGGAAATAAAATCGGGAATTATCTGGTTGAAAACGTTACTGAAGTAGCACGTTTTAACGTAGTTTCAGGTTTCTTGAATATTGTAATTGCTGATAGTTATTATTTGAATTTTTTTAATGAAATAAAAGACAATGCTAAATTTGGATATGTAACACCAAATCCGGAAGACAAAGCGATTATGGTCGAATATTCTTCGCCAAATACTAACAAACCTTTGCACTTAGGTCACGTTCGTAATAATTTGTTAGGATATTCTGTGGCTGAAATTATTAAAGCTTCGGGTAAAAAAGTGTACAAAACGCAAATCATCAACGATCGTGGAATTCATATCTGCAAATCGATGTTGGCTTGGGAAAGATTTGGAAATGGTGAAACGCCACAAAGTTCTGGTTTAAAGGGAGATAAATTAGTTGGTAAATATTATGTTGAGTTTGATAAAGCGTACAAAGCAGAAATTAACCAATTAATTGAAACAGGTAAAACCGAAGAAGAAGCTAAAAAACAAGCGCCAATTATTATCGAAGCGCAGGAAATGCTTAAAAAATGGGAAGCTGGAGATGAAGAAGTGATTTCACTTTGGAAAAAAATGAACGAATGGGTTTATGAAGGTTTCGCAACTACATATCATAACCTTGGAGTTAATTTTGATAAATATTACTACGAAAGCAATACTTATTTATTAGGAAAAGATGTTGTTCAGGTTGGTTTAGACCGAGGTGTTTTTGAAAAAGATCCTGACGGTTCTGTTTGGATTGATTTGACAGATGAAGGTTTAGACCGTAAAATTGTTTTGCGTTCTGACGGAACTGCAGTTTATATGACGCAGGATATCGGGACGGCAATTCAGCGTGTAAAAGATATGCCAGATGTTGGTGGAATGGTTTATACTGTTGGTAATGAACAAGATTATCACTTTAAAGTACTATTTCTGATCCTGAAAAAATTAGGTTTTGACTGGGCTTCAAGTTTATATCATTTATCATACGGAATGGTTGATTTACCTTCTGGAAAAATGAAAAGCCGTGAAGGAACTGTTGTAGATGCTGACGATTTGATGCAGGATATGACGGATACAGCAAAACAAATTTCTGAAGATTTAGGAAAATTAGACAGTTATTCTCCTGACGAAAAAGCGAAATTGTATAAAACAATTGGTCTTGGCGCTTTAAAATATTACATATTAAAAGTAGATCCTAAAAAACGTATTTTGTTTAATCCCGAAGAATCAGTTGATTTCGCGGGAAATACGGGTCCGTTTATTCAATATACATACGCGAGAATTCAGTCAATTATTCGTAAAGCTGATTTTGATTTTTCAGCGGAGACAAATACGGTAGAACTGCACGAAAAGGAAAAAGAATTGGTAAAACAAATCGAACTTTTTCCGGAAGTAATTCAAAATGCGGCACAAAATCATAGCCCCGCATTAATTGCAAATTATACTTATGATTTGGTAAAAGAATACAATTCATTTTATCAATCCGTTCATATTTTAGGTGAAGTTGATTTGACAAAAAAGATTTTCAGAGTGCAGCTTTCTCAAAAAGTTGCCGAAGTTATTAAAGCTGCTTTTACCTTATTAGGAATTGAAGTTCCGGAGAGAATGTAGGAATTTTAAATAACAGATTTAAAAAGGCCGATAGTTATAAAACTATCGGCTTTTTTAGTTTAGTTATACTATTTTGTAATGATTTGATATTTATCTTATTAGAAGAAGCTATAATCTTGATTTGTTTATGTGTAATATAAAAGTTACTTTTTTAAATGTTAAAAGAAGCTTAAATCTTGTTAAAATTATGTTGTTTTGATAGATTTGCACCTCATAACTCAAAAAAGATAAATAATGAAACAAAAGATTAAAGGCTTTATAATGCTGTTTTTTGTATTTAGCTCGCAACTATTTTTTGCACAGGAAAGAGCTATTTCGGGAACTGTTTCAGATAATGCGGGAATACCCTTGCCAGGTGTAAGTGTTTTAGTAAAAGGGACAAAATCCGGAGCACAAACTGATTTTGATGGAAAATATAATATTAAAGCGTCTTCAAATCAAATCTTGATTTTTAGTTACATCGGAATGAAAACACAAGAAGTAGCTGCAAGTTCGACATTGCTTAATGTAAAACTAAAAGATGATTCTGTAGAATTGGAAGGAGTTGTTGTAACTGCTTTGGGTGTTAAAAAAGAAGAAAAAAAGCTTGGATATGCAGTATCGAAAGTTACATCAGAAGAAATAACCAAATCCGGAGAGCAAAATGTTCTTCAGGCCTTGGCAGGTAAAGCTGCAGGTGTTCAAATTATTGGCTCTGGAGGTACACCGGGTGCATCGAGTAAAATCATTATTAGAGGATCTAATACGATTACAGGATCAACAGACCCATTAATAGTCGTTGATGGAGTGCCAATAGATAATACTACAACGCAAACTTCTGCAGGAGATAATCCTTTTAATGCAAATTTATCAGGTATTAATAATTCAAATCGAGCATTAGATATTAATCCTAATGATATTGAAAACGTTACTATTTTAAAAGGTCCTGCAGCAGCAGCATTGTATGGAGCAAGAGCTGGTAATGGTGTAATTATTTACACTACTAAAAAAGGTAAAAATGGAAAAGGCCTGGGTATTGATTTTAATACTTCACTAGCAATTGATAAAGTAAGCCAATTGCCAGCAAGACAAAATAAATATATACAAGGAACAAATGCCTTTATAATAGCACCTGATTTGAGTACGCCGCAAAGTTGGGGACCATCTGCAAAATCATTAGGTTACCTATTTATGATAATCCGGGTAATTTTTTTCAGGATGGAATTACGCAAACCAACAATATCTCATTTTACGGAGGTGATGAAAAAGCAACTTTTAGAGCATCATACGGAAATGTTACCCAAACAGGTATGATACCCGAAACTGGGTTAAAAAGAAATACAATCAGACTTTCGGGAGATTTAAAGTTAAGTCAAAATTGGAAAGCCGGAGCTAGTATGCAATATACGCACACTACAAATACGCTGGCTCAAAATGGTAGTAATTCATCTGGAGTAATGCTTAGCTTAATGCGTTCTCCCATTAGTTATGATTTAAGAAATTATGAAGATGAATACGGAAATAATACAAATTATTATACCAAATACGATAATCCATATTTCACAGTAAATGAAAATCCGGCAACGAGTGATGTAAATCGTGCTCTGGGAAATATATTTCTAACCTATAGTCACGCAACATGGTTATCCCTAACCGCAAAAGCAGGTATAGATACTTACTCTGATATTCGTAAACAAATATATGCTGTTTCATCAAATGGAGATAGTTTAGGAGGTATAGGCGAAGTTGCTTTTAACAGTATAACAAATAAAGATTATTACGGAGATCTTATTGCAACAGGTATATTACCGTTAAAATCAGATTGGTTAAAAATCAATTATACTGCTGGTCTTAATTTACGGTCGGCACAATATTTAAATATTTTTTCAAGAGGTAAGGGCTTATCTGTTAGAAATGTATACAATTTAGGTAATGCTACTGAACTTTACGCGTCTAATTTCGAAACAAATACTATTTCGAGAGCATTGTTTGCTCAGGCAGATTTTGAAATAAAAGATCAGGTTTTCTTAGCGGGAACAATAAGAAAAGAATGGTCATCTACTTATGGTGATAATGTAAAAAGTGCCATTTTTCCGTCAGGAACTGCTTCGTGGATACTTTCCAACACTTTTGAATGGGCGAGTTTTGTTAAATTAAGCTATGGATATGGAGAGGTTGGTATTGCGCCAACAGCTTATAGAACTGTAAGTGTATTTGCTCAGCCAGCCCTTACGGATGGATTTACTGACGGTTTAAGTTTTCCTTACGATGGTATAAACGGTATGGCTTTAAAGGGACGTTTGGGCAATCCTGATTTAAAACCCGAAAGAGTTTTAGGGCATGATTTAGGTTTGAGTTCTAAATTTTTTGATAATCGTTTAGCCATAGACTTGGCACTTTATTATAAAACTTCTAAAGATTTATTAATTGATGTTCCATTACCTGCATCATCAGGTTATACTTCACAATACAGAAATGCTGCCGAATTAGTAAATAAAGGTGTCGAGCTTGAATTGGGCTATGATATATTTAAAAAGAGTAACGCTCTTCAATGGAACATTAATTTAAACTGGGCCAAGAATATAAGTAAAGTTACAGATATCTCAGGCGGATTAGATGAGATTTCTATAGAAGAAGCTTTCTCTTCAATTGGATATTACGCAGTAAAAGGACAACCATTAGGAAGTTTTTACGGATCAAAATGGCTTCGAGATGCTAATGGTCAGATAATAGTTGGTACAAATGGTTTAGCCAAATTAGATCCTGAAAAGGGGAATCTTGGTAATTCTGCACCAAATTGGACAGGTGGTATTAGAAATACGTTTGCCTACAAAAGAGTTACGTTGTCGGCTTTACTGGATGTAAGACGTGGAGGAATTGTTTATAATGGTACGGGAGCCAGATTGAATACAATAGGAGTTTCTGAAGGTTCAGCTGACAGAGAAAGAAATTATATAATTCCCGGCGTTAAACAAGACGGAACTGTTAATGATATTGAAATATCAGCTAAAAGTTATTTCCAAAACTTTAAAGGCGATAGCAATTTAGCAGCTGCCGAAGAAGCAGTAACAAATGTTAACTGGGTGAGATTACGTGACGCAAGTATTTCTTATGATTTTAATGTAAAACAATTTCCTTTTATAACTGCGGCACAGCTATCATTTACAGGTAGAAACTTATGGCTAAACACAAATTATAAAGGTGTTGATCCTGAAACAAGTTTAACAGGCGCCGGTTCTCATATTAATGGATTAGATTATTTTAATAATCCGGGTAGTAAATCTTTTATAATGGGGATGCGCGTTAGTTTTTAATTTAAAGTAAACAAAAATGAAAAAATATATAAAAAAGATATTAGTTGTAACGTTTAGCATTTTGTTTCTAACAGCCTGTCAGACAGAATTGGATGATTTTAATAACAATCCAAATGATCCTTCTAATAGTAATCCTTCATTACTAATAGCCGCAATGGAGCTTTCTACTTTTCAAACTCATACTAGTGGATTAATGAGAGACGCAGGAATCTTTTCACAGCATTTACAAGGAACAAACCTTGGTCAGCTTGGAGCTATTTCTTATTATGTTGTTAATGAAGGTGAAATAAATAATGAATGGAATCTTATTTATGGAACAGCTTTAATGAATGGACATATCCTAAATCGTGATTTTGCAAAAGATTACCCGTATTATAATGGAATAGGACAAGTTTTAACAGCACTAAATTTAAGTTATGCAACAGATATGTGGGGCGATGTTCCTTATGATGAAGCATTTTTGGCTGAGGAAGGAAATAAAAGCCCAAAATATAATACTCAGAAAGAAATATATCAAAGACTGCAAACGATCCTTGACGATGCCATTGTTAATTTACAAAAACCTGTAGCGAGCAATGAAAAAGTACCTGGGAAAGATGATTTTGTTTTTAAGGGAGAAACGGCTAAATGGATTAAAGTAGCATATGTATTAAAAGCAAGATACGCCTTGAGACTTTCAGAAGTTGATAGTAATGCAGCACAAAAAGCGCTGGATTTTATTACAGAAGCAGGAATGATATCAGTAGCCGATGACGCAGATACGTACTTTCTTGGGGATAAAAATTCTTTAAATCAATGGTTTGCTTTTAATGATCAACGCCCTGACTATATGAAAATGGGAAAATATTTTGTAGATAATTTAGTTAGTAATACCGATCCAAGGTTGCCATTTATGGTTGGTCAGAATAAAGATGGCGGCTATTCAGGAAATGCTGCAAATGATTATGAAACGGTTAAAACTTCTTATATAGGGCCAAGATTTGCAAGTAATAATTCTCAAATAGGAATTGTAACCTATGCTGAAGCTAAATTTATTGAAGCTGAAGCTAAATTTAGACTTGGTCAGGATGCTAAACCGGCTTTAAAAGATGCAATTGCAGCATCAGTTTTGAAAGTTACACAAACTGCTGCTACAACTGATTTCCTGACGGCAGCAACATCAACAGTTAATCTGGCAACTATTATTAATCAAAAATATATAGCTCTTTTCTTAACTATGGAGCCTTATAATGATTACAGAAGAACCGGATTTCCGGAATTAGTTCCAAATCAAAATTCAGACACAAAACTTATTCCATTAAGACTTCCAACTCCTTCTGATCAAAGACAATATAATCCTAACGCTACCGTAGTCAGTAATGTAACTACAAATGTATGGTGGGATAAAAACTAAATAACTGAACAAATCGATTTTTAATAGTCTTATTAAAATGAGTTCGGTTCTAATAAATGCCTTATTTCATTTTAAATATTTTGAATTAGTACACTAAATATAAAAATAGTAGGGTAAACCGTCTGGAATTATTCCAGGCGGTTTTGTTAATAAAAAAAGCCGATAGTCCTAAAACTATCGGCTTTTTTACTACTAACACAAATATTTTTATTTTACGAACTTGTCGATAATTGCATCTGACTCTGCTTTTGTAGCGTTTGGTTTTAAATCAAACAAAAGTGAATAAAGCGCTTTTCTGTCAACTTTCGCTTCTAAGTTTAAGTCTTGGTGTCTGTCAAAAAGAGTTTGCCATTTGTCACGGACATTTTTCCAAAGGGCATTGTTTTCCTTCCACCATTTTTGTCCGGCAATACATTTAATATCCGGAACTTTAGTATAAATATCCATACCTTTTTCTTCTGCTAACAAAACATCTTTTCCGCTGTCATCTCTGACAAGTTTAGCATTGTCTTGTTCGTGATTCCAACCTGTAGCAGTAATTTCGTGAATATTTCTTCTTTTCAAAACATTGTAATCATTACGTTTTGTTTGTTCCCTTCTAGGTAGCGGAGCATCAGCCACATTAGACCAATAGTTTTCTCCGTCGACGTGTACCCAGGTTGAAGATCCTTCATATCTAGGACTATCGTCTACCTGATATACTTTTTGAGTCCATTGACCCTTAACGTCTTTCTTATCTAATTTTTTATATTTCCACGAAGTGCCTTTGTCAAAAGAATATAAATCTGTGTTTTCGTAAAGCCAGTCTTGTCTCCAGTGTTTAATGATCATGTCATCGCTTACAATCAATAAATGCTGCATTACGATTTTATTTGGCGTGTCTTCTAATAATTCTACCCATTCTAAAGCAGATTCGTGTTTAGTTTCTGAAGGTTTGTAAGTAAGAGAATCTTTAGGATATCTAAAAGTTTCAGTAAAATTAAATTTCACTTCATAACAACCGCACATCGACTTAATAGATTTAATGTCTTGTTGCTTTTTATCCTGACTAAAGCCAAGACTGCATGCCAAAGCCATAACGGCTGAAAAATAGAGACTTTTTGAAATCATAACTTATTATGTTTTAAATTTTTTTGCAAATATATAAATTTTATTTAGAACAAATAAAAATAGTTATATATTTGCATCGATTATTAAGAATGAATACAAATAATGAAAATAAAAATAAAAATTACTCTTTTAGCTGCGTTGCTTTTTTCTATAATTTCTGTCGCTCAGGAAGTACAAAAAGATACTGTTCGCAAAAATGAATTAGAAGAAGTTACAGTTACTACAGCAACAAGGACTGAAAGGGTACTTTCGTCATTGCCATTGCCAATGACAATTATTACTTCTGAAGCTATAATAAAATCTGGCGTTACAAGATTAAACGAAATTCTAAACGAACAAACAGGAATTATTCTGATTGCGGACGAAAGTGGGTTCGAAGGTGTACAAATGCAAGGTTTAGACGCTGCATATACAATGATTATGATTGATGGTGTTCCGCTTGTTGGAAGAAGTTCAGGAGTTTTAGATTTATCAAGGGTTTCTGTTGGAAATATAGAAAGAATTGAAATTGTAAAAGGAGCATCATCAGCCTTATATGGTTCAGAAGCTATGGGGGGAGTGATTAACGTAATCACAAAAAGACCTAAAAAAGATATGTTTTCTGGCACGCTTTCCTATCGATATGCTACATTTAATACTAATGATGCGAATGCTAATTTACTTTGGAAAAAGAAAAAATTTGCAGCCAACTTATTTACCAATTTTTATTCATCTGATGGATATGATTTAGATAAAAGTACATGGTTAAAGAATGTTGAAAAATATCACAATACGACAATTCAGCCCAAAATATACTACGATTTTTCAGAAAATCTTAAACTAACTGTAAGTAACCGTTTTTTTAATCAAAAGATAGATAACAAAGCGATTATCGAAACGGAAAGATATAGAGGTGATGCAAAAGAAAATGAATGGAATTCGCAAATTAAATTAGAACATAGATGGAATTCTAAATTATATTGGGAATATGAATTGTATGCAACCAATTATAAAAATGATGCATATTTAAATGATCCGGATAATGTTCTTTATGATAAAACATATTATAATCAATGGCTTTTTAGACCAGAAGTAAGAACAACCTGGTCCATAAATAAGGACAAATTAACGGCAGGTGTTGGGTTGAATTATGAAAGCTTAGATCGTACCTATTTTGCCAATGATGTTAAATTTAATTCGCAATACGTTTACTTACAATATGATTATAATCCAACAGAAAAATTAAATATTCTTGCAGGATTCAGATATGATAACCATAGTGAATATGCATCTCAATTAAGCCCAAAACTAGCAGTAAATTATAAATTTAATACAAATTTTTCTCTTAAAGGTTCAGTAGGATATGGTTATAAAGCACCTGATTTCCGCCAGTTGTTTTTTGATTTCACCAATCCATCAGTAGGATATACCGTTTTAGGATACAATGTTGCAGAAGCTCGTTTAGACGAATTGGAAAGCCAGAGTCTTATTGCCACAAGAGTAGCAGGAATAAACTTTGACGAGCCATTGAAACCTGAAAGTTCAATAAATTACAATTTTGGAGGCTTTTATAAAAAAAACAAACTTAAAATAGAACTAAATGCTTTCTATAATTCCATTAGTGATTTAATTGATACAGGTGTTGTTGCTACAAAACAAAATGGTCAAAATGTTTTTAGCTACTTCAATTATAGTAAAGTTTTTACTTATGGGCTGGAGTATAATTCAACATATAAATTTACGGATCAATTTTCAGTGTCGCTGGGATATCAATATTTAATTGCCAAAGACAAATCTGTTCTTGATGATTTTGACGATCACAAATTCATTCGCAATTCGGAATTACAAACCATTGAAATTAGTAAATCAGACTATTTCGGACTATATAACAGGTCGAAACATACAGCCAATCTTAAATTGTCATACACTTTTCCAGCAATAAAAACAGATATCAATTTACGTATTTTCTATAGAAGCAAATACGGATTGTTTGATACCAATGGGAATACAATCCTTGATAAATATGATAAGCTAATCAGTGATTATTGTACTGCAAACTTATCTATTTCAAAATACATTACTGATAAATTAATGCTTCAGGCCGGAGCTAATAATTTGCTTGATTATACAGATCCGAGTCAAATTCCTAATCTGGCCGGTAGACAACTTTTTGCACGAGTTCAATATAATTTTTAATTAATATTTATTTAAACACCTTTACCATGAAAACAAAATTTTTAAAACTTTCGCTTTTAGCTCTAGTACTTTTTACTGCATCTTGTAGTAGTGATGATAACAATAATACTGAAGATGATAATACGGTTCCAGCAGTTGTAACTACAAAAGTTTCTAATCTTGATGCTACACAAACAGAATTTACAAAGTTCAGTTTTTCGGAAAATAAAGTTGTCACCACAGATGATTGGGACGTTGCTTTCAGTACAACAACGATTCTTGTAAATGGAGGAGTTAAAATGACTGACAGTGAGCCAGACAGAAAAGGATCTGGAGCAGTAAGTATTGTTTCTGGTACATTTGCCAGCGTAACTTTATATCCTGCAGCTTCTACTTTTGTTCAGGATGCAGCTACTGTTTATGCAATTCCTAAAGGAAGTGGAAAAGGCTGGTATAACTACGATATGCCTACTAGTATTGTTACTCCGCTAGCAGGAAAAGTATTTGTTATAAAAACCCATGATGGTAAATATGCAAAATTTGAAATTTTAAGCTACTATAAAGATGCACCTGCTGCTCCAACTACAGAATCTTTACCAAGATATTACACTTTCAATTTCGCATACCAAGCAAATAGCACTACAACATTCTAAGAAAATATTTTGGCTGTAGTGAAATACTAACAGCACTAAAATTTAGTTAATCATTAGCTTTGTTTTTTTATTTTTTTTTGAAAGAGGTTAGATTTATCTGGCCTCTTTTTTTGTTTTAATTTTATCGTTAAAAAGAATTATTTAATTAATGTTTAATTCTATCTTTGCACGTGTTTTTTATAAGGAATCAGCAGAAATTATTTTAAATTATTTGTAATCCTATTCTTAAAATTTATAATTACTAAGTGAATACAAAATCATATTTTTTTCAGTCTTTTGCAATTGTTGCATTGGCATTTATAGCCTTTATAGGATTTAAACAAGTCTTGCCGAATAAAATCTTTTCGGACAGTAAAATCGATTCTAAAAATGTACTTATAGACAGTTTGCTTCTGGAGTCGGTAGCAAATGATTCTTTATCGCCAAAAGGTGATAGTGTTGCCGATCTTGAAAATCAGGAAGCAGGAGAAAAAATTAATTTTGATGCTTCTCAAGGTATCGAATTTCCATCTGAAACTTTTGATAACTATAAAGGATATCAATACCTGATTTCATTTTATGAAAAATTATATCAATTAGAAAATAATCCGCAAGCCAAAGTAAGAATTGCTTATTACGGAGATTCTATGACCGATGGCGATTTGATTGTTCAGGATGTAAGAACAAATTATCAACAGCGTTTTGGAGGCAATGGCGTTGGGTTTGTTCCAATAACTTCAGAATCTGCGGCATCGAGAGGTTCTGTAAAATCTTCTTATTCTAAAAACTGGAAAACACAATCGTATCTAAACGTAAAAAGGCCAACAAACCCTTTTGGAGTAAATGGGCACGTTTTCTATGCAAATGATGCTAAAAATCAAACCTGGGTTCAATACGAAGCCGGACTTAATAAATTCTCGACTTCGCTGGATAATCCAACTTTGTTTTATGGAAAATCGCATAGAAAAGGAAATGTCAATTTTATTATTGGTAAAGATACACTTCGAAAAAACCTTGTTCCGAATAATTTGGTAAACACCATAAAAGTAGCTTCAGGAAGTATTAAAGCTTTTAAAGCAAATTTTGTACAAGCAGATTCTATCCCAATTTATGGCTTTAATTTTGATAACGGAACTGGAGTTCACGTAGACAACTTCTCGCAAAGAGGAAATTCAGGTTTGCCAATTTCTATTTTTGATGCCGGAGTAATGCAGTCTTTTAATAACACGTTGAAATACGATCTTATTATTTTGCATTACGGAACCAATGTTTTAAATTACGGTACCAAAAATTATTTCTGGTACGAAAAAGGCATGAAAAAAGTAGTAAATAAAATCAGGGAATCTTTTCCGGGCGTTTCTATTTTGATTGTTTCAACAGCTGATAAATCGACCAAATACGATTTAGAAATGAAAACAGACTCTGCAGTTGTTCCGTTAATGAAAGCGCAAAAGAGATATGCATTAGAAACAGAATCAGGATTTGTAAATTTATATACTTTAATGGGCGGAGACGGTTCGATGGTAAAATGGGTGGATGAAGCTCCGGCAAGAGCCAACAAAGATTATACGCATTTTAACCAGCGTGGAGCAAAAGCGATAGGTAATTTATTGTATGAACAGTTGAATAAAGGATACGAACAATATAAAGTACTGCGCGAAAAACGTGATGTTACAGATAAACCCAGAACAGTCAGAAAAGCAAAAGCCGATTCTGTTGCTGTCAAAAAAGATAGTGTCAATGAATAAACTTATTATTTTCTTTTGTTGTCTTTTTTTCTCAACAAATGATAAAACGCAAAAGTCAGACTCACTTCCAATAACTAAAAATATGGTTCATAAAATCGATAGTACAGCGGTTGAAGTTTATACAGGCAATCACATTTATAATGAGAAAGTTTTAGAAAGTGTTTTTAAGAAATTAAAAGAAAACGAAAGTCAAAATAATCAGAAAATAAATATTGTACATATTGGCGATTCTCACATTCAGGGAGATTTAATGACCAATAAAATTCGAAAAATATTGCAACAGCAATTTGGGAATGCGGGGCGAGGACTTGTTTTTCCGTATCAATTAGCGAAAACAAACGGTTCTTATAACGAACGATTTTATTCCAACAGAGCATGGGAAAGTTATAGAAATATTCATTCTTTCAAAAGTGTTCCAATCGGTTTAACCGGAATTGGACTTTGGAGAGACACCGGAGGTTTTGCAGTGCAATTGAATGTTAAAGATCCGGCTTATAAGTTTAATTCTATTCATATTATTACGCCTCAGAATCAGGATATGTTCGATTTGGCAATATCATCTCAAACGAATATTACAGAAGAGACAGAACGAAAAGTAATAAAACATAAAATAAAAAAAGGAGAAGCAATCTCTGTAATTGCCGACAAATACAATATTTCAGTTGCCGAAATTAAAAGAGAAAACAACCTGAAATCAAATAATATTCGTGCCGGGAGAACATTGAAAATATTAACACACGAAACAAAACCAAAAATTATTAAAAGTTCAGAATTTGTTCCTTTAAATCTGGAATCTGATGCATTTTCACATTATTACAAATCAGAAAAAGCTTTAGATAAAATTTATTTAGTTCCGAATAAAGGCGCATCAAAATATGAACTTAACGGACTTGTTTTAGAAAAAGATGCTGCAGGATTAATTTATAACAGCATTGGAGTAAATGGGGCTAAATTCTCAGATTATAATAAATATCCTTTGTTTTTTGAGCAGTTAAAAGCATTGCATCCTGATGTGTTGATTTTTTCATTAGGAACAAATGAAAGTTATGATCACATGGAAGCTGCAGCTTATATAAGAGAATTGCGGGAGTTTATAAAAAACATAAAAGAGCAAAATGATAATGTTTCGGTAATTGTGATGACTCCGCCACCATCTTTGCTTAAAGGAAGACGCCCAAATGTTTATGTACGTGATTATGCAAAAAGAATCAATGAAATTGCAGAAACCGATGGATTTGCAGTTTGGGATTTATACGATGAATTTGGAGGAATGGAAGGAATTCGAAGTCTGAAATCTGAAGGGTTAATTGGCCCGGATTGGGTTCATTATTCTAAAAAAGGATACGAAAAACAAGGAAAATTGTTTACAGAAGCATTTTTAAAAGCATACGATAATTTTAAATCAAAGAAATAAGTTGATAACAAGTAATAGCATAAATAATTGGTTTGTTCAAAATTTTGGTACCATAACATTAGAGCAAGTCAAAAGTTGGTTCGTTTATAATCCCGACGAAAAATTATTATTCAATACAGGACTTTTTCTTGGATTGTTTCTGGTTTTCTATTTTGTGTACGCCTTTTTGCGTAAAACATTTTATTTACGATTAACGTACGTAATCCTGTTTTCGCTTTTCTTTTATTATAAGTCAAGCGGAATTTACTTTTTGTTATTATTGCTTTCTTCTGTAGTAGATTATGGTTTGAGCCAGATCATTTACAAAGAAACCAAAGTAAATACCAAGAAAATGTATTTGGTCATAAGTATTATCCTGAACTTAGGATTATTAGGTTATTTTAAATACATGAACTTTATGATTGTAACTTACAATGATATGTTCAATGGCAATTTTGCACTACATAATATTTTTCTTCCTGTTGGAATTTCGTTTTATACTTTTCAGTCGATGAGTTATATTATAGAGATTTATCGTGAAGAAATTAAACCGACAAAAAACTACATCGAATATTTGTTTTTCGTTTCGTTTTTCCCGCAATTAGTGGCCGGGCCAATTGTACGCGCAAAAGATTTCCTTCCGCAGATTTATCAAAAATTAAACCTGACCAAACAAGATGTAAATAATGCGTTGTTTCTGATTATTGGAGGATTGATTAAGAAAACAGTAATTTCAAATTATATCTCAATAAACTTTGTAGATCGTGTTTTTGATACGCCGATGAGTTATACGTCATTCGAGAATTTAATGGCGTCTTACGGATATGCGATCCAGATTTATTGTGACTTTTCAGGATATTCAGATATGGCAATTGGAATTGCGTTGTTACTCGGATTTAAATTACCGGCCAACTTTAGAACGCCCTATAAATCGGTTTCGATTACTGATTTCTGGAGAAGATGGCACATTTCGTTATCAACCTGGTTAAAAGACTTTTTGTATATTTCGATTGGAGGAAACAGAGAAGGAACATTCGCAGGATTTTTATTTCCGAGTTTATTCTTCTTCGGATTATTGCTTTGGGGAATTTCAAATGTAAATGTTAGTTTTATTCCATTAGCAATTGCAATTGGTGCAATCGTACTTTTTTGTTTGACATTTTTACTTTCAAATAAAAAAAATCAAACGCTTGTAACGAATTTTAACTTGTTTACAACAATGCTTTTAGGAGGATTGTGGCACGGAGCCGGAGCGCAGTTTATCATCTGGGGAGCTTTGCACGGATTAGCTTTGGCAGTTCATAAAATTTTCATGGAATTTTTTCCTTCCAAAAAAGAAGGCTCTAATTTCTTATGGAAATTCTTTTCAATCGTAATTACATTTCATTTTGTAGTATTCTGTTGGATATTTTTCCGAGCCAGAGATTTTGAAACAGCCTTGCAGGTAATCAATAATATCGGTCAGTTAACATTCGAACCGGAACAATGGAAAGTGATCGTTTTAGGATATAAAAATGTATTCTTATTAATGCTGTTTGGATATGTTTGGCATTTCTTACCGGAAGTGATTACAAACGGCATGAAATCAGTTTTCGATAAAACACCTTTATTAGCAAAAGCAATAATTCTTGGTTTCGTTTACTGGATCGTTTACGCAACAGCAGTTGCAGGTTCACAGCCTTTTATTTATTTCCAGTTTTAGTTTTTAAGGTTCAAAGACACAAAGTTACAAAGGTGCAAAGGTTTTTATTCTTTGTGCCTTTTTTGTTTCTGGCAGATATAGCTGATTTTTTTTATATCAATTTTAAAAAAAATAATCTGCCTAATCTGCTAAATCTGCGAGAGACAAAAAACTTTGTGCCTTAGTGTCTTCGTGGCAAAATTGCACTTAAATAAATATTGCCTGAAATATCTAATTAGATTATCTTTGCACTTCAAATAAAGAAAATAGTATGTTTGATAATTTAAGTGATAAGTTAGATAAAGCCTTCCATATATTAAAAGGGCACGGTAAAATTACAGAAGTAAACGTTGCCGATACCTTAAAAGAAGTTCGTCGTGCCTTGCTTGATGCCGATGTTAACTTTAAAATTGCTAAAGATTTTACAACCAAAGTAAAAGAAAAAGCAATTGGTCAGGACGTTTTAACTACGCTTCAGCCAGGACAATTATTGGTGAAGTTAGTAAAAGATGAGCTGACAGAATTAATGGGTGGCGATGTTGCAGGAATTAACCTTTCTGGAACGCCTTCAGTTATTTTAATGTCAGGATTGCAAGGTTCTGGTAAAACAACTTTCTCAGGAAAATTAGCTAATTTTCTAAAAACAAAGAAAAATAAAAAACCACTTCTTGTAGCGTGTGATATCTACCGTCCTGCGGCGATCAATCAGTTGCATGTTGTTGGAGACCAAATAGGTGTTGAGGTTTACTCAGAGCCGGAAAATAAAAATCCAGTTGAAATTGCTCAAAACGCAATTAAACATGCAAAAGCAAACGGTTTTAATGTCGTAATTGTCGATACCGCTGGTCGTTTGGCAGTAGACAAAGAAATGATGGATGAAATTGCACGTGTTCACAAAGCAATTCAGCCACATGAAACCTTGTTCGTTGTGGATGCCATGACAGGACAAGATGCTGTAAACACAGCAAAAGCCTTCAACGACATCTTAAACTTTGATGGAGTTATTTTAACGAAATTAGATGGAGATACACGTGGTGGAGCTGCAATTTCGATTAAAACGGTTGTAAACAAACCAATCAAATTTGTAGGTACGGGAGAGAAAATGGAAGCAATTGATGTTTTCTATCCGGATCGTATGGCCGAGCGTATCTTAGGTATGGGAGACGTTGTGTCGCTTGTAGAAAGAGCGCAAGAGCAATTTGATGAAGAAGAAGCCAGAAAACTTCAAAAGAAAATCGCTAAAAATGAATTTGGTTTTGATGATTTCTTAACGCAGATTCAGCAAGTGAAAAAAATGGGTAATATGAAAGACTTGGTAGGAATGATACCAGGAGCTTCAAAAGCCATGAAAGATGTAGAAATAGAAGATGATGCTTTCAAACATATTGAAGCAATCATACACTCGATGACGCCAATCGAAAGAAGCAAACCTGCCATAATCGACGTAAAAAGGAAAGCCAGAATCGCGAAAGGTTCCGGAACCAAAGTCGAGCAGGTAAATCAGTTAATGAAGCAGTTTGACCAAATGAGCAAAATGATGAAGATGATGCAAGGTCCGGGCGGAAAAAACCTGATGAAAATGATGGGAGGCATGAAAGGAATGCCAGGCGGAATGCCGAGATAATAAAATAAAAAGTTTCAAGTTTCAGGTTTCAAGTTATGAAACTGAAATTTGGAACTTTTTTAGTATAAAAAAAATGAGTTTCATTTTTAACATGAAACTTGAAACCTGAAACAAATTAAACCTGAGACAAAACAATGCAACTACTAGACGGTAAAAAAACATCAGAAGACATTAAAAACGAAATTGCAGCCGAAGTTCAATCCATAAAAGATGCCGGAGGGAAAGTACCTCATTTAGCAGCGGTAATAGTGGGAACAAACGGAGCAAGTTTAACTTACGTAGGAAGTAAAGTAAAATCTTGTCAGCAAATTGGCTTTGATTCTACTTTGGTAAGTTTACCCGAAGATATTACCGAAGAAGCGTTGTTAGCTAAAATTAAAGAGTTAAACGAAGATGATGATCTTGACGGATATATCGTTCAATTACCGTTACCGAAACACATCGACGAGCAAAAAATATTATTAGCAATTGATCCTGATAAAGATGTTGATGGTTTTCACCCAACAAACTTTGGAAGAATGGCGCTTGAAATGGAAAGTTTCATCCCGGCAACACCATTTGGAATTATGGAATTGTTGGAGCGTTATAAAGTAGAAACTGCCGGAAAACATACAGTTGTAATTGGAAGAAGCCACATCGTAGGCCGTCCAATGAGTATTTTAATGAGCCGCAAAGGAAATCCGGGAGATTCAACAGTTACCTTGACACACAGCCGAACTAAAAACTTAGAAGAATTTACTAAAAATGCAGATATTATAATCACTGCTTTAGGAGTTCCTGAATTCTTGAAGGCCGATATGGTAAAAGAAGGAGTAACGGTTATTGATGTTGGAATTACTCGTGTAGAAGATGCATCAAACGCAAAAGGTTACGTAATAAAAGGCGATGTTGCTTTCGACGAAGTAAGCAAAAAAGCATCATTTATTACGCCAGTTCCTGGTGGAGTGGGACCAATGACAATTGCGATGTTACTTAAAAATACGCTTTTAGCCCGCAAAATGAGAAGCGCAAGAAAATAATTTCTTTTCAAAACACACACAAAGCCTGTTCAATAGAGCAGGCTTTTTGCGTTACACAACTAAAAAAGTCTGCCCAAAGTACCATTTTAATATAGAATTAATATTTTAAAGTTTCGGGTCTTAAAAATAAAGGATACTTTTGCAGCACTTAAAAAAACTTCTCCAAATGGACGATTATTATTCGTTAGTATTAAATTAAAAGCAGCTTTTGAAATTTTCAAAATGCTGTGATAACACCCTGTATTTTTGAATGAAAGCCTTTTACACAAACAACAACGGATTACTTGAAATCTCAAAATGGACTCCAAACTGCTGGATCAATATTGAAAATCCATCAGAAACAGAAAAAAAATACCTATTAGAAGAACTTCAGATTCCTGAAGCATTTTACAACGATATTGAAGATATTGACGAAAGGCCTCGTATCGAGATCGAAGACGGCTGGACGTTGATCATCATGCGTGTTCCTATAAAAAGCAATGACATAAAACTGCCTTTTCAAACCATACCGCTTGGTTTGGTTTTTAAAGAAAATATTTGCGTTACAATTAGCTTTTACAAAACAGAAATTATAGCTGATTTTGTATTGTATTCACAACGAAAAAATATTGAAATTCAGGATAATTTCGATTTGGTTCTAAGATTATTGCTGTCTTCAAGTGTTTGGTATTTAAAATATTTGAAACAGATTAATCAGAAGATAAAATTAGCTGAAGATAATTTAGAGAAATCCATCAAAAATGAAGAATTGCAGGCATTGCTTCAAATCGAAAAATGTCTTGTGTTTTTTATTACTTCCTTAAAAGGAAACGATGTTTTATTTCATCGAATTAAAAACTTAAAATCTCAAAAAGCAAACTACGATCCGGATTTGCTTGAAGATGTCGAAATTGAATTAAGCCAGGCTCAGGATACTGCCAACATTTATAGCAATATCCTAACCGGAATGATGGATGCCTACGCCTCAGTAATTTCGAACAATATGAATAACATCATGAAGCAAATGACATCCATTTCTATTATTTTGATGATTCCCACTTTGATCGCCAGTTTATACGGAATGAACGTGCCAAACGGTTTAGAAGAAAGCAAATATGGCATTTGGATACTTCTTTTAATTTCTGTTGTTTTATCTGCATGTGGGGTATTTCTTTTCAAAAGAAGAAGATGGTTTTAATCAAAATTGAAATAAAATAGTATAAGCCTGTTCGTTTGAATAGGCTTTTTCGTTTATAATCTGGGCGTGACCGTATTTACAAAAGGCGCTATTTAACAAACCGCTTATTCGCGCCTTTCGCAAATACGGTCGGGCTATACGCGCTACTTCGGTAGCCAGCTCCTATCCCTCACGCGGCTCTCCGGTAATAAAATAGTTTTGTTCCTGCAAGATTTTCAAAACCTTGTAGGTATCTATCTTAACATTGAAATAAAAAAATCATTTTTTCGCTTGTCAATTCAAAATAAAACATAACTTTGTACTTCAAAGTACTTTAATTATGAATCAGAAGCATCAGGAAGATTTAGCACACATTCGCTCAATGATGGAGCGTTCTTCAAGATTTATATCTTTAAGCGGACTTTCAGGAGTTTTCGCTGGTTTGTCGGCATTAATTGGTGGATTGTACGTTTATCAGTTGTTTAAAGCAAATGGACTTGACTACTTTGACGGTGAACATAAATTATATTCAGCAAATCTGGTTTCAGAATTATTTTGGACAGGCGCTGTAATTTTGTTGTTCGCACTTACATTTGGAATCATTTTTACGATTAGAAAAAGCAGAAAATATAATTTGCCTGTCTGGACAACCGCTACAAAAAAAATGTTATTCAATTTAGCAGTTCCGCTTTTTGTTGGAGGTATATTTTGTCTGGCACTTTTATACCATCAAATATATGTTTTAGTTGCACCAACAACTTTAATATTTTATGGCTTAGCATTAATTAATGCAGAGAAATATACTTTTTCTGATGTGAAATATCTAGGATTCAGTGAACTTCTTTTAGGAGTTATTTCTCTTTTTTATGTTGGATATGGTTTAGTTTTTTGGATAATAGGCTTTGGTATTTTGCATATCTTGTACGGACTTGTAATGTTCAAAAAATATAAATAACCAATGGGAATCATTGATAAACTAAATAAAGACTTTGAAAGCCGTGTCAGATTGGGAATTATGTCCATTCTGATGGTCAATGACTGGGTAGATTTTACTGAGATGAAAACGCTCTTAAATATCACCGACGGTAATTTAGCAAGCCATTCTACAGCACTTGAAAAATCTGAATATATAGAAGTTAAAAAAGAATTCGTAGGCAAAAAGCCTAAAACATCTTACAGAGTGACCAATAGAGGACGCGCGGCCTTTAATGAACACTTATCTAGTCTTGAAAAATTAATGAAATCTAACAAGTAAAATTTTTTTACCCAAATACTTTGAAACACAAAGTGCTTTTAAAATTAAAATCATGAAAAAACATCATTTTATTCTGGCATGCAGTTTCGTTTTTACACTGCTTTTTTACAAAGAGTCAATAGGAGTAAACCTCGCTATTTTTGGATTAGTTATAACAGGTTTAATCTGTTACTACTTTCAGGATCGTTTTATCGACCGCACACACTTAATTTTGGTTGTCACATCGGTTTTATCTTGCTTTGCCTTTGCGTGGTATGGCGATTTTGCTTCGTTTCTGGCATTAGCAATGTCAGTTCTGTTTCTGCAATTTAAAACACAGGATTTTAAGCTCAAAATAATACAAATCTTCCCTCTTGTATTCTTAAACGGAGTAACCTCATTAGGGCGCGTTTTTATGTTTGATCAATGGCTTCCGGAAAAGAAAATCAGCAATGATTTTACTAAAAAGCTGATCGCTTACTTTATTATTCCAACCGTATTTTTGCTATTGTTTTTTATAGTGTATTCATTTGGGAGTGATCATTTTTCATCACTATTTACAGATTACACTTTAGATATTGATATTGTACAATTGTTATTGATAAGTGTTTTGGGCTTTTACATTTCCTTCAATATTTGGAATTATTGGGTTCCGGACGTATGCTACGATAAAAACGAATTGCTGGATAATGATTTCAAAAATGCAGATGAAGTTAAAAATCAAAATACATTTTCATTTCTTGATCTGGATTTTGAACGAAAAAGCGGTGAGATTACCTTACTATTATTAAATTTCATGCTTTTAGTCTTTATAGTAACCTACAATTATGAGCAGTTTTTTGAAGTAGTAACAGCGCAGGCTTCGAAACTTAGTGCCGACACTCACGAAAGGGTAAATTCAGTGATTTTTTCTACTCTTATGGCCGTTGGAGTACTCTTATTTTATTTTAAAGGCGGATTTAATTTTGATCAGAAAGCAGCAACACTTAAAAAATTAGCCAAAATATGGATCTTCTTAAATGGTATTTTGATCGTAAGTACAATTATCAAAAATTCAGAATATGTATCGTTTTTCGGATTGACATATAAAAGACTTGGAGTTTATGCTTTTCTAATTTTGGCCATAATTGGTTTAGTTTATGCCTTTTTAAAAATTTCCAGACAAAAAACAAACGTTTATCTCTTTAACCAAATGATCTGGTATTTTTACGGAACCGTTCTACTATGCAGTTTTGTTAATTGGGGAGATTTAATTACAAAGTATAATATCTCCGTAAATAAAGGGTTAGAACCAAAATTTCTAAGCGGATTAAATTTTAATGATGAAGCGCGTCGGGAGTATTTCTTACATCAGCATCTCGATGGAAAAGACATAGAAATATCAAAAGAAGAAGAAATTGCACAATATAAAAATCAGACAATTTTATCTAAGGTTTTATATTATGAATATGTAAATGATAGAAAGTAAATACCAAATCCCATTCATTATTTGAATGGGATTTTTTTCTGGTTTTTGGTTTAATGTAAGTCAATATTTATAAGTAATTAGAACAACTAATTGTTAATTAATATACTTATTACAAAGTGGTGAAACTTATTAAGAAATTGTTTACTATATTTGATTCTTGAAAAATGAATTTTTTTCTATGTTTTTAAATGAATAAAGTGAGATTTTTCTTAAAAATATAATTAATCTATAAGTCTAACCTAAAAACAAAACCCATGACAAACATTACTATTAAAGAACCAAAAATTATTACTCCTCCAGGAACCAACATTACCCCGAAAGATGAAAGTGCTGCTGTTTCAATAGGAAAATTGACATTTCAAAAAACAAAATCAGTAGAAGTTTTGTCTCCATACGTTGAAGCATATTACGATGCTAAGAAAAATATGCTTGAGATAAATGCAGTCGTGTATGTCGATTCGACTACAATTAAAAACGATGTTCTTGATTATCAGATATTTCAAAATACTTACATTGATATTGAAGGAGATTCTCAATTGCAGTTTTTTATAGTATATGATATGCCTGAAGAATTATCAGAAGATTTGTTTATTTATGAAATAATTTTTCATGCAGACGCAGATATTTTTATCGGAGGCCTATCAAATTTAGAAAAAATCCAAACTTTTCTTTGGGATTCAGATCCAATAGCATCTCGAGGAACAGAAACTACTGTTCAACATGGATAGTTGATAAGACAAACTCTCATTAAAGATGATAAAAGCGGTATAGATATTCTATCACGCTTTTATCTCATTACTATTTAGTAAAATATAAGAAAAGCAGTATAATGATTAAAATTAGATTGTTTATTACTTCAATATTATTTTTCTTTTCTTTTTTTCTTTTTTCTCAAGAGCAGAAAAATGGTTCTTTGATGAATATAGAAATTAAAGCAAAATCAAGACAGTTTAAGAAAAGTATAAGTTTTGATAAAGCTCAAAAATTTTATAACGAAAGCAATTGGGATTCAACTCTTGTTTATTCCATGAAGGCAATAAGCAATTCAGAAAATAAAGAGCTTATAGATTATTGTCATTATTTTAGAGGAATTAGTTTTCAGGAGAAAAAACTAATCAATGAATCTAAAAAGGAGTTTGCTAAGATTTCGAAAGATTTTCATTTTTTTTATAAAGTGAAAATGAAATTAGGGGAAATTGCATTAGAGCAGAAACAATTTAAGTCAGCTTTAGAATATTTTCAACAAGTTGAAAAAGTTTCTGGAAAAACTTATGATATAAATAATAGTGTTGTTTTACATAATATAGGATTGTGTTACTTGCACTTGGAGGAATTTAATCAGTCTGAAAAGTATTTGTTTAAAAGTGCAAAATTACAGGAAAAGGAAAAAGATACTTTAATGCTTATCAGTTCTTATATGGATATTGCAACTTTATATTACGATCAATATAAAGATGATCAGGCAATTCCTTATTTTACAAAAGCATATGATTTGTCAAAAAAAGTAAAATCATTTGATTTAAAAAGAGTTGCAGCTAGAAATATGGCTGTTGTAGAAGAAAACAGAAAAAATTTTCCCTTAGCCTTAACATATCGAAAAGAATACGAAACCTGGAAAGATTCCCTAAACGATCAAAATAAAGTCTGGGCAATTGCCGAAGTAGAAAAGAAATTCGCCGTAAAACAAAAACAAAAAGAAGTTGATGTTCTTGCAGCCGAGAATAAAGTAAAAATAGCAGAAAGAAATGGTTTTATTATTTCATCAGTTTTATTGCTAATATTATTTGGAGCGGGTGTTTATTCTTATCGCCAAAAAATTAGAAATAATAAAATAATTCTGGCCCAGAAAAATGAGCTGGATGAACTGAATGCTACTAAAGATAAATTGTTCTCGATAGTAAGCCATGATTTGCGTTCTTCTGTAAATGCTTTGAAAACAAGTAACGGTAAACTGATAGAGAATCTCGAAAGTAAAAATTTCAATGAACTCGATGTTTTGCTTCATAACAATAGTGATATTGCAAACGGAGCTTATAATTTGTTAGATAATTTGCTTAATTGGGCTTTGTTGCAAACCAAACAAGCTTATTTTTATCAGGAATCACTGCATCTTGCCTCGATTGTGCAACATGTAGAATACAATTATAAACCGTTGATGTTAAACAAAAACATCAATTATAAAAACAATGTTGCGGCTTCGGATTATGTATTTGCCGACATGGATTCTCTCAAAATTATTATCAGGAATCTGTTAGACAACGCTATTAAATTCTCTCAGGAAAAGGGAACAATCGCTATTTATACGAGACCTTCATCTGACGATTTTTGTTATTTAGTCATCGAAGATACAGGATCTGGAATGAATGCTTCGACTAAAAACGAACTTTTAAAAGAAACTGTTTTGCTTTCGAAAAAGAAAAATGACGAAAATATAGGAACTGGTTTAGGAATGCAATTGTGCAAAAGCATGATTCATAAAAACGGCGGCAAACTCGATATCGAGAGTGAAGAAAATGTTGGAACTAAAATAATTATAGCATTACAAAAGTTTAAAAATCATGGATAATATAAATGTACTTATTATCGAAGATACCGCCAGCGAAAGCGATGCACTCATAAAAGTGCTTAAAGAAAATAATTATAATATCGTCGGAATTGCTCCAACGTATAATGAAGCTTTAAAACTATTTTATCAAAATAACATTGATATTGTAGTTATTGATGTTTTTCTAGACGGAAAACCAGACGGAATTACTTTCGCAGAAACTATTAATATTGTGCCAAACGGAGTAAAACCTTTTGTTTTTTTAACCAGTTCAAAAGACCGTCAAATTTTTGAAAGAGCAAAACTGACCAGACCTTTTAGTTTTTTAATGAAGCCTTTCAATGAGCTTGAAATTTTATATGCGCTCGAAATGGCCGTAGAAAAATTTTACGGACAAACCAATGTTTTTCACAGCGAAGATCAAAATACGGTTGTAAGTAACGATTCGCTTTTTATCAAAAAAAATAAAGCATTAAAGAAAGTCAGAATTGAAGATATCGTTTACATCGAAGTCGAAGATCGTTACTGCAATATCATAACCGAGGTTGAAAAATTTGTAATCTTAATATCTTTAACCAAGATTATTCAGCTTCTTGATGCGACTAAATTTTGTCAGACACATCGAAACTATATTGTAAATCTGAGCAAAATAGAAGAAATAATTGTCAATGATAATCTCGTTATTTTAAAAGGAAACCACAAAGTCACTTTAAGCGATAAATACAAAGACTTCGTAAAAAACTTTCGCATCTTAAGATAGTCTTTACTATACGGATATAAATATAAAAGCCTCGAGTAGTCAAATTCGAGGCTTTTATAATTTATCGTAATGAATTAATAATCTCCTTTTTTCTTAAATCTGGGATCGTCTTTCGATATAAATTCTGTTCTGCGTTTTGTTCCTGTTGCTGTTGGAGTTTTTGTTTCTACCTTTGGTAAACTTGCTTCTTCCGTTTTACTCGAAGGTTCAATTAAATGATTTAATTCTTTAATTTCATCATCCGTCAAATCACGATAACGGCCAACCGGAATATCTAGTGAAATATTGATAATCCTGATACGTTTCAAAGTTGTTACATCATAACCCAAATATTCTGTCATTCGACGAATCTGGCGGTTTAAACCTTGCGTCAGAATAATTTTGAAAGTAAACTGGCTAATTTGTTCCACTTTACATTTTCTTGTAACCGTATCCAGAATCGGAACACCATTTCCCATTCGTTGTATAAAACGTTCTGTGATAGGTTTGTTAACGGTTACCGTATATTCTTTTTCGTGGTTGTTTCTGGCGCGTAAAATCTTGTTTACAATATCGCCATCATTTGTCATAAAAATTAATCCTTCACTCGCTTTATCCAATCTTCCAATCGGAAAAATACGTTTTGGGTAATTAATATAATCCACAATATTATTTCGAACCTCTAAATTAGTCGTGCATTCAATTCCAACAGGTTTATTGAAAGCTAAATACACTAACTTTTCGTGTTTCTCTACAATCAATTTTCCGTCAATACGCACTTCATCATCTGGCGAAACTTTAGTTCCCATTTCCGGCACAACACCATTTATCGTTACGCGTCCTTCTTCAATCAATTTATCGGCTTCACGACGAGAACAATAGCCGGTTTCTCCAATAAATTTATTCAGACGTTTTAAATTCTCTTCCATACTGCAAAAGTAGGTAAAATTTAGACTTCTTAGATCTTAAGATTTTAGACTTCTTAGATTTTTGGATTTTCTACACAATCTTGTGATCCTTCGTGCTTCAGGATGACAAAATGAGAAAACCTCTGCATCTTTGAATATTTCAGCTATGAAAACCAGAACTATCTTTCGGCGTTTCCGCCCTATCAAACATTCCATAATCGCGAATAACATTGGCAATTCTTAAATGATACTCTTTAAAAATTTCATTTCTGCCTTTTGCCTGAGCATGGCGATGTATTTCAAGATTTCGCCATTGTTGAATACTTTCCTCATCTTTCCAAAAAGACAAAGACAAAACTTTTTCAGGATCGTTAAAACTCTGAAAGCGTTCTATCGAAATAAAACCTTCAATATTATTTAATTCCGGTCGCAAACTGGCAGCGATATCCAAATATTCTTCTTTTTTTCCTTCGTTTGGAATAACTTCAAAAATTACAGCTATCATAGTTTTGTTTTTAATTATTGTATTGAAATCCAGATATTTTTCGGTAATCGGGCATTAATCATTGGTTCATGTTGAATGTTGTTTTCTAAAAGGTTTATCGTTTTATATTTCTCAAATAAAAACCATAAAGCTTCTGTGGCCAAATGAATTGAGAAATGTTTCGCGAGACACATGTGACCGCCAATTCCGAAAGTTAGATTGTCATTATTGTTAATTCTTTCAATATCAAAATCAACAGCATTTTCAAATTTTTCAGGATCACGGTTTGCCGATGCAAGAACAACTAAAATCGAATCATTTTTTTTAATAAGGCTTTCGCCGATGAGAAAATCTTCACTGGCAATTCTTCTTGTATTGTGAATTGGCGGATCAAAACGTAAAGTTTCAATAACCGATTTTTGTATTTCAATTTTATTAGAAAAGGTTTTGTTGCTCAGAATTTGCAATAACGAATTACTCAAAATTCCACGCCCGGCATCAAAACTCTGAATAAACAAACCAATTAAATTACTAATGTATATTGTTTTAATTTCGTGAATTGAAAGAGAATCCGAATTGGATATTTTGTTTAATAAATTTAAAGACAGAAATTGTTTTTCGACAATTGTAAAGATTTCTTCTGAAATTTTATTGATAGATTTTACTTGTTCTTCTGTTTTATTCGGAAGCATTATTTTAACGAAAGATTCTATTTTGTTTAAAATGAAATCACAATCATTCCCTTCAAAACCGAAACTTTTCAAAACAACCAAAACCGGCAATTTTTTACAAACCGAATTTACCCAATCGATTTTATTTTCAACTAAATTATCTTCTGTCAATTGAGAAGTGATTTGATTGATTTGAACTGATTTCATATTAGAAAATAACAACATTGCAATTTCTTTAGAAATTTCATGTTGAACTCCATTCGATAAACGGGTTAAATTAGTTAGAATATCTAATGAATATTTGTTGAGCTTTTGTTCATTGCTTGGATTTATTGTTGGAATCTCAGCTTTTGTATTTTTTAGAATCGAAACACAAGCATCATAAGAATATATTGCCCATATTTTATTTGTTTCATCCCAATAAACAGGATTTTTTTCTAGCATGGTTTTATATATCGAATAAGGATCGCTAACATCAGATTGCAGGAATAAAGTAGAGTTCATATAGATTGTTTTTAGCAAAGTTATTTAACTTTACAAAGCAATAGTTCATGCTACATTTAACTATAAACATCCAAATGGAAGATCAATTTGTAAAAACGGCAGCATTAATTGGAGACCCAACGCGCGCCTCAATTTTGTGGACTTTGTTAGACGGAAGGGCTTTTACAGCGACAGAACTTGCTGTAGTTGCTCAGGCTTCGCCACAAAGTATAAGCATGCACTTAGGCAAACTTCTCGATGCTGATTTGCTTTCTGTTGAAAAGCAAGGCCGTCACAAATATTACAGATTTTCGAATAAAGAAGTCGCGTACGCTGTTGAAGCAATGGCAAATCTGGTTCCGAAACGTGAAATTACATCAATTAAAAAAACAGAAAAATATCCGCCAATAAAATTCTGCAGAACTTGTTACGATCATTTAGCAGGGAAAATTGGTGTTGCCTTAACCGATAGTTTATTAGAACAAAAAATAATTATTGAAAAGAATAGTTTTTTTGAGATTTCTTTGGAAGGAGAAAAGTGGTTTTCAGATTTTGGAATTGATATTTCAGAAGCCCAAAAGCAAAAAAGAATCTTCCTAAAACCTTGTCTTGACTGGAGCGAAAGAAGAAATCATATTGCAGGTTCGATAGGAGCTTTGCTTTTAAACAAAATGATAAGTGAGGATTGGCTCAGAAAGAATACAAATTCAAGAGCCATTACGATTACCAGAAAAGGAGAGAAGGAATTATTGAGATATTTTAAGATTGTTGTTTAGATTTTCACACAATCTTTTCATCCTGAGGAAAGAAGGATCTCACTAGTAACTCGACAAAGATGAACGATTCTAGGAACGGAATTACTTGTGTGATCCTTCTTTCCTCAGGATGACAAAGCAAGTCGAATTCTATATATCACAAAAAAAACTTAATGCCTTAGTGACTTAGTGGCTCAGAACCTTCAGTAAACAAAAATTCAAGAACTTTTTGATACAATTCATCGTCATGCATGCCGTGGCCTAAACCTTTAGTCTCAATAAACTGACTGTTTTTCCAATTGCTGGCGATTTTTTTACCTTCTTCAAAAGCAACAATCTTATCTGAAGTGTCGTGAGCGATGAAACCTGCCACATTAAATTGGGTTGCAAATTTTTGTCCCGAGAAATCTTCTAATTTAAAATTGAAATGTGTTAAAAAACGATTTTCTAAAAGTGAAAACATTTTGGTATTTAAACTTAACATCGACACATAATTATCAATCAAAGTTTTTAAATCTGACGGCGCACCAAGAATCACCATTTTATTAATACTCGTATTTGGAAATAAATATTGATGATAAACGCAGGCAGCTCCACCAATAGAATGTCCGATAATAATTGTAGGCTGATATTTTTCTACGGCTTTATTGATGAATTCAGCGTAAAGCGGAATATTAAATTCCTTTCCACTGCTTTGACCGTGGGCCGGTGCATCAATAGCAATAATGGTACTTCCTGATTTTTGAAGATGTGGTAGCGTTTTTTTCCAACGCGAAGAATTACTTTCCCAACCGTGAACGAGTAAAATTTTGGTCTCGTTTCCTTTCCAGACATACGTCTGAAAATGATGTTCGTTATGATGAAACGTTTCTGTTTCTGTATTTCTAAGTATTTTCGGTAAGCTGTCTTTTTGTAATCTTCCAACTCTTGGCTGGCTAAAAAGCGCGTAAGAAAGTGCTACAGCTTTTTGTGGACGAACGTAACTCAGAAAGTTAATATATTGCCCTACCGATTTTAATGTAATGAAGCGAATGCCTTTTTTAATTCCCACAACTTAATTTTTTCTAAAGGTAAAAAATGAATGTTAAACTGGTTATAAAAAAGTTTGCCACAGATTAAAAGATTTGCACAGATTTAAAATCGCTTAAGCGGTAAAATCTTTTCTATTCTTTTAATCTGTGGCAAAAAATAATGATAAAAAAAAGTCCCGATTAGATCGGGACAATGTTATTTAGAATTTAGAGAACAATTGTTCCATTTTTTCTTTTTCTTCTTCAGCTAACGCGCTGTCAACCAAAATTCTTCCAGAGTGCTCATCAGTAATGATTTTCTTTCTTGAAGCAATTTCAACCTGCGTTTGAGGTGGAATTGTAAAGAATGATCCTGCAGAAGCTCCTCTTTCGATAGAAACTACAGCTAAACCGTTACGAACACTACTTCTGATTCTGTTGTAAGCAGCTAATAATCTCTCTTCAATCTGACCTGAATATTCAGCAGATTTTTCAGATAAGAAAATTTCTTCTTTTTGAGTCTCAGACATAATTGCATCTAATTCAGATTTTTTATGTTTTAAATGAGAACTTTTTGCGTCAAGTTTTTCTTTTAAGTTAGAAATAACTTCTTTTTTATGTTCGATAGAAGCTTTCATTTCTTTGATTTGCTTTTCAGCCAATTGAATTTCTAATTCCTGAAATTCAACCTCTTTAGTCAAAGAATTAAATTCTCTGTTATTACGAACTGATTCTTGTTGTTTTGTGTATTTTTTGATAACCTCTTTGTGCTCATCAATCGCATTTTTCTTCGATTTGATAAGATCCTCAATCACTTCAAGTTCACTTTTCAGTTTCTCTGAACGAGTGCTCAAACCTGCAACTTCATCTTCTAAATCTTCCACTTCTAAAGGAAGTTCTCCTCTTACGTTTCTGATTTCGTCAATTCTAGAGTCAATAAGCTGTAAATCGTATATTGCTCTTAACTTGTCCTCAACACTTAATTCTTTCGTATTCGCCATATTCTATAAGTACTTAACTGGATTTGTATTTTCTTCTGATAAAATGATTGCAAAATTAAGGATTTTTTTTCGAAGATAATCAACAATATAGTTTTTTGTATAGCGTTCGCTCTCAAAATGACCAATATCTGCCAAAAGTAACTTGTTTTCGGCTTCATAAAACTGATGGTATTTTAAATCGGCGGTCAAAAAAGCATCGGCTCCAGCCATAATTGCATTTTTTATAGCAAAACTTCCTGAACCTCCCAAAACGGCAACTTTCTTTATTTTTTGTCCTGTAAAGGCAGAATGACGAATTCCGTTAGCAATCATTTTATCTTTTACGAAATGTAAAAAGTCTTTTTCATCCATTTCATTTTCAAATTCACCAATCATTCCTAAACCAATATTTTGATGCTGATTTTGTAAATCGTAAATTTCATAGGCTACTTCTTCATATATATGGTTTGCAAAAAGTGCTTTTAAAATTCTCGATTGCAAATGTTTTTCAAAGGTAACCTCGATTTTTACTTCTTCAGTTTCTGTCAGTTCATGACGTTCACCAATTACAGGATTACTTTCAGAATTTCCTTTGTAAGTTCCGGTTCCGTTAGAGTTAAAACTGCAATTCTCATAATTTCCAATTGTTCCCGCACCGGCATCAAACAAAGCCTGACGTACTTTTTGAGCATTTTCAGGAACTGTATAAGTCACTAATTTTTGAATAAAATGCTGCTGCGGGATTAAGACCTTTGTATTTATCAAGCCTAAAGCATCGCAAAAAATCTTATTTACTCCAGCCGAATGATTGTCTAAAGCCGTGTGCACAGCATAAATAGCAATATCATTTTTAATGGCTTTTAGAATCGCACGCTCGACATAATTTTTACCTGTTATTTTCTTAATTCCGGAAAATAAAATCGGGTGGAAGCATACCACTAAATTGCAGTTTTTAGCAATCGCTTCTTCAATTACATTTTCTAAAGCATCGTGACAAACCAAAACTCCGGTGCTTTCTGTTTCTGAATTTCCAACTAAAAGGCCAACATTATCAAAATCTTCGGCGTAAGCTAAAGGTGCCATTTCTTCGAGGACTGCTAATATGTTTGATATTTTCATTTTTTCAAGTTTCAGGTTTCAAGTTTCAGGTTTCAGGTGCGATTTGAAACATGAAACAAATTAACGAAAAATATTATACTTTAATAACTATGTTTTTTATTACGAGTTATTACCAATGGTATGAATTATTAATACTAGGTAATACCATTTTTGTATATTTGTAATTCTAAACTTAAAAGTTATGACTACAATAAAAATTAACGAACGTACCAAAACAGGAAAAGCATTTATGGCTATGTTTGAAGCTTTTTTTAAAGGTGTTGATGGAATAGAAATCATTGAAAAAGATTCAAAAAAAGTAAATAAGGGAGAAAATTATTATAGTTCTGAATTTATTGCGAAAGTTAAAAAAGCAGAAGAAAACATTAAAAAAGGAAAAACTACAAGATTAAATCCTGAGGACATATGGGGAAGTATTTTGTAGAATTTGATGATATTGCCCGTAAAGATT
Source organism: Flavobacteriaceae bacterium CRH (assembly GCA_001507425.1). Taxonomy (GTDB): domain Bacteria; phylum Bacteroidota; class Bacteroidia; order Flavobacteriales; family Flavobacteriaceae; genus Flavobacterium. The sequence continues at coordinate 237,813 of LMAJ01000001.1, forward strand.
TAAAAAATCACTATAAATCAGGAAATAAGGCTACTATAAAAAAGATTGAAAAAATACTTTTAGAGCTGACAGAAAATCCTTTTTCTGGGGAAGGTCAACCAGAAGAATTAAAATATAATTATAACGGATATTGGTCTAGAAGAATCAATCAAAAACACAGGATCGTTTACAGAGTAGAAGAAGAAATTGTAACCGTTATCATAGTTTCTGCAATGGGTCATTATTCTGATAAATAATATATGAATCTACTCCGAAAAATACTTTTCCCCCTCGCCATTTTGTACGGATTTATTACTTCAATTAGAAACTTTCTTTTTGATAAAGGAGTTCTGAAATCTACTTCATTTGAGATTCCAATTATTGCAGTTGGGAATTTAAGTGTGGGCGGAACCGGGAAAACGCCTCAAATAGAATATTTAATTCGATTATTATCTGATAAATATAAAATTGCGACTTTAAGCCGTGGTTACAAGCGCAAATCTGAAGGTTTTGTTTTGGCAGGATCAACTTCAAATGCTGAGATTTTAGGCGATGAACCTTTTCAGTTTTATCAAAAATTTCCAAATATTCAGGTGGCTGTTGATGCCAATAGAACAAACGGAATTACACAACTACTTTCTCAAAGAGAAAAACCTGAAATTATTTTGTTAGACGATGCCTATCAACACCGAAAAGTAAAAGCAGGTTTTTATATTTTACTTACTTCTTACGGCGATTTGTATGCTGATGATTGTATGCTGCCAACCGGAAATTTACGCGAAAGCAGAAGCGGTGCAAACAGAGCAAAGATTGTAATTGTAACAAAATGCCCAAAAGATTTATCAGATCAGGAACAGAATGAAATTCGGTTGAAATTAAAGCTAACCTGTTCACAGCAAATCTATTTTACTTTTATAGATTATGATGATGAAGTGTATAATAAAGATGAAAAAATAACGGTTTCTGAAATTAAAAACGAACCAAAATTACTTCTGGCAGGAATTGCAAAACCAAAACCTTTTTTTGATTATTTAAAGAATGAAAACGATGAATGTTTGACTTATCCGGATCATCATCATTTTTCAGATGGAGATTTAGATGAGGTTCAGAAAAAAGGGCAAAACAAAAAAATTATTACTACAGAGAAAGATTATGTTCGTTTAAAGGATTCTAAACTCGTTTCGCAATTGTATTATTTACCAATAAAAAGCACGTTCATCAATAACAAACAAAATTTTGATGCAACAATTTTGGAGTATATTAAAACAAACTCGGCATCTTAGAAGCTTAGCTTCTCAGCACCTTAAAAAACTAATCAAAAAATTTGGCAATTATACTATAAAATTCGTCTGGAACAAAAGGTTTTGTAATCACGTCGTTCATGCCAAAAGCTAAAAGCATATCTCTGTTTTCATCAAGAGAAATGGCTGTTAAAGCTATAATGGGTGTTAATTTATCAAATTCCCTGATTTGTTTTGTTGCCGTCGTTCCGTTGATTCCGGGTAAATGCACATCCATTAAAATCATATCGAATTTTTTAATTTTTAAAAGCTCGACAGCTTCTTCGCCATTGTCAATTATTTCACAGGAAATAGCTTTGTTTTCAAGCATTTTTCGTGTAATCATTTGATTGATTTTGTTGTCTTCAATCAATAAAATCGATTTGTGTTTCAATTGTTTGTCACTATAAGGTTTAGATTCTTCAATAATTTCTAGAGGCTCTTTGTTAATGCTGAAATTTAATTTGAAAGTAAAAGTAGAACCTTTGCCAACTTCACTTTTTAGCTGTATTTCTCCACCCAAAAGTTCAATTAATTTTTTTACAATTGTCAGTCCTAATCCTGTACCGCCATATTTACGATTAACTTCTATTGAGCCTTGCGAAAAACTTTCAAAAACAGTCTGAAGTTTGTCCTCCGGAATGCCAATTCCGGTATCTACGATTTCAAAATATACAGTAGCATTTTCTTCATCTTTTGCATATAATTTGGCAATTACATTTACTTTTCCATTTTGTGTAAACTTTAAAGCATTATTGATTAGGTTGAGAATGATTTGAGATATTTTGGTAGGATCGCCAATTAGATTGTCAGGAATAGATTTATCTATGTCGAGATTAAAATAGTTTTTATTGGCCGTCGCTAACTCTTGCAGAGAGGTTTGGATATTGAATAGAAGTTCTTTTAAATTAAAACAAGTGTTTGCGATCTCAACTTTTGTAGAGTCAATTTTGTTTATTTCGAGAATTTCGTTAATAAAAGTAGTAAGGTAATTTCCTGAAAATTTTAAAGATTCAAGGTATTTTAATTGCCTTTTTTTCGGGCTGTCTTCAAGAAGTAAATGCGTAATTCCGTTAATCGCATTCAGAGGTGTTCGTAATTCGTGACTTACGGTAGAGAGAAACTCTGATCTGGCTTTTGATGCTTTTTCAGCTTTGTTTTTGGCTAAAATAAGCTCTTTGTTTTTTTCTCTTAAAAGTAGATTATTCTGATTTCGTATAATGTTGTTTTTGTACAAAGCCAGACTCAAAAGCGAAAGAATAGAAATTAATGCAATTGCTAAAATGCTAACAAGTTTAGAGTAACGATAGGTTTTTAGCTGAATTTTTTCTTCACTTTCTTTTTTTAAAGTATTATTTAGGCTTTGATTTTTTTTGAATCTTTCAAATTCATTGGAATCAATTTGTGAATTTTTGAGTTTTAAAATATAATTCTCTATCTGATAATGTTCATTCAAGTAAGAATAGGCGAGATCGAAGTTTTTGTTTTCTTTGTAATATTCGCTTATGCCTAAAACAATTTTTGATTTTTGAACAAGATCGTTGCTTTTCGAATTAAGTTCTAAAGCATCTTCAAAATAAATTATTGCAGAATCATTTTGTTTTAGTTGAATTTCGATTAAAGCAAGCTGATAATAAGAGTCGGCTTTGGTTTGTAGATTTGCAGCATTATCCGGTTTTTTAATTATGGTATGAAAAGCTTTTGAAGCTGCATTAAAATTTTTATTATTTTTAAATGCTGTAGCTTTTTGGTAGCTAAGAACCTCGGCACTGTCAGGAATCTTTATTTTTTTTAATAGGTTTGCGGCTTTCTTATAATAAATTTCAGCTTCTTTATGATCGCCTTTTGCAGTATTGGTAACGCCGATATAATGTAAGGCTAAAACATTGGTAGTGGTTGGTTTTATGTTTTGAAATAAAGCAACACTTTTGTGGAATTTTTTTAATGCTTCTAAGTAATTACGCTGATTGTAATAAATTTTTCCAAGCTTAAAAGTCTGATTGGCTAAATTCTCTGATTTGTTATGGGCCGCACAAAAAGCTATTGATTTTTTAGTAAAAAAAATAGCCTGATCGTATTTACCAATTTTAAGATTGGAATTGGCTAGCTTGTTATAATAGAAAATACTATCTATATTCTGCTTAGTTTGAGAATACAAAATTGAATTAAAAAAACTAATAAGAATTAAAAGGTATTTCATGTATTGCGAGGCTTTTACAATGAATTTTATGCTTTTCTCATCAGTAAAATCAAATCTATTAATCGTGATGAATAGCCAATTTCGTTATCATACCAACCTACAACTTTTACCATTTTATCAATAACGGAAGTTAGTTGCGCGTCGAATAAACACGAATTTGTATTGCCAATTACATCAACCGAAACGATTGGATCTTCTGTGTAATCTAATATTCCTTTTAAATTTGAATTTGAGGCTTTTTCAAATGCTGCATTAATTTCTTCAATAGTTACGGCTCGTTTTACATTGAATGTAATGTCGGTTAACGAACCATCCGGAACGGGTACACGAATTCCGCATCCACCTATTTTCTGATGCAATTTAGGAAAAATTTTTGTCAATGCCTTAGCCGCACCTGTAGTTGTTGGAACAATCGACTGACTTGCACCTCTAGCTCTTCTTAAATCCTTATGTGGTTGGTCATGAAGACTTTGGTCTGTTGTGTAAGAATGTATAGTTGTAATATAGGCTTGCTCGATTCCGCATAATTCGTCGATGATTTTTATCATCGGAGCCGCATTGTTTGTGGTACAACTTGCATTGGAAACAATAACTTCAGTTCCGTCTAAAATATTTTCATTTACTCCTAAAACAACAGTTTTTATCGTGTCAACTTCTGATGGAGCTGAAAGAATGACCTTTTTGGCTCCAACTTGGATATGTGCATGTAATTCTTCGTAGGTTTTATATTTACCTGTTGATTCTATTACAAAATCAATATTATGACTTTTCCAGTCAATATTTAAAATGCTTTTTTCATGAAAAAAGAAAAAATGTTTTCCATCAACAATTATACTTTCTTCGTCATGACTTACTTTAAACGGCAAAACACCGTGAATACTGTCGTATTTTATTAAATGCGACATTGTTTTGTTATCAGCAATATCATTTATAGCAACGACTTCAATATCAGGATGGTTTAAAAGAAGTCGGAATAAATTCCTTCCAATTCTTCCAAAACCATTAATAGCAATTCTTGTTTTCAATGTTTTGTTTATTTGTTTAATCGTTCAGCTGTTTAATCGTTTAATTCTGAATACGATTAAACGATTAATCAGTTAAACAAATAACCTTTTTTATAATATGTGTTTTTGTGCTTTGTATGAAGAACGAACTAAAGGTCCGCTTTCTACGTGACGGAAACCTAGCTCTAAACCAAATTTTTCGTATTTGGCAAACTGATCCGGAGTTATAAATTCTTTCACCGGAAGATGTTTTTTACTTGGTTGCAGGTATTGACCAATTGTAACAACGTCAACATTGGCATTTCGTAAATCTTTCATTGTCTGAAACACTTCTTCTTCAGTTTCTCCAAGGCCTAACATAATACCAGATTTGGTTCTGTTAATTCCTTTTTCTTTCAGGTAGCGTAAAACTTCAAGACTACGATCGTATTTTGCCTGAATACGCACTTCGCGAGTTAAACGGCGAACCGTTTCAACGTTATGAGAAACAACTTCAGGATTAGCTTCAACAATTCTGTCCAGGTTTCTTTCGATTCCCTGAAAATCAGGAATTAGAGTTTCAAGAGTTGTATTTGGGTTCATTCTACGGATCGCTTTTACAGTTTCAATCCAGATAATAGAACCACCATCCTTCAAATCATCTCTGTCAACACTTGTAACGACAGCATGTTTGATGTTCATGATTTTTATAGAACGGGCTACTTTTTCAGGTTCGTCCCAATCTACCGTTTCAGGTCTTCCGGTTTTAACACCGCAAAATCCGCAAGAACGTGTACAAACATTTCCTAAAATCATAAATGTTGCTGTTCCTTCTCCCCAGCATTCTCCCATATTTGGGCAGCTTCCTGAGGTACAAATGGTATTTAAGCTGTATTTATCAACCAAACCACGTAGTTCAGTATATTTTTGTCCAATCGGAAGTTTTACTTTTAACCATTTAGGTTTTCCGGTTGGTATATTTTCAATGACTGTTTCCATATATCAAAATTCAAAGTACAAAGATAAGCAATGTAGTTTATTTGGAGATTTGTTTAGCGGTTAATTTGAAACTCCTAAAGTCAGGATTTTTAAAAATGCCTTTTGAGTATATTGTAATCAAGGTGTTAAAATAATGTGTTTAAAAGCTCTCAAATTTCATTACGTAAGTTTTATTTTATTTTTTCTAATGATGTGCTGAATAATTATGATATCTGATTGATTTTTACTCATTTAAAATTTATATCTTTATTTGTTAAAAAATAAATTTAAACTATATAAATTGATATTTTGTTAATAGTACATTTGTTGTTAAATTGTAATTTTAAAAAAAACATGAAAAAGAAATTTATAGTATTTGGAGTTTTATTGGCAGCTTTGAGTTTTACTAAAATGAATGCACAAATTAATTTTGGCGAAAAAGCTATCGGAGCTGTTCAAAAAGGAGTAACAGGTTTTACTTTTAGTAATGCCGATGCAGCTGCATTATCTAAAGCCGCTGTTGATAAATTAGATGCTGAACACGAAGTGGCAAGCGCAACAGATCCTTACACATTAAGGTTAAACAGGGTTTTTGGAAAACATAGTGCCGGAGAAGGATACACTTTAAATTATAAAGTTTATAAGTTAAAAGAAGTAAATGCTTTTGCAACTGCTGACGGAAGCGTACGTGTATATACTGGTTTAATGGATATTATGGACGATAATGAATTGCTTGCAGTAATTGGTCATGAAATTGGTCACGTTGCAAATCACGATTCTCAGGATGCTATAAAAGCAGCTTATAAAAAAGAAGCTTTGATGGATGCAGCGGCTTCACAATCGACTACAATTGCAACGGTTACCGATAGTCAGTTAGGAAAAATAGGAAGCTCTATTATTGATAGTAAATTTAGCCGTAAACAAGAAGCAGATGCTGATTTGTTTTCTTATAATTTCTTGAAAAAGAATGGCTATAATGTAAATGCAGAAGAATCTGCTTTTAGAATTTTAGCTAAAATGAGCGAAGGAGCTGAAGCTTCATTTATTGATAAAATGATGAGTTCTCACCCGGATTCCAAACAAAGAGCGGACGATGCAAAAGCAAGAGCTGAAAAAGATGGTTTGTATAAAGTTTATGTACAGCAAAAAATTGTAAATACAGCGCCGGTAAAAGCGACAACTAAGAAAGCTACAACCAAAAAAGCGACAACTAAAAAGAAATAATAATTTCTAATAGTACTTATAAAAACCCGACAGTTTAAAACTTGTCGGGTTTTGTGTTTTAATGGTTAACCTAAAACGTGAAATGCCAATACTTTTTGTACTTCATAAACATTCACAGATTTATTGAATTGTTTTACAATGCTTGGTTGTAATTCGCTCGCAACCCAGATTTTTAATTCGGCATCAAGATCAAAAGTTCCTGCCGTTTCTACGCTAAATCGGGTAATGCTTTTATAAGCAATCGATTTGTATTCGGTTTTGCTTCCGGTTAATCCTTGTACATCAACAAGAATTAATCTTTTGTTAGTGAAGATAAAAGTATCACGGATTAATTTAAAACCCATTTCAATTTCTTCTTTTTCCGTTAAAAGTTGTCCGTATTTTTTAAGTAAATCTTCCTGACTTACAGCACCTGCATTGCCAAGTAAAGCTGAAAATATTCCCATTTTTAAATTGTTTTAGTTCTTAATTTATAGTAAAAGTAATTAAAAATTAAAAAGGAGAATATTGTTTTATCATTAAGATTAATAAATGAATTTTTTCTGGAAGTTTATTATTTTTAATTAAGATCTAATCTCTTAATGATTCGATTTTAATTAAAAATTCATGAAAAAAAGCAGAACCTAAGTTCTGCTTTTTGCTTTTTATTCAACTTCTGATTTTATAGTTATCGGAAGGTTATATGCAGTTCGTACTGCTTTTCCATTTAATATTCCAGGGCTCCATTTTGTTTTAATTGATTTTAAAACTCGAATGGCTTCTTTACCAACTCCGTAACCAGGATCATTTCTTACCATGATATCCGTTATAGAACCATCTTTTTCGATTACAAAAGAAACATAAACTTTTAAAGTTCTTTCAGCATCTAATTCTGGTCTTGTAAAATTATTTCCTACATAAGTGTAGAATTTGCTCATTCCTCCCGGAAATTCAGGCATTTTGTCTAGCTCATTTATGGTAAGAACTTCTTTTTCACCACCGCCAACTACAGCTGGTTTGGTTCCTTCACCATTTCCGTTTCCGTTTGATGGCAATACATTAACAGCATTTCCTGCTCCTGTAGAAGTTTTATCTACAACAGGAATATTGTCTGTAGTTGGTGCAATATTTTGCACTGCTTGTTCAGTAGCAACAACAATAGGATTTACTAATTGTACAAGATCTGTTGGTGGTGTTTTAACTTGCTTTTGCGGTGGGGCAACTGCTTCTGGTTGTTTAGGAAGTACAATAGTCGGATCGATTGTGATCGGTCTAATTACTTCATCAATAATTGGTGGTGTTTCAATAACGGGCGGTGTTCTAAATTTACTAATCAGCATCGATAGACTTCCTATAGTTGCTATTATTAGCAACGCCATAAAAAGTGCTGTAATAGTCGTTTTGGAACTCTCCTGGCGTAATTGATACGCTCCGTACTCTTTGTTTTTGTTTTCGAAAACAAGATTTGTCCACTTGGTTTCGTAGATGCTTGAATTAGACATAGTTAATTGGATTTTAAGGTTAAGTAAACATTAAATCATAAGCCAAATAGGGTTGGTTAAAACTAAGAACGGAAATAAATTAATTTTTTTGTGAGAAATTTGTAATATTTTAAGAATAAAAGCGATTATATCTTATTCTTTATCTAAAGATAATAAATTATCTATTACGTTCGATGATTTCTGCTAATAATTTTTTAGCACGAAGAAGTTTTACTTTTACATTGCTTAAAGGCTCATCAATTTTGATTGCGATTTCCTGATAAGTCATTTCCTGAAAATAACGTAACTGAATGACTTCCTGATAATGAGGTTTTAATTCCTTAATACAAAGTAATAAACGGGAAAGATTTTGCTCTTTAATTAAAGCATCTTCTGCAGATGGGGTAGTATCTGCAATATTGTAAGCCTGCTGATCTTCAGCATCGGTAATTTCAATAAAAAGATTGGTTTTCTTTTTACGCAATAAATCGATATAAACGTTTTTGGCAATGGCAATTAACCAGGTGTTAAATTGAAACTCGGAGTTGTAAGTTGCAATTTTATCGAAAGCTTTAGAGAAAGTTTCTATAGTTATATCTTCCGCAGTAGTTTCGTTTTCAGTACGCTTTAACATAAAAGCATACACTTCATTCCAGTAATAATCTAATAAAAAAGTAAAGGCGATCTGATCGCCTTTTTTTGCTTTTTCTATTTTAGAATTTATTTCCAATGTACGGGTTTTGAAAAGATATTAGTTATAAAGATATTAATTTGCGTGAATATAAGCACTATCTCTACAATAGGAAACCAAATTTTCAGGTCTTTTTCTCTTAATTTTCCTGCAGAAAATCCCATTACGATCCACGCAATTGTGTAACGTGTAGCCAATAAAGCTAATACAGCAATCCATTGAAATTGCAATGACAGCAAGACTATAACCAATAAAAAGAAAAATAATTGTGAACTGTAAAAAAGTGACAATTGCACTTTATCAAAAAATTTATAGTGATTGGCAGTAGTGACGTGTCTTCTTTTTTGAATAAACCAATCGGCATATGATTTTTTAGGTGTAGAATAAGTAAAACTTTCAGGATTGTAAGCAATTGTGGTGTTAGCTTTATTTGCTGCCTGATTTATAAACAAATCATCGTCGCCAGAACGAACCTGAATGTGTTCTATGAAACCATTTACATTAAAAAATTCGTCTTTTTTATATGCTAAATTTCGGCCAACTCCCATATATGGTAATCCTGCTTTTGCCCATGAAAAATATTGTACTGCAGTAAGAACCGTTTCAAATCGTATAACTTTATTCAATAAAGAACGCTCTTTTTCATAACCTCCATAACCTAAAACAATAGTCTTTTCTTCGGTAAATTGAGAAGTCATTGCTGTAATCCATTCTTTTGAAGTTGGATAACAATCAGCATCGGTAAATAATAAATAATCTTTCTTTGAAGCTTTGATCCCTAATGTTAAAGCATATTTTTTGTTGCCCCAAAAAGCTTCATTGTTTTGCACTTTAACCAAACGGATGTTTGAATATTGTTTTTCAAATTCTTCAAAAACTTCCAGTGTTTCATCGCTCGAAGCATCGTCGATTAAAACAATTTCAAAGTCAGGATAATTTTGCTCAGCCAATAACGGAATGTATTTTTTTACATTCTCTTCTTCATTTTTTGCACAAACAATCACTGAAACGGGAATGTTTTGATGTGTAATATTTTGTGGTTTGCTAAAAGCGAATTTTGCAAAAATACCCAAATAATAAAAAAGTTGTATTGTAACTATAGCAATAAAAAAGTAAAATATATATATAAGCATTTGAATTTAATTGTCGTTTAATTTCTGAATCTGCGATGCAAATGTACTTATGAATTCCTAATTTTCAATGGCTAAAAGCTATTTACTTTCTGCATTTTGACATTTCGGCTGCCAGAGCGACAGATTGAGGGTTTTCAGTTTTTTCTAATTCAGAAATTATATTCTTATAATTGTGATCATCTCTGTTTTGTGACAGCTTTTTAGTAGCCTGAATTTCATCAATTTCAATCTCAAAACCAAATATTCCTCTGGCCTCGCGCATTGTTTTTGTTGACAAATCTTCAACACGAACCGGGTTTTCAGAATTCGCTTCATATTTATCAACTAATTTTTTTAGCTGTTCTACCGTAGTGTCGTAATCTACAATTTTGATTCGTCCGTAAACGTGTACGGCTATGTAATTCCATGTTGGTACATTTTCGTGATCGTACCAGGAAGAAGAAATATACCCATGTGCGCCTGAAAACACCGCTAAAACCTGGTCATTTTCAGCAAAACCTTCTGCTTGAGGGTTTAGTTTAGAAATATGTCCCTGCAGAATTTCTTTTCCATCAGAATTAATTTCAAGTTCTATCGGAATATGTGTTGCGCATAATTTTCCGTGAGTTTGATTAATAAGGATTCCAAAACTGTTTTCTTTCAAAAAAGCCCTGATCGATTCCGGATCTTCGTCTTTATATATCTTTGGTGTATACATTTTTTCGAATTTTTATTTCAAAGATTTTCCGAAACAAACAGCTTCCGGGCGATCTTTATATTTTCCGTAATTCGGAATTACTTTATATTCTTGCTTTTGGTAAAATTGAATTGCCTCCTGATTTTTTAATCTCGTTTCTAAAATCAAATCAGTAAAACCAATTGTTTTTGCTTTTTTTTCTAAAAAAGCTAATATTGTTTTCCCAATTTTCTTTCCAGGATATTTCGAATACATTCGTTTTACTTCGCCAATATTTTCATCGATTGGTCTGATTGCTCCACAACCAACAATTTCATTATCAATTTCAGCTATAACAAATAGAAATTTTGGATTTTCATATTCCCAGTCGGTAAAAGAATTTTTTCCATCGCTTCCAAAACGAAGATAGAGATTTGCCGACAATTCATCTATAATTGCTGCAACTTTTTCATCCGGATTTGTTATTTTTATGGAAATAGTTTCTTTCATCTTAGAAAAGTAATTGAAGTTTTTTCTGCCACAAATTTCACGAATTCCCACAAATTAAATTCGTGCTAATTCGTGAAATTTGTGTTTTATATGACATTCACTTCCGCTTCAATATGAATGCCGAAAGTTTCAAAAACCGTTTTTTGCACATCTCTAGAAACCGCTAAAATTTCTTGTCCGGTTGCATTTCCGTAATTTACTAAAACCAAAGCCTGATTTTTATGAACACCTGCGTCGCCAAAACGTTTTCCTTTAAAACCAGCCTGCTCAATTAACCAGCCAGCCGGAACTTTTACTTCTGTTTCTGAAACTTCATAATATTTCATTTCCGGAAATTTTTGATGGATTTTTTCAAAATCAGATTTCAATAAAATTGGATTTTTAAAGAAACTTCCGCTGTTTCCCAATTCTTTCGGATCCGGTAATTTGCTTTGTCTTATCGCAATTACAGCATTGCTCACATCTTTTAGTGTTGGCGTTGTAACATTGTTTTTAGCCAATTCAGCTGTAATATCTCCGTAAGAAGTATTTATTTTATGATTGTGTTTTGTCAATTTATAAATTACCGACGTAATAATGTATTGATCTTTGACTTCGTTTTTAAAAATGCTTTCACGATATCCAAAATTACATTCGTCGTTTGTGAAAGTTTTTATTTCCTGAGATTCAATATTAATGGTTTCACAAGAAACAAAAGTATCTTTTATCTCCGTTCCGTAGGCGCCAATATTCTGAACCGGAGTTGTACCAACATTCCCCGGAATAAGCGACATGTTTTCTAAACCGCCAAAATTGTTCTCAATAGTATAAAGAACGAAATCGTGCCAGGTTTCGCCGGCCTGACTTTCAACCCAAACAAAATCATCATCTTCTTTAATGATTTTCTTGCCTTTTAAATCAATATGGATAACCAAAGCGTCAATATCTTTCGTTAAAAGCATATTGCTTCCTCCGCCAAGAATAAACTTTTTCTCGTTTTTGTTTTCTTCTAAAATGGTTTTCAATTCAGCAACCGAGTGAACGGCAACAAATTGTTTGGCGCTGGCTTCGATGCCAAAAGTATTGTAGTTTTTTAAAGAAAAATTGGATTGGATTTCCATATATAAAAGGCTTTTAAATCTGAGTTCAAAAGTAAGGATTATAATTTATTTGAGTTGGATTTCTATAAAATAACAAAGTATGATTTTTTACCGCAAAGTTTGCAAGGTTTTTATTTATTAGAATGTTCAGAAAACACAAAGTTCGCAAAGCTAGGACCAATAAACAGCTTTGCGAACTTTGTGTTTTTATAAAACCAAGTATATATAAACCTTGCGAACTTTGCGGTTAAATTCTTCGGGAATGCAGCAACTCATGATATTTATATGCAATAACTTTCATATTAATATCATAATTAGCATTCTCTTCTACAAATTTTCTATTTCGAATAATAGCCTCATTTCTGGATTCAGCATTTTCAAAAGACCAAATCAGTTCTTCGGCAAGCATTTCGATATTATCAATTTCAATCAATTGTCCGTTTTCGCGATGGGTAATCCAACTTTGATTTCCCGGAATGTCCGAAACTACGGGATAACAATTGCAAGCCATTGCTTCAAATAAAGAAGCCGAAACGCCTTCGGTAATTGGCATGCTGATATAGATATTCGATTGTTGTAATAAATTAGGAAGATCAGTATTCGGGATTCGTCCTGTAAAAATCACTTTGTTTTCGATTTGTAACTCTTTGGCTAAATCTTTTAGAAATTGCAATCTTGTACCATCGCCAACAATCGTTAACGAAAAATCAATTCCTTTTTGATCTAGAATTGCAAAAGCTTTTATAATAGAAGCATGACGATATTCCGGTTGTAAAGAACGTGTTACAACTGCTTCAATTTTGGTTGAATTATTAATTGAAGGAGAAAAAAGCGATAAGTCAATTCCCTTCGGAATAACTAAAACTTTGCTCATATCAACGCCAATTTCTTTCATGGAAATTGTCATTACCGGACCCCAGGCGTGAATTAAATGCGCCTTTTTGAAAGCATATTTCTGAATAAATTTCTTAAAAGGATATAAAACAGAACCTTCCGGCCATAAATCGGTTCTGCCTTGTTGTGCAACCGCAATGGTCTTAGATCCTGATAAAGCCGCAAGAAAACCGTAACTGGTTGTTCTTTCTGCAATAACCATATCGGGTTTTTGCTTGCTAACGATTTTTCTAATGGCAATAGGAGCGAAGCCATATTCTGCAATACGCTTCAATCGGTTTAGTTTTGAGTTACTTGGAGTTTGAAGTTCCCAGGTTATAATTTCAAAATCACCAAATTCTTTCAGGCCTTTCATCCATGTAATGGCGTCTGCGCGATAAGATTCTCCCAGAAAAAGTATTTTTCTTTTCATTTATAAAATTTTTCCGCCACGAATTCACGAATTAATTTTAAATAATTTCGTGAATTCGTGGCGTTTATTATCTCTAAAACTCTTCTTCTGTCTCTAAAGCGCGATTAATGAATTCGTTTAAAGGTTTTAGAGCGATCAGTTTCTGGCTCATTTTCGAAACAAAATCTTTCTGAGTCACTTCAGAAATATCATATTTTTGAGTTGCCGTAAAACTTTTCAATTTTAAAAACTCAATTGCCGGATGCTCTTTTTCATATCCTCTTGGCGGATTTTTAAGGGAGTTGTTTTCATCGAAATCCAGACTTCCAAATTCTTTTTTGAAGTTTTTATCGGCTAGAATTGCTTCTAAATCATCATGAAAAAAGGCAATTTCTTTGCGAACTTTTTTTAATTGATCAGGATCTGGCGAATAAAATCCACCGGCAATAAAACTGGCTCCTTTTTCAATATGCACATAATATCCCGAACGATTAGCACCTTTTGCGCCAGACGACATCCAAACGCCTAAATGCGCTTTATAAGGCGATTTGTCTTTAGAAAATCGAATATCACGATTGATTCTAAAAGTGCAATTTTTAACTTCTAATAATTCTAACGAAGGATCAAGCGGTTTCATGGCATCCAGAAAATCACTTACCAATTGATGATAATCTTTTTTGAAGATTTCGTATCGTTTTTTTTGATCCTGAAACCAGTCTCTATTGTTGTTCTTTTTTAAATCGTCTAAAAATTGCAATGATTCTTTCGTTAGCATAATCAGTATTTATTGCAGTTATTTTTTAAGTATTGTTTGGGCTAAATTAATGATTTTCATTTTTCAATTTATAATGAAATCACAAATTAAATATTTTATAACTCTGATGTGTCGATTTTACAATCGCTTCTGTACGTTCCGGATGCGTGTCTGAAATAAACAACTGGCCAAAAGTTTCACTGTTTACCATTTCAATAATTTTTGCCACGCGGGTTTCGTCAAGTTTATCAAAAATATCATCAAAAAGCAGTAATGGTTTTACGCCGCTTTGTTTTTTCAAGAATTCAAATTGAGCCAGTTTCAAAGCAATTAAAAACGACTTTTGCTGACCCTGAGACCCGAATTTCTTTATTGGATGCGAATCAATTTCAAAAGATAAATCATCTTTATGAATTCCTGCACTTGTATAATGCAGCGCACGATCTTTATTGATGTTTTCCTGTAAAATCGTCAACAAGTCTTTTTCGAACAAATGACTTTCATAAACCAATTGCACCGTTTCTTCAGAACCGGTTATGGCCTGATGATGGATATTAAATATAGGTATAAATTGTTCGAGGAAATCTTTTCTCTTTGCGAAAATCGATTTTCCAAAAACATTCAATTGCTCATTATATATAGATAAGGTGTCATTGTCAAAAACATGGTTCAATGCAAAATATTTAAGAAGTGCATTTCGCTGTGCAATAACTTTTTGATATTGAATAAGTTCCTGCAAATAAGTTGAGTCTAATTGCGAAATTACGCTATCCATAAATTTACGGCGTGTTTCGCTTCCTTCTACAATTAAATCACGATCTGCCGGAGAAATAATTACTAACGGAATAAAACCGATATGATCTGAAAATTTATCATAAGCTTTACCATTTCTTTTCAGGATTTTCTTTTGTCCTTTTTTTAAACTGCAGACAATTTGTTCCGTTCTGTCGTTTTTTTCTAATTCGGCATCAATAACAAAAAACTCTTCTCCGTGCTTGATATTCTGAACGGCAAGCGGATTAAAATAACTTTTTCCATAAGCCAGATGATAAATAGCGTCGAGCACGTTGGTTTTACCAATTCCGTTTTTCCCAACAAAACAATTGATCTTGATGTCGAAATCAAAACTCGCTTCTGAGAAATTTTTATAATTGAATAAAGAAATTTTGTTTAAATGCATTTTATAAGGAACTCTAAAGGTAGAATTTGATGTTTAATAATAAGTATTCCTCTTTTTAATTACGTTTTTCTGGTACAGATGAAATGATTAAAAAAGATTTGTCCGGCAAATTTAATTCTTTAAACGCTTAATCTGCGATAATCTTAAAAATCTATCTCTAAATAATATTTTAAGTTAATAAAAAACATATTTAGAATTGTGAAAAAATGAATCTTTAAATTGTTTAACTTTGGGTGTAAATATCTAATATTAAATGATTTGAATTTTATTTTTAAGCAATTGATAAGAAAAAAAACGAGATTATCGAAAATATTTTCTATTAAATAGATATAAAATTGATTTTTTTTACTTCAGTTTCAATAAAAATTTTATTTTTGCCGTTCACTAAATTAATTTTAAATGGCTACTTACAATAAAAGAGGATATAAAGCACCAAAAGAAAAGGAAGTTAAAGAAGTAAATGAAGAAACACAGGTAATCGTTGACGAAAAAGACAGCACTACAGCTGGTGTTTTTTCAAAATTAGATGAAACTGCTTCAAAAACTGAGGATTGGGTTGCTAAAAATCAAAAAATCATTATTGGTTTAGTTGCTGGTATTGCGGTTGCGACTATTGGATATTTGGCTTACCAAAAATTTATCGAAGCTCCTAAGCAAGATGAAGCTGCAAACGAAATGTTTGTTGCTCAACAAAACTTTCAAAAAGCGACGGATGGTGTAGCAAGCGATTCATTATATAAATTGGCTTTAAATGGTTCTGAAGGTAAATTCGGATTCATTAAAATTGCTGACGAATATTCTGGAACAGATGCTGGAAACTTAGCGAACTATTATGCTGGTATGGCTTATTTAAATACTGGCAAATTTGACGAGGCAATTAAATATTTAGGAGATTTTAAATCTGAAGATTTAATCTTAAGTGCTTTGGCAAAAGGTGCAATTGGAGATGCTTACTCTCAAAAAAATCAACAAAAAGAAGCTTTAGACTATTATGTAAAAGCTGCTGAATCTAATAAAAACGATTTTACAACGCCTCGTTTCTTATTAAAAGCTGGTAAAACGGCTTTGGCTCTAGGTCAAAAAGAAGATGCTTTAAAGTATTTTACAGATATTAAAGAAAACTTCGATGCAACTCCGGAAGCAGCTTCTGTTGATGTATTGATTGGATTAGCGCAATAATAATTTTAGATTTTAGATTTAAGATTGTAGATTTGTATTTCAGAATTTAAAATCTAAATATACAGATGGCTACCGAAAATAAAAATTTATCAGAATACGATAAAAACACGATCCCAAATGCGAAAGACTTTCGATTTGGGATTGTTGTTTCTGAGTGGAACGAAAATATAACTGAAGGACTTTATAATGGCGCTTTTGAAGCCTTAATTGATTGTGATGTTCCGCAACAACAAATTATCCGTTGGAATGTTCCCGGAAGTTTTGAGCTGATTTATGGCGCAAAAAAAATGCTGCAAACTCAAAATGTAGATGCAGTTATTGTTATTGGATGCGTAATTCAGGGACAAACCAAACATTTTGATTTTGTATGCGAAGGCGTTACACAAGGAATTAAAGATTTGAATGTTCAAACTGACATTCCGGTTATTTTTTGTGTTCTGACAGATAATAACATACAACAGTCTATTGACAGAAGTGGAGGAATTCACGGAAACAAAGGAACTGAAGCCGCAATAGCAGCAATCAAAATGGCTTATATTCGTCAACAAGCTTCAATGTCGCACCCATTTAATCAGCCATTGTTGGTTTCAGGTGCCATTCAAATTGAAGAAACTCCACGAAAAATCGAAAAAGAATAAAACACAATCGTTTTAAAATACTAAAACCTATACTGTGTAAAAATAGTATAGGTTTTTTGTTTTTTTTATGACAGATGAAGTTCTAAAACCCAACAGAAATTCATTAAATTTGTACACCTTCGTTTAAAAAATCAGTGAAGAATTAATAGTACCAATCTGAGCTTTTTACGACAAGTTAAACTAGAATCAAGCATAAACCTTAAACCCCATTTTTTTAATGTCGAGTATTATTCAATTACTTCCTGATCACGTTGCTAATCAAATTGCCGCTGGAGAGGTGGTTCAAAGACCCGCTTCGGTAGTCAAAGAATTGCTGGAAAATGCTGTTGATGCAAATGCAACCGACATTAAATTAATTATTAAAGATGCAGGAAAATCTTTAGTTCAGGTTATTGATAATGGCAAAGGAATGAGTGTTACTGATGCGCGTTTGTGTTTTGAACGCCATGCAACCTCAAAAATTCGTCAGGCCGAAGATTTATTTTCCTTATGTACAAAAGGTTTTCGTGGTGAAGCATTAGCTTCTATTGCGGCTATTGCGCACATGGAAATGAAAACCAAACAAGATCAGGAAGAACTTGGAACGCATATTGTTATTGAAGGAAGTAAGTTTGTATCGCAGGAAGTAGCCGTTTTACCAAAAGGAACTTCGTTTGCAGTCAAAAATTTATTTTTTAATATTCCGGCACGCCGAAACTTCTTAAAATCTGATACCGTTGAATTTCGCCATGTTATGGATGAATTTCAGCGTGTTGCTTTAGCGCATCCCAATATTCATTTTACATTTTACCATAACGGAAGTGAAATGTACAATTTGCCTGCCTCAGGATATCGCCAGCGAATTGTGGGGATTTTTTCAGGTAAAACAAATGAAAAATTAGTTCCGGTTAACGAAGATACCGAAATCATTAATATTCAGGGATTTGTTTGTAAACCTGAATTTGCCAAGAAAAATAGGGGAGAACAGTTCTTTTTTGTAAATGATCGTTTCATAAAAAGCGGTTATCTGCATCACGCAGTAATGGCAGCTTATGATGGACTTTTGAAAGATGGTTCGCAACCCAGTTATTTCTTGTTTTTGCAAGTTCCGCCAAACACGATTGATATTAACATACATCCAACAAAAACCGAAATTAAGTTTGATGATGAGCAGGCTTTATATGCCATTTTAAGAGCTTCGATCAAACATAGTTTGGGGCAATTTAATGTCGCACCGGTTTTAGATTTTGATCGTGATGCCAATTTAGATACGCCATACCATTATAAAGATTTAGAAGGAGAAACACCAACAATTCAGGTTGATGGAAATTTCAATCCTTTTACCGATGATAAAACCAATCAGCATTATTCTAAAGCAAGTTCTGGTTCTGGTTCAGGCTCGGGTTTTACTTCAGGATCAAATTCGTATTCAGGCTATTCTAAAAGAGTTGAGCCAACAGCAAGCTGGGAAAGTTTATATGTTGGTTTAGATACAGAAAGTATCGAAAGTTCGCCTTTTACTTTTGAAAATGAAGAAGTAACATCTTCTCTGTTTAATGATAATGAAATAGAGCAGGCAAGTCAGGGAACGTATCAAATTCATAAAAAATATATTGTTTCGCCAATAAAATCAGGAATGGTAATTGTCGATCAGCAACGCGCGCACCAACGTATTTTGTACGAGCAATTTTTGTTGAATATGACGGTAAATCAGGCTTCAAGCCAGCAATTGTTGTTTCCGTTGAACTTATTCTATTCTTCAGATGAAATGACATTAATTGAAGAACTGAAACCTTCCTTAGAAACAACAGGTTTTGTTTTTGATGAAGCGCAAACAGACCATATTGTAATTTCTGGAATTCCTGTAAATATTACAGAAAGTGAAGTTTCGATGGTAATAGAACAATTATTAAGTGACTTGCAAGACGGAATTCCGGCAAGCAGTTACAGTCAAAACGATACAATTGCCAAATCGATGGCAAAAAGTTTAGCGGTTAAAACGGGATCTTATTTAACCGAAAAAGAACAAGATAATTTGGTAAACGGTTTGTTTGCCTGTAAAGATCCTAATATTTCACCTTTTCAAAAACCAACCTTCATCACAATGCGTGTTGAAGACATAGATAAAAAGTTTGCCATATGATGAAAATAACTCCCGTAGTAAAACAATTATTGATAATTAATATCATTTTTTTTATTGGCTGTAATTTAGTGCCACCTGCAGAAGCTTTTTTTGCTTTGTTTTTTCCTGAGAATCCCGGTTTTAGAGTTTGGCAGCCCATAACACATATGTTTATGCATGGCAGTATCATGCACATTGCCTTTAATATGTTTGCCTTATACTCATTTGGCTCAACCCTAGAACATTTTTGGGGTGGAAAGAAATTCTTGTTTTTTTATATTTCATGCGGATTAGGAGCAGCTTTGGTAAATTATGCGGTTAATTATTATTTTTATCAAGATGCATTAAATACTTTAATAGCTAATGGTTTT
This sequence comes from Flavobacteriaceae bacterium CRH, assembly GCA_001507425.1. GTDB lineage: Bacteria > Bacteroidota > Bacteroidia > Flavobacteriales > Flavobacteriaceae > Flavobacterium. Next base: position 257,493 of record LMAJ01000001.1, read on the forward strand.
AATAAATCGCAAATACTAGAACTACTAAATGCAGGAAAAATAGATACACGATGGGAGCAAATGTTATCTGCCTCAGAATTGAAAAATTTATATGCTGCTTATTTTGGAACTGTTGTAGGTGCTTCTGGAGCAATTTACGGATTATTGGTTGCTTTTGCTTTTATGTTCCCAAATGCTGAATTGGGTATTATGTTTATTCCTATTCCAATTAAAGCAAAATATTTTGTTCCTGTTTATATGCTTTTATACGATGGTTTTTTCGGAATTTTGGGAAATTCATTTTTAGGATTTTCAGATGGAGTGGCACATTATGCCCACATTGGAGGAGCAATATTTGGATTTTTAATCATGTGGTATTGGAAAAAAAATCAGTTTAATAAGAACCGTTGGAATTAATTTTTAACTTTAGGTAATAATTATCCCGAGGTTTCGGGACAAAAAAAAGCTTTTATGAATATCCTGGATGATTTAAAATTACAATATAAATTAGGTGGAATCGCAATGCGCGTTATTTATTGGAATATTGCTTGCTTTGTAGTTTCACTGGTGTTTTTTTACCAATTTTCAGTAGGACAATTTGCTTTTCCTGGTTGGTTGGCTTTATCATCAGATCCACAAGTTTTTTTATTCAAGCCCTGGACATTTTTAACATATGCTTTTTTTCATGACGGATTTTGGCATTTGTTGTTTAATATGATGGTTCTTAATTTTTCGAGTACTTTATTTTTAACCTATTTTACTCAAAAACAATATTTGGGATTATACATACTGAGTGCTATTTTTGCCGGAGTAATTTTTGCCTTAAGCTATTATTTTTTAAATTATTCTGCTTCTATAGTCGGTGCTTCGGCTGCGATTATGGCAATTTTGGTTGCGACAACAACGTATCAGCCATTGATGAACATTCGATTGTTTCTCATTGGAAATGTAAAACTCTGGCATCTTACGGCTGTAATTTTAATTTTAGATTTAATGCAATTCCGAATGGGAAATATGGGCGGTCATATTTCGCATCTTGCTGGCGCCGTTTTTGGTTTTATTTTTATTAAATTGCTTCAAAATGGAACCGATTTGAGTATAGTGGTTTCCAGAATATTAGATTTTTTTACGAATCTATTCAGAAAATCATCATCGACCCCTTTCAAAAAAGTTCACAAAAATTACAATAAACCTACGCAAAAACCAACATCAAAAATTGTTACGAAAGATAAAACGCAACAACAAATTGATGAGATATTGGATAAAATCAGCCAGTCTGGCTACGATTGTTTAACCAAAGAAGAAAAAGAATTTTTGTTTAAGGCAGGAAAATAATCCTTGTAATTAAAAAAACATGCAAAACCTTTCGTGGTTTAATAAAATAATGTTCTTTCTGAATATAGTATTAACTGTACTTACTTTTAGTATCTATATCTTACCATTTCTGGCACCTAAAAGTTTTCCGCTTTTATCGGTGCTTACATTGTTTATGCCCGCATTTTTTGTTTTAAACGGATTGTTCTTTTTCTTCTGGGCAATTCAGTTCAAAAAACGTCTTATTTTGTCTGGTTTGGTATTATTAACCGGAATTACATTTATTAGTAAATTTTATAAATTCTCTCCAAAGGAATATATTAAAGACGAAAAAGATTTCTCTGTAATGAGTTATAATGTTCGTCTTTTTAATGTTTTTAAATGGTTGGATCGCGATGATATTCCAGCCAATATTAAAGCTTTTATTGACGAAAAAGATCCTGATATTTTATGCATTCAGGAATATTCTAACTCAGCGCATTTAGATTTAAAAGTATATCCGCACCGTTATATTTTTATAGATGGAAATCAAATTAAAACCGGACAGGCAATTTTTTCGAAATTCCCTATAATTTATGAAGGCAATATTATTTTTCCAAATTCGGATAACAATGTAATTTATGCAGACATAAAACGCGGGAAAGATATTATTCGTGTATACAATATGCACCTGCAGTCCATCAAGATTTCTCCGGATGTTGATAAAATTTCGAGTGATATCGACAATGTAAATCAACAAAAATCGCAACAAATTTATAGCAGAATCAGTAAAGGTTTTAGGCAACAACAGGAACAGGCTGAAATTTTTAAAGAAAATATTAAGCAATGTAAAAGCCCGATTATTATTTGCGGAGACATGAATAATAGCCCGTTTTCATACGTATATCGAAGCATTAAGGGAAAACTAAAAGATTCTTTTGAAGAAGCTGGCGAAGGTTTTGGATCAACTTACAAATTCCGTTATTATCCTGCCAGAATTGACTATATTTTCTCTGATAGTAAAATGAAAGTAAAGCAATTCGAAAGTTTTTCTGATTTCGAAAATTCAGATCATTATCCAATTATGGCAAGGATTTCTATGGAGTAGTGAGCCATTTTTAATGAATACTGCAATGCAATTTTTAGCTCAGTAACAGATAATACGTTTTAAAAAGTAAATGCTTTCTTGGTTGGTTTTCTGATCAGGAAAGTTTTTTTTGTAATATTATTAAGTGTTTATTTTTTATGAATAATAAAGTTTTGGTTTTATTTCTTTTACTTATTTCCGGGAATATTTTCTGTCAGGAAAAACAAATTATTGAAGGGAAGATTGTTTCAAAAGCAGTTTTGTTATCTGATATATTAGTAGAATTAAAAACAGATGGAGCTTCTAAATTTGCAGTAAGTAATAAAAAAGGCATTTATAAGTTTGAGTATTCTACAATTAAGGATTCGGTTGAGATAAAAGTGAATAGTTTAGGGTATAAAGAGTTTAGTCATAAAATAAAACAAGGAAGTAATTCGATTATTTTTGATATTAATCTTATGGCTGATGAACCAGAAAATTTAAAAGAAATTGTTATAACGTCTGATAAAAAAATCGAAAATAAAGCAGGAAAAGTAATTTATAAAATTGATCAAAAAGATTATTTAAAAAATGCAAAGGCGGGCGAAGTTTTAAGTTCTGTTCCTAATGTTTATTTTAATGAATTTGAAGGAAAGTTAATTGTTGACGGAACACTTACTGCAAAAATATTTATTGATGGTTTAGAAGCGATGCCTGATGAACTAAAAAATATTGATGCTGAAGATATTAAAAGTGTTGAGATTATAAATAATCCTTCTGCATCTTATTTTAAATCTGATTTTTTAGGAGCGATAATTAATATCATTACAAAAAGAAAAGACGAAGAATTTAAAGGGAACATAGGGACTACAACTGGCATCAAAAATAACTTTTGGGCACTAAATCCCACATTTTCATATAAAAGGGGGATATTTATAATTAAATCTAATTTTGGATATCTAAATAATGATCAAATTATAGATTTTGACTCTAAAAGAATTGACGACCAAGGGAGTTTTATCCAAAGTAATGTTAATCACTCTACAAATAAGCAAATAAGTTCTAATACAAGAATTGGATTAAATTTTAATAGTAAATCTAGTCTTACATTCACAAGTAGTTTTTATGGATATGATTTTTCAGGAAATGCAAATGGATTTACGATAACAGATACAGATCTGCCTCAATATTTTTTAAAAGATGATAAGAGTATTACTAAGAATTTGAATATCGGTTCTGTATATAGTTTTAAAGTTAAAGAAAATAATATTCTGTTTTTAAAAAGTGCATACTCTGTTTATGATAAAAAAGATGTCAATAATTTCATTTATGAAAATAAGAATCCTGAGAATTATAGGGTTACATCACAGAATAAAGAATTCTCATTACAAGTGAATTATGAATTAAGATCGTTTTCTTTTCTTGATAAAAAAATGGATTTTTACTCTGATTTGAAATTTATTAATAGAGAATATAGTTTCTCGGATGACAATTATAGTATTAGTCAGAATGTAATTGACGCTTCGGCTGAACTTGATACCAATTGGTCAGATAAGTTTTCTACGCAATTTGCCTTAACTTTTGAGCATACAAATAATTTTAATGAAATTATAAATCAAAATTATAATTTGTTATTACCAACGCTCAACGTATTATATCATTTTAATAATAAGATCGATCTTAAATTTGGTTATTCGAGAAAAGTATTGAGACCCGGAGCAAGTGATTTAAATGATGAAGTTATAATTATTTATCCAGGGGTAGCCAAACAAGGAAATTCAGAACTTGATCCTCAGTTAAGAAACTATTATTCTCTTACGCTTAGCAAATTTTTTAAAACAGATAATTTATCGTTTAAAATTTATAATGAATCTATAAATAATGGAATTACAGATGTTTATAGAAAGGATGGGGATTTACTAATTCAAACACTGGAAAATGCGGCAAAATATAATTCTTTGGGAATGAATGTTGGATTTAAGACTAAATTATTTGGAAAAGTAATTGCAAATATAAATTCAGGATTTGATTATAACGTTTTTGAAGATAATAGTGAAACTGCAGTAATTCAAAAAAATAGCGGTTACACTTTTAGAGGGAATATGAATTTAAGCACTAAGTTTTTTAAAGATAAAGTTTCATTTTCTTTCTCAGGACGTCAAGATGGACCAAACTATTCTTTGCTGTCAAAAAACATTACCAAACCATATTTAGATTTTACAATTACAACTAATGTATTTAAGGATAAATTAAATATAAGTTTATATGGTAGAAACTTGCTGGGCAAAGAGGCTGGCGGTTTTACAAATATTAGTAATTATGATAACTTTTATCAAAAAATAGAGGCTAAAAATAATTCCCGAAATCTATTGTTGATCCTAACGTATAATTTTGGTAAAAAATTTAATGACAAGATAGATTTTATGGATATTAATAATAATGATATCAGAAGATAATTAATTAAATTATTTTTTGACTTTTCAAATAATCCATTGCAAATTTACCTTCATTAAAAAGCAAATCTAATACGCTTAGGTTGTTTATAAAGCCATGTTTGTCATCAAACACCTGCGTATATTTTTCGAATAAATTGGTGTCTTTTTTTCCGTTTGCTAAAATTCTGAAATCAACAGTGTTTTCTGTTTCAGCAAAATATTCAGTAGTTTTTCTAAACTCCAATTTCATTCGCAAACATTTCGTCACAATATCTAAAACTTCCAGATTTAAGTCCATTAAAAATGTATGTTGCTTTTCGAAAACGGGACGAATATCGTCTTCAAAAAACTCAAAAAAAGGAGAACTTCTGTATCCTGCTTCCAACGATTTAAAATGCTGTTTTTGCCAGTCGAATTCATTCTCAATCAAAACATCTTTTGTTTTTTGATGTAATGTTTTAGAATGTTTTACAGGAATGTTTAATAACTGAATCCCATTCGGGCTATAGATATAGGTACGGTTTCTGTTGGTTTGTTTCTGAAAATTATCTTCCATCTCAAAAGTAATATTTTCAGATTGAGCCATAACTGCAAAGTGGCTAATTGACGGAAAATAGGTAGGAAGTAATAAGGAATTCATCTGATTTTATGTTTAAATGTTTCAGGTTTCAAGTTTCAGGTTCGCAAAGAACCTGAAACTTGAAACCTGAAACTAAAAATAACTTTTTATTTATGCTTTGTTTTCTTTTCTTTTTCTCCAAAAATATTCTCCAACAAAATAAGCAGCAAGAAGTATCAAGAAGTATTTAAAGTAAGATTGTGGCTGTCCTTCGCCATCAACAGTTGTAAAAACCCTGTTCCAGCGAATTTTATTGATTCCTTTACCGTTTGTATCCCAGCTCATCCAGATGAAAACTGGTTTCCCTACAATGTGGTCTTCAGGAACATAGCCCCAATAACGGCTATCTTCAGAGTTATGACGGTTGTCTCCCATCATCCAATAGTAATTCTGTTTAAAAGTATATGAATTGGTTTGTTTTCCGTTGATTATAAAATGAGAACCATCTAATTCTAAAGTGTTTCCTTCGTATTTTGTGATGATTTCTTTATAAAAAGGAAGTGATTCATTTGTTAGAGCAACTGTTTTTCCTGCTTCAGGAATATAAATTGGTCCAAAATTATCCTGGCTCCATTTGTTAAAGTGAGGGAAAATAGCATTGTCATTTCCTCTGTCAATATCTCTTTTTACCGCTGTAATTCCAGGAGTGTTTTTAAGACGTTCTGCACTGGCTTCTGTTAAAGCTCTGAAGTATAAAGTATCTCTTTTTTCGCTTTTAAAACCAGCTCCATCAGTAATATCCAATTCTTTCATTAAACTTTCAAAATCAATAGGCGTTTTTCCGTCTAAAGCTACAGAATACGAATATTGTGGTTTTGCACGTTCAGGTAAAACCAATTTTTTTCCGTTAATAAAAACATAACCATCTTTTATAGATAAGCTGTCTCCAGGAATACCAACGCATCTTTTTACATAATTCGATTTCTTATCGATTGGTTTTATTACGCCTGGCCTTCCTTTTGGTTCGTAAAAATAATGTACCGTATCAACCGGCCAGTTAAAAACGACAATATCTGTTCTTTTTATTTTTTCGAAAGCAGGTAATCTAAAATATGGCAATTGTGGCCAGCTTAAGTATGATTTTCTTTTTAGAAAAGGTATTGTGTCATGAACCATTGGCAACGCAACAGTTGTCATAGGAACTCTTGGTCCGTAATTTACTTTACTTACAAATAAAAAGTCACCAATTAATAATGATTTTTCTAAAGATGAAGTAGGGATTGTGTATGGCTGTACTAAATAGGTGTGTACCAAAGTTGCTACAATAATAGCAAAAAGCAATGAACTTACAGTATCTGCAGTTTTGTTTTCAGGTCTTAATTCTCTATTTGCATTATATTCTAATTTCTGAGTATAATTTACATAATAGACATAAAAACCAAGGGTAAAAATTCCAAGAATAGTATCTAAAGTTGTTTTTTTGCCAAAGGTTCTTAAGGTTTCTACCCAAACAACCGGAAACATAATTAAGTTAATAATCGGGATAAAAAGTAATAATGTCCACCAGGTTGGTCGACTAATTATTTTCATTAAAACAATAGAGTTGTATACAGGAATTGCAGCTTCCCAGGTTTTTCGGCCAGCAGCCTGATACAATTTCCAGGTTCCCAGAAAATGAATAACTTGTACAGCTAAGAAAAATACAAACCAAAGATATAGTGTCATAATATATTGTTTAAAGTTTCAAGTTTAAGGTTTTTGATTTTGGCCTTAAAATTTAAATCTGTTTATTTTAAATTTAAAACATCTTTCATACTGTAAATTCCCTTTTTACCCGCCAGCCACTCAGCAGCAATTACGGCGCCAAGAGCAAAACCTTCACGGTTGTGGGCAGTATGTTTAAGTTCGATGCTATCTACAATTGAATCGTAATTTACGGTATGAGTTCCCGGAACATCTCCAATTCTTTTTGCTTCAATATGAATTTCGTTACTTTTTGCTTCGTCTAGAGTCCAGTTTACATAATTACTGTTTTCAATAACGCCTTTTGCCAAAGAAATTGCAGTTCCGCTTGGTGCATCCAGTTTTTGAGTATGATGAATTTCTTCCATCGTAACTTTATACGAATCAAATTGAGACATTATTTTTGCTAAATATTCATTCAGCTCAAAGAAAATATTCACTCCTAAACTAAAATTAGAGCTGGATATAAATGCACTTTGTTTTTCATTACAAAGAGCAATCATTTCATCATAATGCTCCAGCCATCCTGTTGTTCCTGAAACGACAGGGACATTAGCATTAAAGGCATTCGAAATATTGGCTACGGCTGCAGTAGGAACACTAAAATCGATGGCAACATCTGCTGTAGAAAGTCCGTCATACGTATTCAATTCGTTCTTTTTCAGAACAATTTCATGACCTCTTTCTAAAGCAATTCGCTCGATTACTTTGCCCATTTTTCCGTATCCTAAAAGCGCAATTTTCATTTTATGTATTTTTTTGAATTTTAACCAGAGATAAAATCTAATTAAAACCTGTAATTAAAAGTTAGTCCAACATTTGGTTTAAATGTTACATCGTTGGGATAAATTTCCGGGCGCAGTGATAATCTTTCGTCTACATTAAACTGAATCAAAGCCGCGTCGACATTGGCATCAATAATATTTAAGGCATAAAACGCAACAACAAATAAGGCTGATAAATCTCTGTTTCGCTGATAGAATTTTTGTCCGGCAATAAGTCTGCTTTCATCTAAAAATTGATAATTATCATCATTATAACCTTCTAATCTTCTTTTATAGGCATTTCGATAATCTTTGTATTTTCTATTATTATCAATATAAAAATACATGCTGGTTCCGATTGCTCCGTAAACTAATGGTATTTTCCAGTATTTTTTATTGTAAGCCTGACCTAAACCGGGTAAAATTGCCGAGTAAAAGGCTGCTTTTGCTGGCGTAAGCGGATCTATTTCTTCTAATTTAGTAGTGTCTTTAGCGATCAAAACCGTTTCTTCTTTTGCCTGGGCAAAAAGAGAGACGGTTCCTAAGAGAAAGAACAAAAGACTTATGGGGACAATTTTATTCACTATCCGTTTATTAATTTTATAATTCGATTAAAATCAGCTTCAGAACTAAAAGGAATTGTAATTTTTCCTTTTCCGTTACCAGCCACTTTTATATCAACTTTCGAACCAAAATAGTCATTGAAAGTATTTTTCTGCGTTTCTCTAACTACAAATGAAGATTCTGTTTTGGCTTTTCCTTCTACTTTTGGTTTTAAGCTTTCGTGATAATTTTTAACCAAAGTCTCTGTTTCACGAACAGATAAATTCTGACTTACAATTTTTTGGTAAATATCAGTCTGAATATCTAAATCTTCAATATTAATGATTGCTCTACCATGTCCCATGCTAATAAAACCGTCACGAATTCCTGTTTGAATAATCGGATCAAGTTTTAAAAGACGTAAATAATTAGCAATTGTAGAACGTTTTTTACCAACACGTTCGCTCATTTGTTCTTGCGTTAATTGAATTTCATCAATTAAACGTTGGTACGAAAGTGCGATCTCAATTGGGTCTAAGTCATGGCGTTGAATGTTTTCAACCAAAGCCATAACCAATGATTCGTTGTCATTTGCAATACGAATATATGCCGGAACTGTAGTTAAGCCAACTAAAGTTGAAGCACGCAAACGGCGTTCTCCAGAAATTAACTGGTATTTATTAAAGTCTAATTTACGAACAGTAATAGGTTGAATTACGCCAAGTTCCTTGATGGAAGTGGCTAATTCGCGTAACGATTCTTCATTAAAATTGCTTCTGGGCTGAAACGGATTTATTTCTATAGCACTTATTTCAAGCTCAATAATATTTCCAACAACTTTGTCAGCATTTTTGTCTTCTACTGATACAATGTCGTTTTCCGGATCTTTTAATAATGCTGATAATCCTCTACCTAAGGCTTGTTTTTTAATTGCTTTTGTCATAAAAACTATTTACTGTTTTTCTTTATAATTTCTTGAGCTAAGTTAATGTAATTAACTGCTCCTTTGCTGGTTGCGTCATAATTAATGATGCTTTCGCCAAAACTTGGAGCCTCGCTTAATTTTACATTTCGCTGAATAACGGTATCAAAAACCATATCATTAAAATGCTTTTGAACCTCTTCTACAACCTGATTTGATAAACGCAATCTTGAATCGTACATGGTTAGTAACAATCCTTCGATATCAAGGTCCGGGTTGTGAATTTTTTGAATACTTTTTATCGTGTTCAATAATTTTCCTAATCCCTCAAGTGCAAAATATTCACACTGAATTGGAATAACTACAGAATCAGCCGCTGTTAAAGCATTCAAAGTTAATAAACCAAGAGAAGGTGCGCAGTCGATGATGATATAATCATATTCATCTTTTACACTTTCTAATGCTTTTTTAAGCATATATTCTCTGTTTTCTTTATCAACCAATTCGATTTCGATGGCAACAAGGTCAATATGAGCAGGTATCACATCAACATTTGGAGCTGAACATTGAACAATAGTTTCTTTTGGGGTGTGACTATGTTCAAGTATCTGATAAGTACCGATTTCAACAGATTCTACATCAATCCCAAGACCAGACGTAGCATTTGCTTGAGGATCAGCATCAATCAATAATACTTTCTTTTCTAAAACACCTAATGAGGCTGCAAGATTTACTGATGTAGTAGTCTTTCCAACGCCTCCTTTTTGATTAGCAATCGCAATGATTTTGCCCATTTATTTTCTGAATTTTGAACCGTAAAAATACAATTATTTATGGTTTTTGAAAATCTATTTTGTTAACATTTGATAAACTTTGATTTACCGTTGTTTCGTGCGTGTTTAGCGGATTTTAATTTTTGGAATGAGAAAAAATGGACATGAAAACTCGCACTATTTTTTCTGTAAATCGCTCGCAAAATTGAATTAAGTTAAAATTTAATTTATAAACGTGAATTTGAGTTTAGGTTTAAATTAATTTTTCTCTTTCAAATCTTTAACTAAACTTGCTGTGAAATAAAGAATTGTAATTCCGCCTAATAAAATACAAAGCCACATAAACCATCCTTGTTGCCAAAAAGATTTTTTCTCTGCTTGATTTTTTGGTGAAACAATTTGTTTAATCTCGTAAATATTGGTTTGAGGTAATTTTCCGGTAATATTATTTTTAAAATCAGAAAGATCGTATTCAGGTTCATTCAAAATTTTATTGCCTGTTCTAATAATATATTTTTCGTTTGCATTTAAATCTACAATAACAGAAACTGGTTTTTGACTGAATTTTACAGCTGAAATATTCAATGGCTGGTTGTCCTTGTTTTCTATTTTTATGTAAAACTCTTTTTCGAATATTTCGGGAATTATAAAGCTGTTTTTTGTGTTTGAATTTAATTCAAATGAAACAATTTCTTCGTCGTAAGTTTCTAATTTATGTTTTGTTTGTTGTTGTACTTTCTTGTAAATAATAACATTACGCTTGTAATAAGTTGGTCTTGAAATCTCAAAAGCAATTTCGTTGATGATTTGTGGTGCATCAAAAAGAACATGAATTTCTGTTTGTTTTAGAGATGTAAGTTCAGTTGTTGCCGCTTTTTTTGGATTGACTTCCTGCAATATGTTTTTTTGAAGCTGAGTGTCGAAATTTCCAACTTTCAAAATATTGATAGGAAGTGTTTTTCTATCATCAAAATCAATTTTTAAATATTTATAAGTACTTAACGGATATGAAATAGTTTTAATAACACTGGCTTCTGACGAACTGTTTAGGTCATCTAAAGTTTGTGAATTTGATATTCCGAACCATTGCGTCTGATCGTTGCTTCCTGATATAGAATAGTTTTTTACAACATCGGCATTTGCTATAAAAAGCGAAAGCTGATTGTTGTTTTTAACAGCTGGGACAGCAATAATAATCGAAGTGCTTTTCTTCGGAAAAACTGTTTTTGAAACGATAGTATATTCTTCAAAAGTATTTAATAATGCTTCTGAATTACTTTGGATGAAATACGGAATCTCATTTCCTTTCGTATTAAAAATTCTAATATCACTTAAATCATGTTTTGAATACGATCTGATTTCCGGTGACAAAACAATTTCATGGAAACCATTTTCCGGGACTTCTTTTATTTTTCCGGTTGTTTGAAACTGAGCAAACGAAAAATTTGTTAAAAATAAGAGTATAAAAAGGCTATTTAATTTCATTGGTTTCATTAGGCTTGTTTTCATCTATAACTAAAACTTTGATTTTTTGATATACAAAAGATATGATCAAAATAAGGATTCCCAGAAGGATAAAGGATATGATTTTTCCAGTTTCGGAAATGTTGCTTATGTCGTAGAAAAATAATTTTAGTATCGTCAATCCAAGTAAACTTAGTGCTATAACCCTAAGGGCTTTGACTTGTTTTTTTATTCCGAGAATTAAAAACACAAAAGCCAAAACTCCCCATAAAACAGGAAAGCCGGTTTTGATAATTTTAATTCTGGCAATTCTGATCAGATCCTCGGCAACAGCTGAACGAAGGTACGGTAAATCAGTTTTGTTGTTGTAATCTGTATAAAGTGCACTCGCTTGTAAGTCTTGTAATGTAATTGGAGAATTCATTAAAACAAAACCATGAAGCATAACTTCTGAACTGGCAATGTAAATGATAAAAAAAGAAGCTATCCATATGAAATACTTACTTTTAAAAAAGGCAAAATCTGTTTTTTTACTAATTTGAAACAATTGATATGCAGCATAAATCGAGATAAACAATGTGATATAATGCAGATAAAAAGCAATTGATTTTCCGGTTCCGGAGCTGATAATTTCTTTGTGTTCTAAAAAGGGGTAGTTCGAAAACCAAAATGCAAACAAAACAATATTGGTAATAATAAGTAGTGTTGCGGTTTGATATCCTGACAATGTTTTTTTTCTGATCATAAATAAAGAAAATGCTGTCGAAAACAATAAATGATATAAGATTGGCAATGCAATTGCACTGTAAATACTGTCAATATGATTGTTAGATTGAAAAATAACTTCGAATAAGCCCGTTAAATAGGTTATGAAAAGACCAATTCCTAAGAGGCATTTTTTATATTGTTCAGGATCAAATATATTATTAAATGAAGAATTCTCCGGAGATTCTTTTTTCAATAAATACCAAACTGCAAATAAAGAACATGAAACAAAAAGCCCGGTACTAAATATTGGATTAATAATTATAGTTAGAGGTAAATCGCTTCTGTAATATTTACCCCAATCCATAATCAGGCTAAAGAGCATTAAAATGTGAACGATTAATGAGCCAAATCTATAACTTGTTATTTTTGATTTTTGAGAAAGCCACAGTAATAAAACGGCTTCGGCTGCCCAGAATAAAGTGATATAATTGCCTTTAAACTGAATTGGAATAGCTAGTGTTATAAAAGTAAGCGTTAAACCGATTAACAAGTAAACTGCTTTTTTGTCTAAACCGAATTTTTTATATAAAAACGAAGCATAAACCAAATTCAACAATGCGATAAAGGCTGTAAATAAACCGCCATATTCAGGGTGATAATTCTTTAGAATAACCATTCCTGCGGCATAAAATAAAAAGGTATTGCTGGCTAAAATGGTTAATTGTGTTTTTGAGAATTCTCCTTTTGATCTTATATTATTAATGATATTCATTAATATGAAAATAAAGTAGAAAGCAAAACCAAACGCAAGAGCACCAATATGGTGTGGAGTTAAGGAAGTAATGTCTTTAAACAGCCATCCGCCATATAGTAGAACAGTAAATATATAAGCAAGAACATTTACAAGATTCCATTTTTTATGATAAGCAATTGCCAGAATCCCGATATTCAGAATAATTATATAGCTAAAAAGAACTACATAATTTCCTTCGCCGGTACTGACCATAAACGGAACTGCAAAACCTCCAATTAAGGAAAGTACGGCAAGTTCGATTCTATTGTAAGACAATGAAACCAGCGCACTAAAAGCGGTTATAACAACCATGATACTAAAAGCGACAGTTTGATTGAATAAATGATAATCATGAAAAGCGATTCCGATTGTAAAATAAAAAATCGCAATGGCACCAGCTACGATAACAGAACTGAAGGCAGCGTAATTTTTACGCAGTTTGTGCGCAATTCCCATTACAAGTACACCGCACAAAACACCAATGCCAACACGTGCAGGTTCGTTGATCCAGTCTTTGTCAATAGCGTATTTTACAAAGTAGCTAATTCCTAAAACCAGAATTAAAACTCCAATTTTGTTGATTAAGTTTTCTCCAATGAATTTCTCTAAATCAGGATTTTGTTCTTTGAAATTTTCCCAGAATGATTTTTCTGGTTCTGCCGGAATAATAGGTTTTGGAGTAATTTTTTCGGCTACAGGAACAGTTTTTGTTTCTTTCGTTTCTATCGAAAAATCTACATAATCAGTATTGATTTTTGTAGATAAAGCAATTTTTTCTAATTCTTCATCACTTATTTTTTCTTCCTGAACTTCTTTTTTAAGTGGTTCAGAAATTATTGGTTTCGATTGGTCCGGTGTAATCTTAAATTCTTCTTTGTTGACAACAGGAATTGTTGTTGTATGAAGATTTTCAACAGGCTTTTCGACAACTTTTAGAATATCTATTTTTTTGCTAAGTCTTTTAATGTCATCTTCGAGACTATCAAAACGATTTTTTAAGCTGTTATTAACGTAGATCAAAAGACAAAATAAAACCACTAAAAGAAAAACTTCCATATTGTATTTAATGAGATGTTATGAATTGGTAAATATAATAACATTTTAATAGGGTAAGTTTTTTTTGCTTAAAAAGAATTAGAATTGAAGTCGTGAAAATAATTAATTGACCACGATTTCAATTTGAACGTTAATTACGCCGCTGCCCTTGTTTGAAGCAATATCCATAAAGGCTTTTTCCGTAAGGTCAATTTCTCGTCCATTAACAAATGGACCTCTGTCTATAACTTCTACAATAACATATTTGTTATTTTTTGGATTGGTAACTTTTAATTTTGTACCAAAAGGCAGTTTTTTATGGGCAGCAGTTAGTTTATTATTGTCGAATTTTTTACCGCTTGCTGTTCTTCTTCCGTTAAATCTATTATTATAATAGGAAGCATGAGCATTTTCTTTATACAATTTAAACGAACATTCAATATCCTGATTTTTGTCTTGATCTTTAAATTCCGGGTTTTGTTGTGCCGAAGTTTTTAAAGAGATAAGGAAAATAATATATAAGAGTACTTTTTTCATTTTTCAAATTTTTTGCAAAGGGAGCCAATTGCGAGAAATCTGATGTGTGATTGAAGTTATATTTGTAGTATATCAAGACATATTTTAGTTTTAATACAATTTCTAAAAAAGTAAATAAAAGTATTAAGCAACAAAAAACAATTTTTATACAAGCAAAAAAAAGTCTTTTCAAGTAAATGAAAAGACTTTTGTCGGGGTGGCAGGATTACATGCCTATTCCTTAATTCGTTGATTTTATTGGTGTTCTCAAGTAGTCTTCCAAAAAGGGTAGCCGAATAGGTCTCATTTATAATGACTTACCTTGTAGCCCTTTGTTTCCTTGATCAATTTAATTGCAGTCAGTCAATGTACTTTAATATATGTAAAGGTATTAAAAATGTCATTATGATACAACAAATAATAATCCTTGTTGTGAATTATTAAGGTTATAAATTGGGTAAATTGGTAGCTTGAACTATATTTTTTGGGTATGGTTTGATAAATAGTTTTGGCACTTTTCGAAGATCGAGATTCAATTTTAAATAAGGAGTGTTGATGAGAACAAAAACTGACTCATTAACTTCATAGGTCTGGATCGTGAATCCTGTTTATAAAGTGATAAATGAAATTAAAATCACTGAATAAATTAATCTATATTTAATACATAGAAATAACATAAAGCGTGAATTTTAACTTTGAGTACTTTTATGCTTAAATAAGATTATTCAACTACGCAAAATAGCCGCGTACTCGTATTGATACCTTTGAGTGATAATTAATTAAAAGAAATCAAATGAATTTTAAGCCTACATTTGAAAATAGACAAATTGCAATCGAAAAAACCCTTTTCGTTGAGTCATTAACTTCCAAACTTATCAAACACATGATGGGTCTAGATTTACTAGGTAGTACAAAGTCACTAGATAACAAATCTTCATCAATAAGTTTGCGCGCTAAAATTGATTTACTAACAGATTGTGGCAAAATTGACAAGCAAACTTACGCCAATTTATTGCACATTACTAGCATTAGAAATCAGTTTGCACATAATTTTGAATGCAATAATTTTGAAGATTTGCCTAAATTTATTGATGGTATTGATAAGCCACTACTTAAATATTGCCCAAATTTGAGTGCTTCGACAGAAGAAAATTTAAAAAAAGGATTTTTGAATATGGCGGATCAAGCGTTTAAATTTCTTTTAAATGAATTTGGAGGAGTTACAAGAGAATATCAAATTGACATGGAGAAACTGAAAATACGTATTACAGAGGATGAACAAAAATTATTAGATCAATACGGAATTCAAGGGGCAAGAAATAGAGCATTAGTTTTAAATAAAGTGAGGCAACTTCTTAAAGAAGATGGGCATGAAGAATTGAATTCTAAAATAAATGATGAGATTATCCAATTCAAAAGAGAAAATCCTGATGCTTAATTCAGTGTCGACCTATAGCATTTATAACGAATAAAATATGGCAAACAAATTTTCAGATTCTGATTTTAAAAAATTCTTTGAATCAATACCACCAGAGATAATGGAAGAACAAAATATTTTAATTCTTCAACAACAAGAAAAAGAATACGAAAGTTTTAAGAAGTACTTAAAAAACGAATCTTGTTATATCTGTGGTCTAAAAATAAACGCGTTCAACGAAAACTCATTTTGTTTGCATTGGTTCACCTACCCTATAGGAATTAAAAAGAAGCATTTTGAAAAAATCTTTAAAGGAGATTTAAGTTTTGGATTTATTAATTTGGATGCATATTTTCGTTGGTTAGCCAATTCTGAAAATTTTATGGGAAACATAAACGATTTAAGAACCGAAACATCTGAAAACTCATATCTTGAAGCTACATATAAATATAAAAATCTACAGTGGGCATTTTCAATAGGAAATACTGATTTAGAAGGTCACAAAAATTCTTTCATAGGTGCCGAACCTCACTATCATATCGAAATGAAAGTTGATGGAAGAAACTTTATCAATTTTAGCGATTTTCACTTGAAATTTAACGATGAGGATTTATTTAATATTGAAGTGCGGAAGCAAATTCCTGAAAATGTAATTACAACAAATGACGTTTATGCTGGAATGAGTTTTTTAGAAAATGAAGAAAACATTGATCTAATAAAAGAAATGTCTGAAGTGACTCAAGATTATGAAAACGCGACTGTAAACTATCAATCCGTCATTATCCCAGATAAAGACAATCCAATCACTGGAGAAATGCTTCAAGAAGCTATGAAAGAAAGCGAAGAAACAAAAAAACCAATTGGAATAATTTTAAGCGAAAAATTAAAATCAGCAAAAAGTACAATTATAATTTCTCCTGGTCAAGGCGTTCCTAAAATGTCCAAACGAAGCGGAAAAAAATGAAAATGCCTTATAACAACTACAACGGATTTGGGCAATTGGCTAAATGGAGAAGTTGGTTTTGTATTAGGGATCATTTGGCAAATCCGAAAATAAGGCTTAATTTAATCCCGAACCCGCTGTAATACCAGAACGTTTAGCAATATTGCAAAAAAACATAAACAGTCAAAAATGAATTGTGGAACAGATTATCACAGAATAACACTCGTACTAATCATCATCTTTATTGGCGGGCTTGCCGGCCTTACAAATTTCTATTCATTTTACTTTCAACAACCAGAAGAAAAACGTGAAAAAAAAATTGTTATAAAATATTTGCTTAGTGGAATTGGAGCTTCGATTCTTGTTCCTCTTTTGCTGAATATGTTATCTAGCAATTTGATAAAGAATGATAACAAATTTGATTCAATAAATTATTTTGTTTTCGCAGGATTCTGTTTTATAGCTGGTTATTTCTCTGATAGATTTATTAATTCAATGGGCGAGAGAATCTTGAAAGATTTACAAGAGACAAAAGATAAAGCAAATGAGGCCATAGACTCGGCAAAAGCAACGGAAGAAAAAGTAGATGTCTTAGTGTCAACTGAAGCAGAAATAGATTCAACGGAGACAGAAAGTAATCAATTAGAATCTTTTCAGGATCTTTTACCAAGTCAATTGAGTAATTCCAGTGATCTAATAGACAAAATTATAAAATCATTTGACGATCCCAAGTATAAATTTAGAACTTCTCAAGGGATTGCAAAAGTTGCAGATTCAAATCGTATTGTCGTAATAAAAATGCTGGAAGAATTAAGAAAGCTTGGAATCACTCGGAAAATTGTTTCTAAAGAAGATAAAACTATTCTGTGGAGTTTAAGCAATCTCGGAAGAGAAATTTTGAAAAAAAGTAAAGAATAGCAACATCGCCTAACGCACGCTATAAGCAATTTGGGTATTAGGCTTAATTTGAAATTGGTTTTGTATTTAGAAGATTTGGCAAATCCGAAAGATAACGCTAATTTAATCCCAAACTGAAGTTTTTTCACAGACTGACATTAGGTGGCATTAACCAAAAAAAAACGCAATTTGAAAGAATATCCACATATACTTTACCCTCAAACCAACGTTGTTGAGAAAAATTTAATAGACTTTCCAAGCTTCAAAACAGGTTTTACTGAAAGCTTCTTTGAACAAAAATTAGAAAAGTATTTTAAATGTCATATTCTCAAAAATGTAGCTCTAAATGATGGAAGAAAATATCCTTATCAACCAGATTACGTGTTTTTTTATCCGGAAAAAGATTTGTTTATTGACATAGAAATCGACGAGCCGTACGCGTATCAAAGTAAAAAAGTTATTCATATTGATGATGACAAACGAAACAATTATTTCTTACAAAAGGGTTGGAGTATAATTCGGTTTGCAGAAATTCAAATAACAAAATACCCGGAACTCTGTTGCAAAATAATTTCTGAACACATTAGAAATTTAACTGGTGAAAACATATGGATAGAAGGTTTTCACGAACTGGATAATCTAAAAATTATAAAAGCATGGGATTTGATGGAAGGAAATGAAATGGCATCAAGTTCATACCGCCAAACATATTTAAAATTTCTTAAAAAAATTAATGAAAAGAAAGCAAGTATAAATATAATTGCAGATGGAATTTTCTTGAATAATTACATAACAGAAATCAAAGAATGTTTAGAAAACGAAAGTAGTATCAAAGAATTTAATAAGTCTGCAAAAATATCTGTATTTTTAAAATCATTGATTCCATTTGCAGGTCACTTCAAGAATATTGAAACTTACGATAATAAAATTTACATTGAGTTTACAATTTATATTTCAAACCATCATAGTTTTTATAATTTTTCATTTGATACAGATTTTATTGAAATAGGTAATTACATCGTCAATATTTATTTTGTTAGAACAAAGGAAATAATATGTTTCGAAATCATTGAAAAAATTGAAAACGAGCAATTAAAACAAGTTATGTTAATAGCAGATGATCCAGCCTATCCCTGTTTATTGGAAAAAATCAGTCCAAATGAATTAATATTAATAAAGAAATGTAGTGATAGTTTTATGCCTAGTAACTTTAGATATTTAACTATTGAACATCCAATTGAAAATTCACTGGAAATAGAGTACAAATAATAACCCTACTTAATATACGCTAGTGGCAAGTATCTTCGAAATACACATAAATTTGAACTATGAATAACAATGACAAAGGGAAGGATGGCGAAAATTTCGTTTATCAAATCGCTACAGATTCATTTTTTAGTTATTGGTGTTATCCAAATCCAAAAGATGAATTAGGAGACAAAAAAGAAATTTGTGATTTGATAATACATTTTAGAGATATTTTAATTTTGGTATGTGTAAAAAACTACGAATTTAAAGGTGAATATTCTAGGTATTTCAGAAAAGCAATAGAAAAAGATGTTCGTCAACTTTATGGTGCGGAAAATAAAATCTTTAAATCAAACTATAACGTTGAAATCAAAAATTTAAATGGTCGTAAGCACGTTATAGAAAAAAATAAAATCCAAAAAATATATAGAGTAATCATTCATTTAGGAGAAAATGTTCATTTTTACCCTTTCAATCGTGAAACAAAAAACGAAAAATTTGTTCACGTTTTTGATAAAACATCGTTCTACAATTTAACTACATTTCTTGATACAATCAAAGACTTTGAGGAATATCTAGGAAAAAGAGAATTAACTTTTTTACAAAAAGACGTTCTAATAATGCCTAGTGAAGAAGAAGATTTTGATTTTGAAACTAGTAAGCAATTTTTAGAATTACAATCTATTAAAAATTTAGAAAAACAATATATTCTAATTTCAGGAACTGAAAGTGACTTATTAGCAAGTTATATACGAAGGGAAAGACAATTTCCAAAAGAAATGACTTCAGATGAATTTAATGGTATGCTTTTTCAAATAGACGGAACTTGGGATGAATTTTGCAAAAATGAACAATTATTAAGAAAAAAAGAAGCCGATAATATAAGTTACTTCATTGATGAATATGTAAAGAGAGAAGTAATGCCTAATCAAAATGAAGATAATATTGAATTTTCTAAAGAGCTTCTATCTTTTAATCGGTTTGAGCGTAGAATTTTTTCAAAACATCTTTTTGACTTTGTTAAACAATACAATGATTTAAGAGGATTTGCTTTGGCAAGAAGATATGGAGAAATTGATGGTATTGCAGTAATTTTTGCTTTTTATACAATTGATATGACACAGGAAGAAGTTAATCATTTAATGACTCTTGTAATTGAAACCTATAGTGTTTACACAAATTATAAACACAAAAAAATAATCCTTGTAGGTGTAACAACAAATTGTATGCAATTCAAATTTGGATTGCATTCAGACATTAAACCTTATGATGCTGAAACTGAAAAAGAAATCAAAAAAGATATGGAATTATTAGAATGGTTTACTTCAACAACGGAACTAAAATTTACAGAAATAGAATATCCGAATAAATAATAAAGCCCGCCACTAACATCTACTACAACGGATTTGGGCAATTGGCTTAATGGAAAGCTGGTGTTGTATCTGGGATGATTTGGTAAATCCGAAGAATGGGCTTAATTTAGTCCCAAACCCACTGTAGTAACAGAACGTTATAGCCAATGATAAGAACACAAAAATTGAAAAACAAAAAACTAAAAAGCAATGACATTAAAAGAAGCCGTATTAAAAAGTTTAGAAGACATTAATGACATAACCAATTATTTAGCGGTTCTCAATTATATCGTTGACAAAAACTACTATGACTTTGGCATTGCAAAAACACCAGGTTCGACAATTTCAGCAGTTCTTGGCGACTTCATTCGAAATGGCGACACTAGGGTCAAACGAATTAAACAAGAAGGTGGGACATATTCCTACTACTTGACAAAAAACGAACAAAATATTGGTATTGAAATTTTGAGTGGAGACATAGAAACTGAAATATTAAAACCGACCAAAATAGATAAGTCAAAGACTTATGATGAAAGAGATTTACATAAACTTTTAAGTAGTTACTTAAAGAATACAGATACTTACTCAAAGACTATTTTTCACGAGCAATCAAACGGAAAAGATAGTAATCAAATTTGGACACATCCTGATATGGTTGGAATTAAGTTCTTGAATTTACAAACAAAAGTCAGTCAAAATTTTTTAAAGTCTATAAACCGTGTTGACACTTTTAAGATAAGCTCTTACGAGTTAAAAAGAGAAATAAACAGCGACAGCGAACTTAAAAAGGCTTTTTTTCAAGCAGTTTCAAATTCAAGTTGGGCAAATTATGGTTATTTAGTTGCATTTGAATTTAGCGACAGTCTAAACGAAGAAATGGCAAGACTAAGTCAATCATTTGGAATTGGAATTATTGAACTTAACGCAAACCCATATCAAAGTAAAGTCCTTTATCCTTCAGTATTTCGTGATTTAGACTTTAAAACCATTGACAAACTTTGCAAAATGAATAAAGAATTTGAAAAGTTCATTGAACAGACAGAAAAATTAATGACAGCAAGTGAAAAATATATTTCAGGTGCAGAAAAAGAACTTAATGAGTTTTGTGATGGCTACTTTGCTAACGACACAGAAGTAGAAACTTATTGTAAAGAAAAGTACATACGAACAATCTAGGATTACCAAAGCCAACAATCCATAACCTACAACGGATTTGGACAATTGGATAATGCAAAAAACAACTTAAAATTGAACACCAATACAGAGATCTTTTTACAGAGTATCATTTTTTGGATTTAATAGTGACTATTATAAAGGCGCTTATAAAGCGCCTTCATCAGCAAAGGAATAATAGGATTCGCTAGTGATAATTAATGAATCCAGTAATGTGATATCAAGAAGTCTTCCAGCTTCTTTTACTTTTCTAGTTATGTGTTTGTCAGCGTCAGATGCTGTGAGGTTTCCTGAAGGATGATTGTGGATCATCATCAAAGATGTGGCATTTGCCTTAAGAGCTGCTGAGAATATTAATCTCAGATCTACAACAGTTCCTGCAATTCCACCAGAAGAGACTTCGTAAATTCCAAGTGCTTTATTAGCGTTATTCATAAGCAATACTTTAAACTGCTCGAAGAATTCTATTTTATTATAGTCCCAAGCTGAAAGAACAAGTTTATATGCATCTTTTGAAGATTTGATTTGTGGTCTTTCAGAGTTTTTTACTTTTGTTTTATAGATCAGTTCAATTTCAGATACAGTCTGCCAGTTTTGATTTAAAGTTTCCATAATTTCTATATTTTAAATTAATTATGAAACATTCATCGGGAATCGCCTAGCAAGCGCAAAAAGCAACGCAATAAAGCAGGATTTTTTCCTGCATTTATGGGGGAATTTTTTGCTAGCGCCCGCAGGGGATTTTCGAACTTTGTGACGAAATTAAATAAGATATTAAATATTAGATTTAAGAAATTTAAAATCTTTTGTATATTTATCAAGAAAACAATTGTAATCACGATTAGAATTCCAATTTTATTAAAATAAATTAAGATCAGCCGAGCAAAATTTTATGTTTTTAAAAATCCTTTTTTCTTTTGCTAATTCTTCAACTTTTTTATAGAATTCAGAAATTAGATTTATGCCTAGTTCTGCCTTTATTTTTTCAGTTGATGTATTTGCTTTCGATTCAGCCTTATAGTCAATATAGTTAATTAAAGATAGGAGCGTATTTGGAAAATCAAAATAAATTTGTTTGCTATCATTTTTCTGAATAGTCAAAATATCTCTAGCTCTGGCTTGCTTTAGATTTAGTTTTATTTCTTGCAAGAAGTATTTTTTATTAGTTAATTCAGCCTTTATAACATCTATGTTGCTTGCCTCTAACTCATTAATTTTATCAGGTCGATAAATACATAAACTAGGATTTTTTATACCATCTTCTTTTAACTGTGTTATTACTGGTAAAAGAAAATTATTTACATACCCAAGCGCTAATACATCAGCTGGCGAATATTCGGTTCTTTCAAAAAGCTTTCTGTTTAGTTGGTTTAAAGTCACAGCGCAAAAAGAAACTATAGTAACTAAAGCTTCTAAATCAATGTTTTCAAATCTGGGTATAGCTTTTTTTAATAACCAAAAAATAATAATTATAGCGACAATACCATTTAATATATAACTTAAATAGGTAAAAATCTTAATGTTGTTAGCAGCTAAACCTAAGAGGTAATTTTGTAATTTTTTCATTATATAAGTTTTTTATTAAGAAGGTTTAGATCGATTACAATTTGATTGATTTCCGAGTGTAAAAAGCTAATTTCTTGAAGTTTTTTATCACTATCTTTTTCAAAAATAATTTCAGTACCATCAACTGATTTTATGTTGTCTCTATATGATTTATCAATTAAAATTTGAAGTAATTCGTCATTGATTACTGACACAAGGTCTAAAAAATGAGCATATTGATACTTTGCTATATTGATATTAAAACAAATAGCATTAATATGAAAACTTCTGATCGCTCCTTTATTATCAATATTATCACAATCAAATTTGACGTTTTTAATAAAACGGATCATATTTTTCAATCTACCATTGGTAAGAATGCTTCTTTCATTGATACGTTTGATGCTCCAAAATGGAAAATCTACATTTGAAAGTCTGTGTAATTCTTTATTATAAATTTGTATCCCTCTTCGATAATCACGATTAGTTTTCATGTAATCTACACCTTTATAGTATGTTGCAGTAACTACATCAACATCTCTTTTAGGTGAACTAACTTGAACATAAATAGAATTAACTTTTTTAATATCAACCTCCTTATAGGTCGAGGCTAAAATTTCCTCCGATTGTTTTCTAATATTTTTAAGATCAGTTAATTGACTACCTTCGTACTGTTTAAAATCATCTGAATGTTTTTTTAAGTTCTTAAACTCAATAGGATTCAATATTTGAGGATTATCAAGAGCTTTTTTAAGTCCAGAATGGTCAACTCCTTTTGATTTATTGGTTACTTGTACTAAATCAATATCATTATCTTTAATAATGTGCGTGTTAGTCATTACTGAACCCTGCCTTTCAAAATGAACTCCTGAACCATGGCTTCGCTTTAAATGAGCTTCTACCTGATTTGCAGCTGTTTTACTATTGTTAGTGTATTCTTGGGCAACGCCTTTCATTGCTTTTTGTACATACATATACACCTCAGCCGTTTTTAATTTTTTATTTTCAAACAGTAATGAAGTAACATTTTCTTCAGCGAATAAGGCTTTCATTGTGTAAGAATCTGGATTACTCCTCTGATTGATTTTTTGAATTAATTGATCGTACCTTTTAGTCATTCTATATCAGTTTTAAAGTTTACTTCTGCAAAGAAAAGTACCAACTATGCATTATAAGTGCACAGTAAATTTTAAAACATAAAATAGCTTTGTTAATTTATGAAGGTGGCTTAATTTCCTGTAGTTAAATTGTTGAAATTTTCCAAAATAGCGAAAATATTAGTTGATTGTTCTTCATTAAAGACCCCATCAATTCCTAGACTGTGATAGTTTTTAAAAGGGGAATCATATAATTTTGCTGGATCAATTTTGCCATTGTTTGTGAGGAACAATTTTATAGTATCTAGAAATTGAATTTGAACAGAAGTTAATTGATGTTTATTAATGAAGTCGGCAAAAGAGGCATCGACTTTCTTTGATGATAAACCTATTAAACTAATTATAAATGGTACCAAATCTAAAGGGTGACCAATTTCTTTTTCAACTTGTTCTTTTTGGATCTTATTTGAAAAAAGTATTATTTCTAAGGATTTTAATTCCTCATCGGTAATAGCTTCACCATTTTGAATTCTACTTATTGTAATGTTGTTTTTATTTTCTCGAATGATTTCTTCTAAACGGTGCTTATTATTACTAAAAGGATTACCATACTTTTCAGATTCACCTTCTTTAAAAGCTTTGTTTACAATTTGATCTTCCAGAATAGCATCTTCAAAATTAGTTGTAACATATTTGTGATCAACAGGATCTATAAACTTCATAAGTTCACGGATACCGGTACGAATTTTTTCTAAATGATCTAATCCATTGCTTTTCCAGAAATCTTCATTTAGAGGAAGCTTTAAAAGCTCTTCGTTGTATTTGATTTCGGGTATTGCAGTTTTCTTTAGTAGTTTCTTTGAAATGACAGCTACTTTTGTAATTGGAATATTTAATCTTGCTAAAAACTCTTCTGTATTTGGTGTTTCAATTCGTTTTAGCATTAATGTGTATATTATTTTATCGTAAAAACGAGCTAAATCTGAATCTGCTTTAGTTGGTCTTACTAATGGAGCCAAGATATCTAAAATCGTTTTGCATTCTTTTTTGTCTACATGATTCCAAACTTCTCTGTTTGAGAAATCGATCACTGTTTCGATTTTCATCTTTACATCAAAACGATTTTTGTTTAATTCAGCTATTGAATTGTGGAGTTCGTCGAGTAGTATCAAGCTATATTTTTGTAATTCACTATCGTTTTTAAAATTATCTTCTTTAAGGTACAGAGCAAGCTGTAATTTTAAACCAAAAACGATTTCGGTTAAACTTTTTTGAGTACCCGTTTCTATACCATTTGGGTTCTCTCTGAAAAATTCAAAATTACCGTATAAGTCAAAAATTAAGAAGTTTTCTTTATCCTGGTCTTCACCAAATAAGTGTGGACGCAAACGAGAACCTCGTCCTATCATTTGCCAAAATTTAGCTTTGGACTTTACCGGCTTGTAAAACATTAAATTCACACAACTAGGAACATCAATTCCAGTATCCATCATGTCAACTGAAATGGCTATTTGTGGTAATCTTTCTTTTTCTTCGTCACAAAAACGCTGAATAAATTCTTCTGCTTTTGGTTCCCCGTGCGTAATCACTTTTACATAATCATTTCCAAAAAGCTCTGGATCCATTTCTAAAAACATATCTTTTAAGAATTGAGCATGTTTTTTGTTTCGGGCAAATATTATTGTTTTTCCAATTTCATCTCCACCTCTTTTTTTAATTCCATTATCTATTAGATATTTAAGAGTTTTTAGAGCTGTATCTTTATTGAATAGCCAGTCATTAAGCTCATTGGATGATATAATCTCTTGACCTGTAGCTTTTTCGCCATCTAAAATTTCATCTTCAAATTCTTCCTTTTCCTCATCTGATAGCTCATCGTAATGTATTCCTCCTCTTAAGAATTTAGTTGGTACTTCTATTGTGTTGTAAGGTACGAGATGTTTATTGGTAACGGCTTCTTCAAAGGTATAAGCATCTGTAGGAGTTTTATCAGCTAGTCCAAATACAGAATAAGTGTTTTTGTCGATACTATTCATAGGCGTTGCTGTTAATCCTAAAAAGAGTGCGTCAAAATAATCAAAAATAGCTTGATATTTTTTATAAATAGAACGGTGGGCTTCATCAATTATAATCAAGTCAAAATGTCCTACACCATAATAGCGCTGGTCTTTTTCTTTTGAACCATCAATCAACCCCATCATGGTTGGATAGGTTGAAAATGCAATTCGAGCCTCGATATTGTCTTTTTCTTTTAATAAATTGACGCATGAATGCTCTGGCATTAATTTGACAAAGTTATTTTTTGCTTGACTGACTAAACTTTTTCGATCTGCTAAAAACAGTATTCTTTTTGCCCAATTGGCTTCTAATAATAGTTTAGATAACGCAATACTTATTCTAGTTTTACCTGTTCCAGTTGCTAAAACCAATAATGCAGCTCTATAAGTACCAATTAAATTACCATTTGTTTTATCATTTCCAGCGAAATGCTCTGCTACGGATTTTATGGCTCTTAGTTGATAAGCTCTGTCTGTTATTGTTTTATCAATAGGATTTGTTCTAATGTCTTGGCGATTTGTTCTTCTAAACATTAGTGTTTGAAGTTCTTTTTTGGTGTAAAAGCCGTGAACTAATCTAGATTTTTTATAGAATTGATCGTCCCATAAATAGGTTTCAAATCCATTTGTGTAGTACATAACTGGACGACGACCGTACATTTTTTCTACGCAATCTGCATACAATTGTGCTTGGTTTTCACCTTTGCTTGCATTTTCTATAGTCTTTTTGGCTTCGACTATTGCTAATGGTAAGCCATCATCATCCCATAGCACATAATCTACATAACCCATTTCAGAGATATTAGTAGAGACAGGCATGAATTGTAGTTTAAATTCTTTGTCGTTACTACCTGCCAGATCCCAACCAGCTTCACGAAGTGAGACATCTATGAAATATTTACGTGTTTCATATTCGCTTCGCGGATGCTTTGCGGTGTCAGCTGTATTAGCTTCTTTTTTATTAACCTCAATTTGAGATTGTAATGTTTCAATCTGTTTTTTAAACAGTTGATTTTCTTTGGCTAACTCTGTGTTTTTCTCGGCAGCCTCTTCTAATTCCGATTTAAACTTTTTTAAATCAATATCGAATTTATCTTGTACTTTTTTAAAGTCTTTTTTCGAAAGAGCTTCTTGTCCTTCAACAGGAATTATTGTCCAATTAAATATAGGAATAACACCTAAATTGGTTTTTGTATAAGACTTTGCAAACCATCTAGAAAAGTAAAACAAATGCTCGATTATTTTTTCGGCATCTGCTGTAGTAACAGGTTTGTTGTGAATGGCTAAATTTCCAGCTTTACGAATTAAATCAATTTCATTGTATAATTTGTGCGGAAATTGCTCTTGAAACTCTCTTTGTTTCATCAAAGAGTTTAGCGTTGTATCGTAAGGAAGTGTTAGCTCCTCATCGTTTGTAAACATCCAATTTATAGCTAGCTCTAATGCCATTCGGGCATAAGTCAATGAAGTTCGTGGATCTGTAAATACCCATTGTTCTGCTTTTACACTTCGCTCGTAAAAAGCAGTCCATTCTTCTGCTAAAAATTGAAAGTTTGTAACCATAATGCTAATATACTAATGTGTTCTGAAACTATTCCATTTTGTTTTGAATTTTCCTGCTAAAAGGACTTCTAATAAATATAAATCATAATCATTTTGTACCGCAACTAAAACTACTTTATAATTCTGAATAATCGATTTTGCTGGTAACATGTCTTCTTCCGTTATTGTGGATCTGTCTGTGTGTTTTCCTATAATTTTCCATTGATGTCTTGTTTTTAGATAGCAAGGGTACATTCATTGTGTTTTTTACCCCATGCATGTTGCCGTAATCTTCTATATATAGTACGACTTATTCCAACATAAACCGGAATAATGCGACTGCCTATTTCTTCGCCGAAAATATATAAACCTTTAAATTCCTTTGATTCATTTGGAGAATAACCCAATTCATCAAATTTCTTTTTGTCTCTTGTTATTTTACCATTGATGACATTATATAATTCACCTACTTTTTTACAGCTTGGACTGTTTATTTCTATTAATATATTTTTTGCTACCTCATCTGCATAAATAAGTAAACCAACTATATTTTCGGGATATCTTTCTTTATTGTAATTCATTTTATTTTTCAATAATACAGCCGTAATGTAGTTCGTTTGTTTGAGTATTACAAAAAATTTGACCTTCCATATTATTGTCTATTACCATATTTACAATATCCTGATGAGGATGTTTGTGTGTATTTCCTAAACCAAAATTAATAACCCACCATTGAACTTGCGGGTAACAAGTTGTTATGTTATCTGATAAATAATTATTAGCACCATGATGAGGGATTTGAAAGATTCCAACATCAATTGTATACCTGTGGCTTCCCCATTTTAATATTATTTCATCAAGACAATCTTTGTTGAAAATTATATCCCCTGTTAATAAAGTGCCTGAACATCTGTTTAGTAACCATCTTCTATGATTTAGTGAGTTTCTTTTTATTTGACGTAATGGTCCGTGATGTATAACTAAGCTAGTATCATTAATTAATTGTCGAGCTCCAAAATTATTTGAATAAATATTATTGAATCCAGTTTCAAAAGTTGTTGGGTTGTTTTCTAAATAAATACTCAGGTCATTAAAATTAAAAGTAGGAGTATCCAGTAGAGCTTTTACGCTTTGAATAAAGGCATTTATGACTGCTGGTGTCCTAGATTTGTTAAAGAATTTAAATTTCCATAATCCCGTTATTGAAAATTCTCCTGAATCATAATAATGAGAAACTGCAATATTGGTGTCAGTAATATTTGTACTTTTCTTTAGTTGGTTTAAAATTACAAATTGAAAGTCATTTGATTCAGGATCAGGATCTGTCCTGATTGGTTCATTATTTTCTTCCGAATCCTGTTCGTCGTCAGGATGAATATAAATTATGTGTTCAACTTTTCTTTCTACTAAAAAAGCCGTCGGATCTCTTATAAAAGCTAAGGTTTCTGGATCGCCTCCTGATAAACTAACCTCAATATAAGCTAACAGTAACTCATCGGGAGTGAGATAAGGTAAAATTGCCTGCTTAGCGCCCCCCGTTTGATTCAATAAATCACTTATTTTATTAATATGATCGTCATGAAAATGAGATATAAATAAAATATCAATTTTTTCATTAGAGGTTTCAGTAACGAAATTATTTATTTCTTGGTTGATATATTGTCGAGAGGAATGTGTGCCACAATCGTAAACAAAAGAAAATTGCTTCCCATTTTGGTGTTTAAATATAGCCGTGTAAAAAGCTCCTTGCCCTACAGCTCTAAATCTGAAATCAATTTTTATCATTATTTAATTTTTTTAGCAGTATTTATTAATTCATCTAATTTAAAATCGTTCCAAAATTTCTCGTAGATATTAATCATTCTAGAAGTTATTGCTCGAAAATGATTTTCTACTTTATCATCCCAAATCCTTTCCTCTAAATTTTGCCAATACTGCCAATCCTCCTTTACAAATGAGTGTTCTCTTATTTCAGCAAGAGAAAGTCGCTCTTTAGGAGAAGCTGTATTGCTTTCACTTCTGTTCTGCTCAAGTGACATAGCGCGGAAATTTCCGTTTGAGTTATTCCAATCTCTGATACTTCTATTACAGTACTCTTTACGGTAAACCCATTCGCTTGGATATATATGATCCCAATCCCATGGAACATTAGTGTCGTCCATATCATCCATCTGGTTGTAATCACCAAAAGCGGCATTTATGTATTCTCTTTGTGCTAATAAAATTAGTTGTCTGTTGTTCTGAATTCTGCCGATGAATTTATAGAAATATTCATTCGCAGTTTGGAAATCATAATTTTGCGTTTTGACGTCATTGTAGTATTTTATTATTTCTGTGCCAATCCCATCTTCCAAAAGACCCCATCTATCTTTATCTTCACTGATAAATCTGTTTTCTACTTTTGGTTGTAAATAATATTCTCTTAATAAATCAGGTTGAATCAAAAAGTGGATTCCATATTTATCATCCCACCAGATTATTTCATTCAATGACTCTTCCCAGAAGTTTTTATTATTAATTTTTTCATTCCACAAACGAGGAATGTTTTCAAAATCAAACCAAGCAAATGACATTAACTTACCCGCCATTTTAAGTTTAATATGATCAGTTAATTCTATTTTATTAATGTGTAGCCAATACACAAAAAATAAAAATAAATCTTGATTTCTCTTGATGAACTGTTTAATAATCACTGGAGGAATGTGACCTACAATCAAAGAATTATCTTCACAGGATAAAATTTTTATTGCTTGAGCAAATAAATCTTTTAATTCTTGTGTTTGAATTTGATTTTTTAAACCTTCCTTAAATTGGTCGTTTTTTATCCTACGCTGAAAATCTCTGACATTAATTTTCTTTACATATTTATTACTATCTAATTTAGAAGCAACTATACGAGAAGCTAATGAAAGTACCTGTGTAGGTGCAATAAAATCTAAGCCAATATTTTCCATTAAGTTCTTAGCTTCTGGAAATATAGCTTTGTAAATAGAATAGATTAAATCATCCCCGTTTAAGGTTGTTCCTGAAGAATTTATCCTAACAAATAGAGTAGGGTTTTCTGTTTCGTTTTCTTCCTGTAAAACCCGATCATCAATTATATTGGATTTGATTTGTAAATTGTCAAGTTGCTTTACAGTATTAAAAATATCATCCAGTTCCGGTTTTAATTCTGTTTTAAGTAAAGAAAAAAATTCATTTTTGTCCGCAAAACCACCTCTTAAGGTAGAAAAGTAATCTGGTAAATGTTCTTCTACTTTTGCTATTACCTCATCACTATCCTTTGATTCAATAATAAAAGCTAACGGTATAGGATATGAAGCATCAAATGGAAATGTCGTTGTATTTTTATATGAGGTATATCCATCCTTATTGTCTGGATGCTGTTTGAATAAGTCTAAAGCTCTGCGTCTTTCTGATAGTGTTAACTTTTTGTCATTATTGTTTGCCTGATATCCCCATGGGTGTGAGCGTGTTGTTAAACGGAATAAATATTTACTTGTATCTGGTTTAACTTCTGGTTTAATATCTAACCAAACAATAGGTAATTCTCCTTTTATAGCCCATGCTTTGGTAGCATCGTCTGCATTATAGGGATTAAAATGGCCTAAAAATATTGATGTGGCTCTTTGTTGACCATCCATCAAGTGTAGTTTCTCACTGGTTTTTGAAAATAAAAAAGAACCTATAGGATATCCTCTTAAGATAGAATCCCATAAATCCTCTATTTGTTTTGGTTTCCAGACAAAACCTCTTTGAACAGAGGGTAATTCTACCATTGAAGTTCCGGAATCTAATTGCCAATTGGCTATTTCTTGCAGTAAAAAAGTATCTTTCAATTCTGTTCTTTGACTTATTTTCATACTCTTATACGAATTCTCCTTTAAAGGCTTTTTGTAACAAACAATTGAACAAATCTTCACATTCTATCAGTTCTTTTTTTGCTAATTCCTTTTGCTGTTCGATTAAAGCAATTCTTTCAGCGAATTTATTTTGGAGTTCAATAGGTGGATGTAAAATCAAAATATTTTGTAATTCTTGTGCGTTTATATTTGCCATTCCGACAATACTTTTACACATATTTCTTAATACTAATTTACCATATTTGGAGTTAAGATATGCTTTTACAAAAAAAGGATTTGCTTTTTCATTAAACCTAACTCTAATAAGATAGCCAGCAATAACCATTGGCTCTGCAGAATCAAAAATTGCTGTTTTACCAACAAGTTCCTTACTATTAGTTCGGTTGAATAATAAATCTCCTTTTTCTACTAAATATTTATGTAAATCTTTATCTGGAATATTAACATATTTCATACTTGAATAATCCATATATCCTTCATATGTTAAATTATTCATTCTAAGATAAGGGTATTGACCTTCTTCACTTGCTTTTTCACTAGTTCCATATTTAGCTTCTTTTACCAAATCTCTGATTATCCCTTTTTGAAAATTAAATTTATTAAATACAGGATCACCAAACATATCTAAAAAAATAGATTGTGCTAATGCATCATACTCTTTAATTAGTTGCTCTGTCTTATTCCGTAAAACAGCCGCATCGTCTAAAATTTGAGCTATTTTTTTTTGATCTTTCAGTGATGGAACTGGAATTTTAAAGTTATTAATGTGTTCATTTTTAATATTGTTAATGTTTGAACCATTTACAACATTTTGTATATAACTAAAATATTGTGGCGATTGAAACATATGTTTTAAAAATGAACTGTGTATGCTTTTCGCTCTAACCACTTTACAAAATGCACCAAAAGAGGCATTCATGTTTTCTTCACAAAATGCATTTTTACCAATTACCTTTAAACTTCCTGTTGAAGCAGTAATCAGAATATCTCCTTTAATTAAAAATTGCTTTTTATTTACTTTATTGGCTTTAACATATACTAAATCATCTAAATTAATTGAAGCTTTTTTAATGTTATTAGACCTTAAAATAGGAATGTAATCCTCAATAGGAGTTTCTGAAACATCAGATTTCCCATAAGTTACACCTCGTACTTGTTCTATATAATCTGAAATGGGAACTAGATTTTTGATAATAATAGTTTTTTAAGTTCGACTCTTTTTTCATCTATTTCATTAATCCTTTTTAGGATATCCATAGGCAAATCATATTTTATTTCATCATATACAATTTCTTTATAACGGTTTATAGAAAAATCCCAATCATTGTCTTTAATTTCTTTAAACGGTACTAAGAAACTTTGAGAGGTTCTGTCGCTATAGTCATGGGTTAATGTTTCTCGCATGAACTTATCGAAACCTAGGTTTTGTGGTAGATCGTCGACCTGAAATATTTCGCCTTTTTTACCGTGCATTTTTTTGAAATAATCACTTTTGTAATAGCGGTAATGATCTAGTATTTGAGGTAAATTAAATTTGTCGTGTACGCTTCGTTTTAGCTCTTCATCTGCATTTTCTAAAGCGTTACCAAAAGCAAAATCCATAAACAAATCCTCATCAACCAAAAGACTTCGTTTGTCGTCTAATGTTTTTCCATCAGCTAACATATCGTAAAACCAAACATTATCGGTGCCTCCTGTGCCTGTTTTTGTAAAAATAATAATAGCAGTACTTACTCCAGTATAGGGTTTAAAAGCACCACTAGGCATTGAGATCACTGCTTCTAGTTTGTTATTTGCAATAATTTCTTGTCTTATGTTTTTGTAAGCTTTTCCACTACCAAATAACACACCGTCTGGTACAATAACTGCTGCGCGCCCACCTGTTTTTAATTGTCTTAGCATTAGAGCTAAGAAAAGTAATTCCGTTTTAGTAGTATCGGTTACGTTTTTTAATCCTGGTGAAATACTTTCTTTATCAATTGTGCCTGTAAAAGGAGGGTTTGCCAATACTAGGGTGTAAGCATCAGAAACTTTATTGTCGTTTGAAATGGCATCAACGTCAACTATATTTGGTTCTTCTATGCCATGTAAATATAAGTTCATAGAAGAAATGCGTAACATAGTAGCATCGAATTCAGTTCCGTTGAACATCTTTTTATTGATGTGATCAGCATATTTGTCTAGTTTTGTAACATCATTGTGTCTATCAATGTACTCTTTAGCGGCGACTAAAAATCCTGCTGTTCCTGCTGAAGGATCGCAAACAGTGTCTTCTAATGTTGGCTGCATTAATTCTACCATCAGCTTAATGATATGTCTTGGAGTACGGAATTGGCCAGCTGTCCCACCACCTTCTAATTTTGAAAGGAGATATTCATAAATATCTCCTTTTGTATCTTGATTAGACATGTCAATATTCTCTAGTTTCTCAATTACTTGATCGAGTACTGAAGCTTTAGAAATACCAAATGTAGCACCTTTCATGTGTACACTAAACAAGCTTTTTTCTTTCCCTAAATTCCTAATAAAAGGGAAAATACCGTTGACCGTATTTGTAAAAATATCATGTCGAGCAGTAACATCCATTTCTTTTAGATTTTTCCATCGGAAATTTTGTTGGTTTAATTCGTCTTTTTCTCCTTTAAATGGAGCGAAAATTGGTGTGTATTTAAATCCGCGAAGTGCTTTACGTTCGTTACGCATTTCAGTTTCGTCTAAGTCTTTTATAAAGATAAGGTAAGTTAGTTGTTCTACAATTGTTATTGTGTTAGTTACACCTCCTGCCCAGAAGGTGCCCCATATTGCGTCTATTTGTGTTTTTAAATCTCCTGTAATCATGTGTGAATTTTTGTACTTTAAATTTTTGTTATATTTTGTGGAATGTAGGCCTCTTTAACTGTGAATTTAATTTGATCTCCAACAGCCAAGCTATTTTGTGTTATAGCATCTTTATGTATATTAATATTTTTAGTTCCTTTATTGATTGCAATAGTCCCCCAACCATTAGCTGCAATATTTGTTATTGTTTCTATCTCGAACTTATTACCGTGCTGGTCTCTTTGTATATCTTTCCAAAAAGATCTATTAGTTGCTACATCGCCATTTGTTTTACTATAGCTATCGTACCATAATAAAATATCCATTAATTGGAATGCTAGAGAATATAACAGATATGGAGAAGTGATTTCGTTTCTATAAGCCTGTATATTGATATTCTGAGTTAAATCAACATTTGATGTATGAGAAGCCGCACCAGTTGTATGAATTATGTTTTTTACATTTTCAGCGATTAACTTTGGAAAATGCGTTATAGTACAGCTAACATTCAAGTGTTTTGTATCAAAACCAGATAAGAATAAACATGACTCTGTTAAGTTAACCTTGTTATTTCCTTGTTGAACACAAGTATCATGAAGTAGTCCAATGCTATTTGCTTTTCTAAATAGATGTTCTAAAATAATTCTTAATTGTGTAAAGTATAGTTGATCGTCGAATCCAGAATTACCTATTTTAATTCCTTTTAGAATTTTTAATAGAGTTTTAGTAACTTCGATATCATAGGTTTTTAATGCTTCAAAAAGCATCGAATTTTCATGGCGTATTTGCGTTTCGATTTGATTGTTTGCTGCATTTACTAATCGTTCAAACAGCTCATCCAAATCTTTACTTTTTCCCTTTTCAAAAACATATTTGAAGGCATTATTAAACTCTTCTGACGCATATGCCTTTGCCTGTCCAGTCAAAACAAAATACTCAAACTTTTTATCTAATTGAAGAATACGATCTTTGGCTTGATGAACCCATTTGGTGTCTTCGGTGCCAGGAACATCGTCTTCGTTTTCAAAGAATTTTGCATCTAATAATATTGCATCATAAAAACTGTAATTTTTTTCTAATTCGCTACAGCCACCATTCATTGATTTATATGGAAATAATTTTATTCCGTAATCTGTTGCAGTTCTGTGTAAAGCTGACAGATCTTCATGCTGGTCGTCAATCCAAAGGATATTATATAGATTATCATTCATTTGCAATTTGTATTATTGGTAAATTAAATTTAAACATTACTGGATATAGACCGTCTTTATCTAAGATTAGATCCCAGTCTGGATTTCCAAAATGACTAGCAATTCTATTAATATCGTAGCCTCCTAATCCGGAACCTTTCTCACTATTGGCTGTACTAAATTTTGCTGTAAATTTTGTTTTGTCAAAATTTTTAGGAAAAGGAATACCGTTATTTTTTAAGGTAATTTCTAAGAAGTTATCAATAATTTTCATCTCAATAACAACTTCATTCGCGGGGCTTTTTTCGCTAAAACCATATTTGCTAGCGTTAGAAAGTATATTTTCTAATAAAATCTTTAACAAAACGATGTTGCATTCAACACCATTTTTATTGAGTTCTTCATTTTCAAGGAGATACTTAGTTATTTTAAAGTTATATCCGTTTTCTTTATAACTATTTATGGTTTTATTTATGTTTTTTAGCGATTGTATTTCGTTAGGATAGTTATTAAGAATTAAACCAGCTTCTCCTTTTTCTAACATTAGACTTATGTGGTCTATATCTTCTTTTATTTGTTGAAAAACCTCAATTAAGCTAATACCATAACGTTTTTGATAATGGTTATTTACTTCTACGAATGCTTGTGAGTTGTTATTTTCGAAAAAGCG
Organism: Flavobacteriaceae bacterium CRH; assembly: GCA_001507425.1. Classification (GTDB taxonomy): domain Bacteria; phylum Bacteroidota; class Bacteroidia; order Flavobacteriales; family Flavobacteriaceae; genus Flavobacterium. The sequence continues at coordinate 293,897 of LMAJ01000001.1, forward strand.
TTCTAAACTTTTTGCATTCGATAAGATATTTTGTCTTGGTGCTCCTAAGGAATGTTTTAAGGATGCAAACTCATCAAACTGTGCAGTGGATTTACCGTGTACTATGGCATTACGTTCATTTTGTAACGCTTCAATTTTTTTAGATAATTCCCTCAAACCCTTAACCTTACCTCTTTGTTCCTCAATAGAAGGAAGTTCAATCTTGATATTAAATAAATCTACTGTATGAATACTGGGAATTGTACCAGCAATTCTAAATGATTCAATTTGTTCGAGAATACTTTCAGAATGTAATTCATTTATTAAATAATGCGGATCTACAATTGTTTCGTCAATTTTTAAAGTAACTATATCATGTGAAATATAAATTGGTTCTCCACTGTATTCAAAGTATGTAGGTTTTAATGTTTTCCATCTAACAGTAATTAGTAAGCAGGATTCTTCAATCTTTCTAGTAGGAATTGTTAATTCAACTTCTTCAATTTTTTCCCAATTTAGCAAATGATCTATTTTATCATCTTTCAGATTACGAATTCGGACAAGTTTTCCGAATCCTCCTTTTGCTACTCTCATTCCTTTAATTGTTTCACCAATTTCGGATAAACTAACACCCAGATATTCTTTTACAAAATAACGTTGAATATTAAGATTGTATCCTGACGCACTAACCATTTCAGTGGAAACAAATTTTACATATTTATTTTCGAAATCTTCTCTTAATACGTTACTTAATAAGATGTCATCTAAACGTTTGTCTCTTGTTCCATTGGAAATAAAAAAATCATTTGCATTGATCAGACGAATAAAACCATTATTAGAATGATATTTCTTGAATACTACGATGCATATTGGGATACCGGTATGTTTTAGTAATCCTGAAGGAAGGGAAACAATAGTGTCTATAAGATTGTTATGGACTAATTCTTCTCTAAATCTTTGCTCTCTACCACCTTTGAATAGAAAACTAAGGGGTAGGACACATATTAATTGCCCATGTTTATTTAAAGTTTCAATTCCATGTTTAACTAGGAAGTTTTCAGCGGTAAGATTACGTTCATTAGGATAATTATTACTATGATTTGCAATTTTATATCCATAAGGAGGATTAGCTACAATAAGATCAAATTCACTAAAATTATTCCAATGCTCAATTGAGTCATCCAAAATAAAATTTGAATCATCGATTTCATGCGCCATTAAACGAAGTTTTCCCAACGCCCATGTTCTTGGATTATATTCTTGTCCATAATAACGCTGGCTTTTATTAAGGAAAGTACCAAAAGATGCCAATCCGGCAAAAGGATTATATATAGTGGCATTGTTTGGTAAGTCAGCTAAATTTATTATAAATCGACTTATTTCTAAAGGCTGAATGAATTGACCAGAATATTTCCCTTGTGCATCTGATAGTCGGTATAATAGGTTATCGAAAATTTCAGGAAAATGGGTTTGAAGTATAAATCTATTAATAACTTTTAAACGATAAAGAATTTCTTCTTTCTTTTTATAAGAGATAGCATTAATTATTGGAGCATATATATATATAATACTTCTGTATTTTTCACTTTTTTCAACATCCTCCAAAAAATTTTCTCTGATGTCTCCTTGATAAATAAATGAATCGTTATTAATTAAGCCATCATTATAAGCAGAAAGCAAAAATAATGTAATTTCTAAATCTTCCGAGCGAACAGAACCTCTGATTACCTCAAAGATTTTCCAAGTTTGATCTATAATTTCATTAACTTCTTTACTTTCAAAATCAGTCTCTTTCATAATGGTATTTTAAATGCTACTTTGCAAAAATGCTAAGTAGCTATGCAAAAGTAATGCACAGTAAATTAATATATTTGACTTAGGAGATTTATTCTGCTAGAAATTGCCGTTACCAAATCTTCAGGCGCAATTACTTTTACTTTCTCACCGAAAGAAAGAATACGCATTTCCAGTTCATAATTGATCACGACCTGGATTTCTACTACAAAAGAACCATTTTCTTGTAGTTTTCCTTTTTGTGTACCATGTAAAGGTTTAGTTTGTACATAAGGAGCTTGTTCTTTACTAAATTCTAATATTACTTTTTCTGTTGACTTACTAGGATCTTTTGAAACACCAATAATTTCGTCAAAAAAATCAAACCAATCTGTTGTATCAGTAATATATTTTTTAGTAGAATTTTCAATTTTAAGTATTCTGTCTAGTGCTAAATTCCATTGTGACATTTGATTAAATTCGTTGTAACCAAAAACAAACCAACGATTATTGTATTGCTTTAAAAAATAAGGATGAAATGTAACAATATATTCTTTCTTATTATAAGGTGCATAGGTAATTTCCAAAACAGTTTTATTAATGATTGCATTGAAAAGAGGAGTTATATACTCATAACCTTTGTAATCAATATTGGTTTCTAATGAAATCACTTTTTGGCCTTGTTTTTTTAACCCAAACTTATCGTTTAGCAGTGGTCCCAATTCATTAATCCATTCAAATTCCGGGCTACCTTCAAAACGCTGCAAAATTGAGATTGCATTTTTTAATTGCTCGGCTTCTGTATAACTCAATGGACTTTTGTTAATTGAAAAACTTCTATCACTATATCGATAATAATTTGTACCATTAGAGCCTTTAATGGTTTCAATAGGTGCATTGTATACTGATCGCATAAATGCAATATCTTTTCTTAATGTTCTTATTTGAACTCCAGAACTATCAGAATCAAAATCTATTATTGCTTCGTTTACACACTCCAAAAGATCTTCAATACTATATTCTCTTCCAAAGTTTTGAAAGCATTTATCTAGTTTGTTATATCTTACTATCTGATGTTTGGTTGTAAACATATTTACTTTTCGTAATTTAGGATATACCTTTCGCTTCTTTGATTAATTCGTAAAATTAGTTCTTATAAAAGAAATAACCTATTTGAACATTCATTGATTGGACTATAGAGTCATTCTTTTTTAGTCTATCAGCTTGCGTTTATAGAACAAGAATGTTTACAAATATTATTTTAAAAATAGAAATTGATCAATTTCATTAATGTAGAAATCTCAGAGATTTAATTGATTTTTTTTACATGTCTGAAGCATATAACTAATATTATAAAATTAAAAAGAGACTCAATTTGAGTCTCTTACTGGAATTAATATATCTTTTATAAAAAGCTTATTTCGATTTTAGCAATTTTTCCAAATATTCGATTTTATCTTGCTCAGATTTTAATAATCTTTCGTAAAGTTTTCTATTCTCTTCTACGGATTCCATTAATTTGTCTAATGGATGAAAAGTACAATAATTACCTGAATGACTTCCTGAATTAAATGTACTGTCTTTAGTATCGTAATAGGTGTTAAAATAATTAAACACACCTTCTTCTGAAAAATTTTTAATTGCTTCTACACTTACACCAAGCGCCTTTGCTACTTCCATAAGTTTTTCTTCTTCAATTGTCTCGCTGTTTTCCATAATTGAAATAGCCTGCTGATTTGTTCCCATAGCCTGGGCTAAAGCTTCCTGTTTCATGTCTTTTAATTCACGAATACGACTAATTTTTCGTCCTATGTGATTTGGTTTTGTTACTGTACTCATAGCTCAAAGATAATAATTAAGAATAAAAAAGTAAGTCTCCTGTATGATATAGAAATAGTCGTGTACGGTACAATACAAATTGATGCGGTACAGTACGACTAATCACTTACTTGCCTGTGTGTTAAACAAAAATACAATTTTTCACACAAGTATTAATTAAAAAAATTAAAATTATGAGTAGTGCAATTCAATTTCAAGATCAGAAAGAATTGGAGAATGCCGTTAGAGAGCTCCAATCATTTATGGACATTACAGCGGTCACCCTGCATGAGGCACAGACCGCAGGGAAAAGAGGTTATATACTTACTATAATCTTAAGGGAAGATTCACAGCAGATTGCATCGGAAATGTATGACTGGGCGGATAAGGTTTTAAAAAAATATCCGTCCGTTCCTTATGTAATTATAAATCTATGGGATGTACTGCATCGCTTAAAACATGGGAGCTTGTATTATCTAAAGTGGTATTTATCAAACATAAGCCTGTTTAAAAACGAGGAGTTTGATTTTAAGATTACAAAAGATATTCCCACTGTATCTGTTCTGCTTAAAAAAGCAGTAAAGAAAAACAGCGGGCTTTTAGCCAAAGCAGAATCATTAAGAAGAGGCTCCCAGCATTATGAAGGAACAAATAACCATTATATGGCACTCTATACAATCCATCAGGCGGTAAACCTTCTTTTTGATATAATCGGAGAACTGGTTATGGGAAAATCTCATTCGAATCACTATACATTAGATCACTTAAATACGATAAAGGAATATGCACCTATCTTGAAGCAGGTATTCAATACTGATTTTGATAAGGATAAAGAAATTACTGACTCGCTTGATAGAGCAAGGATTGAATTTCCTTATGGAGGCAAAACAAAGATTAAGAAAGACAGGGTTAAAGAAGCACAAAAGAAACTTTACCGCATCTTAAAAGAAACTAAAAAGATCTTCCAAGAACAGCTTTCTTACTGCGAGGAAAAATCCGTTTTTTTTATTGAACCAAAACAGAATCCACAAATTTTAAATGATCCAGTAATAGACTATGAGAAGCTTGTCAGTGATACCGTTACGTCTTATCTAAAAACCGAGGCAGTTTATTGTTTTGGAACAGCGCAAAAAAGGGTTAAACACTTTTATCTATTAGTCCTGGTCAAAGAAAGTAAAGTAAATGCAGTGCATGATCTGGCTGATATAATTAAAAGCAGAACCAAAGAGCAGTGCACAGCAACACTTTTAATTCATCATATTTCAGAGCTTAAGAGCGCAACAGGCGATCAGAAATATTTCTTTTTGAATATTATAAAAAATGGAAAGGCTTTGTTTAAAAAAGAATCTGCTGTTCCGGAATTTGGAGATCTTCCAGTCCGCAGTATAACATCTGCAAAAGAATACCTGTGCTATAGAAATACTGTGGTGAACAATATGGAAAAATGGCAGGAAGATTATGAATGGGCATGTTATGCTCCTCTTAAAAGTCTGATGCTCCATACTATGGCAGAACAGATCTGTCTTGGAATGATCCGCTTGTTTATGGGATATTCTCCAAATCATTTTTCCCTTTCCTATCTATTGGAAATCTGCGATCATTTTAACCCAGAAATAAGCAGTTACTTTCCAAGGGTTACAGAACAGGACAGAAACTTGTTTATGATATTAAGCAGATCATATGCTTCACTGAGATACAGCGGTGCAGATACTTTTTCTGAACTTGATATGAATCTTTTACAGGATCGATACAATGATTTTGCGGGTTTCTGCACAGGCGTTGTACAAGATGAATTAAGACGTACTGAGAAGCTGATGTCGGCTGAACTTTAAACAGACAGATCATGTATTATAATATTTTAACACAGAAAGACCATCCTAAATATCAGGCAGTCAAGAAAACATTAAAACTCTTAGTAGAGTTTGTAGAAGCTGAGTGCATTTACTTTTCGGATTCTGCTATAGAATCAAAAACAGGGATCCTGACAGTCGTTGTGAGTAAAAAAAGCCCCCATTACTATGACGATGTTGTCTTCCATTTATGGAAAGTAATTGAAAACTACAATACTTTTTCATTCTGTTTTTTTGACAGGGAGTGTATAAAAAGAGAAGTCGGAAAAGGAAATTTATTTTTTCTTTTCAATTGTAAAGAAACGGATCTTGTTTATAGAAACACTGTAGGAAAACCTGTTCTGGATATAAAAAAAATAAATATGAAACGGCTTTTGAAAAAGACTACTGCAAATTATCAAATGTGGATATCAGAGGCCAATACTATTGGCAGGGATTTAAAATACCACCGTGGAAACGATAATCATTTAATGGCATTGTATGTTATACATGAGCAGTTCAGATATCTTTTTATTAATGCTTCGTGGATTCTGACAGGTGAATGGGTGATAGATGGAAATATTTCAGAACAGCAGGAGCGTATTGTGAAGTTTAATAGTGTCTTAGGCAACACTTTTGATTTAGAAAATAAAGAAGAGAAAGAACTTTTAAGAAAGCTTGATCTTGCCCGAAAAGCTGTCCAATGGGGAGAAGAAATTGAACCGTTAACTGCAGAAATTGTTGAATCAGCATATGAAAAAATGCAGTGGCTGATGAGTGAAGTAAAAACAATGTATCAGCAGTATGCTGAGCAAACCAAACAAATATTTAAAGAATATGGAAACCAATGAAAATAAAAAGGCGGATGATTTTATCAAAGAACTGAAAAGCAGTTTTTATTTTAGAACATTGACCCCGCAGAGAGAGAAAGAATGTATTTATCATGCAGATTTAAAATTTACGAGCTACATAAAGTTGATTTACACAGTACAGGATCTGCTCAAAATAGCGCTTCACACGCTAGAGAATTCAGATCTTGAGAATTCCAGCCAGATCGAAGATCCCGCTTTTCATCTTACGAGTATTTTAGAAATTGCAATACAGCTACTGCCGTGCAGTGAAGCGGAAGGGCTTGATAAACTGCATAAGCTTTATTTAGAGATTAATAACGAAAATAAAAATGAAAAAATGGATAACTAATTTTTTAAATCATGAAAAAGAAGAAAAAAAACTTTGAAACCAAGTTCTGGGCTGGATTTGAGGCGGGAAATCCATTTGAAGCATCTGATGCCCTTTTTGATTTTGCACATCTTGACTACTATAAGCGAAATTTAACGCAGGCAGTACTGTACAGCTTTAAAGAAGAAATCTGCAGTAATGATAAATCAAGCGGGATTTTTATATTCTATAAAGCAATATGCTCATTTTTGAAAACATACTACTGCCTTCATAAAAAAAGCAGTAAATGGAGAGTGAAAGAGTCAGTCCGCACCGAGGATGTATTTCATCTCACTTCACTGACAAAGCAGGAATATGACAATCCTTTCACAGTATTTCGAAAGGCATTTGCAGAGAAAAGCCTTAAGGAGTTTGAATTTTTCCTTTCTGAAATAGTGAGTCTTTCATTGTCTCCATACAAGGAAGAGGGGGATATTGACCTTACAACTCCGTATATCCATTTAATAAAAATGCTTGATGCGGGAGAGCTTATGCGTGAAAGAGGCCTTGAAAGGATAAAAAAAGTTAATGAATCTAAAGAGAATGCCGGATGCTGAAATTACTGCATCATTTTAGAGATACTCGATTTAACTAATAAAATATATAGATATGAAAAAAAATAAAATCAAATTAAATTAAATAATCTGGTTGAAAATCCTGAGCGTTATTTTATAATGCTCAAACCTGCATCAAAAATACGGAACGATATACACAATCTCGAAATAAATGTGCAGGGATATTCAGACCTGTTCTGCCTGATAATGGATCTGCTAAAAGCTGGAATGCTTGCTTTAGAAGGAATTGAAGGAAGCGGTGAAAATGTTAAAGATCCTGAAAGATATGTTGGAAGTTTGCTCAGGGTAATAGAAATGCTGATCCCGCTGGAAGAAGGAAATTTACTGGATTTACTTTATATAAAACATCTAAATGAGAAAAATAAAAGTGGCTCCCAGTAACTTTTCTCCAATTGTAACTATAATAAAAACGCCGACTTCGGAGGCGTTTTCCAGCCCCGCAGGGCAAGTTGTTTTGAGATGCTGAATTCATTTCAAGCATCTCAAAACACAACTTGCTATTTTCTCTCGAAAATATTATTACTGATGATTTTAATTGAAAGGGCTTGATGCCCCTTTTTTTTGTGATGGTTATAGGTTAATTTATTTTAGAAATCTGCAAAGTGTGCAGGCTTATAACACAGCCTGATCATATAGCAGTTTTTTCGGTGAAGCCAGCAGATTGTGGGAAGAGATATTAACACAATAATTAACTTGTATATCTTACTTATAAGCAAGGGCTCAAGTATTCAGGACTGCAAGTAATCAAGTATGCAGGTGTTTAAGTAATCAAGTATTTAAGCAGGCAAGTATGTAAGCAGGCAATTATGTTGGCATGCAGGAATGTAAGCAGGCAAGTATGTTGGCATACAAGAACGCTGGCATGCAGGTGTACAAGCCTGCAAGCATTTACTTATTTTTATAAGTGTTTTTAAAAGCATAAAAATGTAAAAATGCTTTTATGGTTTTTCCGGAAACTTTGCGAATTTATTTAAGGCAAACGTTGAAGAGATAGTTGAGCCTGCACAAGTACCAATAAAAATATATTTCCAAAGAAACAGAAAAACGGAAAAAAGAAAAAGAAAGCAATGAGAAAGGACGGGATACAGACAGGGCAAAAGGAAACGGAATAAGTGCCGAAGGGTGGTTTGTGAGGGACGAGCAAAACATTATGCCGTAGTCTTTTGAACAGGCTGATCCAGCACGTCCTACCTTGGTTTTCTTTTTATTATTTCTTTGGGCAGAATATAAATAAAGTTAAACAATTCGAGTTTAATAAATAAAAATAAGGACAGAATCTTGTCTTTGCTACTATCTTTCAGAGTAAAACTAAATCCAGTCGTAGGGTTTGTCCTTGCGGTTGAGGTAGCAGTACATTTCTTCCTTTTTAAGTTCGGGAAAGAATTTAAGGGCATCTTCAATGGCATAGTTGGGAAGAAAGTAAATCTCATCACGGACAGCGGTAATTACTTTTTCACGACCATAAAAACGCACGATTTCATCAATTTCATCCTGTCCTCCACGCTCTATAATTCGGGCAATTACCATTTTATAGGAACGCTCCCAATTAATCTTATCAAATATAAATTCCCAAAAGAATTTAGGATCAAGATTGGGAATTTCTTTATGTTTTTTTATCTTTTTCATACTATAAATATAATGATTATCAGTGTGTTATACAACGATTTACGGGTGAAATTCGTCGTTTTTCTGAAGAAATAGGAAGCCAAATACCTCCAAATACTTCCACTTTTAAGCGCCACTACTTATAATAAAATATATTGGTTTTTAAATAACTATGAGGAATTGAAATCATGGAAAGTGAAGAAAAAAAGAAACTGTACAAGGGAGGCAGGCATCCTAAAAATGATCCTGCGGTCAACCGCTATTCAATCAGCCTTAATGCGGAAGAAAATGCCCGATTCCTGTCTTTGTTTGAACAGTCCGGTATGAATGTAATGGCGCACTTTATTACAGCGTGTATTTTCCAAAAGGGGATCACAACAATAAAGGTTGACAAGACAGCAATTGAATATTATGTACGCCTTACTGAGTTATTTGGACAGTTCAGGGCTGTCGGGGTGAATTACAATCAGGTAGTGAAGATCCTGTACCGCAATTTTTCCGAAAAGAAAGCTTCTGTATATCTCTACAAACTTGAAAAGCAGACTGCGGAATTGGTTGTATTACATCAAAAGATAATACAGCTTACGTCTGAATTCGAAATAAACTACCTTAAAAAGGACTAATGAAATGATAGCTGTAATTGACAGGGGCAAAGATCTAATGGGTGCGCTTTACTATAATTATCATAAAGTTGAAAAAGAAAATGCGCAGGTTCTCTCTACCCAGAAGATTATTGAAGCGCCCGATGGGAGTTATTCCGTGCAACAGCTGTCACGTTCTTTTGAACTGTATTTACTAGCCAACCGCAAAACGGAAAAACCGGTGCTTCATATTTCGCTCAATCCTGACCCGAAAGATAAGGTCAGCGATACTGATTTTGAAAAGATGGCACAGGAATATATGAAGCAGATGGGGTACGGAAATCAGCCTTTTGTGGTATTCAAACATACAGATATTGAGCGCACCCATATTCATATTGTGTCGGTCTGCGTGGACGCGGACGGTAGAAAAATATCAGATAAATTTGAAAAAAGGCGTTCGATGGATGTCTGCAGGGCATTGGAAAAAAAATATGATCTAAAAGTAGCTACTGAGCAAAAAGAAAACCCACAAAGCCAGGTATTCAAACCAATAAATTATAAAGAAAACGACATAAAAAGCCAGATTTCTTCGGTTGTCCGCCATCTGCCCAAATACTATCATTTTCAAACCTTCGGTGCGTATAATGCCCTGCTTTCTCTTTTTAATATCACTGCAGAAGAAGTCAAAGGAAAATATAATGGAATACCAAAACAGGGATTGGTATATTTTGCGCTCAACGCGCAGGGAGAAAAAGCAAGCAGTCCCTTTAAGGCTTCGCTATTTGGAAAAAGTGCTGGATTAATACAACTGCAGTCCCACTATGAGAAAAGCAGGACAAAACTAAAAGACAGTCCTGCGAAGGAATCAATTAAAACAAGGATAGAATCAGTAATGCAGACTGCTTCTAACGAATCCGAATTTAAGAAAAAACTAGTAGAACAGGGCATTAATCTTGTGGTTCGCCGAAATACTCAAGGACGTATCTACGGGATCACTTTTATTGATCATAAGTTCCGCTGTGTGTTTAACGGTTCTGAGCTTGACAAAAATCTTTCTGCAAATGTATTTAATGACTGGTGGAATAATGGCAGTGAAAAAGATCTTTCAGAAAAAGTAAACATGGATACAAAGGAAACAACTTCCCTTGGAATCGAAATCAAAGAACCAAACAGCCTGCCTGACTTTTCAGGGCAGGAAGATACCGTTTACAGCGGGCAGGAAAACAATCTTATTGAAGCAGTTGGAGGCTTATTGCCCAGAACTCAGGGAGAAGATTTTCAGGAAACTACTTTTGCTAATCAAATGAAACGCAAAGGTAAGCGCAGGAAACCAAAGTTTTAAATCTGTTTCCTAGCATATGTTATTTACATCAAATGTATGAAACATGATTTTCCATGTACCATATATAAAGAATTTATAGGATACATTATTCTGTTTTTTTTAATTGCTTATTAGTACAAAGTATAAATAAACTATTAAAAGAAGAATCATGGCAGGTAGAACTCTGAAAAAGCCACAGGCTGAAAGTCTTGATATACGACTCGAACAAAAAGACAGCAATATTTGCGATCAGATACAAAAAGCTGAAAACAATCAGGTAAAATTAACTATTGAAGAATTAAGAAGTTGTAAAGGTTTTGAAACAGTATCAGAATCGGAGGCGCAGGATATAATAGAAAGCCTGTTTCGATTAGCAGTAATAGTTTATAATTTTTAAAACTAAAATTTTAAGTATTGAAAATTAAAAAAAACTACTCAAAAGGATAAGGTAAAATAAATTTGACGCTGTACTAGGTAAGCTCTAAACTGCAGTTAGTAAATAACAGTCTGTAAGAGTAAAGGAATGAAATAGTTAAGTTTGTGTATAAGAATGGGTATACAGTCAAAAATATACTTGGAGATATTTATTAAGTGACTCGAAAGATTCACAAGAAAAGATTTTGTAAAATTATTGGAAGAATGTAAATCAGAATCTCAGTTTACTTAGTATTGCTTACACCGTCCATCAGTTTTTGGATATCGTCATAGCGGTAATACATAAGCCCTCCAATTTTATTGTAGGGAAGAGTGCCGTTTACCCTAAGATTCTGAAGCGTTCCAGCCGAAATACTTAGAAGTTTACGCACCTCATAACTTTTAAGCCATACGCGGGTTTCCTCGCCTTTCTTGCGAGGGTATTGTTGATATCGCTTGATTTCTTCCAGTAATTCTTTTTTAAACTTTTCAAGGTCATCCCTTGTAATAAGATCTACATTCATAATACTCAGTTTTACATTACTATGTCATCACCATAATAGTATTGGCTTCAGATCGAAACAAAATAAGAGTATAGTAGCATTAGAAAACACAAATGTGTTCTGTTTGGCAGGCATTTGCTCTTTTTTTCTGCTAAAAAAAATCATGACCAAATCAAATTAGATTAAACCAATAGAAAGGCAGTCGTTAATTTAGACTGCCTTTATCAAAATTCCCAAGCTTTCAATCGTCTAATAAATGAGTAGACATCCGCTGTTTAAGTTTGTGCATATCCTCGCTGAGTTTTTGTTCAACCACCTTAGCATAGATTTGAGTGGTACGGATGCTTGTATGCCCGAGCATTTTTGATACGCTTTCAATAGGTACTCCATTGCTAAGGGTAACAGTAGTTGCAAAAGTATGCCGTGCGATATGAAAGGTTAGCGTTTTTGATATTCCGCAGAGGTCAGCTATCTCTTTCAGATAGCCGTTCATACGCTGATTTGAAATTACGGGAAAAACTGTACCGTTATTCAGGGCCCTTGGATCATCTATATATTTTTCCATTAATTCTATCGCCTGTGGCAGAAGCGGTACACGTACGCCGGTATCTGTCTTTGCCCTGCTTGTAGATATCCAAAGCCCGCCGTCTATACCTGCAATAATCTTGCTTGGGGTTAGTTCAGCTAGTTCAATATATGAAAGACCAGTGTAGCAGCTATACAGAAACATATCCCGAACATTTCTCAGCCTTTCGATTGTAAATTCTTTATCTACCAGCGATGCAAGTTCTTTACCGTTCAATGAATGCCGTTCTACTTTGTCAAAATGTTTTTTGAAGCTGGCAAAAGGATCTTTAGCAAGCCAATCCAGCTTGACAGCCATATTTATCATTTTTCGCAGCCTTTCGATATGCTTCATGATGCCGTTGTTATTAAGTGGCTTCTGGTGATCCTTGGGAACATAATTAAATAGATAGCGTTCAAAATCCAGAATAAATTTGTACTTAAGCTGTGAAAGGGCAATATCATTTCTGTAGAGTTTCTCCCTCAGGAATGTTTTTACATACCGTTGCGTGGTATGGTAATTCTTCATGGTTCCCGGAGCAAGTTTATGCATCTGCTGTTCATTATGATATTCCATCAGTGCCATTAGAGTTGGAATTGTGTTGTCCGTGCCCATTACCCGGTCGCGTATCGCAGGGCCGTCTATAGCAGAATCATTCAGTAGCATCTGCTGATAGGTATTTATGATTTTTGCCTTGAACTGGTTAAGAAAAATGTTGAGTTCAGTATTTTCTTTGCGGTTTCCCTTAGCCATGCCTTTTCTTTCATCCCATTCGGCTGCCTTAACGGAGCGCTTGACTGAAATCTCAGTCCGTTTTCCATTTACGGTTACTCGGGCACAGATAGGAGCCGAACCTTGGATCGTGGTTTTTTGGGTCTTTAGGTAGAAGAGGACCCCGAATGTAATTCCTGCTGTTTTCATATCTCAAAAATTTAATGTTTCAGATCAATTGCACATTAAATGGGTCCCAAGAAAGCTGGATTTTCTTTTGAAAAACTGCATAATTTGAGAAGCATCAAATGTTAAAATTTGAGTACAACTGACTGATTTTTAAAATATTAAAATGATTTTTGGGACCTAAAGGTAAAAAAAGAAAAAGGGTAGCCGAATAGGTCCCATTTTCTTTGATATAACTTGAATATTTTGGAGTTGAATAAAAAGAAAAACCCCTTAAATCATACGATTTAAGGGGTTTTGACTGCCTTTGAAAGGCTCTTTAGTCGGGGTGGCAGGATTCGAACCTGCGGCCTCCTGCTCCCAAAGCAGGCGCGATAACCGGGCTACGCTACACCCCGTAAGCGGATGCAAATATAGTAATAAATTTTATTTGTGAAAGGAAAAAATCAAAATAAATAAAACTTATTTAGACATAGTTATTTTGGATTTATTTTGAGGGGAATTTTTTATAATTAAGTTTACCTTTGCAGCACTAAAAACTACACATATTATGTCAGATACAATAGAAAAAATTAAATGCCTAATCATTGGTTCTGGTCCAGCAGGTTATACTGCAGCTATTTACGCTGCCAGAGCAAATATGAATCCAGTTTTATATCAGGGAATGCAGCCGGGAGGTCAGTTGACTACAACAAATGAAGTAGAAAATTTTCCGGGTTATGTTGATGGTGTTACAGGGCCGGAAATGATGGTTCAGTTGCAAGATCAAGCAAAACGTTTTGGTGCTGATATTCGTGATGGCTGGGCTACTAAAGTTGATTTTTCAGGAGATATTCATAAAGTTTGGATTAACGATTCGATCGAATTGCACTGTGAAACTGTTATTATTTCTACAGGAGCTTCGGCTAAATATTTAGGTTTACCTTCAGAACAACATTATTTAAACATGGGTGGAGGAGTTTCTGCTTGTGCTGTTTGCGACGGATTTTTCTACCGTAATCAGGAAGTTGTAATTGTTGGAGCAGGAGATTCTGCTTGCGAAGAAGCACATTACTTATCTAAACTTTGTAAAAAAGTTACCATTTTGGTAAGAAGCGAAAAATTCAGAGCTTCTAAAATTATGGAAGATCGTGTTCGCAAAACAGAAAACATCGAAATTTTGATGCACCATGATACGCTTGAAGTTGTTGGAGATAATCAAGTAGTACAAGCTATTAAAGCATTGAATAAAACTACAGGAGAAGTAATTGAAATTCCTGCAACAGGATTTTTCGTAGCCATTGGTCATAAACCAAACACAGATATCTTTAAAGATTATATTACACTTGATGAAACGGGTTATATTATTAATACTCCGGGAACATCTTATACAAATGTAGCGGGTGTTTTTGTAGCCGGAGATGCTGCTGATCATGTTTACCGTCAGGCTATTACTGCCGCTGGAACTGGTTGTATGGCCGCGCTTGATGCAGAAAGATATTTAGCTTCAAAAGAATAAAATAATTAGTTTCAAGTTTATTTTGTTTCAGGTTTCAAGTTGTTGGAATGTGAATATTTGAAACGTTTAGATGACAGAAAAGTCCCATTCGATTTAGAATGGGACTTTTTTTATGTTGAATCCAGAGCAGATTAATTTTACGCAAAGCATGCAAAATATCATACTGCATGGGGTTTTATAAAAACACAAAGTTCGCAAAGCTTTGTATTGAACCAGCTTTGCGAACTTGTGTTTTTTAACGTAATGTAAGGTGAAATCTTAGCGCTCTTTGCGGTAAAATTTTCATTTCAACCTGAAACAAAAAATTACTTAAGTTTCTTAATCAACTTTGCTTCTTCAGAGAATCTTGTAAGTTCTATTTTTGGATTTCCAAAAAGTGTAAGTTCTGACTTGTCTCCTGCGGCTATTGAAAGTATGGTATCTGCAAAAATAATTCCAGTCGAATTTCCTTCAGTAGTAACAGTTGCGTCTTTCAATGTGAATTTTGATCCCGTAAATGTTGAACTATTGTCCAGACGAATAGTTGCTTTTTCAGCAATTCCTTCAATAGTAGCAACCGATTTTTGGTATAAATCACATTTAAATTTTATCGCAGAGACTAATGCTTTGACAGAAGAACTTTTACTTAATTGAAAAACACCATCTTCTGCTTTTAAATTCAATTCAGTTTTTGATTTGTCATCTGTAATCAAAGAGAATTTTTTAGCGTTAACATTCAAAAATAATTTTGAATAATCGTAGCTGTTAAATGTTAAATCATCTAATTGAAGTTCCTGAATAGCATAAACTACTGATTCATTTTTTGCAATTACCTTTTTAAAAGAACCTGTATAAGTAACGCGAACAATTAGTTTTTTAAAAATAGTGCTTTCTTTTGTAGTGTACAAACGAAGCATTTTGTCTCTTAAATCCATTCCGATGATTTCATGTAAATTGTCATCAGCTTCAATTTTAATTTCGTTTTTTTCTCCGCGCTCCAGATAAACTTCAAGATTATCATCGGCTTCAATGCCATCAAAGTCCCCAACTTCTTTTATTGAAGTGGTTACGATTTTAGATCCTTTTACTTTTTCTCTTTTTTGGGCAAAAGTGAATGTAGTGACTAATAATAATAACAGTAATGCTGTATTTTTTTTCATTAATTCTAGATTTGATTTGGACAAATATAAAAAAATCATCCACTTTTGATGAATGATTTCTTTTATATTTAACAGATTAATATTATTAACCCTGATTGATGCTTCCTCCTGAACTTGATTTTTTTTCAATTGTTTTAGGAACTGTGTTGTAATTAATACTTCCGCCGCTTGAAGCTTCTGCTTTCAGGCTTAAAATTGGATGTACTTCTGTACTTCCTCCACTTGATACATCTGCATCAACTTCGTTTGCAAATAATTTTCCAGCTTCTATGCTTGAACCACTCGAGGCTTTTGTCTGAATTTTTAATGCTTTTCCTTGCACATTAATAACGCTTCCACTACTGGCCGTGGCTACTATGTTATCAGATTCTGCATTAACATTTATATTTGCAGCACTAGATGATTCTAACTCTATGTTTTCTCCCTGAATTGTGTTTTTGCTATTTATAGATGCTGCGCTCGAAGCATCTAGTTTTTCAATAGTTGGCATTTTTACAATTACTTTTTTCATGGTAACATTTCTAAAAGAGCTGAATTTACATCTTACTATCAAGGTTCCGTTTTCTACTTTTGTAACAATGTCTTTTTGTAAATTGTCATCGGCTTCAACGACAACTTCATAATTGTCAGATTGTTCTATGACCAGATCAATGGCGTTGCTTACTTTTATGTTTTTAAAATCTCCCTGAACAATTCTTTTTTCAGTAGTAACATTTCCGCTGCCTTCAATAGTATTCATGTTTAGATTACATGAGGCAAACAATAATGCGGTAATAGTCGCAATAATAAATTTCGTAATGTGAATGATTATTTTTATCATGGCTTAGTTAATTTTAATTATAACTCCGTTTTTATCAGTGGTTAATCTTCCTTTGGTTTTTTTTCCGTTTAATACTTCTTTTCCGTTAATTTTAATAGAAACTTCTTTTACAGTATCATTCTCAATTGTATTTACTTCAGTGTCATCGCTGTCATAATCTACATCATCATGTTCATCTTCGTTTTCAGGACAATCAAGACATTTAATTTTTGATCCTTCTACCTGGTAGCTGTAGTTGCCACTAAAGTGTAAGTTGAAAAAATCATTTTCAGATTTGTCATAATCTTGTACCGATGCATCAGGTTTAAACAACTGTCCTTGTGGTAGATATAAATATACGTTAACTTCCTGACCTCTAAATTTATTTTTTATATCAGTTAAAAAATAATTATCTAAAACTAAATGATTACCGTTAAGCTGAATGTTATAGTTTATTTTTTCAGCCCTTTGTTTTGCATTAGTAAACGATTTTCCCCTGGCACTTTTTTCTATTTGTAAATAAGCATTGGCTTCATCAGTTTGTAAAACATGTAAATGAACATCATTAGAATAAATTAATTGATTATTAGCAGAATCCTGAACAAATTCAAATTCTCTGTGGTGATCTAAATCTTTTGCGTAATAATCATTATATCTGAATTTTACGTAAAGGGTGTCGTTTTTACTAATACCAATTTCTTTTTTCTCTATTGTTTTATTATCGTATGAAATTTCAGTTGCCTGTTTAATTCCAATACTAATTGCAATGGTAATGGCAATAATCCAAATCGCTAACAAAGTATATTTTGCAATATTCCCAATAGATTTTAAGTTTGGAGATAATAATTTGAAACCTAAAATCGTAAGAAAGAAAAACGGAATCCCAACTGCAAACAACATTAATAAGCCAAATGACCAGATTGGATAATCTGTAAAGTTTTCGGCTTCAACAAAATTTTGCCACGGAAAATCAACAAAAACATTTGTTCCTAAAGTAAAAACCCCAATCAATAACATGATCAAAACACTTATTCCTGACATGATTAAAATCAGGCCTAAAAATTTAGCGAAGATTTTAAAAACCGTAATAATAAAGTCTCCAAATGAACTACTTATTCTCTCAGCTCCCGACTTTACCTGGTTTCCCATTGCGTCATAATCTGCATTTTTAAATTTATCAGATAACGATTCAATTTCCTCACGAACTTTTTTCTCAATGTTCGAAATTGTTACCGGCTCTCCTGTCATTTCAAGTTTTTCAGATGTTGTAACCGCTTCCGGAGTTACAACCCACAACACAAAATAAGCTAAAATTCCAGTTCCAAAACCAGCAAAAACAAATATTAAGAATACGATTTTAATCCAAACAGCGTCTATTCCAAAATAATGTCCTAAACCAGTTGCAACTCCTCCAATCATACCTTTTTCTTTATCACGGTATAATTTTTTGTGTTTTCTCGTTCCGTTATCATTAAACGATTGTTTTGGTCTGTCTTCGTCTTCAATAATGTAGTCTTCCGGTTGTCCCATAACAACAATTACCTCATCAACATCTTTCACGCCCACAACATGTTTTTCGCTTTTTTGTTTTTCTGTTAATAATTCAGAAACACGCATTTCGATATCTTTAATGATTTCATCTTGTCCGGATGAATTATTTAATGATCGTTTTATGGCGTCAAAATAGCGCGTTAATTTTAAGTATGCATCTTCATCGATGTGAAAAAACATGCCTCCTAAGTTAATATTTACTGTTTTGTTCATGACTATTGGTTTTGTTGATTGGTGATTAGGTTTACGGCGTCAGACAATTCTGTCCAGGTTCCGCTAAGTTCGTTTAAAAATGTTTGTCCTATTTCGGTTAGCCCGTAATATTTTCGTGGTGGTCCTGAAGTCGATTCTTCCCAACGATAATTAAGCAAGCCGTCGTTTTTCAATCTAGTTAAAAGCGGATAAACCGTTCCTTCTACAACTAGTAATTTAGCGTTTTTTAAAGTGTCTAATATTTCTGATGTGTATGCGTCTTTTTCTTTTAATACTGATAAGATGCAAAACTCAAGAACACCTTTGCGCATCTGTGCTTTTGTGTTTTCAATGTTCATAATTTCATTTTGTTTTTTTTAGATTGAACTGATTCGTTTTTTGATTGATGATGATTGATTGATGATTGATTTCGAAATTGTCCTGATGATGTAATTTTTTCGACTATAACTTTTAATTTTAGTTGATTACTTTATAAAAGGAATCGTCATTGGATATTTGTAATATTCTCCATTTGATGTTTTTATAGAAGCATAAATAACTAAAAAGAACTCAGCTACTTTTAATAAACCAAACAGTACTAGAGCTGTTCCTCCAATAGTTAGCAATCCTATATTTCCCTGAAAATCGAAATTCCTGATAACGAAATCTTCGTCGTTAAAAACAGCCTCCATAGGAAGGTTTTGAAAAAAAAGAATAATAAAAATCGGAATCGCAATTAGAGCTAAAATCAATGTATAAAGCAATAAGCTTAATTGAAAATTTAAAGTCTGTTTTCCGTGGTGATTTACAAATTCTGATTTGTCTTTGTAACTCGTCCAGATTAAAATTGGGAAAATATAATTTCCAAACGGAATGATGTACTGACTTAAAGTACTTAAATGCGTAAACGTTGCAATATTTTTGTCTGATGTTGTTTCCATGATGAGTGGTGTTGTTGTTTCCATGATTAAAAGCATATAGTAATTTCTTATACAAATATATGGTTAAAAGACAGTATCTTGTTTTGCATAGTACCAAATATTAACAAAAAATTAACAAATATAGATTTTGTTTTATGATGAAATTGTACTGAAAATCAGTGCCAATGCCTGATTTTGTTAATGAATTTGTGAAATAATATCAATTTATTGTGCGTGCATAGTTTTTTTGTATTTTTACATAAAAAAATAAATCACATGGCAATTTCAGTTTCTAAACTCAACAAATTTGTATTATTCAAATTACCATCGGCATATATTTGTGGCGTTCGTGTTAAAGCTATCGATGATAAAACCTGTATCGTAAGTGTAAAGCATCGTTGGATTAACCAAAATCCGTTTAACTCTATGTATTTTGCGGTTCAGGCAATGGCAGCTGAATTAACAACAGGAGCTTTGGTAATTGCTCAAATTCAGCAAAGTGGAAGAAAGATTTCAATGCTGGTTGCCAATAATAAAGGAAACTTTACGAAAAAGGCAACCGGAAGAATAACATTTGTTTGTAATGACGGACATTTAATTACCGAAGCTATTCAGCAAACGATTGCAACAGGCGAGGGGCAAACTTTCTGGATGAAATCTATAGGAACTGACGAAAAAGGTGTTCAGGTTTCTGAAATGGATTTTGAATGGAGTATTCGTGTGAAGTAGTTTTTGCCACTGATTTTACACATTAAAATAATTCTGGCCGAAAGCTTTGACAAAGTTTTAAACTTTGCCAAAGTTTGTCTTAGAATTTTTAGATATAAAAAAGACCTCAGTTTTCTGGGGTCTTTTTGTTGAAATCCTGTTTCGATTATTTTTTAGCGCAACAAGCCTTTTTATCTGTAGCTGATTTTTTGCAACATGATTCTTTTTTAGCTTTTTCTTTTTTGGGAGTTGGTTTTGTGTCTTGTGCCTGTAACCCAATTGTAAATAAAGCGATTGCTAAAACGGTAAGTAAATTTTTCATTTTTATATATTTATAGGTTGTTTTTAATTGATTAACCTTCAGAGTAAAATTGAGAAACCCATTTATCAAAATCAGCTTTGTAAGTTTCCTGGGCATTTGCTATAGTTAGTTCTGTATCTTCTATCGGATCAAGATTAAAGTTTTCTTTAAGCCAGGTTATATATTCAGGAAGGCTTTCGCTTTCTTCGTAATCTTCATCTTTATAAAAATAAACCTCTTCGTGATCAACAGATATTTCCTGATCAAAAGTGAGCAATTGCATCAGTTCGAAAATATTTTTTGCTACAATATGATAACCACCTTCATCGCCAAAAACAACTACTGGTAATTCATTTAATGATTTATTTTGTTCGATTTTCCACAATGCATACATAGAACCAGAACCATTCGCCTGAGCAAAGGGCATCAGTTTATCTAAAAAATCCGGATCTTCAGACCAGCTCGAAATTCCTGATTTATCATCTTGATATAATCCAAAACCCTGAGAATAATTTTCGAATCCGAGTTCTTCGTTTATCTCAAAAAATAAAGCTAGTTCAGGCGTAATTTGATTGTTGAAATTATTTTTAAAATCTTCTAATGTCATAATTCTTTGGTTTGGTTAAAAAAAGTTTAAATATATTTAAATTAAGCAATCCACGCATCTTCTATTTTATCAACGACCCATTTATTTTTTACCTTTTTAATATAGATTCGATATCCATATCCGCACATACCACCACAATCGATTCCTGCCGTAAGCACACCATATTTTTTTTCAGAATCAAATTGAATTCTGCTCAGGATGAATATTCCACGTATAGAATAGCAACATTCATTATAAAATATTCTGTCATTTCCACGCGGAATTCCGGGAACATATTTAAGATGAAAGGCACTATAGGCATCAAGTTTTTTTCTGTTAAACTTATATTCAAGCGTATCTAAAATATCATTTTCTGATAGTACAGCATCTTTAAAATGTTCCTGAAGTTCTTTTCTGTTCTCCTTTGGAATTGCTTTATCCAGAAAAACAAGATCAATCTTGAAGTTCTTTTTTTTAAACTCTGCCAAGTCTTGATTAAATTGTTTTTTATATTCTTTTTTACGTTTAATCCTATATTCCGGAGTGTCCTTGATTTGTGGCGGTGGAGGCGGTGCGAACTTTTCTAATGCATTAACCCAAACGGAATCTATAAGAGCGGGGTAAACCTCATACATTGCATTTTTTTCAAATTCTAATGCAGCAGTTTTATTATCACAGCTTGTTAATGTTATTCCGGAAATAAGTAGCAATGCAAAATATATTTTTCTCATATTATTAATGAATATGGTTTTTAGAAAAACTAAGATATAATTTATTTGTTACCGAAATATGTTTTTTTGGACGCACTTTTAGTATGAACTTAAATTACTTAAATGGTTCAAAAACCAATCAATAATTCAAATTCACTCCAAAACCAACTCCCATATCGCTGTCATAATGTGTCGTAATCCCGAAGTTTCTGGCAACAATATATTTTAAACCTGCCATATATTCCTTATCCGTATTCCACATTAAATTCATTCGCAGACGTCTGGCCAGCGGAATATCTTTTCTTTCAAATTGTACTCTCACATTACCATCGGTATAAACTTCAACTTGTGCTTTTACAAGCATTGGCAGTGTATATTCGATACCGGCACTAAAAACCGAACGATTGTCTTTTGTATTGCTTTGTCCAAAAAGGTTTTGTTCCTGTTCGTCCATGCCCATTTTTCTGTAACGCCAGTCAAAACCTATAAAAGGCATAAACCATTGCATTTTACCAATATATCGACCAACATGGGTTTCGGTTTCATAACCGTGCATATCGTTATAGCCCAACCTCCATTCAGTTCCAATGCTCCAACGGGTGTTGCTGTACATGGCTTCTCCGTCATTTCCGTTTGAAGCAAAATCATTTTCACCCATAAAATGAAACATACGATCGTCCATTTTTAGCATTTTATACGCCATTTCAGGATGATGAATCAACGGATTTGGTGCTGAATTTTCATAACTAAAAATACGTCCCATTCCCGCCATCATATGATATAAAATGTGACAATGAAAAAACCAGTCTCCATCAGCATTTGCCTGAAACTCGATCGTATCGGTTTCCATCGGCATAATATCAATAACATTTTTTAGCGGAGAATAATCGCCATGCTCATTCAAAATTCTAAAATCGTGTCCGTGTAAATGCATCGGGTGGCGCATCATCGATCCGTTATACAGCACAATTCGAACATTTTCTCCTTTTTTAATTAAGATTTTATCCGTTTCCGAAACTACTTTATTATCCAGGCTCCAAACATAGCGGTTCATATTTCCGGATAATTCAAAACGTAGTTCCTTTACAGGCGCCTCTTTTGGTAATGTTGTTATAGTGGGAGATTTTAGCATTCCGTAATTTAGAGTGGTAATCTCGGCAGTTTCTGTAGTATCGGTTGCCATTTCCATGCCTTCCATATTATGCATAGAATGATCTTTAGCCTTTTCCGTTTTATCCTCACCGGAAATTTCCGGATACATTACAGCATTCATGTCCATTTTATTGAGAGACATTTGCATGCCCATATCGTTCATTTCGCCATTCATCCTCATCATGCCGTTCATCATTTTCATCCCTTCAAAATATTTTAATTTTGGAAGATGCGAAACGGTTTGTTTAGTTCCTTCACCTAAAAATAAAGAAGCAGCTCCGGTTCTGTCTTCGGCTGTAGCCAAAAAAGCAAAGGATTTATGGTCTTCAGGAATTGTAACCACAATGTCATACGTTTCAGAAACTGCAATAATTAATCGATCAACCTCTACAGGTTCTACATCGTTTCCATCGCTGGCCACAACCGTGATTTTTCCTCCGCCATAAGTTAGCCAGAAATAACTGGAAGCGCCGCCGTTTGCAATTCGCAATCGGACTTTATCTCCCGCTTTGAATTGCGAAAGCTGATCTTCATTTTTGCCGTTAATCAGAAATTTTTCATAATAAACATCGCTCACGTCCATGGCATTCATACGTTTCCATTCGTTGGTGACTTTTGTCGAAAACTGGCCTTTTTTAATGGCTTCGGCATAACTTTGAGTAGTTCCTTTTTTTATAGCAAACCAATCGTTGGCATTGTGCAGCATTCGTTGCACATTCTCTGGTTTGAGATCCGTCCATTCGCTTAAAATAACAGGAACTGTTGGTAAATCGTCAATTCCCTTTCTAAAAGTCGAATCGTCTTTCTTTTTGTTGATGATAAAAAGACCGTACAAACCTATTTGTTCCTGCAAACCCGAATGGCTGTGGTACCAATACGTTCCGTTTTGAATAATTGGAAAACTATATTTATGAGTTGTTCCGGGTTTAATAGGCATTTGAGTCAAATAGGGAACTCCATCTTCTTTATTTGGAAGAAATAATCCGTGCCAGTGTAAGGCTGTATCTTCATTTTTTAATTCATTATGAACATAAATTTCTGCAATATCACCTTCTGTAAAAGTTAATGTAGGCATCGGAATTTTTCCATTAACGGTAAGAGCGCGTTTTTCTTTTCCGGAAAAATTGACAATAGTATCTCGAACATATAAATCGTAACGAACTACTTTTTGCGAAAGCATGATTTGGGTAAAAAAGAAAAGCAATACTATTATTAGAAATTGTTTTTTGAAATTCATTTATAGGAATGTTAAAAGCATAATTAAACTCATTATAATCATTAAGCCGTCTTCGATTATAGTAACGGTACTCATTGGCAAATTAAAAACGGAACCAAGACAAGCGCACTGAATTTTCTTTTTATTCAATACCGATTGCAAAACTCCAATAATACTAATACTCATTACAATAAAAGTAACGGCATTTGTAAAAACGGGATTGAAATTTAATAAATATGAAATTCCTAAACCCAGTTCTGTAAAAGTGTAAAGATATCCCCAAACCGGAATTTTTCTAGCCAGGACATCATACATTTTATAACTTTCGGCAAAACCTTTTAGATTTAGCATTTTAAAAAATGAAAAGACCAAAAAGAAGCCCGCCATAAAATGCTGCATTGCCTGCATGAAATCGAAGTGATGATTTGTAAACTGAATCAAAGTTGTAACTAAACTGATGTAGAAGAAGATTAGTACAATAGGTTTATAAGTTTCAAACCAGGATCTTGTTAATTCATCAGTTTCATTATGGTTAAGGTTTGAAATCTGATATTTTGTATCTAATGCATTTTGTAAATCGGCTAAAGCAACATGTTTATTCATTGTAACGGTTGCTGTATTTTTATCTTTAGAGACCTCAACATTTGTGATGTTATCGACAAGCTGAAGCGCTTTTTTCACTTTGCCTTCGCAACTTGTACAAGTCATTCCGGTAAGTTGATATATATGTGTCATTGTTTTATTTTAAAGTATTACAATGCAAATTTCCGAAGTAATGTTTATATCGGTTTGTATAATTTTGAGAATGATTTGTAATATTTATAAAATGACATTTAACCACAAAGTACTCTCAAATTATAAACATAGCCTATGGTTTCAACCATAGGGATGCTGTATATTCATTTCAATGCTTTGTATAATCTCGCAAAGACCGCAAACTACTCGCAAATTATAAACATAGCCTATAGTTTCAAAAATAGGGATGCTGTATATTCATTTCAATGCTTTGTATAATCTCGCAAAGTCACCAGGTTTTTTGTTATAGAATCGAAATGATATGAGAAGAACATAGCCCAAGGTTTTAACCTTGAGGAGCGTATTGAAATGAATACATTGCGATCCTATGGTTGAAACCATAGGCTATGTTTATAATTTGCGATTAAAAAAAATCACAAATTCTCAATCTGAATTCGTTTTTTGTCTTTAGATTTTTTGAAATAAGTAGGAGTAAAGCCCGTAATTTTCTTGAATTGATTACTCAAATGCGCAATATTACTATAGTTTAATATATCGGCAATTTCGCTTAACGAAAGCTCGTTGTAAATCAATAACTCCTTTACTTTCTCTATTTTCTGACTTATAAAATATTTTTCGATTGTAGTGTTTTCAATTTCCGAAAAAAGATTACTAAGTGTGCTGTAATCCTGATTGAGTTTTTCTACTAAATAATCAGATAAATTGATTTTGAGTTCACTGTTTTTATGATGAACCAAATCGACAATAAGATTCTTTACTTTTTCAATGGTTTTGCTTTTTTTATCGTCAATAAAATCGAAACCAAAAGCTTTGAGGTTTTTAAGCAAAACTTCTTTTTGAGAATCAGTAATAGCCTCCTGAAGTTCGACTTCGCCCAATTCAACAGAAATAGCGTGAATTCCAAGTTTTTCGAGCTCAGACTTCACAACCATTTTACAGCGACCACACACCATGTTTTTGATGTAAAGCCTCATAATTATTTGATGGTTTCAACCACGTTTCCGCAAGTTAGCATCGAAGAACCATAATACGGATTTTTAACCGCTTTTTCTTTGCTCAACCAGTCTGCATCTGCCATTGGGCAATATTGTTTGTAAACAACTTCGGTTGATTTTGAAACTTTCACTAATTCATAAGTGTTTTTAGAAAGTGATTTAAAAGTTTCACGTTGTTTTTTAAGATCTGAAGTTGTTGAAATACTTTTGGCATCAGCAGTTAATTTTTTTACTACTTTCATCCAAACAGTATGTTCGTTACTTTTTAGTTTGTCCATTTTTACAGCAGTAATTGCAGTCAGTAAATCCTGTGCTTTCGCCGAAGTTAATTTTGCATCGCTTTTGATTAAGGCATCTTTTACGATAAAATAAGCGTCATAAACAGTTTGCAATTCACTTGATTCAACAACATCTTCTGTAGTTGTTTGTGTTTTTATTGAATTTGCCTGAATGTTGGTTGCAGAGCATAATAATGTGATTACTGCTGCTATAGTTGCTATTGATTTTTTCATTTTATATAATTTTTATTTAGAGAGGAATGTAAGTTCCCCTGTTGTGAGTTTAAATTTTTGTGTTTCTTATTCACAAAAAAAAAGAATAATTTTTCTTCGAAATTTGCGGTTAAATTTGGCCCAGTTATGGCTGTCAGGAATATAATTATTTTATTTTTGGCGGTGACCAAATAGAAGTAAAACCGTCAGAAATGCTGGCAGTTTTATGATAAGAAATAGATTTCTTTAAAGAAAAATTAAAGAGATCAGTGTTGAATTCGAATTCATGTATGGTAATTAAACTAAATTGTAAAGCAGTTGCGGTACAGCTAGAATGATCACATTTTCCGTTGCAGCCGTGTTGGTCTTTTTTAGAATCATGGCTTTTTTTGCAACAATCTTTCTCGCAGGAATTAGAAGTTTCTTTCTTTTCGCAAGACATTTTTTCTTCAGTTCTTCCAAAAGCATAACCCACATTGGACATCAAAAAGAAGCCAAGAGTTAAAAAGAGAAATAATATTTGAATTTTTTTATTCAATGAAAATGCTTTTGAAATACAAATTTAGAGATTTTTTTTAAGAGCTACTATTTATTTAAGATTTCAAATATTATATTTTCTTAAAATCGGTAGGTTTCATGTTTTTTCTCTTTTTAAAATAGTTCGACAAATGGCTCTCATCGGTAAAACCAAACTCATAAGCAATTTGTTTAATGGGCAATTGATTATTATGAATTCGTTTTTCGATCAAAGTTGTTCTCAAATTATGAATATAATCGCGATAGCTTATTGTAAAAGTTCTTTTGAAATAAGCACTAAAATAAGTTTCGGCAATGTTAAAATGATTCGCAATAACTTTAATCTGAACTAATTTTGGCTGATAAATATTCTGATGAATATAAGTAGCAATTTGTTCATTATCGATATGTGTCGATTTTATTTGCAAATTCATGCATCGGATTGTTTCTTTAATGAGTCCGAAAATCGAAAGAATCTGGTAAAATACAATTGGAGAACTCGAAACATCGGTTTTACAATTGTAGGCAGAAATGTTTTCGATTGTATTTTTTAAAATCGTTTTGCAGGGATCGTCAAATTTTAAAACCGTTTCTTTTAATAATTTGTTGCGCATAAAATCTTCCGGAGTATTCAAAAGTAAATCATCGCAAAAAAGATTTTTATTCGAATCGAAATAATTGTCCGTAAACTTGATGTAAACAAACCGGGTGCTTTTTTTAATATCAAAATAATGCTCGTCTTCAGGAGAAATCACAAATAAATCGCCTGTTTTGTACGGAAGTAAGTTGTTGTTTAAATGATGGATTCCGCTACCCTTCTTTATATAAATGATTTCATAATAAGTATGCGTGTGCGGAACATGAGGAAATACCTCAGCTTCGAATTCGTGTATGATTAGTTTTTCAAACTGATTAAACTTTGGCATAACATAAAATTACAAGTTTATATCGCAAATATACAACTAATTTTATGTAAAACTGTCTTAAATTTGCGTCATAGAAAATCTATTCCTTTCTTATAAAAACAAATGAAAAAAAGTCTTATTGCACTCTCATTGGGAGGTTTAACAATCGGAATAACCGAATTTGTCATGATGGGTTTATTGCCTGATATTGCTTCAGATATGAAAGTGACGATTCCTGTGGCTGGATATTTAATTTCGGCTTACGCTTTAGGTGTTGTTATTGGTGCACCATTATTAGTAATTCTTGGTAGAAATTTCGCTCCTAAAAAAATGCTTTTAATTTTAGCTTTAATGTTAACAGTATTTAATGCTCTTTCTATAATTGCTCCCAATTATAATTTTTTATTCGCTTCCAGATTTCTTTCGGGATTGCCGCACGGTGCCTTTTTTGGAGTTGGAGCAGTAGTTGCCAGTCGTTTGGCAGATAAAGGCAAGGAAGCTCAGGCCATCGCGATTATGTTTTCGGGTTTAACGTTGGCAAATCTTATTGGTGTGCCCATTGGTACTTATATAGGGCATCATTTTATATGGCGTTATACTTTTATATTAATCGCGATAGTTGGTTTGCTTACTCTTTTATTTATCTATTTATGGATGCCCAATTTGGAGAAAAGCGGAAATGTAAATATGAAAACGCAATTAAAATTCTTTCAACAAATAGACGCCTGGTTAATTATCGGAATTACGGCAATTGGTTTTGGTGGATTATTTGCCTGGATTAGTTATATCGCGCCTTTGCTTATAAATGTTTCAAAATTTTCTGCAGAAGATGTTTCTTATATATTGATTCTGGCCGGTTTCGGAATGGTGGTTGGAAATTTTGCCGGCGGTAAACTGGCCGATAAATTTTCTCCGGCGCCTACTACTTTAGCTTTGTTGTTTGTAATGGCTATCGATTTAATTTTAGTTTACTTTTTCTCTTTCAATCAATATGCATCGTTGTTTCTAACGTTCCTGACAGGTTGTATTTCGTTTTCTGTAATTGCGCCAATTCAAATGTTAATGATTAGAACGGCTAAAGATGCAGAAATGATTGCATCAGCATCACTTCAGGGAAGTTTTAATATAGGTAACGCACTTGGAGCATTTCTTGGCGGATTACCTTTAGTTGCCGGATACAGTTATGCTTCTCCAAATCTTATTGGAGTTGGTATGTCGATAATCGGAATGGTTATTACGTTGGTATTAATTCAACGACGTAAATCTTCATTGCAACTGCAAAGTGCATAAATAAATTTCTCTCCAAAAAATATAAACCCTTAAACTAATGTAGTTTAAGGGTTTTTTTATGTGCTTTTCTTTAATTCTGAACTCAGAATTAATGAGTGCTTTTTTCTACTTGTAAGTAATGGTTTAAGAATTTTTAAAATTCAAACTTTTCAATTTTAATTTTTTACAATAAAACTTCCCTGAAAATAATGCATTAAGTGTGTTTTTTACACCTGATAATTTTGTAATTTTTCTTATTGTAATCGATTGTTTTTTCAGTAAATAGATAGTAAATGTTTAATTAGTAAAAATATATTTAATATTTTTTATGAATTAAAATTACACATGTCATATAAAAAATGGCTTTTATTTTTGATATGTAATTTATTTTAGGAAATTTTTATGAATTTTAATTTTTTATATAAAAAAAATATCTATGTTTGTGTAATCGATTACATGATATTTTTTTTGATAAAATAGTACGGTACAAATATGATGTTTGAATCTAAAAAGTAAAACGTCATTCCAAAATTGAGTTTCCAAAAACATACAACATACATACGCATACAAAAAACCACTTAAACTAAAAAACCAATTAATAACTTAAAGAGTAAACTATGAATTTTAAAGATTTATTTACTAAAAAAACGAATCATTGTTTCGCATTTGTTTTCTTATTGTGCTTATTGATGAGCAATAAAATAAGTGCGCAAAATGTGACACTCGAAGGTACCGTAAAAGATGCCTCAGGTTTAGGCTTGCCTGGAGTAAATATTTTAGAAAAAGGTACTCAAAACGGTACTTCTTCTGATTTTGATGGCCGTTATAAAATTAAACTCAGCAATCCTAAAGCAGTATTAAGTTTCTCTTTTATAGGTTTTAAAACCAAAGAAGTATCTGTTGCCGGGAAAACAAAACTTGATGTTTCATTGGCTGAAGATTCTAACAGCTTAAATGAAGTTGTAGTAATTGGATATGGAACTGCAAAGAAATCTGATTTAACCGGAGCAGTTTCTACTATTTCTGGTAACGATTTAAAGAAAGTGCCAGTGTCCAATGTCGCTGAAGCGTTAACAGGTCGAATTGCCGGTGTACAGGTAACCTCATCAGAGGGTTCTCCGGATGCGGATATAAAAATTAGAGTTCGTGGAGGCGGATCTCTGACTCAGGACTCCTCACCTTTAATTATTGTAGATGGATTTCCAGTAAATAGTATGAATGACATTTCTTCATCAGATATTGATTCCATGACTGTTTTAAAAGATGCTGCTTCAACTGCAATTTACGGATCACGTGGTGCAAACGGGGTAATTCTTATTACAACAAAACGTGGAAAAGATGGTAAAGTAGCTGTAAGCTTTAATATGTTTTATGGTATGAAAAAGATAGCTAATCAAATTGATGTTTTGTCGCCGGAAGATTATACGAAGTGGCAATACGAATACGCTTTACTTTCACAAACAGGAACAAAAGTAGCTTCTAATCCAACTTCTTACACTAAGTATTTTGGAAATTGGGAAGATCAGGATATGTACAAAGGTTTAAAGGGAGATGACTGGCAAAAGCAAATTTTCGGACGTACAGGAGAGGTACAGAGTCGCGATTTAGGAATTAGAGGTGGAAGTGATAAGATCAATTATAATTTTAATTATGCCCATTATGATGAAAAGGCAATTATGATAGGTTCAAATTATAAAAGAAATAACCTTTCCCTGGCTTTAAATAGTAAAATAACTGATAAGATTGATGCTAGTTTTACAATGCGTTATTCTGATACTGAGATTGATGGAGGAGGTGTAAACGAACAAAATGAAAAATCTTCTTCAGATTCACGTATGCGTACTATTGTTGGTTATGCACCAATTCCGGTAGCAGGTTTGACTTCTGGAGATGTTTCCGGAGATGGCACAGATGTATTGATAAATCCTTTAGTGTCTATTTCTGATAATAATCGCCAGCAATTTCGTAAGAACTTTAATATGTTAGGAAGTTTTGGATGGGAGATTGTAGATAATTTAAAATTAAAAGTAGATTTAGGTCTGGATAATTTAAACACTTTAGATTATCGTTTTTACGGACGCACTACTTATTACGTAGCTAATGCTCCAATTGGTATATTGCAGGGTAAGCCGGCAATGATAATGTCAGATGGTAATGATAAACGTTTTAGAAATGCTAATACGTTAAATTATGATTTCAAAAAAATAATGGGTGAAAACCATCATTTGTCAGCTCTTCTTGGAGAAGAAAGCATTACGTATACTTCAAATACATTAACTAATACTATTCACGGATATCCTAATTTTTTTGATTTTGATCAGGCAAAAACATTAACAACACAAGGAACTCCGCAAGCAGTAGATAATTATTACAGCCCTGAAGATAAATTATTGTCATTTTTCGGACGTGCAAATTATGACTACAAAAATCGTTACATACTATCAGCTACATTTCGTGCAGACGGTTCGAGTAAATTTTCAGAAGACAATCGTTGGGGATATTTCCCGGCTTTTGCAGCAGGATGGAAAATTTCTGAAGAGAGTTTCCTGAAAGGTAAAACCTGGATAAATCTTTTAAAAGTAAGAGCCAGTTATGGTGAAGCAGGAAATAATAACATACCTGTTGGGCAGCAAATTCAAATTTTCCAATCTGTACCAACAACATGGATCAATGGGGTTACTAGTGTTTGGGCACCTTCTAAAACAATGCCTAATCCAGATTTGAAATGGGAAACTACAGTTACTCAAAACGTTGGTTTGGATTTTGGGTTTTTCAAAAATCGCTTAAGTGGTAATTTTGATGTGTATAAAAATATTACCAGTGATTTGTTAATTAATTTTCCAGTTCCGGGATCAGGATATGATTTTCAGTACCGTAACATGGGTGAAACACAAAATACAGGTTTTGAGGCTACTATAAATGTGGTGGCTATTGAAAAAGCCAAATACGGATTGAATTTTTCATTCAATATGGGAATAAACAAAAACCGTATTAATTCATTAGGTGTTATGAATAGTTTTGGACAGGCTACCGGTTGGGCTTCTTCACAAATTGGAGATGATTATCTGATAGAGGTTGGTTCTTCGCTAGGCACGATGTATGGTTATAAAAATGACGGAAGATATGAAGTTTCGGACTTTGATTATGCCGGAGGAAAATACACTTTAAAAACTGGTGTAACTCCTACTGCAACTACTTTGGTAGGAGACGGAAGTTCTCTTAAACCCGGAGATATGAAGCTGAAAGATGTTAATGGAGATGGTGTAGTAGATCTAAAAGACAAAACAGTTATTGGAAATGTTAATCCTAAAAGTTCAGGTGGTTTTGTTATTAATGGAAATGCCTATGGATTTGATTTAATGGCCGCTTTTAACTGGAGTATTGGTAATGAAGTATACAATGCGGATAAAATTGAATTTTCAACAGCTACAGCTTCAGGAGAGTACAAAAACTTAAATTCTACTATGGCTGATGGAAAGAGATGGACGAATTTGGATCCCGCTACAGGTCAATTAGTAACAGAGCCAGGTGCATTAGCAGCTCTTAATGCTAATACAACGATGTGGTCTCCTTATATGAGAACTGCAATATTTACAGATTGGGCAGTCGAAGACGCATCGTTTTTAAGATTGAATACTTTAACATTAGGGTATACAGCCCCTGAGATGTTCACCTCTAAACTTGGAGTTTCTAAATTGAGATTTTATCTGACAGCAAGCAATGTTTTTGTTTGGACAAACTACTCAGGTTCTGATCCGGAAGTTTCAACGAGAAGAAAAAATCCACTGACACCTGGGGTTGATTCAAGTCCTTATCCAAGAAGCAGACAAATGGTTTTTGGGATGAATCTTAATTTCTAATTTTAAATTATCACAAAATGAAACATAAAATAATAATAGCAGGATTGATAATTTCAGGTTTATTTAATTCTTGCCAGCAATTTGAAGACGATTATTTAGACACATCAGCACCATCAACATTAGAGCCGTCTTTGATTTTTTCAGCACCGGATCTTGCAAAAGGAGCTGTTGATGGAATTAAAGTACCATTTGCAGAGACGAACTCTTATCGAGGCAGATTTTTACCCTATTATGGATTAAATACAGATGCAGAATGGTATAATGCTTCTCAAACAGCAGGAGATAAAGCAGATTTGTGTGTTTATGATGCAAAACCAGGTAATACAGAGATGAATAATACCACTAATGCTTACGCTATGATGTATTCAGGTATTGAGCGTGCTAATGTTTGTATTAAAGGGATACGTCAATATGGAAATCCTTTACCGGGAACAGAAATGGGACAATTATTAGGAGAAGCTTTGGCACTAAGAGCTATTTACTATGCTGATTTAGTTAAAGCATGGGGAGATGTTCCGGCTCGTTTTGAACCTATTACTACTGCAACTTTATATTTGCCTAAATCAAGCAGAGATATTATTTACAAACAATTAATTGCAGATTTAGGAGAAGCATCAACATTGGTAGCATGGCCTAACCAAACCACTTTTACAAGTACGGTAGAACATATAAATAAGGCTTTTGTAAAAGGATTTAGAGCACGTTTGGCTTTGGCAGCAAGTGGCTATCAACAGTATCCTGACGGGGTAAGAAGAAGTAATGATCCGGAACTTTCAGTGGCTAATATGTATGCATTGGCATTAAAAGAATCTC
Organism: Flavobacteriaceae bacterium CRH; assembly: GCA_001507425.1. GTDB lineage: Bacteria > Bacteroidota > Bacteroidia > Flavobacteriales > Flavobacteriaceae > Flavobacterium. The sequence continues at coordinate 327,352 of LMAJ01000001.1, forward strand.
GTGAAGTGATTCAAAGTGGTTCTGCTCATTTAGAATCTACTTTTGAGGGATTATGGAGAAAATACAACCAGGAAAATACTACTGCTGGCGGAGAATCTCTTTGGGAACTTCCTTTTGCAGATGGTCGTGGGCGTATGTTATTTACGTTTGCTGTAAAACATACTTCTATTAGTGATCAATTTCAAGCTAATGGAGCCAATCGTGGTGGTGTAGCAGGTCCGTTGCCCTTTGTTTTTTACGATTATGATCAGACAGACTTACGTAGAGATGTTACTTGTGTACCTTATAAATGGGGTACTGCCGTAGCGGCATCTCCATATCCTATTGCGAAGCAAGAGTTGGGAACAATAGATACATGGTACTTTGGTAAATACCGTTATGAATGGATGACACGCAGAGTTACTTCAGATAATGATGACGGAGTTAATAAAATGTACATGCGTTATGCTGAGGTACTTCTTATTGCAGCTGAAACAGCAAACGAATTAGAAGGAGCTGGTGCAGCAATGCCTTATCTGAAAGAAATACGAAGAAGATCATTTCCTGTAGCAGTTCAGACTGAAAAAGTAGAAAACTATGTAAACGCCCTAAGTAGTAAAGAGGCAATGTTTAATGCTATTGTTGAAGAGAATAAATTTGAGTTTACCGGAGAAATGGAACGTAAACAAGCACTTATTCGTTGGAATTTGCTTAAAACAAAACTAGATCAGGCAAAACAAAAAATGGCAGATTTATCAGCCCGCGCAGGCGCATATGCCGATGTACCAACAACTTTGTATTACAAGTATAAAGCAGATAATGTAAGTTTAGATATCTACGGATTAAATAGAGGAGAAACAACAAATCCTGGAGTAGCATATTCATCTATTACCTGGACCTGGACAGGTACAGCTGCAGACGCTAAAATTGCATCGCTGTATAAACCGGGAGTTAATCCTGATAACAGACAATTCTGGCCAATATGGCAAGTGTTTATTGATGGAAGCAACGGGCAATTGAAAAATGATTATGGTTATTAAATCTTTAGAAATTAATAATAAATTATAAGTTATTATGATGAAAACAAAATATATATTTATAGGATTAATAACCACAATACTTCTTGCAATTGGAGTTTCAGGTTGTGAAAGTTATAACGAAGAGTTATTAGACGGCATAGGAAATACAAGAGAATATTCTCCGATCGGAGTTAAAGCCACAGTTAGAAATTCAACTACAGTTGAATTAAACTGGACTGTGAAGTCAGATGAAAATGCAGATCATTATGTGGTGGAATTTAGCCCGGATGATCCTGAATTTAAAACTATTTTCAAAACAATTAATGTTGCTGCAAGTCAATTACCAATACAAGTACCTTTAGAAGGAGAAACTACTTATTATATTAGAGTAAAAGCTGTAAGTGCAGCTGGTTTAGAAGATTCTAAATGGTCAATTACTACAGCTACAACATTATCGGAACAGATTTTCCTGCCAATTAAGGCAGAAGAAATCGAAGCTGGTTCTGTTACTTTACGATGGACGCCTAACAGCAACGTAACTCAAATTTTATTCCAGCCGGGTAATATAGCTCACACTATAACACCAGAAGAAAAAACAGCGGGAGAGGCAATTGTTACTGGTTTAACTCCGGAAACAAATTACACTGCTACTTTAAAGAATGGAACTAAAACCAGAGGAACACTAACATTTACCAGCGGTGTTGATCTTACAAAGGGTATTATAGTTAACCCACAAGATGATTTAATTGCTAAGGTAGCTCAGGCGCCAGCAGGATCCAGATTATTGCTTATGCCAGGTGTTTATCAAACAACGGGTGAGGTAATTGTAAACAAAACACTTATTTTTAGAGGTGTCAGACCAGAGAATAAACCAAAACTGACTGTCAAATTTACGCTGGCTAATAATCCTGCTAATGCTGGTGAAGCAGTGAGTCTGTCTCTGATTGACCTGGACTTGAATGGAAAAACTTTAACTGGCGGTGCAATAACAATTGGTTCAGCACAACCAGCGCCTTTAGGAGATGTTTTAATCAGCGCTTGTTATGTTCATGATTTCCCTTCTCAACTTATGTACGGAAATGCATCAGCCAGATTAAAATCATTTACTGTAGATAATAGTATTATTAAAAATGTAAATACTGCCGGAAGTGCTGACTTTATCGATTTTAGAACTACGTATGTTGCAACCGTTACTTTAACAAAAAGTACGTTTGATACTTGTTCATCACGCGATTTTATACGTTTAGATGCCGCCGCTGGTTTATCAGGGACAGGTTTAACAAGTAATGTGTTGATTGATGCATGTACTATATATGCTCCAACACTGCCACTTGCGAGTAGAATTTTATATGTACGTTTTGCATCAAATGCATTAACAGTGACTAATACATTGTTTTCAGTTGGATTAGCGGTTTACACAAACTCAACAGTAACGAATGCTCCTGGTTTTTCAAATAATAATAATTTTAATTCACCTAATTTACAGCTTACAGGAAATAATAATAGACCTGATGCTGCTGCAACAACATTAAACCCACAGTTTACAAATGCTGCAACAGGAGATTTTACAATTGGTAATCAAACATTAAAAGATAATGCAATTGGAGATCCACGTTGGATTAAATAATAAATATTTATTGAGTTAGTTTAAAGGGATACAGTGTAAAAACGGTATCCCTTTTTTATATAATTAAGAATAAAAAATCAGCTTAATCTCCAAAATCTGCGAGAAACAGCCTTACTCAATCTCCAAATCAAATTTCTCCAACAATCCCGTAAGTGCAGCATGAGCAACTTTTGTTCTTTTTATTTTATTTTCAGCAGGATCAAAAGCATAATTTCTGGAAGAACGAAAATCCGTTTTCTCCAGATTACATTCCACGAAAGTGGCATTTGATAAATCACAATTTTTAAAAATTGCCAAAGACAAATCCGTATTCGAGAAATCAACATCTTTTAGAGAACAATCGATAAACTCCGTTTTCTTTAGTTTTTTATAAATGAAAGTCGAATAATCAAGCATACAATCCTGAAAACGCATCGAAAATAAAAAACTATTGCTGGAACTAAAGTCCAATCCCATCAATTTACAACCAATAAATTTAATATTCTTTAGTCCCGCATTTTTAAGAACAGCCAATGAAAGATTACAGTTTTTAAAAGTACAATCTAAAAAATCGATAGAACTAAAGTCACTTTTAGAGAAATTACAATTAATGAACTCGCAGTTTATAAATTCGTTTTCTGATAATTTTTGATCCGAATAATCAATAGTGTCAAAAGTTTTGTTTTGATGCAGGGCAGTTTCCATAAATAATTAAGTTGAGGTTGAGGAAAAATTGAAGAGAAAGTAATTATTCTAATTCAATACATTCGAAAATATCATTTTGAAGCATTACTTCAGAAATTTCATTTTCGCTGTCGATCCTTAAAATGTTATCACAATCCTCAAGGTCAAAATTCCATAGCGCATGAGGTAATAATTCGTGAAGTACAACAGTCGCCGATTCTAATTTCGATTTTGAATCAACAGTAGTTTTAAAAACATAAATCATAATTTGCTCTTTTTTACCCTGCAAATTTCAACCAATGTGCTACTATTTTTCTAGGATTTCGTAATCAATAATTAGGATTTATCAATCAATTTTCGATATTGAACAGGCGTAATCCCTTCCTGTTTTTTAAAGAAACGGCTAAAGTAAGAATGATCCTCATGTCCAACCTGCACTGCGATTTCACTTACAGAAAGTGTGGTTTGAAAGAGCAAATATTTAGCTTCTAACAAAATGGTTTCATCAATCCATTGGGCAGCAGATTTGCCCGTGGTAGCTTTTACGGATTTGTTTAAATGATTTGGCGTGACATTAAGTTCTGAAGCGTAATAATGAACCTGATGATGTGTTTTAATATTGTCATGAATTAATTCCTTAAACTTTCCTGTAATGACGGCAGCGGCAGATGTACTTTTAGGAGTTTTAACCGAATTTTTATTCATTTCGTAGAACAAAGCAATTAAATACGCCTGAACAATATTCAGGTTTGCAATATCATTTCCGGTATATTCCTGCTCTAACCGATTTAAAATAGAAGTTACAGCGTTAGCCTCATCATTAGTCAAAGTAATTTTTGGATTTCCGGAAATTTTCAAAAAATCAAAATCATTCAGTATTTCACGGCTGGCATATTTTCCAATTAAAATGTCGGGATGAAATTGGCAGACGTAACCCGTATGTTTAATGTTAACGTCTTTAATGGAAAAAATCTGTCCCGCGGGAACCATAATAATTTCATTCGAAACCGTTTCATATTCTTCATAACCCACTTTCATGACGTGCGTACCGGAAGTAATAAATAGTAAAGTATGACAGCTGTGTTTAGAAGGCGGAACCGGATATTTTAATTGCATTATTTCCTGCATTTTCAAACAGAAAAAATGATCAGAATTCGATTTAAAAAGTAAATGCATCGGATTTTCTTCCCCAAGAAATCGCTCACGAAATCCTTTGGCACCGTATGTTTTTACTTTTTCATCGGGTTTTGTTTTCATTGTTTAAAATAATACAATCTAAAATCGAGCAACTGGCAAAGTGCATGATGTTTTTGGTACAACTCTTCTACAACCTCAATAAGATCGTCGTTGTCCTGATATAAACTGAAAAACGCTTTATCGATCGTGCTGCAGCTTGCAATTTTATTATAAGTCGATCCGTAACCCGAAATAGCGCGCGCACCGGTTACATCCAGAAAATATTGTGCTTCTTCCTCGCTTAAATCCAATATTTTTTTGTTGGCAAAATGAATCACTTTTCCTTTCATTTTTCCTTCAAAAAGTTCGGCTATTTCTACAAGACTGTAATAATAATCGTGAAGGCAAATCGTGTTTTCCTGACCCGGCATCACCAGATAAATAATTTCATAATCCTTAAAATTATGATCTTCATAAAGCAATACATTAAGGCTTTCTTCTAAACCTTCAATGGTGTCGCAGGTTTTATAAATGCTTGCAATTCCCTGGTCAATGGCTATTTCTTCCAGATTTTTGACCACATCTGTAGTTATAATTTCATCTACATCCGGAACACCTTCGAGGCAGAAAATAAATTTTTCAGTATCCATGCAACAATGTTTTCTGATTGGTAATAAGTGATGAAAGGATCACTTTGTTTTCGTATTGACAAAAGTATTTTTTTATGTGGAAAAACTGTTATATGCAACACATTTTAACAAAAGCTTTTATCAACAGAGACCTGACAGTTCTCAAGTTTCAGAATAAAATCTGTCGAATCTAAAACCTCATCAATATAATTTTGATATAATTTAGAACAATCAAAATCAATAATTTGTAATGATCTATAACTAATTTTGACATAATTGAATACCACTTCAAAAACAAATAAAAAAACGTCAAAAATGGTACATGAAAGAGTGATGGAGAAATTGGCAATATTAGCCGATGCTGCGAAATACGATGTGTCGTGTTCTTCTAGTGGAAGCAAGCGTGAGAATAAAGATAAAGGACTTGGAGATGCTAAAGGATATGGTATTTGCCATGCTTACACAGAAGACGGACGTTGTGTTTCGTTACTAAAAATTTTACTTACGAACCATTGCATTTTCGATTGCGCGTATTGCGTAAGCCGAAAAAGCAATGACATTAAACGTGCTGCTTTTACGGTGCAGGAAGTGGTTGATCTTACGATAGGTTTTTACAGAAGAAATTATATTGAAGGATTATTTTTGAGTTCGGGCATTTTTGATAATCCTGATTATACAATGGAACGTTTGGTGCGAATTGCCAAGAAACTGCGTCTGGAAGAAAACTTCAACGGATATATTCACCTTAAAGCGATTCCTGGCGCGAGCGATGAATTGATGAAACAAGCCGGAATTTATGCCGATCGTTTAAGCGTAAATGTCGAAATGCCAACCGAACAAAGCCTGAAATTACTGGCGCCGGATAAAAATCATATCGACGTGATTAAACCAATGGAATATCTTAAAAATGAAATCGTTGGTCATAAAGAAGAAAAAAAACTAAATTATAAAGCGCCCGTTTTTGCTCCGGCGGGACAAAGTACGCAAATGGTTATTGGCGCAACAAAAGAAAGCGATCTTGAAATTCTGGGCATGGCAGATTATTTTTATGAGAAGATGAATATGAAGCGCGTTTATTATTCCGGATACGTACCCATTAGTTACGACAGCAGGCTTCCGGTTATTGGAACTCCGGTTCCTATAATACGTGAAAACCGATTGTATCAGGCCGATTGGCTGGTACGTTTTTACGGCTTTAAAGTAAATGAAATTGTAGGTTTCAATCAGCCGAATCTTGATCTTGATATCGACCCAAAACTAGGGTGGGCTTTGCGAAACCTCAATCAATTTCCTGTTGACGTTAATACCGCCGATTTAGAATTGATAAAACGTATTCCGGGAATTGGGTATATGAGCGCTAAAAAAATTGTGGCAGCAAGACAATTTAAAAAACTGGTTCCCGATGATTTAAAAAAATTAGGAATTGCTTACACGCGCGCCAAATATTTTCTGGCTTTTGCAACACCATTTCAACTGCAGCGGGATTTAACTTCAATTCAAATTAAAGATCAAATTTTAAATCTTCAAAACAGTAAATATAAAAATGACTTCTCGAATCAGCTTGCTTTATTTTAATTGAAATGATACAGTTAATTTATGACGGGACTTTTGAAGGCTGGCTTACAGCCGTATTCGAAATTTATGAATATAAATTTGATGATGTTGTTTTTGCCAAAAATGAAGCTTCTGCAACTTTGCTTTTTGCAACACATCACCATGTAATGACGGATGTAGATAAAGCAAACCGGGTTTTAAGCGGATTGAAAAAACGGCTTTCGGCAGGAGGATTTTCGGATTTTTATAAAGCCTTTTTTTCTGATATGGACGAGATCGAACAAATCCTGTTTCAATTTGCCAAATATGCATTAGCAAGTCCAAAAAATATTGAAGAAGATTTTAGTAACAGTGCCGTTTGGAATTTAAGAAATGCAGCCAGATTGACGAGAAGGGAAGCACACCGTATGGAAGCCTTTGTACGTTTTAAACTCACAAAAGATAAATTATATTATGCCATTGTTGAGCCGGATTGTAATGTATTGCCAGTCATAGAAAACCATTTTAAAAAACGCTACGCCGACCAGCGTTGGTTAATATACGATTCAAAACGCAAATATGGCATTTATTACGATCTCGAAAATGTTTCAATGATAGAATTGCAATTCAATACAGATTCTAATTCTTCTAAATTTTTAGCTGAAATATGCGACGAACAGGAAGAATTTTTTCAGAACCTGTGGCGGTGTTTTTTTAAAAGCGTAAATATTGAATCCAGAAAAAACATGAAACTTCATATGCAGCATATGCCGAAACGGTATTGGAAAAATTTGACCGAGAAAATTCCGGATTTAAAAGGAAGAGTTTAATATTTTGATCGTAAGTTGAATAATAAAAATAGTATTAGATAATTTATGTATTTCAAAAATTATCTAATACTAAATAATTATAATTTATTTGTTATTGCTTTTCTTCAATGCATCTATTAATTCTACCATATCAACGACTGCATAAGTAGACGAATAATCAGAAACTGCATAAGGCAAAATAAGGCTGTTGTTGTGAATAATTGCACCACAAGAATATACCACATTAGGAACATAACCTTCACGTTCGTCTTCGAGTGGCGAAAGCAACGGTTCGCTAAGCCTTCCAATTTCTTTAGACGGATCATCAAGGTCTAATAATGAAGCACCAATACAATAACGTCTCATTGTACCAACGCCGTGCGTAATAACCAGCCAGCCTTCTGGAGTCCAAAGTGGGGAACCGCAATTACCTATTTGTGTAAGTTCCCAGGTATAACGTGGTTGTTGCAGCAAAATCGGATTGTTCCATTGTGTAACTCTGTCAGAATACATGATGTAATTGTTAACGCCATCAATTCTGGCAAGCATTGCATATTTACCTTTTATTTTTCGGGGAAATAAGGCCAGGTTTTTATTTTGTGCACCAACGCCATGCAAAGGCATTACTCTAAAGGTGTAAAAATCTTCGGTAGAAATAAGTTTAGGCAATATAGCGTGACCATTATAAGCCGTATAGGTTGCCATAATGCGAACAGAATTATCATCATCGACAAAACGAACAAAACGAGCATCTTCAATTCCACGGCTTTCAGATTCTGATATTGGAAATATTACACGTTCAGTAATATCAGAATCGTGCTTAAATTGCAAATCATAAAAAGAATCAGCCAGCCAGATTATTTCTTCGAGGGCAGTTCTTCTTTCCTGACGAATCGAAGGGTCGCTTAATGCGGTATTGACCATATTTTTTAATATGGCAAATTCGAATTCGTTAGGCAAATCCTGCATAATTTGCTCAATATATTTATCCTGAGTATGCATTTCAGATAATTTCAGCAAAAAGCGTTCTTTGTTGAATAATGTTTTGTGCTCAATCTCTGCCTTATCAATATGATGGCCAATTTTCATTACCTGCAAATTGTTGTCTTTATCTAGAATTCCTCTTCTAAAAACAATCGATGAAATATGGCCTTCACCAGTTGCACGAAACGAAATAATAACCCTTTTTTCGCCCACTTCAAGACCAGACTGATCAAAATCTTCTACAATAGAGGGATTAAAAATCGCAGCAGATTCTATCGCATATTCCATTGTACAATAAGAACCAATAAGCATTTTTCGATCAAGAGACATCGCTTCATAATCAATTTGCATCGCTTCTATTAGCGGTTTTATCTTTTCGCAATGCCTGAAAAATATGGCCGAAATATTTCTATGGCGTCTGGCAAACTCACGAAGTGTTTGTTCTAAGGTTTCTAAAACTTGTTTTTCATCAAGTAACATTATCCGGCTCACCATTTGCTGGGTTCGTTCTTCGCCATTCATAAAATATCTGGCAACAACTCTTCTGGAATCTGGGGTAAATTTTATATTTTTTCGGATAACTGATACTCGCATAGTTTTATTTTTTAATTATAATAAATAATTGCATTTTATGTGTTAGTAAAATAACTTCACTTATGCCGCATTATAATTTGTTTTTAGAATTGCAGAAGTAGATTTCTCTAAACAAGATTTATAATGCTTTTTAGTTCTAATTCAATAACAAGTTAATGATTTTGTTAACTAAAAAAAACTTTATTTTTGTTAAAACTCTGTTTATTATTGTATTTCCTAATATAGGAACGCACAGTTTAAGAAATAAAATGATTGAGATGGCTCCCAAATAAATAGCTTCTGAAAATAAAAAAAGTGCTAAATATTTCATTTAGCACTTTTGTATTTAATTCCTTAAATGTATTTCTGAATTTACATCTTTGTAAGCGAAAGGTTCAGGCTTACTTTGATTTTATCAGCTATTTTTTTGCTTACCAATTTTGGTATTTCAATTGCAAAATCCTCTGCTTTTACATCAAAATTTCCGGTTATGGAAATCTTATCATCCGATTTTGAAATTTTGGCGTTTATTGTTATTTTTTTTGTTTTTCCGTGTAAGGTCAGATCTCCTGAAATTTTGAATATTTTAGGGTTTGATGAAAGTTTTGATGCATCAAAATCTTCGACTTTTCCTTTAAATGTAGCTTTAGGAAATTTGTCTGATTCGACATAATTTTCATTAAAGTGCTCTTCCATTAGTGCTACTTTAAAACGAAATCCTTTCATTAGCGTTAATACCGCAATTTCTCCCGTAGATGATTCTAAAATAGCAGATGTATTTTTATTTTCTGCCGCAATTTCTTCAAAAGAATCAGCAGAAGCCTCAAATTTTAAACTCCCGGTTTTTGTTGCGTATTTTTGAGCAGAAACATGAAATATTCCAACAAACAAAAACAGCAGTACAATTCGTTTTTTCATATTTTTAGTATTGAATTAATTTTCTAATAATCCGTCTGTATTCCATTGCAGGATTGCGTTTATTCTATCCTGAGCCATTCTTCCGGCTCTTGGCATTTGTCCCGGAGCTCCGTTTTGGCGCTGAATTCGGTCTAATAAGTCAGTATTTTGCATTGCATCTTTAACTTCAGAGTAAGTTCCAAGAGGTACAAGGCTTCCTCCTGAAGCATGACAGCCAACGCAATTTGCATCAATAATAGACTTAACGTTTGTTGTGTAATTAACTTTGCCAACAATAACAGTTGGTTCTTCCAGGCTTTCGTAAGTATTCGATTCACAACCGTATAACGATAGTAAAATGCCGGATAAATAAATATATTTTTTCATATTTTATACTTTTTTTTATACTTTTAAAAAACTCTATATAAATTAAAACCAAAGAAAAAATCGCCTTTGCCCCAATCGCCCGAAGCACTTGTCAGGTACCCACTTTCGGTCATAGATTGAGAATTTGTAAAAATTAATTGAAAAATATGACCTCCCGTTTCTATGTCTAATCCAACAGATAATGGATTATTATAGAAATCCGGTTTATTAAAATTCTCGCCATATTCTAAAGTAAGAGCAAGTCTTTTGGTCAGTTTTAATCTTCCGCCGGCGCTTAATGTAAATTGATTATCGTTCTCGATTTCCGGATTGTATAGATTTTTATGAATGAATGACGGTGCTAATTCGAGTGAAAGTTTATCAGAGAATTTTCTTGAAATAAGAAGTTGATTGACATACGTTAACCGGTCAGAAAATTCAATTTTAGGATAATCATCCTTTTTTAGTCCGCTATTAAAATCTACCGTGCTATAGCCCACAATATCTAAAGGAAATGCATCATTTTGCCTGATAAGCCTATATTTTAATGATGCTTCATTCATTTTTAGCAAAGTATGGTGCGATGCACTAACAGAAAGCCAATCGGTAATTCCGTAAATCCCGCCAAGTTTTGTAGTTGCGTCATCAAAACCAAAAAACTCAGAAATTCCGCCTTTTACGGTGCCAAATCGATGTGATATAACAATATAAAGTTCTTTTTTGGCCGGTAATTTGGTCGATTGCAGCGTTATAATTTGCAGCCCTTTAAAAGTAGCTGTCGCATTTTTATCGACTACTTGTGTTGAATCCAGGCTTGAAAGTAAATCTTCCTGGGCGTTACTGTATAGGCAGATTAAAAAACTGGCTATTATGAATATTTTTTTTTTCATATTTAATGTTGTTGTATACTGCATTGATCCAATTTTACGACTCCGAATAAATCATCAAAACCAATACATCTTCCTTTTATATTGATCTGTTTTTTCATGAAAGCAGTTTTTATTTTTTCATTCATTTTACAAAATACTTTGCCGTCAATTACCATCGATGAATCAGTAACTTCTGAAACTATTCCTTCAATTTCAATTGTTTTGTTTAAATATTTTGAATCTCCTTTCGTAGGATCGAGCGTATATTCTTTTTCTAAATTTTTAGCAGTAATGGTAAGTATTGATTTTTCAGTATTGATGTCTCTGGCATCTTTGTATAAAATATTTTGATAGATATAATAGGGGCCAAAACTTATCACTAATAAAAAGATCAAAACCGTGATTTTTGTTTTACTCATGTGATTTTATGATTTAGATTTTCAGTAGTATACCAGGATCTTTATTTTTATTATTCCTGGAGGGCGAAATTCTAAAGACATAGAAACATAAATTTTAGTGGAAAAAAGAATGTGAAAAAGAAGCGAATTTCTTTTACACAAAAGGCTCTGTGCATTTAAAATGAGCAAAATGCCTTTTCGAGATACTAAATTCTATGTTTCTATGTGTTTAAATTAAATTACTCCCAATTAGCAATTATGTTTTTATATCGCCAGTGGAGAATCTTTTACGGGCACTGGCCAAACAGCCGGACTAGGAAAACTAATTCCTTTGTTGGCGCCTCTTACGCTGGCATCTTGTCCAAAATAATATAAAGGCCAGCCGTTGTATACCAATTGAGATTTACCAAAAACCGTAATTACAGAAAATTTAGATTTATCAAGATTAGAAGGAACTACAATTTTGTCTGTTTCATATATTGGCCAAACTGCATTGTTAGAAAAATCTGCTTTTGTAAAATTATTTTTCTTGAAATTGTCGTTTTTAAAAGTATACAATGTTAAACCTTTGGCATCTGTAAAATAAGTAGTTAAGCCATCGCCAACAGTATAATCTGATTTGTAGTTTTTGCCATCATGCCCTAAAAGCTGGCTTCTTACAAGCATGATAGAATAATCCGGTTTTGCTATAAACCAAACACCACCAACTCCGTCTCCTGTTGTTTGACCGGCTGCTTCTATAGTATTGGTTCCCGCATTACCATAAGGATCAGCTCCTGAAACCGGTGCATAATAATACAACGGCCATCCTTTATAAGTTACCTGTTTTTTACCTGATGCAGTGGTTATTGTAGCAAAATCTGAGAATGTTAATCCGGTACCTAATTTATCTGCAGTTAGATTATCTACCACAAAAGGAGGCCAAACAGTTTCACATCCTCCTGTACAAGATGATTGTCCGTTTGCATCTGTGGAGAAAAAATACAAAGACCTTCCGGTTTTATCTGAAAGATAAGAGCCTAATGTCGCACTTGTAGAAAGTCCGATTTCTGTTTTTACTTCTGGAGTAGGAGTAGGGGTTTCATTTTCGTTATCACTACTGCAGCTTAAAAAAAATGTTGTTGCTGCAACAGCAGCTAAAGCGAATTTAATTTGTTTTAATTTCATGATTCTTTGATTTAGTTTGATCTAAAGGGGGAAAATATACTTTACAGAAACAGTAAAGTATTTTGTTTAATGCGTATTTCGTTCGATAATCTTAGCGTTTATTTTTACGAACTGTCGTGGTGTAGGATTAAGTTTTGTAAGAGAGCCATTTGTTGTTCTTTTGATAAGGTTCAATAGTAAAACAGCTTTAATGCAGATTACCCTACCAAAGAATTGTTATTTTGTGAGAAAAAAATAAAAGGGAGTACAGGATTGTTTAAAAATCTTGTAAGAATGAAGTTATAATGAAACTCTAAAACTCAGGTTTGGAGTTCTTTGCAGCGAAAAAGTTTCGACTTCTTCTATAGAATTTGTTAAAGAACTTATTCTGTAATATTCGCTGATTTCATTTTTTCTGTTTAAGATATTCAAAATAGATATGCCTAATTTGTATTGAATACCATTTGAAGTTTCCCATTTATAAGTAGAGGAAATATTAACCTGCGAAAAAATATGCAGATTGGTGTTATTTGGTTTGTTGTACACCAATACAGGATCTGAAAGGTCAATTTGCGAAACATCGGGAGATGTTTTTGGCCTGCCAGAAGACCATTTTGTTCCCAAAGCAATTTTAAAATTGTTTTTTTCATAAATTCCGGCCCACGATAAAGTATGAGTTAACTCAAAATTATTGGGAAAACGTGGGTATTCATAATCAGCAAAATGATAATTATTTTTATTGTAAGTGTAACTTAACCAGGTCAGAAAGTGATTCATTTTTTTCTGAATTAGAAATTCTGTTCCCAAAACTTCATAATCGCCAGCGATTCTGACAAACTCTAGCTGGTTTTGAAAACCCTGGCTCGAAGTTATAATTCCGGATACTTTTTTATAAAAATTTTCAACATCAAAAAGCCAGTCATTTTTTTGATAGAATATATTTAAAGATATTTGTTTGCTTTTTTGAATGGGAATTGTGGTGTTGTTAGCAACGATCCAGCGCCTTTTTTCAATTCCAAAATAATCTTTTTGCAAATCAATAATTTGTTGGGAATTTTGACTTTTTAGCTCGCCCAGCAATTCTATATTCAGGCTTTTGCTGATTCCGTAATTAAATTGAATTCGGGGTTCAATACTATATTTCTGAAATTTTTCGATATAATTAATACGCGTTCCGGCCTTAAAATAGATTCTCGAAATCGTGTCGTTGTATTTCCCTTCTACAATTAAAGCATGAGTTCTCAGAACGTCTTTTACTTTACGATAAAAATCAGGATTGGTAACCTGTTCTAAATTAGTAACTCCAATTTCATTAAACTGATAACCATCGTTTACACTAAATTTAGCGTTAATGATATGGTTGTTTTCTAAATTAATTCCATTGTTGTTAACTGTATTTTCCTGAATTACAATTTGATTTCCAATTGTAGTTCTTTGGTTGGCCAGAAGTTCATAAGCAGAATTATAAACATTAATTTTGGTTGTATGAGAGTTGTTCCAGTTTCTTTTCCAGGACAAATTTCCGCCATAATTTTGTTGGCGCAAAACATTGTTTTCAGATCTGTTTATGTCATATACAGTCGCACTTTGAAAAACCTCGAGATTGTCTTTAATTGTAATTAAATCTAATACGATTTGATCTTTACGCCCTATTTTTTGAGCATATTTTAGCGTTGCGTCATAAAACCCAAATTTTTTATCACTTTGATAATCGACATTTTGATTTTGCGAAAAATCTGTGATCGTAGTGTTTTGAAATACTTTATTAAAATATTCTTTATACGTTGGTGTTTCTACAAAATCAGTAATCGATTTACGTGCAGAAATTTCAATATAACTCTTTTTCGAAAGGTTATATTTTGCATAAACATCAGCATTAATCATATTTATTCCTGCACTAACAGCGTTTTTTTCTGCTGTTTCAGGAGTAGAAGAAATTGCAACTACGCTGGAAACACTTTCTCCGTAAAATGCAGAACTTCCGTTTTTATAAATAGAAATAGTGTGCGCCAAATTGGGGTTAAAAACGGATATTAAACCAAAAAAATGCCCTGTCTGAAACATTCGTATCCCGTTCCACAGAAACAAATTCTGATCGTGCGTGCCACCGCGGACATTAATGCTCGATACACTTTCGTCGAGACTGTTTACACCGGGAATTTGCTGCATGGTTTGCAAAGCATCAGGTTCTATAAGTCCGGGAAGAATACCGAATTTTTTGGGTTTGATTTCAAATGATCCGTCGTTGTTTTTTGAAATTCCGGAAGCTAAAATAGCATTCGCTTTAATTTCCTGAAGTTCTGTAATTTCAGGTTCTAATGCTATTTTGAGACAATTTTTAGAGTCCTGATTTCCTGCCACAATTCGTTTGGTTATAAACCCGACGTGACTAATCAAAAATATATTTTTAATGTCTTTTTTAAACTCAAAATAACCGTCTGAATCCGTTGAAACCTGTGTTTTGTTGAGTAAGCTAATATTTGCGTTTTCGATTGGTTTTTTATCTGTGTTAGAAAAAACGTATCCGCAAATTATGGGTGATTCTGTATCTTTTTTATAAATATTAATGAATTTGTTTCCGATGTTTTCAAAAGACAAATGGGTTTTTTTAGCAAGATATTCCAGTTTTTGTTCTAATGAAAGTGATTTTTTTGGAGGATTTAATTCTAATCCCGCAATATTCTCTTCGGTGTAATTAAAACTAACTTCATGCTGTTTTTCAATATCAATTATGATTTTTTTAAAAGGCACAAGTTTTCCTTTGTCCTGAGCAAAAATATTCAGGACAAGAAAAAACAGAAAAAACAAAAAATGAAATTGTTTGGGGAGGAACATTTATTTTTCGTCAAAAATTATTTTATTTTTTGAGACTTTTTTGGCCTCTAAATGATACGTTGTACTAATAATTTGCAAGGCTATATCGAGGTTTTTGGCGGGTAATTTTCCTGTAAATAAAGAAACGGTATCTTTTGTATTTAATTCGATCGTAATATTATATTGCCTTTCAACTTCGTCTAGTAAGGTTCTGATGTTTTCTTTATTAAAAGATATTTGATCATCCATCCATTCTGGTCGCAATAAATTTACCTTCATGTTGACTTGTTTTCCGTTTTCAAAACTAACGCTTTGTCCGTGAGTTAACAGGATTTGAGTGTTTGCATAATTTACCTTTACACGTCCTTCATAACACACAACATCAAATCTGTTTTTTCTGGCCTTAACGTTAAATTGAGTTCCTAAAACCGATACTTTTCCAAGATTGGTCTGTACTTCAAATCGTCTGCCTTTCGATACTTTGAAATAAGCTTCTCCTTTTAGTTCAAGATGTCTGTTATTGTCCCAATTCCATTTTTTATAGTTTATTTCAGAACCAGAATTTAATACTACTTCAGAATTATCCGGTAGTGAAAAAGTAGTTTTTTCTCCAAATGCTGCTGTATGCGTTTGAGGTACAAAAAATTTCATTACAAAAGTAATTCCAAGCGCTAAAACAAATATAGCCGCTGCCCTAAACATCCATTTTTTGTATAATGGAACCACTTTTGGCGTTACTTTTTTCTGGCTCAGAATAGTAGACAACATAGCATTTTCATCTAAATCGTCTATTTCTAAATGATCTGTATATTTTTTTATCTTTTGGTATTTTTCAAAATCGGGACTTGCTTCAAATTCAGCTAATTCATCTTGCGATAAATCATTGTTGAGCCATTTTGCTAATAAGCGATTTTTTTTCATTGTACTGTATTATATATTAAAACAATTGGAACTAAATTTACCCTACTTTTATAAATCAATTTCTTTGCGTAAGTTTAACAAAGCCAAATGAATGCGCTTTTCTACTGCCTTTACGCTAATATTTAAGACTAAGGCAATTTCGCTGTATTTTTTTCCGTCAATTCGATGCATTAAAAAAGCAATGCGCTGTTTTTCGTTTAAGTTTTCAATGGCTTTCAATAGTTTGGACTGAAATTGTTTTTCCTCCAAAATATATTCAGGGCTTTCATTTGTTTTATCTAAACCCGTGAAGTTTTTTTCATATTTCAAAACCACTTTCTGGTGTGCAATTTCGTTGAGACTGCTATTGTTTGCAATTGTGTAGATATATGATTTTGCTTTTTCCAGCGGCACCGATGCACAGTTTTGCCAAAGTTTTACAAATGCTTCCTGAGCAATATCTTCTGCCTGGTCTAAATTGCCAAATTTGTAAAAAAGAAAATTCCGAAGCGCTTTTACGTGACTTTTGAAGAAAGACGAAAAAATGATTTCGTCGCAAATATTTGACTGGTTTTTATTTGGCATTTCGATTTTTCAATTTGTACGTTGTAAAAGTATTTGTTTTTCGTTTAAGTAGGGTAAAAGCAAAGCTGATTGTTTTATACCAACATGAAATGTTGTTTTCTTGTGATAATTAGAGATTTAAAAAACAAAATGGAAACCCCTGATGCCGAATTTATTAAAAACACAATTTCTTAAATTTTATTACCTTTGTAAAAATATAAATATGTTCCCTTTAAAAAAATATTTATCAATGACAGTTTTCCTGTTGTTATTGTCTTGCCAGCATGATATGGATGAGCAGGATAATAATGCACAAGAAACAATTACAAGTGTTTCTCCGCTTACAACTTATCTACAAAGGGTTGCAATGGTGCAAACAGTGCAGGATAATGTTATCGACGGGTCTACGTATTGTACTATAAAACTTCCTTACACGGTTACGGTTAACAATGAGCAAATTGCCGTTAATACTACGGCAGATTATCAAAAAGTAGTAGATAATATCAATGCAAATACGAACGATGACGACATTGTAAAAATAGATTTTCCGGTAACAATGGTGTATTATAATTACATCGAAAAAGATATTCCGAATCAGGCTGATTTTGATTCTTTAATCGATTATTGGAATCTTTACCCTGATCTTTTATCCAAAATCAATGGATTAAATATCAATTATCCGATAACGATTAATATTTATAACAGCGCCAATCAATTTGCCAGTTCCCAGTCTATTATAAGTGATCAGGCCTTTTTTAATTTTATAAAAAAGCTGGAAGACAGTCAGTATATTTCATTAAAATATCCAATTTCGATAGTAGATTATCATAATCAGACAAAATCGATTACGAATAATTTGGAGTTCGAAAATGCGATTAAATATGCGATTGATTACTGTCCGGAAAATAACATTGTAGCATTTGATTTTACAGCGATATTAACCAGTGGTTACTGGAAAATACCTTATTATTTTGATGGCTCAGAAAAAACTCTTGCTTATAACGGGTATTGGTTTATGTTTAAAAGTGACAAATCGGTAATGGCTACAAAAGGAACAGTTTCACAAATGGGCACATGGGAAAGTACGGAGCAGAATGGTGTTGGGGAATTAAAAATAAATTTTAGTTCAGAATTACTTGGCAAATTAAATAATAATTGGATGTTGTTTGAGTTTAATAATTCGCAGATACGATTACGCGATGTAGGCGATAGTAGTACGAGTTATCTTTACTTTGAAAAAATGTAAATTCTGATTCTGTTTAAATCCGTTTCTTTTTGTTTTTCTCTCTTTCTTCAATTATATCTAAATAAGCTTTCTTAATTCCATATTTCGTTCATTTCTGCATTTGTTTTTTATTTACCATTCTCTCCATAAATCGGATAGGCCTTCTCCTTCAGCATATTCTTTAGGATTTAATCCTGAAGCAAGTGTAATTTGGTCAATTAGTTCGCATAATTCTTCTCTTTCACCAGTTTCTATAATTTCTTCATTTGTTTCACTCAATTTGTTTAGAGATTTAATGGCTATTTCAAAACATTTTTCTTTATCTTTTTTATCTCCATTTTCTTCTAATTCTATTAATTGAGTAATCAAATTATCGAATATATTTTTTGCGGCATTACAATTCTCTTCTGTATATTGGTCCATTTCATACTCAAAAAACTTTTCGCGCCAATCTTTGAAAGGATATAATTTTTTTGTTTTATTTAATTTTTCCGAATAGGAAATAGTATTGTTTTGAGTTTTTTCTAATCCGTTATCCTCATGCAAATTTTGAGCATCCTTTTTTTGAGGTTGAAAATTATTATTTGCCTTTTTTGTGTTTAGGAAATAATAAACAATCCCTCCAATTATTAATGCTCCAATTGTTATGTATATTATTTTGTTCATTTTAGTTTTTAAATTACAGGAATTAATTATTGTGTAAAATGTTTAAGCTATTATTATCGCTAATATAAAATTAATTTGATAGTAAGAATCAATTGTTCGATGCTGATAATTATTTCTTCTAAAAAGAACAGCCTTCGAAATCGATTTCTTTTGTAACAGATTGAAGTTTAAGGCAACAAAAAAGAAACTTAAAAATAAATTAATATGTTATTTTATGTATTTTATTGCTTTATAGGTATCTTTGTTTAATAAGTTATCCAAAACAATGAACAAAGATTTAAAGATACTATTAGTAGATGACCATAGTGTAGTGCGGCATGGAGTTTCGGTACTATTAAAAAAAGCTTTTGACAAAGTAACTATAACTCACGCAGATAATTTTGAAGATTTACTCAGTAAATTGAACCAAAATCATGATTTGCTTTTTCTTGATATTAATCTTCCCGGTGGAAACAGCACCAAAATGATTGAAGAAATCAGGTTGATCCATCCTGATCTACTAATAATGATGTTTTCAGCGTATGATGAATCCAGATATGCTTTGCGTTACATTCATGCGGGAGCAAATGGTTTTTTAAATAAATACAGCAAAGACGAAGAAATTATAAAAGCAGTAAAAACAATTCTTGAAACCGGAAAATACATAAGTGATGTTGTGAAGGAAAAAATTGTTGAAAATGCTTTATTGAACAAGCCCATTAATCCGCTTGAAAAATTATCAGACAGAGAAGTAGAAGTGGCAGAACTTCTGGTAAGCGGCGACGGAAATCTTGAAATTTCAAATAAATTAAATATTCAAATGTCTACAGTAAGTACCCTTAAAAACAGAATCTTTGATAAGCTCGGGATTAGTAATGTTGTAAGGTTAGTCGAGATTTTAATGGTTTACAAAAACTAATTTATTTCCTGTTTTTAAATAGATCACTTTTATTCCAATATCCAACTTAGCTTGGATTTTTTTGTTTTTGATAATTACTGCATTAAAAAAGCTACATTAAATTTTTCCAATTTACATCATCTTCCATTCAAGTAAAAACCTATTGTAAAGTAATACTTGCAAGGCAAAAAACTTAAATTTTTAAAACAGCAAATCTTTCCTGTTTTTCAATTTCAAATTTCATTTTTTTTAGAGATATTTTCCTGTTTTTCTTTCGCTAAATTATTAGTTCGAATATTTTCGAATCCTATTATGTTTGCAGTATTCATTACTGATTTCTCTTTCAGCAAGGTCAGACTTAAAATAAAACGGCTGCTATTCCCTCATTTTAGATCATAAATCAACAAATAGTTGTAGAATTAATTCTACACGCAATCTAAAAATTTGCTACAAATTTATACGCAGATAAAGATCACTTTTGCACGTTCATTTATTTCAAAAAAAACGGACTCATTAATTTTTTAAAATTGAAATATAACCAAGTATTGCAGCAACCAAATGTAATATAAATGAGGCATTTCCAAACCAAATAATAAACCAGAAAATAAATAACCCAATTAATAAACCTTAATTGAAAATATTACGTATTTGATTGAAAAACAAAAGCAATAAGAATTAATTATAAGAATCGCATGCAAAAAAAATACTTGTTGAAATTATCTTTTCTCTTTTTCGTCTTTTTCGTTTCTTTTGGTGTATTTGCGCAAAAGAGTGTTTATGCCGGAATCGAAATTGGAAGTAAGGGAATTAAAATTTCGGTGATAGAGGTAAACAATATCAAAAAAGGAGATTACGATATCTTAGCTTATTGGACAGAGAATGTGGGTATAGCTAAAGGTATTTCTATTGATGGTAATCTTGCCGAAGAAGATATAAACAATGCAGGAGCTGTAGTTTTTGCAAATCTTACTAAAATTAAAAGCAAATACAATGTACCGGACGAATTTATTTATATAGTAGCTTCTTCCGGAGTTGCCCTGGCTCATAATACGCAAGCTTTAAGCGATAAGATTAAAACTTTAACGAATAAGGAACTTGATTTTATTAATGCAGAGGCAGAAGGTAAAATGCTTTTAAAAGGTTCTATTCCTTCAACAGATTATCAGGATGCTATTGTTCTCGACATTGGCGGAGGTAACACAAAAGGGGGGTATGTAGATGTGCTTAATGATAATAAGTTTGAATTTTTCCCGCTAAAACTAGATTACGGTACCATAACGCTTACGGAAGCAATTAATAAAACGATTGTAATTCCGAGGGAAATGAATGATATGGGAGTTTATAAGGAAAAATCATTTGAGTTCGCACCTCTTTTAAGAGATAAAATAAAAGAGATGCTTAAAACCAAACCGCAATCACTTCAAAAAAAGAAGATATACCTTTCCGGAGGGGCAATTTGGGCATTTACAACCTTGTATTACAATGAAAACAACGAAGATCATTTTGTGCCATTGACGATGCAGGATATTATAGATTATGATGCTATTTTGAAGAATAACTTTGTTAAGTATGAAAACTTAGCCAAAACAAGTAAGGAAGCAGATAAGGTAATTAATACCTATAGTCAGAAGCATTTAATTTCTGCCAATAATATTTTAATTGCCTGCCTTGAAAGTATTCCTAATTTGAAATCAAAGAAAATATATTTTGCAAAAGAAGGACAAATAGCCTGGTTGGTTTCTTATGTTGTTGACCGTTCTAAAAAAATTAAAAATAATTTTTAGTCTTCTGTAAAACAAAAAAAAGCTTTTTAAAACAAATTTAATCTCTGTTTAATTGTTCGCAAACATTTAGACACCATTGAAATAAATAAACAATAATTTAAAACAATTTAATATGTCAGATTTTTTACAACAATTTGGGGATGAAGTTAAAAAAAACATTCCTGGTTATATCGCAGTTGCCGTAACCGAAATTAAAAGTGGTATTTCTTATTTTAGTGACTCTTCTGTTACTAGTTTTGATCCTGAATTGGCTTCAGCCTTTAACTTAGAAGTAGTAAAAGCTAAATTAAATGCAATCAGCGCTTTAGGATTAGATCAAAATATTGATGATATTATGATTACACTTACTAATCAAATTCATATCATTGACATTTCAGAAAACAATGAATATTTTATTTATTTGGCTGTAGATTCTAATAAAGCAAATTTAGGAATGACAAAAGCGCTTTTGAATAGATTTAAAAAAGATATCACTGAAAAAATGTAATTTCATTTTCATTAATTCTTTTAAAGTTTGCCTCAAATAGTTACCGTTAAATCTACTTTAAATTTTTAGTTGAAACTCTTGATGTAAAATGATATAAAAAAAAGCTCGTTGAAAGATAATTTCAATGAGCTTTTTTGGTTAAAGTAGTCAGTGTATTTTGCACAGACTACTTTTTGTAATTTTATTATTTAGCGTTAGCTGTAAAAATAGACTCCACGATTTTCTTCTTAATAGTTTCACTTTCTTTAGCAACTATAAAAACCAAACGATAAGCCAAAAGAAAACCTACAAATCCTAAGCAGGTCAAAAACACCCAGTTGGCTTTATATCCATAATCTGTTATAATAGTCATACCGGTTTTTGTGCTTAAAATATGGGCAACACTATAACTCATTGTAAAAGCCGCCATAAATTTACCTTCTTGTTTTTTAAGAGATCTGTTTTTTACAAATGAATTGGCAAAAGGAAAAGTAAGCATAATTCCGATAGTCATAAAAATCATCATGACAATAAGTGCTGCAATGCTGTGTTCTATTAACAAAAATAAGTAACTGACCGCCATGGCCAGTACGCCATAGGATACCATTAAAAGTTTATTTATATTTTTAGATTCGACATAACTCACAATCGAAAGTTCGAAAAGCAATATGATTACACCGTTTAAAGCTAAAAACAAACCGCTTTCTACACTTGTAAAATTGAAGACTTCCTTGTAATAAAGAGAAAGCGTTGTAAACATTTGAAAAAATAAAATACCCGTTATCAGGGTAATTACTAAGTGAAGTAAAAATGGTTTGTCCTGTAAAATCGAATTTCCTTCTTTTAAGTATTTGAAACTGTTAAGTTTAAAAGGTAATTTTTTCTCTTTTACATAAATGGCGAATAACAAAATGCTTAAAATACAAGTCAGGCCATCAATATAAAATAAAAACGTGTAGTCTAAAACAGTAATAATGATTCCGCCAATCAACGGACCAAACATAAAACCAAGATTTACCGAAGATCGAATTAACGATAAGGCTTTTGTTCTTTCGTTTCTGCCGGCATAACTATCTAATGAAACCAACATTGCCGGACGGTACATATCTGAAACAGTGGTTAATAACAATACTCCCAGGCAAAAACTGTAAAAAGTTGTCAGAAACTGCAGCATAATAAATATAAGCCCGCTTGTAAATAAGCTAAAAACCATGACTTTATAAAAGCCAAATTTATCAGATAATTTTCCGCTAATCCAGGTTCCGATAAAAGAACCTAAACCAAAAAACACCATAACCCATCCGATCTGGCTGTAGGTAAAATGAAGTTGTTCCATCATATATTTAGAAAGAAACGGTACAACCATGGCGCCCAATCTGTTAATAAAAGTTGTAATGGCTAAAACCTTAACCTCTACAGAAAACTGGCTGAAATTTTTTAAATAATTTTTTAGTAATGTTGTAATCATAAAATATAGATTTGGAGTAAAAAGTAATAATAGATTTTATATGCTGGTTCTGCACTTCAAAGAACCTTTTTATTATTCGTACGATAATTTCATTTCGTAATAGTAATAGTTAGAGATAAAATTTGTCCGGACAAAACCAAAACTTTCATAAAGCTGATGCGCGGCATAATTTTCAGTATCTGTATTTAAAGAAATATGATCGACTTTTGTTTTTTTAGCAAAATCAATACATTTCATTATAATTTCTTTACCAATATATTTTCTTCTAAAATCTGGCTTGACGTATAAATATGAAATATGCCAATTGTATTTTATTTTAGACAAAGGACTTACTTTATAATAAAGCAATATAAATGCTACAGGAATATCATCTTCTTTTTTGACAAAAACTTTAGCTTTATTTCGGTCCAGTTTGTGCTTTATAAACTGCACGGCATTTTCTAAATTCAGCAGCTTTTCATCTATCAGTTTTGACTCATAAATAATGTCTTTTACCGAGTCAAAATCAGCAGGGTTTATTTCTGAAATTGTATGCAAATTCTTCATAAGAAAAGTTTAAGAAAAATTTACAAAAAGCCTTCATTTACAAGGGTTTAATTGGTAATTAATTCTGTGTTTTTTATGCTGTAAATTTAATTTTTTTTAATGAAAAAACCACTGTTTTTTTAGCATAAATTCGAATGCTTTTTTAGCAGATTTGCATGTTTTTTTGTTCTTGTTTTTTTGCAAATTTCAGCCCTTTGATTTAATGTTTTTAAATCAGTTTTAATGTGTTAAAAATTAAATTTTGAGGGATTTTTTCTGTTGAAAATAAAGTTGCTTTGTCAGAAATTTTGAAGAATCAGATCTTTTTTGAAAGTCTTTTAGTATAAATTTTTAAAATTATGAACGCTGAAAATCTTAAAAAAATAAAATTTATTCTCTTTTAGAAAGATTTCTTTTAAGATTTTAGAAGCCAAATTCTTAAAAAATCAATAATAAAAAACCCTAAATAAATTAATAATTAGGGTTTGCTTTGTTTTAAAAATAGAACATAATTATTCGAATTATGTACTGTTATTTTAATCCTTTATGAAGTGATTTTAATTTTTATACATTAATTTTTTATAATTTAATTTGCAGAATTTTCAATTATTGGAATGTAAATATTAAAGGTAACACCATTATTTAAGCTCCCGTCAGCAACGATAATTCCGTTATGGTTATCTACGATTTTTTTTACAATAGCGAGGCCAATTCCCGTTCCGGAATACTGCTCAAGGTGATGCAGTCTTTGAAATATAATAAAGATAATATGGTTGTATTCAGCTTCAAAACCTATACCGTTATCTTTAAAACTAAAATTCCAATAATCACAAATCTGCGGGCTATTGGGCAGATTAAGCAACCTGAATTCATTGTGTTTAAGAATAATAGATTGTATGGTAATATCAAGCTTAATACCTGGAATAGAGAACTTTAATGAGTTGCTTATCAAATTATAGATAAGTTGGCGAAATTGAAATGGTATTATATGTACAGGTACTAAGCCATTTATTTTAAAAAATCCCTTTTTCTGATCAATTGTATCCGAAAGTTCAGATTTTACATCTTCAATAATATCCAGCAAATCACTCATTTCATAAGGGTGATCTGCAATACTAACCCTCGAAAAATCTAATAAATCTTCGATAAGCTGCCTCATTCTTGTTGCTGCAACATTTATACGTTCGAGATTGTTTTTCCCCGCTTTAGTCATGGTTTTTTCTTTATCTATGATAATAGAAATGAAGGTCTGAATTTTCCGGAGAGGTTCCTGAAGATCATGGCTTGAAATAAAATTAAATGCAAGCAATTCTTTATTTACATTCATTAATTCAATTGCCTTTTTTTCTTTTTCAGCATTTTGAAACTCTAATTCCTTATTTGCTAATAGCAGTGCAGCGGTTTGTGTTTTTAGTTTTTTAATAAGGTCCTCTTTCTCAATTAAATCGCAAGCTTCTTTTAGTGCGCGGTTTATTTTTTGAAGTAAGGATGAAATGTTGTTTTTAGAAACATAATCTGTAACACCTTCTTTTATAAGCATTACGGCATTTTCCTCACCAATTGTACCTGAAATTATTATAAATGGTATACTGATGTTTTTGTTTTTCAGTATTTTAAATGCAGAAAAAGCATCAAATGAAGGCAATGAGTAATCTGATAAAATAATGTCTGGAAAAAAGGTATCAATAGCATCTTCGAATACTTTTCTTGATTCAACTATTTTAGACACAAAAGACATTCCTGATTTGGTCAAATGCCTGACTATTAAGTCTGCATCTGCAGTATTGTCTTCTAATATCAATATTCTAATATCTTTTATCATTTGATATGGAATCATAGTTTTGAATGAAAGTAACTATAGTGTTTAAATCTTTTATTTTGCGGGCTGACTCAGTATCATCCAGTACATTCCTATTTCTTTAATAGAATTAAAAAAATTATTACTGTCTACGGGTTTTACAATGTAACTGTTAGCCCCAAGACTATAACATTTATCAATATCTGGATCTTCTTGCGAAGAAGTCAGGATAACCACCGGAATCGATTTAAGATTATCGTCACTTTTTACTTTTTCAAGAACCTGAATACCGGACATTTTCGGCATTTTTAAATCTAAAAGAAATAATTTAGGATGTGCTTTAGGATTTCTCTCTGAATATATTCCCCGGCAGTATATAAAATCGAGTGCTTCAGCACCGTCTTTTACATGTAATAATTTGTTTGTAAAACCGCTTTTATTAAGCGCACGAATGGTTAACATGGCATCTTCCATGCTGTCTTCGGCAAATAAAATTTCAATATCGTCGTAGTTCATTTTTTTATTTTTAAAGTTTAATATTGGGCAGGCTAAAGTAAAAGTTTGCACCTGCATCTAATTTTGATTCTGCCCACACTGTTCCATAATGGCGATTGACTATTTTTTGTACGATAGCCAGCCCAATTCCGGTTCCTATAAATTCGTCTTGTGAGTGAAGGCGCTGGAAAACACCAAACAATTTATCATAATAAGCCATGTCGAATCCTGCGCCCCAGTCTTTTATGCTATAAATAATTTGATCTTTTTTAGAAGTTGAGGTAATCTTAATTCTGGTTTCCGGCTTGTATTTTGAATATTTGATTGCATTAGAAATCAGATTTACCCAAACTTGTTTAATCAGAGATGGATCTCCGTTTGCGTGATCAAGTTCGTCAATTTCAAATATCGGCGTATTTTCACCTTTTTCGATTGTTATTTCGCTTATGACTCCATTTAATAATGCTGTCATGTTTATATTTGTAGAAGATACTTCTTTGCGCCCTAATTTGCTAAAAGAAAGCAGGTCGTCTATCAATATTCCCATTTTTTTTGAATTATTAATTATCGATTGAAGGACTTTCTTTCCATCTTCATCAATTAAATCCGTATGATCTTCTACCAAAATTTGCGTATAACCATTTATTGCACGTATAGGAGCGCGTAAATCATGAGAAACAGAATAAGAAAATGATTCAAGTTCTTCCTGAGCTTTTTTTAGCTCATTATTAGCCAGCGTAAGTTCATGAGTTCGTTTTTCCTGAAAGGCAAGTTCAAGATTTTTTACTTTTAATTCTGCTGCACGTTTTTGTTTCTCTACTTTTCTTTTTTCTTTCAGAATATTTTCTGAGGCTAACTTCTTATTGGCAATAATCAGTTCAGCAGCGCGTTTCTCTTTTTCCTTACTTTGAATAGCAAGTTCTTTATTGGCTACAATGAGTTCTTTTGCCCGTTTTTCCTTTTGTTCATTCTGAAATTTCAATTCTTTATTGGCGATAATCAATTCTGCCGCACGTTTTTCCTTTTCTTTATTCTGAAAAGCAAGTTCTTTATTGGCGATAATCAATTCAGATGCGCGTTTTTCTTTTTGTTCATTCTGAAATTTCAATTCCTTATTGGCGATAATCAACTCAGCAGCACGTTTCTCTTTTTCTGTATTCTGAAATTTCAATTCCTTATTGGCGATAATCAATTCGGCAGCGCGTTTCTCTTTTTCTGTATTTTGAAATTTCAATTCCTTATTGGCGATAATCAATTCGGCAGCACGTTTTTCTTTTTCTGTATTTTGAAAAGCAAGCTCTTCATTGGCAATAATCAATTCAGATGCCCGTTTCTCTTTTTCTTGTGCCTGAACCGCCAATTGCAAAAATTGTGTTTTGGCAAGCGTAATATCTGTGGCAATTTTTAAGATCTTATACGGTTTGCCCATCGTGTCAAAAATGAGATTATAACTGCCAAAAAACCATATCATCGAACCATTTTTCGCTACCCTTATAAATTCATCTTTTTGGTAAATTCCCTTTTTTAGGTTGTTCCAAAATAATTGATAAGCATTTGATTTTGAATAAGCAGGATCAACTAAAAGACTATGGTGTTTTCCTATCAAATCTATTTTGCTGTAGCCCATGATTTCAAGAAAATTCTTGTTGGCACTTAAAATATAACCTTCCAGATCGAACTCTACAGAAGCATTTGTAGAATCAACAGCATTAATATGATTGTTTAATTGCTGTTCTTTGGCATAAAGCTGTTGTTTGAGATTTTGTATTTCAGCTTCCTGTTTTTCTTTGTTTTGAAATAGAAGTGAAGTTTTTTCCTTTTGAAGGATTTCTTTTTGGGAAAGGATTATTTCCTTATCGCCATTTTTTTCTCTGATGCTCATATAAAGCGAAGTGGTGTTTGAAAAAAATAATGGCAGTAATTTGCTGGAAAAGCACCTATATTTTAATAATTATTAAAACGTATACCTTAATTAGAAATAAGCTAATTTTGATATTGAACGAATGTAGGTAAATAAAATGGTTAAACACCTAATTGTCTTTCTAATATATTAATGAACAATGTTATTAAAAGACTTTTTGATTTTTTAAAAAACTTTAGCTGTTGTTCAAACGACAAACTGACAACTATTTATACCGAAGTTTTTTGTAAAGAAATCAGAGATTTTTTCTGCTAAACTTTAATAGAAAACGAGATTATTTTTCCTGTTCTAAATTGTCAACAGCAGAAATCTGGTCAAGTATATTGGTTTGGTTTGGAGAAATGTAATTTTTTATTTCGCTTGTATTTTCTTTCTTAAAAAGAATATCTAGTGCATTGTACAGTTTTAATAAAACATCTCTGTCTTCTTTTTGAATCTCTAAAGCAGTATTAAAATTAAAAACATAATTATTAGAATTGCGTACTTCTACTTTTATCGTTTTTGATGTGATTTTAAATTTTACTATATCCATGTTTTGTAAATTACTTAGTTTGCAAAAATACTATTTTAAATAATGAATATAAAGAAGAATATGCAATGTATTGTTCGAATTTTCAGAGTGATAATTCATGATTTTTAATTCCTTACTGAATTCCTAAATGAGTAAGCAATTAATAGAAATAAAAAAACCCTTAAACATTGCTGTTTAAGGGTTTTGCTTTTTGTAGAAGATCAAATTTTATTTTTTACGATCTATAGTTTCAAAATCCAAGTTCATTTCGCATTTACTATTAAGTACTTCGCCCAGAAATATTGGATATTGCTTTCCATTTTCATCAGTATGGTACATGAAAAAGTCAGCATAATTAGCTTCTCCCAATACAGAGAATTTCTTTATTTTATACTCTTTAGTTTCAAATGCTCCGGGACCTGCCGTAAGCTTATCCCAGTCTTCTTCAGAAAAACTCATTGGAATATTTTTCTTAGTTTTAACTACATACATCGTATCTCCATTAATGCGCATTAACTTTACCAATACCCCCGAAGATAAATTACTTTCCATCCAGGTTGATTTGTAAATATCCCCTGGTTGCGGATGCATCAAGAGCTCGGCATATTCTTTAGCTTTTTCGTTGGTCCTTTTTTTATTGATAGAACTAATTCCCAGGATTATTAGAATCAGAATAGGTATAACAAACCAAATCGACCAAGGATAGAGTAGCTGCCATAAAGTTCTTTTGTGATTTTTTCGAATATCCTTAATAGCCTCGCCTATTTTTTTGGAGTATTTTTTTTTAGCAAATACAGAACTGTGAGGATTTTTAAGAACATTGCCGCAGTTTGTACAGATGACTCCGGTCCGCCTTCCCATTCCAAATAAAGGAATTATCATGGAAATGTATTGCATGTACAACGTTAATTCTATGCTGTCTTTTTTATTGCAGGCAGGGCAAACTTCATCAATAATTAGTTTTGATGTTAAAGGTTTTGTTACGATTTGATAAATAAAAAACATCATCTAGGCTTCTGATTTAGGGGTAAATATCTGGTTAGTTACTAAGTTTATTTTGTGACAAACATAAGCTTTTACCAGCAATAAAAATATAAATTGAAGCTGTATGGTTTTTATCAAATCTTTCAGAATAAAGGATATAGGCAAATACTTTCAAAAGTATTTATAGTGGGTTTTTTATTAAAAAATGAAGGCTAAGATTTCTATGGTATTTTAAAAAAGAATCAATTATTCATTCTTATTGAACAGATGATCGTATAATGCGTTCTTTTCTAAAATTATATTTTCTTTCATCGGAGTCATAATAAAGACATAAATATCATGATCTTCTTTATAAATTAAAAAATTAGCACTTAAGTTTTTTAGCTCATAATATTCAATTTTACTATAGATTATTTTGCTTTCCTGATTGTTAATTTTTATAGCGTATTTATTGAAATTGACATTAAAACTCTTAATTGTATCATTGTTTATTTGATATTGTATCGCACTATCAGAAAAGAAATCAATTTGATTGATATTGTAACTGTCCTCAAAAACTCCCGGGCTTAAATTAACTTCATATAGCCCTTCATTGATTGTTGAAAAATAGCCCGGAGTAGGGTAGCTATTTGAAACATGATCCTTAAAATTAAAATTGTTCGAAACATTCCTCAATTTGATTACAAATAGAGAATATTTAGACTCAACTTGAAATTGTGAGATTATAGTATCTTTCCTTATAGTATAGCTTCCGATACACACATCATTTTTAAAAGACAATTTCTTAAATTTTAAACTCTTATTAGGAGCAAAATTTATTTCGTCTTTTATTACATATTTTTTACAGCTAAATAAAATTAAAACCAGCAGAATAATTGAGATAATTTTCATATTTAATTATTAATTGGTGTGTGATATTTAAATTAGTTTGTAAATCAAAAGATTAATATCTAAAAGATTATTTTGTTAATGCTCTCGTTTTGAATATTTATAAATATATACATTGTAACTGGATAAATATTCATTCTCTTTTAATAGCTTCTGATCCGGAGGAGAAAAAGTATACATAAATTACTGTTCACGGTCTAAATTTTAAGTATGTACTTTTATTTCAAGATTATTATGAGATTTAAATCTCCAATTAAAATTAGAAGTAAAACCGGTATAATTTTTATTAAATCTTTCAGAATAAAGAATATAGACGACAAATTGTTCCGTAATAAACTGTTATAAACGAAAAAAACACCAACTTTTAAGTGGTGTTTTTTTATTTTGTAGCGAGGACGGGAGTTGAACCCGTGACCTCAGGGTTATGAATCTGAAAACAGATTTCTAAACCCTTGTAAACCCTTGTATTTAGTGGTATTGTTGAGTTGAATTTTGTTGTAAAAAATATAAATCGTGTTCGTTTGAGTGTTCTTGTTATTAAGTTATTTTTAATTATTTGTGTTCTTCTTTTTGTATTTCAATCTGATAATTCATCGGATAGATTCTGTTACTCAATTTCCTCTATTTCCTTTTTCCAAACAACCTGCATATTACTATGCAGTTTTACTTTTATCGTGGTCATTTCGTTGTAGTAGGGATTGTAAAAAGTCTTTGTCCTTTTTTAATTCTGTATTCTCTTTTCGCAAAGCTTCGTTTTCAAATTGCAATTGTAAAAAATCACTAGTTTGCGCTTTTTCGTTAGATGTGTTTTCGTAACCATCAAACAACTCAAATAAATTTACTTTTAGTGCTGTTGCGATATTTTGCAATTTAGATAATGGAATGTCAGATTTTCCATTTTCGTAATCTACATAAGTACGTTTTTTTATGCCTGACAGCTCAACAACTTCATCTTGAGTTAATTTTTTTTTCTCCCTTATTTCTTTGATAATCAATTGCATATTCGAATATTGTTAAAAATTTGCGATATTTCGCATTATAAATTGCAAAATATTGCAAATGTTGTATATATTTGCAATAATCAATATAGCAATTCTGTAACACTAATGTAGCAAAAGTGTAGCCACGAAAGTAATAAAAAATATTGCAAAATTCTGCTATTTATAGAAAAATGTTGCAATTGATTGAATTTCAAACCGAATGTTAATTAAAACCTATGAGACGAACGGCAAAAGTGAATCGACGATACCGATTGCATCAAAAATTGATAAAAGCAGGGGTGAAGTACAATCCGAATCTCAAAACAATTTATCTGCCTTGGGATTTTGAAATGGAGAATAAGGATTTGAAAGAATTACAAAAAGAGTATAGTTACCAAATACAACTGGAAATATGATTACCGACAAAGAAAGAGTTCTTTTGATTGAAACATTAGGAAAGCAATATTCTGCAAAAGTTTCACAGCATCTACAGAAGTTGAAAATTAAAAATGCCATTGGTAAAGATTACACAACACACAGTATCCGAATTTTTGTAAATGGTATGCGTGAAAATGAAAAGGTAGAAATAGCCATTATGCAATTGGTCAATAAAACCATAAAAGCAAAAAAAATAATGCAAAAAAAGCGTAAAAAATTATCTAAAGTTTAAGCGTAATGAATCCAAAAGTTTTATCAATATTCAACAATGCCAAAATCTTTCTTTCCTCTGAGGAATTGAAAGACCTTGCCTTGTGCATTGATAAAGAATTTGGAAAGCCTATACCTAAAAGGGCAAAAAAATCAAACGCATTAGAAAACTGGACACTAGAAAGTGTTACCGAAAAACTATTGGCGACACAATTTAGTAAAAAGAGAAAAGCATAAAAATACCTCCAGCAAATGCTGAAAATTCCTAGACGCATTCGGGTGTATTCCGCCCGATGCTGAAAGGTTATAACGACGTATGTATGAATAAACAGCAGTTAGATAGTAAAGTTTTTTCGTTGGCTTCCAATCTTTTTGGCTTTGGGAATACTATCGAGAAAAAGAAAACCCTAGAAAGCATTGCAACGACAGTTGCAACTTCGTTTCAATTGGACAGTCGTATTATGGCGGTTTATCCTGCTATTTCGATGGAAGCCTTTTCAATTACTATGGATAATTACCGAAAGTACATTGCAGGTTATAACTTCAAGACGAATGCTGAGAACGATTTGATTGACAAACACAATGCGAATGTTAAGTGTTTTATACGTCAAAATGAATTGAACGAAATGCAAAAAGAATTTTCTGCGCTTTTTGTGAAGAATAAGCAATCTTTAAAAGCTAGAGAATACAACGAAAACGTAGATGATTTTTGCAAAGATTACGGAATGATTCTGTACAAGAAAAAAATCCAAACAGTCAAATATTCAACGGAATTGGTTTTTCAAAACTTGCTACACCTGTACAATTCGCAACTAATGAAACGCAATGAGCAATATATGAAGTTGGGAGTTACAGCCATCAGACCAATTGAAGAGTTTAAAATCAATTCGTTTTTAGTAACCGAATTAAAACGTAACGGAATAAACAGTTTAGACCTTTGTACAAAGACGGTGCGTAATCACAGGCAACGATTGCAAGAATGCG
Source organism: Flavobacteriaceae bacterium CRH (assembly GCA_001507425.1). Lineage (GTDB taxonomy): Bacteria > Bacteroidota > Bacteroidia > Flavobacteriales > Flavobacteriaceae > Flavobacterium. The sequence goes on from LMAJ01000001.1 coordinate 360,518, forward strand.
GAGTATTTGTGGATTATATTTTTAAAGGGCGAAATAGACCCGTAGAAGTACATATAAATGCTGAAATTTTGACGGTTTTAGACCTCAAAACCTCAAAATTAACAATCGCTGAAAATCAACGTCTTACCTCTGAAAGCGAGAAAGTATTACCTGATAACAATGAGAGTACTAGAACATCTTTAAATGAATGTCAAAAGAAAGAGAATGTGAAAAACATTCCTCTTTTTAATAAGGAGTTCCCTTTGGTCACGCCTTCTTATTTGTTTTTTACAGGAACACCAGCCAGCAAGGAGCAAATTCCAACCGAGGGGGCGGGGGCGGAAAGTGTTAAAGTTTCAGAAACTTTGTCCGAAAAACTGCAAAACTTAATTCTACACCCGCAGGAACTAGCCGTGAACCTTGCGAACAAGGAATACAACAACTACAAACCGATTGATATACGCTATTTGTTCAAAGAAGCCTATTCGGGAACGATGCTAAAGGAGGAATTTCGGGAACTTGTGATACAAGATTTTTTTAAGAGTATTTCAAAAATCTACAAAAACTCAACACCATTTGCGGGTTCTTGGAAGAAAGCCATTTCGCTTTATATGGAATACAAGTGGATTGCTTTTACAGGCGAAGCATTTAATAAGGCATCCATTGTCGATGATATTCAGCAAATGCGTTGGCGGGCGGAATGGGCGAGAAAATGGTTTGTGAAAAATGATTTTCCGCCTTTATTCCCTTATGATTATTTCGATATGACCCGAAAAACTTCGAAAGAAGTCGGTTTTGAATACACCAAAATCAAATGGAACGAACATTTGCTAGGAAAAGCAAAATACGAAGCCTTGAAAAAGAAACAGGAATGTAATGCGAAACGCAGAAAGGAAACGATAAACCACTCCAAAAAATGCGAAAATGAAGTAAACCGTTTCTTCAAAAACAAAATTACAATGCCACAATTATTTGATTATGTCGAAAAGAATTTGCCAGCAGAATATTTAGAAAAATTACCGCAAATGATTGAGAAAAAGTGCTTGAAAATGAATGAGAAAGTGGTTTCCGCCAATGCCGATTTTGTGCGATATGATTTTAGTGAATTTTAACCTAATCCATTTATAACTATGCCAGTATTTGTTCCTGAATCCTCGAAAATTAAAATGGTAATCCTTACCAAAAGCAAACAAAGTAATGCCGTTTGGTGGTCGCCAATCAATCAAAACAAACGAAATACCCAGTCCGTAATTGCAAGTATGTTGCGACGGTTTGAAAAACACGCACTATCGAAAATTACAAACGTTATTCAGTTTTATGAAAATGGGAATCTAATTGCGGTAAAAAAGTTATGAAGTCTATTCAATTGAAAAATATTAAAGTGGATGAAATTGAAGTTTTGAGAGAGCAGATAATCTATTTTATAAACGACAAAAGCGAAGCGTTAAAAAGTATGAATAAGGAAAATACCGAGTTTTATATTGGCTTCATTTTAATTGATATTTTGATGCGTTTGGCTTTTAAACTGAGAAATAAAATGGAGCGAAACTTCAAAAACGCTGTATCGATACGGTTGACCATTTCCGAGGCATCGGTACTTTTTTTATTGTGCATTCAAGAAGTATCGTTTTTAACAGATTATCAAAAACACATTCTTTTGAAAACAAGAAATAACATTGACCAACAATTAACCAATTTGAATTAAACCAAAGGAGAATGCTAAAAACACTACACTACATTAGAGATAAAAAAGAACTGCAAGCATTGTATTTAAGTCAAGTTCCTGAATTGTACATAAGAAAAGAAATAAACGAAATACTCAAAGAAACTAGAAAATCAATACCCGTTGGAATGCGAATGAATGCGAAGAATATTTCGACACAGGAAGTAATTATGTTTATAGAAAAAAACGGAACTCCAGACGGTTACATTCTATCTGATGAATTGAAAATCAAGTTGAATGATTATCGAGAATTATTGTCAAGTAAAAAACTATTTAAAAAAAGATATAAGGATGTCACGTAAATATGGAATCAAATCTAACAACCCAACGAACGCATTAATAAACAGAAACTTTATTATTCGTATTCTTGAAAACCCGAAAGAAAATCCAGTAAAAAACACCAAATTAACCTCTGCAAACAAGCTTTCGAATTTTGTAAATGATGAAGAACTTAAATTAAAGCTTTTTAATAAAGTTTTAGATGGTGGAAAGGATAAATACTCCTTTCTAATAAGAAGTCGTCTTAAAATTGATTTTCACTCAAAATAACTTTTATTAATGAAGTGTTTTAAGGATTTGTTGTTATGTTTAATTACATTTGGGAAAAAATAAGGTACAAAAACCCTTGAAAAGAAGTAGGGTTGGAGTTTATAAAGAAAAACTAAATGGAAAACAAAAAGATTAATTTTCATATATACAGATATCATCTACTTCCGCTTACTAGAAGAGATAATCAAATAGAATTATTTCCTGAAAAAAAATTAACATATGAGGAAATTAAAGCAAAAAAAAATGATTTTTTCAAAGATGTTTTAGGGGACTTAAATGAATCCAAATTAAATTCAAATCCTTTAAAACTTCATCATCAGGAAGATACTTTTTATTTATTTAAGCTTGCACAAAAAAAAACTACTTCAATAACTCGAAATTTCGAGACTGAAAACATTATAAATGAACCATATATTTATGTTGTTATAAATAATGACAGCGAAGTTCAAAAAATCGCCATTAGTGAGAATAGCGATGCCTTTAGTAATCCTGATGTAGTTAAAAATATACTTAATAAAGTGTTTCAAAATGATTTAAAAAAGTATGGTTTAAATATAGAAATCGAGCAGGTTTTTGATAAAGTCAATTTTTGGAATTATGTTGGAAAACACAAATATGAAATAACATATTTAGATTTTCAATTCATTAAGCCGAATTTGGCAAACATATCAAGGTCTTTACCTGAGGATTTTAAAAATTTTGCTGACAATGTTAATAGTCATAAAAGTCAAATAATTTTAAAAGCTCCTGAAAAGGGGACTTTGGAAAATATTGATAAGTCAAATAATGAAATTAATGGGTTGGTAAATTATACATCAGAGGGTGCTGGTTTTATAAAGATGAAAGTTAAAAACATTAGAAAAACTATTAATACTAAAGAAAGTCCTGTAACTTTACAGATAGAAGAATTGGATATTGAAGGTGCTGGAGATCAAGTTTTAAAACTCTATAAAACAATTGTGTCAGATGAAGATAATTAAAAACATATCGTTTTTTATTGTTATGTCAGTAGTAATGACGTTGTTGGCTAATTATTTAGAATCAACTTTTCTTTATAAATATTTAAAAGAGAATATTATAGGGTTGCTATTAACTTTATTAGCTATAAACACAGCAACACTTGGGTTGATAGCTTCCAAAATACAAGATATTATTGTCCAATTTCCAAGTTTCAATTTTTCAAGTACAATAAAAGAAATGAAATTGTCTCTTTTGGAACAAATAATATTAATATCAATAGGTGTTGTTAATTTGACGGTTCAAAGTAGTGGAAAAATAATTTTTGAGGGTAAAGAAAGTGTATGTAATGTGATTTTACTATCAATTCTTATTTATTCAATTAATATACTTTGGGATACAGGTAATGCAGTTTTTGTTGTGATTGAAGAATTACAAAAAATGAGAAAAAATGAAGAGAAACAAGACTAATTTCTGTCTAATATATAGTAAAACCATCCAAGGAAAAAGTCTCTCAATCCCCAAAAGGTGAGAGACTTTTTTTTACGTTTATTACCAACCAGCCGACCTAAAAAATGTACATTTGCGTATAAACCTATAATGATATTACTACATGAGTGAAGACCAAAAAAGAGTATTAGAGCAACAGCTTTGGAACATTGCTAATACACTAAGAGGAAAAATGAATGCGGACGAATTCCGTGACTACATTTTGGGATTCATTTTCTATAAATATTTGAGCGAGAAAATGGAGATTTTCGCAAACGGAATTTTGAAACAGGACAAAATGAAATTTCGTGAAATAACTTCTAAAACTGCCGATGCACAAGAGTTTATTGAAGCCATCAGAGAGGAATCATTGGAGAAGTTGGGTTATTTCCTAAAGCCTGAAGAACTTTTTACTGAAGTTGCCAAACGTGGAATGGGCGACAATGAGGATGAAGACCAATATGATGAAAGTAAAACCAATTTCATTTTGGAAGACTTGCAAAAAATCCTGACCAATATCCAATTAAGTACTATGGGTACTGACAGCGAAGAAGATTTTGACAATCTCTTTGAAGATATGGATTTGAACAGTACCAAATTAGGCAAAACCCCCGATGCAAGAAATACTATCATTGCAAAGGTGCTAACACATCTTGATAAAATAGATTTCAAATTAGAGCATACGGAACTGGATGTTTTGGGTGATGCTTACGAATATCTTATCGGACAGTTTGCGAGCGGTGCAGGGAAAAAAGCAGGCGAGTTTTATACGCCACAAGAAGTTTCTAAAATACTTGCCAAAATTGTAACCACAGGAAAAGAAAAGCTAAAATCTGTTTATGACCCTACTTGCGGTTCGGGTTCGTTGTTGCTTCGTGTAGCTAAGGAAGTACAGGATGTGAGTAATTTTTACGGACAGGAAATGAACCGTACCACTTATAACCTTGCCCGAATGAATATGATTTTGCACGGGGTGCATTATCGTAAGTTCAACATAAAGCAGGAAGATACACTTGAACACCCACAACATCTTGACCAACAATTTGAAGCCATTGTAGCCAATCCCCCATTTTCGGCTCAGTGGAGTGCCAATCCATTGTTTACAAGCGATGACCGTTTTAGCCAATACGGAAAATTAGCCCCAGGCAGTAAAGCTGATTTTGCTTTTGTACAACACATGATACATCATTTGGGAGAAAACGGAACTATGGCAATAGTGTTGCCACACGGTGCTTTGTTTAGAAGTGGTGCAGAGCAACACATTCGCAGGTATTTGATTGAGAACAAAAACTTTTTAGACGCTGTTATTGGTTTGCCTGCCAATTTGTTTTATGGTACACCTATTCCAACTTGTATTATGGTTTTCAAAAAATGCAGAGAAAATCCAGAGAATGTTTTATTCATCAATGCAGGTGAATATTTTGAAAGGGGAACTCAAAACGTTTTACGAAACGATGATATTGATAGAATTATTACCACTTACAGAGAAAGAAAGGAAATTGAAAAGTACAGCAGTTTGGCAACACTTGATTTTATTGCCGAAAATGAATACAATCTGAATATACCGAGATATGTAAATACTTTTGAAGAAGAAGAAAAGGTTGATGTCTCATCTGTTTCAAAACAATTAAAAGTATTGGAAAAAGATATGAAAAGTACTGATGCTGAACTAATCGCATTTTGTGAAGAACTTAATATTGATACCCCTTTTTAATTATGGAAAAACAGCAAGGATTAAAACCTGATGTACGTTTTCCAGAGTTTACAGACAATTGGGAACATAAAAAAATGAGTGAGTTGTTGGCAGAAGCCAAAAAGCGAAATGGAGATTTGAAATATGGTAAAGGCGAAGTATTATCGGTATCTGGTGAATTGGGTATTGTAAACCAAATTGAGCATTTAGGCAGAAGTTACGCAGGTGTTTCGGTGCACCAATACCACGTAGTAGAAGTGGGAGACATTGTATATACCAAAAGCCCACTCAAAGCAAACCCTTATGGTATTATAAAACTCAATAAAGGCAAAGCAGGCATTGTATCTACTTTGTATGCTGTGTATAAAGTAAAAGGACAAAATGCTTGTGGAGAATGGATTGAGTACTATTTTTCATTGGATGCAAATACGAACCGCTATTTAAGACCTTTGGTTAAGAAAGGGGCTAAAAATGATATGAAAATCAGCAATGCGTATGTATTACACGATAGAATTTTTGCGCCACAAATTGCTGAACAAAAAAGAATTGCATCTTTCTTTACTGTTTTAGATAAAAAAATCACTCAACTTAAACAAAAGAAAAGCCTTTTGGAACAATATAAAAAAGGTGTAATGCAAAAACTCTTTTCTCAGGAATTGCGATTTAAAGATGAAAATGGGAACGAATTTCCAAAGTGGGAAGAGAAAAAATTAGGAAAAAATGCTACTTTCTTTTCGGGCGGTACACCAATTACTACTAATAAATCTTATTATGAAGGGAAGATACCGTTTATTAAATCAGGTGAAATAAATGCAGAAAAAACAGAGCAATTTATATCGGAAGATGGTTTAAAAGACTCTTCATCTAAGATGGTTGAAGTAGGTGATTTGCTTTATGCTTTATATGGAGCAACTAGCGGAGAAGCAGGTATTTCTAAAATAAATGGGGCAATTAATCAAGCGGTTTTATGTGTTAGGAGTGAAAAATACAATAAAATATTTTTACTGAATTATTTGCAATTACAAAAAAAGGAGATTGTTGGGAAGTATTTGCAAGGAGGGCAAGGTAATTTATCAGCAGATATTATAAAAAGCTTAATAATTCCAATGCCTTGTAAACAAGAACAGTTAAAAATCGCAAATTATTTGAAAGCAATAGAAAATAAAATTATTTCAGCAAACATTCAGATACAAAAAAACCAAGCTTACAAAAAAGGATTATTGCAGAAAATGTTTGTATAAGTTAATATATCAGTTATGAATTTTGAAGTATATTGTGATGAAAGCGGTTTAGAAGCATTGACAAGGAAAGATGCTCATAAATATATTGCCATTGGCGGTGTTTGGATGCCTGCTGATTACAGGGCTGAATTTAAAAAAAACATGAATGATATTAAGGATAGATTTAATATCAAGGGAGAACTGAAATGGAACAAGGTTTCTCCCGCTTATTTTGAGTTATATGAAGAAGTGGTTAAATATTTTTTCAAAACCAATGAGTTGAGGTTCAGGGTAATTCTTGTCGAATCTGAAAAAGTGAACAATGTTAAATTCAATGACCGTGATGCCGAATTAAGTTTTTATAAGTTTTATTATCAGCTACTCCATCATTGGATTTATGATTTTAATGAATACAATATATTTTTGGACTTGAAGGAAAACAGGAATAAGGGTAGGTTAAAAGAGTTAGAAAGGTGTTTGGACAATACTAATTTAACGTCTGATATATACCAAGTGCAAGGATTGCCATCAGACCAATCTCTTGGGATTCAATTAGCGGATATATTAACAGGTTTAGTAAATGCAAAGTTTAATAATGAAATTACCAGCGAAGCAAAGAAAGGTTTGATAGGGCTAGTGGAATATTTTTTAGGCAAAGAAATAGTGCCGTCTCCCAAAGGGGAAGAGAAGTTTAATGTGTTTAAAATTAATCTTCAAGGAGGCTGGTAATGAGTTACAAGAAAATAAAAGTTCAAAATATTCCTGTTGAAGGCTTAGAGGGAGAAATGCGTCAAATTTGGAAAGATGAATACTGCCAAGTACCCATTGAGACATTTGATAGCGTTTCGGTACATTTCTACGAGGATATGTTTGACCATTGCTTTTATGAAAGCGATAACAGAAAAGAAAAAGACAAATCAATCTTATCTCTAAACAGATTAGAAAAAATACTTTGGATAAAAGAGACATTACAAGATAAAACGGCAATTTTAAAGAAAGGTTGGGACACCGCCAATAAAGTGCATTTTAAAGACAGGCGTATAGCGATAGTCAAAGGAAACTATGTTGTAATAATTAGATTTACAGGTGTTTTGAAAGCAAAATTTGTTACCGCCTATGAAAAGAATGATATAGAAAATATTCTAGCGGGGCCAGATTTTGAGAAATCAGAAAAGTATTTCGGGAGTATATAAAACAAAAAAAACGTTGATTCGGGTTCAACGTTTAAGACCTTTGTAGATTCCTTACCAAGGGTAGAGAACGGTGCAAATGTATAATTTTTTTATTAACAAAAATGTTAATTTTTCAATAAATTAAAAACCTAAAGCATTCGGAGCAAAATCAAATCGTGAATTTCCAGTTGTTTATCGATTAAAAATTCGACTATTTCCAAGGTTGATAGGGTAAACGGAGTGTTGCAAAAAATGTTTATATAAATATGGCTAAACAAAGTGAACAAATATTAGAGGAACAATTGGTGGCACAACTACAAAAGTTAGGTTATCGGTATGCTTTAATCAATGATGAAAAAGATTTAATTGCGAATCTTAAAACGCAGTTAGAGAAACACAATAATATTACTTTTTCAAAAACGGAATTTGAAAGAGTGCTAAACCTATTGAGTAAGGGGTCTGTTTTTGAAAAAGGCAAAACCCTAAGGCAAAAGCAACACATTGAAAGAGACAACGGAGATAACCTCTATTTTGAATTTTTGAATACAGAACATTGGTGTCAAAATCAATATCAGGTCACTAACCAAGTAAGTCAAGAGGGAACTTATAAAAACCGCTATGATGTAACTATTCTCATAAACGGTTTGCCTTTGGTACAAATAGAACTCAAACGCAAAGGATTGGAACTGAAGGAAGCTTTCAACCAAATTAATCGGTATCAAAGACATTCGTTTGGAGCAAATTCGGCGCTGTTTCAATACGTGCAAATCTTCATTATCAGCAATGGCGTAAACACAAAATATTATTCAAACAACAAACATCAGAGTTTCAAACAAACGTTTTATTGGACAGATGTAGAGAACAAACGCCTGACCAATATACTCAATGGTTTTACGGATTCATTTTTAGAGCCTTGCCACGTCAGTAAAATGATATGCAAATACATTGTACTGAACGAAGCCCACAAAATACCAATGGTGCTTCGTCCGTATCAATATTATGCCGTTGAAGCACTTATCGAAAGAGTGAAAAACTCAACCAAAAACGGCTATATATGGCATACTACAGGTTCAGGGAAAACCTTGACGAGTTTTAAAGCCAGTCAGATTTTAATGAATTTGCCACAGGTTCATAAAGTGGTTTTTGTGGTAGATAGGAAAGATTTGGATTTTCAAACTACCAAAGAATTCAACAGTTTCAGTGATGGTTGCATTGACGGTACAGATAATACAAGCAATTTGGTAAAACAATTTGTAGGTGGGTATTCTGGATAAAGTGAGCACCTAATTCTGGATAAAAGTGAGCAGTATAAATGAACTCAAAAAGGTGTCTAAAAAGTAGTTTAAAAGTATAAAATTATTTTACTCTATTGGTTGTTTTTCTATTTTCTTTTTTCTCATTGATTCTCCCTTTAATTCTATCCGAAGAGCATTGTGAACGATTCTGTCTAAAATTGCATCTGCAATGGTTTGTTCTGCAATAACTTCATGCCAGGATTCAACTGGGAGCTGCGAAGCAATAATAGTTGATTTTTTTCCATGCCTGTCCTCAATTATCTCCATAAGATCCTGCCTTTTAAAGTTATCTAATGATTGCAGCCCAAAATCATCTAGTATAATGAGGTCCTGCTTTTCTATTTTATTAATTTCTTTTATGTAAGAGCCGTCAGCTTTAGCCATTTTAAGTTTAGAGAAAAGTTTATTGATATTAAAATACATTACTTTGTAGCCCATCATACAGGCTTTATAACCAATTGCTGTAGCTATAAAACTTTTGCCAACACCTGTACTTCCACAGACCAGGATGTTTTGTTTGTTTTTTATAAAATCACAAAACTCAAGTCTGTTTATTAAGTTTTTATCTACTCCTCTGGAACTGTCAAAATCGATTTCTTCCATAAAAGCTTTATACCTAAACTTGGCAGTATTGATCAATCTTTCTACTTTTCGATTTTCTCTGTCATCATATTCAGAGTTAATTAAATAAGCAATAAGTTCATCATTTGTATAATCAATATTACTTGCCTCTAAAGTAGTATTAAAGGCTCTAGACATTCCGTAGAGCCTTAACTGTTTCATTTTTTCTAATGTTTGATCATTCATATAGTTTTTTATTAATGGTTGTTATTTGTAATATTCCTTGCCTCTAATATTATTATGTATTGGTATTTCTTTATCTTCAATAGCAGGATCTTCATCAATGAAGTCTAATCCTTTCTCCAGGATAGATTTGATGATTGGGTAATTTATTTTTTCATAATCCATCGCTCTTTTACAGGCATTGTTTAATCTGTCATTGCCTACTTTTTTGGCTAAACTTAACACGCCGGTACAGGACTTATAAGATTGCTCAGGGTGTTGTTTTTTATCTAATATTTGTATAATAAATGATTTGCAAAATTCTCCAACAGAAGCTCCCCATTGGATAAACCTCTCAGGATTCCACTCTGCCACAAACTGATGTGATGTGGGCATGTGTTCTTTATTTGTTGTATAAAGATATTTGGAGTAGTCTCTCTGATGACTGGCTATTATGCGCTGTCCATGATAAATTTCAATGGTAGTTTTGCTGTAAATAATCAATACTTTCTTGCCCATATAAATAAAAGGCACACTATAATAGTGTTTGTCTTTACTGAGATAAACATGGCTGGATTTATGAACGGTTGCTTTAGAAAAACCTTTGAGCTGATAGGGATTAACAGGTAAAAATGATAGTGCTTCTTTTTCTATCTCATTAAACAAATCTAATCTTGAGTATTTCCTGCCTTTAAAAGACATTGTATTATGCTTTTCTAAAAGTGGTAAAATAGCATCATTAAGGGCTTCTATAGTAAAAAACTCTTCTTTGCGTAAAGGGGCAAAAATTCTGGTATAAATTATTCTTACTGCATTTTCAACCAGAGCCTTATCTTTTGGATGATAAGCTCTTGTGGGAAGTATTGTAGTTGCGTAATGAGATGCAAAGTCTAATAAATATTCCGTTACTAAGGGCTCATATTTATCACTCTTTTTAACGGCTGTTCTTAAATTATCCGTTACAATAGCACTTGGAACACCCTGATAGTAGTCTAACATTTTTACCAGACTTCCCATAAAGTCTTCTTTGTTTTGAGTCCTGGTAGCTTCTACAAAAGTAAGTCCGCTTGCTCCCAGTACACTTACAAAAACTTCTACTTCACACACTTCTCCTGTAGACTGGTCAATAACGGATAATTTCTTTCCTGTATAGTCTACAAAAACTTTATCTCCTGCCTTATGATGCATATGCATAGAGGGCTTGAGTTTGCCTCGCCAATTTTGATAATGATAGCAAAACTGAGAATAACTATAGCCATCAGGATGATTTACCCTATATTCTTCCCAGAGCAATTGGCGGGTAACACCAACTCGCTTTAATTCTTTTTCTATTGTTGGAAATAAGGATTCTAAAACTATGTTTTTCTCTGGTACAGCTTTTATCTGTCCATCAAAGAGTTCTTCCAGATCTTCATTACTAAGACCTGATAACTCCTGATAGGTAAAAGAATTTTGATGAAATGATTCAATATATTTCTTTACAGTATTGCGCGATAAGCCTAATTGTCTGCTTATTTGGAGCTTACTTACTCCTTGAGTATATAAACGTAATAATTGCAAAATGTTTCTCATATCCAGTCGTTTATTTGCCATATCTTTTGTTTTAAAAACAAGTAAGATATTCTTTATAAACACTACTTTTTGAGGTGGTCACTTTGAACCGGAATCAACTGATCTTTTTTACAAGAATAGGGTGGTCACTTTAAACCGGAATCAATTGCTCTCTTTTACCGGAATGGGATGCTCACTTTTACCAGAATTTGCA
>LMAJ01000002.1 GCA_001507425.1 Flavobacteriaceae bacterium CRH
ATTAAATCTTATTCTCTACTCTTCACTCTTCACTCTTTACTCTTTACTCTTTACTCTTTACTCTTTACTCTTTACTCTTTACTCTTTACTCTTTACTCTTTACTCTTTACTCTTTACTCTTTACTCTTTACTCTTTACTCTTCACTCTTCACTCTTCACTCTTTACTCTTCACTCTTCACTCTTCACTCTTTACTCTTTACTCTTCAGATAAACCAAGTAATCCTTCATTCAATCTTGCGCCCTGAAAAGTTATATTAGCAAGTCCATCTTCAATTTCTTGTAAATCTATTGATGACAGTTCAACATTTACAGATTGCAAATTATCCTCCAAAAATGCTATTTTATCCATTCCCGGAATCGGTACGATAAAAGGCTTTTGAGCCAATAACCAAGCCAGCGCAATCTGAACCGGTGTTGCATTTTTTCTATTGGCAATTTTTGTAAGCAGTGCTACAACAGGCATATTTGCTCTTATTGCTTCTGGTGTAAAACGAGGAAAAACAGCTCGTAAATCGGTATCACTATCAAATTTTGTATCCGGCGTAATCTTTCCGGTTAAAAAACCAGTCCCAATTGGCGCCCACGGCACAAAACCAATTCCTAAAGTTTCACAAAGAGGCAAAACTTTCGCTTCAGGTTCTCTTGTCCAAATCGAATATTGATTTTGAACTGCCGAAACAGACTGAACAATATGCGCGCGCTGAATCGTTTCTGCACCCGCTTCAGAAAGTCCAAAATATTTTACTTTTCCTTCCTGAATTAAATCTTTTATTGTTCCCGCAACATCTTCAATAGGCACGTTTGGATCTACGCGATGTTGGTACAATAAATCAATATAATCGGTTTGTAATCTTTTTAACGATGCTTCAACCACTTTACGAATATGTTCTGGTTTGCTATTGATTCCGGTATCTGAAATCATTCCGAATTTTGTTGCGATAATTACATCTTTACGAAAAGGTTTTAACGATTCGCCAACCAATTCTTCGTTTGTAAAAGGTCCGTAAGCTTCAGCAGTATCAAAAAATGTGATTCCTTTTTCGTAAGCAGAACGAATCACTTTAATACCTTCGTTGATATCAGTTGCTTTCCCTGTTCCAAAACTTAAATTCATGCAGCCCATTCCTAAAGCAGAAACTTCTAAGCCTTGTGTTCCTAATATTCTTGTTTTCATTTTATTGTATTTATGTAAAAACTTGTTGCGATTATTGATTGTACAAATTTCCTTCAATAATGCCGACTGCTTATAACATATATTACTGCTATTCTTACCATTTTTACTGATTTGAACAAACACACTAACTTATTAGCAATCTGAGTAGTATATTTGTATAGTTATTTAAATACGCATATTATGGAACATTTTATAAAACTCGAAAAAATCGCTCAATACAATAAATTGAAAGATGTTGAAACGCAGCATCCTTTGATAAGTGTTTTTGATAATGGTAAAACCAAAGCATTACCAAATCATACGCGCATGCATTTTGGTTTTTATGGAATATTTTTAAAAGCCGGAAATTGCGGCGAATTAAAATACGGACGTAATAATTATGATTATGATGATGGCACACTCGTTTTTGTTGGGCCCGGACAAGTTCTTGAAGTAAATAATCCCGAAAATTATCAACCAACGGGATATGCACTTTTGTTTCATCCTGATTTGATAAAAGGAACATCACTGGCAAAAAATATGAGCCAGTATTCGTTCTTTTCTTATGATTCGCATGAAGCGCTTCATTTATCTTTGAAAGAACAGCAAATTATAAAAGATTTGTTTCATAAACTAGAATATGAATTAAGTCAGTCTATTGATAAACACAGCAAAAGCATTATAAGCAATAATATCGAATTGCTTTTAAATTATTGTGTTCGCTTTTATGACAGGCAATTTATAACCCGGGAAAACATTAATACAGATGTTTTATCAAAATTTGAGAACTTGCTAAATGACTATTTTTCATCTCAAAATCCGCAAGATTCAGGTCTTCCGTCTGTTGGCTATTTTGCAGAGCGTTTGCATCTTTCTCCCAATTATTTTGGTGATTTAATTAAAAAAGAAACCGGAAAATCTCCTCAGGAACTTATTCAGTTAAAATTAATTAATCTGGCCAAAGAAAGAATTTTCGATACTGATAAATCCATCAGTCAAATAGCATTTGAATTGGGTTTTAAATATCCGCAGCATTTTAATCGTATGTTTAAAAAGAACACCGGTTATACTCCTGTAGAATATAGAAGTTTGAATTGAAAATTTTTTATGTTTCAGGTTTCAGGTTTCAGGTTGAAATGAGAAATTAACCGCAAAGTTTGCAAAGTTTTTTCGCAAAGTTCGCAAAGCTAAATTTATGTAAAGCTTTGCGAACTTTGCGTTTTTATAATACTCAACTACAAAAAAACTTAGCCGCTTTGCGGTAAAACCTGAAACCTGAAACCTGAAACCTGAAACGTGAAACGTGAAACCTGAAACTTTTTAAAATAACCTATCTAAACAAAGTTATCGTATCGGCAAGGTTTTCTTTAGTGATAAAATCTTTAATGAATTCCTGAACTTCATCTGTAGTACCTTTCGCTGTCTCAAAAGAATTGATGTGAAATTCATCATCCTGATCCAAAATATGTATTATTTCTGTATAGCCCTTTGAGATTAAACTACCTTTTAATTTAATTATATTAAACTGTTGATGACCATCTACCTCTTTTCGAACTTTTAGTTTTATAGCTTTTTCCATAGTAAATATCTTTTAGATTAATAAGCCAATAATTAATTCAAATATAACTATTTATTAAATTCGCCTCACTTCAAAACAAAAATATAAAATACTATTTATCAACATTTTAATAAACAATTTGAATGAATTTTCACAATTAAATTATCCTCAGAAAGCAGCGAAAAAACAAGAGCTTTTAATAATTTGAAGTAACATATTATTACTTTTTTTTCAACTAACTCATTTTTGGCACAAAAAATCAGGCACAAAAAAAGAGCTGTTGGCAAAAACAGCTCTTGTAGGTTTTTCAAATAGAAATACAAGCTTACTAATTCATTATATTTAAAAATAAAAACTAAGTGAAAAACCGGTAATATTTTTGAACCAAATCGATATTATTTTGACATCTTTTTAGTTTTAGATTTCATAATTACTTCAACCGTTTTTGGTGCTGCAAAAAACTGCTTCGCAAAAACTTTCAAATCTTCAGCATTTATTTCGTTCAGCGTTTTCTTGTAAATAACATCATCTTTAAATGCTTCGTTGTTCAGCATCATACTATTTAAATTACTCAGCCAAAATCCGTTAGACAAAACTTTTTCTGCTCTCGATTTTAATATCGTATTTTTAATCGATTGAATATCCTCTTCCTTCGGTTCTTTTTTCTGAATCAAATCGATTTGTTCGTAAACAATTTTTGTCAGCTTTTCTTCTTTTTCAGGATCACTGTCAAAGTTTATCGTCATCGAATATTCATCTTTTGGAAGTTTACTTGTTGATGATCCAACGTTTACGCCATAACTTCCGCCCTCTTCCTCACGAATTAAATCCATGTATTTTTTAGATAATAATTCAGATAAAATATAGAGACAAAAACCGTTTTTATAGGTGTATGGAAATTGATTTACAAATTTGATGTAAACACTTGCCTTTGGAACATTCATTTCACGAACCAATAATTGTTTCGAAATTCCGTCAGCCGGTTCGATATGATTGTCGGTGAAATTTTCTTTTTTATTGATGTCTGATGCAATGCTGCCAATATATTTTTCAATTAATGAAAGTGTGTTCTCCGGAAGATTTCCGGTAAAAACAAAAGTAAAATCAGAAGCGTTTTGAATTCTTTCTTTATAAATTTCCGATGCTTTTTCGAAACTCAATTGTTTTATAAATTCAGCATTAAAAAGCGGTATCCTTTTGTTATGATTTGAACTCAATTGCGAAATTGTATCCTGAAAAACTTTCGGATTTGTATTTAATGCATTTTCTAATGAATTATTAAAACCAGTCAGCATTCTGGAATAAGAATCTTTATCAAATCTCGGATGTTCGAAATACAGATAAAGCAATTGCATTAAAGTTTCGATATCTTTTTGATTGCTTGAGCCTTTAAATCCTTCTGTTAACTCTGTAATATATGGCTTAAGATTTACAATTTTTCCGTTGAGTTTATCCTGTAAATCAGTACTTTTAAAAGCACCTAAACCTGAACTTTCTACTAAACTAACTGCAATTTGCGAAGATGGAATATCCTCTGTTTTAACCAAAGAATTACCTCCTTTACTAAAAGCCGAAAACAAAACTTCATCTTTTGCCAAAGTTGTTGGATATAAAATAATCTTTGCACCATTAGCTAAAACATAACCTTTTGCACCAGTGATTCCGGCAACAGCAAATTCTTTAGAAACTGACGAACCTTTAAGTTCTTCTTTAATTAATGGTTCATCCGTATTGGTTTCGTTGTATTTTTCCAACGGCATTCCCTTTACTTCTTTTATGATATTTAAATAATCATTTTTTGATGGATAAATAACGTCCGTTTTATCCGGACCTGTAACCGCTAAAACCATATTATCAGCAGTTTGAAGTTTTTTAACCGCCTCATTAACTTCAGAAAGTGTAATCGTCTGCAATCTGTTTTTTATGTTCTCGTATTGTTTTTGAACACTTTCAAAAGGGGTTGCTTTCAAAAAATAATTCACTAATTCTTCAGACAATTCATCGCTGTTGATTTTGTCTTTATTTTGAAGTAAATTTTCGTAATAACTTACAGTACTTTCTTTGTTACGATCCAGTTCTTTCTGTGTAAATCCGTAGCGAACCGCTCGTTCTGTTTCGATCATCAATTCTTTGAAACCTGCTGCCGTTTTATTGTTTTTTGGAACAACATACAAACTGTAAGAGTCTGTTAATCTGGAAACTTCTGAAGCTCCGGTCGCCATATTAAGAACCGCAGTTTCATTATTTTGAATAAATTCCTGATAACGCCTGTTCATCATATCAGCACATAACGAATTGATTAAATCTCTTCTAATCGTTTCGTTATTCTTTACTTTATCAAAATCCTTTTTAAAATAAAGAACAATCGAGGTTTCCTGAGCTTCTTTATCTTTTGCCAGAACATATTCCATTTCTTTATTTTTAGGAACAGCAACATAATAACGTTCAGCAGCATTTTTAGGCATTTCTATGGTAGAGAAAAGAGCGATGATTTTTTGTTCAACTTCTTTTACATCAACATCTCCAACTACAATAACCGATTGTAAATCCGGGCGATACCATTTTTTATAATAATCTCTAAGCACCTTATAATCAAATTTATTGATGATGTTTAAATCTCCAATAACATCTCGTTTGGCATATTTAGAACCTTTATACAAGATTTTATCTGTTTCTAAACGCAATCTGAAATCAGAATCACGTCTTGTTCTCCACTCTTCCCTGATCACGCCTCGTTCTGCATCAATTTCAGTATCTTTTAAAGAAAGAAAACCCGACCAATCGTGCAATACCAAAAGACAGGAATCTACCAATTTAGCATCTGTTGATGGCACATTGCTTAAATTATAAACCGTTTGATCCTGAGCTGTATAAGCGTTAATATCGGCGCCAAAACGAACTCCTTTTTTCTCCAGCATATCGATAATACCTTTTCCTTCAAAGTTTTGAGTTCCATTAAAAGCCATATGTTCCAGGAAATGCGCCAAACCGTTTTGATCGTCATTTTCTAAAATTGCACCCACATTTTGGGCAAAATAAAAGCTCACACGATCCTTTGGCCATTCGTTATGAAGTACATAATACTTCATTCCGTTTTTTAATGTTCCCGAAGCTACTTCTTCGTTTAACGGAATCGTAGTAGAAAATTGCGCATTACTTTTTAATCCGATGAGAAGAATAAAAAGCAGGTATTTTGATTGAAAAATTTTCATTTGATATTTTTATTTTTTTTGATTCTTTGCTTTTGATTGAATATAAATTTCTAACACATAGAAACATAGATCAAATAATCCTGAAAGGAACTCTACAATCTTGTCATCCTGACGAAGGAAGGATCGCACTAGAAACTCCATACAGTAATTCGCTAATCTTTGTCGAGTCTCGTGTGTGATCCTTCGTTCCTCAGGATGACAAGATTATAGTCGCAAAAAAATTATGCCTGACAACTATTAAATTACTTTTTAAAATTTCCAACCCCTTCTTTCAACCAATTCGTATAAAACGTAATATCGGGATTATAAGCGGTTGGCTGATTCAGGTTTTCGCCTTTATGATCGATTAAAACATAATACGGCTGCGCGTTGGTTTTGTATTTCAGAATTTGAAATTCACTCCATTTCTGACCAATATATTTTAATTTCTTCCCGGATATTTTTGAAATAATTTGTTCGTTTTCTGCAAGTGGCCTTTTATCATCTACATATAAAGAAATCACGATTACATCCTTTTTTAATTGCGATAAAACTTGTGGATCAGGCCAAACCCTTTCTTCCATTTTACGGCAGTTTACGCAGGCAAATCCTGTAAAATCTAACATTACGGGTTTCTTTACTTTTTTGGCGTAAGCCATTCCTGTTTCATAATCACGGAAAACTATTATTCCCTGAGGGCCTTCTTCTGCACCTTCCGGTAAAATTTCAGCGGTGTTCGTTGCTGTTGCCGACATTCCGATTCCGTTTGGCGATTCGCTGTATTGTTTTGGTGGAGGAAATCCGCTGATCCATTGCAGCGGTGCGCCCCATAATCCCGGAATTAAATAAATAGTGAAAGCCAAAACAACGATTCCAAAACTTAACCTTCCAACAGAAAGATGCGTTACTGGCGAATCATGCGAAAGCTGAATTTTTCCAAATAAATACAAAGTCAAAGCAGCAAAAATGGCAATCCAAATGGCTAAAAATGTTTCTCTTTCAAGTAAATGCAATTGCAAAACCAAATCTGCATTTGATAAAAATTTGAAGGCCAAAGCCAATTCTAAAAAGCCTAAAACTACTTTTACTGAGTTTAACCATCCGCCCGATTTTGGCAATGAATTCATCCAGCCCGGAAATGCGGCAAAAAGTGTAAATGGCAAAGCAATTGCCAATGAAAACCCAAACATTCCGATTATTGGCGCTAAACCTCCCTGACTTGCGGACTGAACTAATAATGTTCCAACAATTGGTCCTGTGCACGAAAAGGAAACAATTGCCAAAGCCAAGGCCATAAAAAAGATACCGATTATGCCGCTTTTTTGAGAGTTATTATCGACTTTGGTTAACCATGAACTTGGTAAAACAATCTCGAAAGCACCCAAAAATGAAATTGCAAAAACAACCAATAATCCGAAGAAAATTAAATTGAAGATAACATTTGTTGCCAAAGCATTTAAGGCATCGGCTCCAAAAATTGTCGTTACCAATGTTCCTAAAGCCACATAAATAATGATGATAAAAAAGCCGTATAGCAAGGCATTCTTGATCCCGGCTGCTTTATTTTTACTTTGTTTGGTAAAAAAACTAACTGTCATGGGTATCATCGGAAAAACGCAAGGTGTTAACAGCGCTGCTAAACCTCCTAAAAAGCTCAAAATAAACACACTCCAAATATTTTGCTCTTTTGGTTCTGTCGTATTTTTTACAGCTGCAATATCTTTTTTCATTTCTGTTTTTACCGGAACTGTTGCCGCAATTGTATCTTCTTTTGCAACTGCAATTGTATCGGTTTTTCCAGTTTCTGCAATAACTTTAGCTTGTTCTTTTAACGAGCTTTTCGGGATTTCAAAAACAAAATCTCTTTCGCTTGGCGGTAAACAGCTTTGATCGTTGCAAACCATAAATTCGATTGTTGCATTTACACGAAATGCGTCGCTATTTTTTCGTTCTATTTTTTGAGTAAAAACGGCTTTGGTTTCAAAAAACTTAATTCTAATTCCAAAAACAGGATCGTCGACTTCATGACCATTTGGCTCAATTACACGGCCTTTTGCTGTATAATTTTTAGATTTTACGAATTTAAAACTTGTTGGCATTGGTCCGTTTGCAGGAACTTTTTGCGAATACATATGCCAGCCGACTTCAATTTGAGCTGCAATACTTAGCTCATAAGTAGTGTTATCAAGTTGTTTTACAGCCGTTTTAAACGATACCGGATCGTAAATTTGAGCAGTAAGATTCTGTATCGCAAAGAAAATTGCGATAATCAAGACTATTTTTTTCATAATAATAGAAGTTTGCTGAGTTTGATTTTAGATTGTTTTTGTCATCCTGACGGAGGAAGGATCACACTAGAAACTCGATATAGATTGTCGATTTAGATTGTGGATTATCGTGTGTGATCCTTCGTTCCTCAGGATGACAAACCAGAGGTTGTCATGCTGAGCGGAGTCGAAGCCCGCGTGCCAATTGGAGCGCCCTTCGACTTCGCTCAGGGTGACATTGCGAGTATCAATGATATTCATCTTTGTCAAAGTTTTAAACTTTGACAAAGATGAAATGCAGCATTATTTTTTATAACGAGCCAAAATCCATTTTGAAATATCATCGAGAACTTCTGGTGCAAAAACTTCGTCTAATTCTTTGACTTCACTTTGTTTACAAGTTATACAATGCTGATACATATGGTTTAATCCCGGATAAATCGTGGTGGTAAGATCTTTTGTTTTAAGATATTTTTTAAACGAATTTATATTTTCTACTGCCGGAACCTGAATGTCTTTGTCTCCGTTTGCAATCATTACTGGAATTGTAATTTTTGGCAGATAATCCTCGGGATTGTAATGAATGGTGTAACGATACCATTTTCTGTCTGCATCTTTAGAATATCGGTATAAAAAAGTCTGATCGCGTCCGTCCCATAATTGCACTTTTTTCAGGATAACAGAATCTTGTTTCTGCATCCAGATTTTCATTTTTTCTTCGATTACAGGTTTTGCAGATTCATCGTCTTTTGTATCGTAAACTGCTTTGAAAAGGATATTGTACAACTCCATTTGTTTGCCAACTACTTCATCTGTAAAATTATAACTTTTAAGAATCGCCGTATTTTGCAGGTTTAGCATTTCTAATCCGCTTACTCCCACTCCGGACAAACTGATCATGAATTTTACATCTTTGTTTCTCGAACTTACAATAGATGCAATCATACCGCCTTCGCTGTGTCCGATTAAACCAATATGTGACGCATCGACGTTTTTATCGCTTTTTAAATAAGCAATTTCTTCCTCAATATCATCTGCAAAATCCCCGGTTGTAGCGTTTTCAAAATCTCCGGTTGTTTTACCAAATCCGCGATCGTCTACGCGTAGAGAAGCGATTCCGTTTCGTGCCAGATAATCGGCTAAAACAGTGAACGATTCTCTTCCCATAAAGGTATAATTGCGATCGTGTTGTCCGGTTCCTGAAATTAAAATAGCCAATGGATATTTCTTTTTGTTCTTGGGAGTTGTCAATGTTGCGCCATAAGTTAGTTTGGTGTTTTTCCCTGAAAAGGTAAAATCCTTAACTTCATACGGATATGGTTTTTGCGGATGTTGTGCGAAAAACAATGGTTCAGCGCTGGTTTGTTTGTTTAAAATAACAGCTGCATTTGGAATTGAATAATTATTAAAAATTCCTTTCAGCGCCGTTTTATCCTCATTGTATTTTCCTTTAAAAGAAAAACCATACATTTCATTTTTAAATGAAACACTATCTGAAACAATTTTTACTGCTACCTTGGTTTTTGTTTCTAATTCAGGAATATTCAATAAAAGAGAATCCAGGTTTTTGCTATTCAAATCGCCGGACAAAATAATTCTATAAGAATGATATTGTCCTTGCCAGATGGTTTGTGAAAAACCAATCTGACAGCACAATACTAAAATACTGAGATATAAAAAATTAACAATTTTCATTTTCTAACCTTTTTTAACTAAATTATTTTTTCTCAGCTTTTAAATACTCTATGATGATCGAAATTTCGTCTGCCAGTTCGCTTGGGCTTCCAAAATAACCATTTGACATCCATCTTAAATTTCCGTTTTGGTCGATGATCATTTTTTCCGGAATTCCAGAGAAATGAAATGCTTTTGCATATTTTTCGTACACTTCATCATATTTACCCGTTTTCGGATTTTTATTATCGTAAAGAATTGTAAAATCGAAGTTTTTTTCTTTAATGAAAGCCTGAGTTTTTTCTTTAAAATCTTTTATATATTCCTGAGTATCTATAAAATAGAATTTCACATTCTCATCAGCTTTGTATTTATTCACAGCCATATTCATTCCCGGCATCGCATTTTTACAAGGTCCGCACCACATAGCCCAAAAATCAAGCACTACAATTTTACCTTTTTGGTCTGCCAGTTTTACTTTTCCACCACGGCTGCTTTCCATTTCAAATCCGCCGATTGGAAGATTTATTAATTCAGAAACCAATTTCTTTTTGTGTTCGTCAATATTACTTTCAGATTTAAATGAATTTAGGTACGCCTCATAAGCTGATTCATTACCTCCTTCTTTTAAGTAAATTGCTTTTAAAGAAGCGAGCATTTCCGGAGTTGCTTTGTTTTCTCTAATGCTTATCGCTAATAATTCTTTGGCATCAAGTGTTTTGCCTTCTCTTAACAGCATTTTTGTGTAAACTGCGTTGTAAGAAGCATCTTTATAACCAAAAAATGGTTTAATTTTGTCTAAATATTTTCTTTCTAAATCGTAGTTTTTAAAAGCTTCCTGAAGTTTTGCATAGGTAAAATATTCTCTTGCGGCATAATTTAAGGCTTGCTCCTGCCATTGTTTTGGAGATACTTTTTGAACAAATTCTTTTGGAACTGTATTTTCTCTGTTTTCTAATTCTGTGATTATAATATCTGCATATTTTTTTAATATCGCTAAATCTGTTTTTTCAACTCCATCCTCATTTCTGTTAAACGGAATTGAAACCAAGTGCCATGAATAGTCCAATAAATTAAAGTAAGAGACTTTTTTAACGCTGTTTAATGCGAAGTTGTAATCTTTATTTTTTACGATATAATTGTATGCAATGCTTTTGAATAATTTATCTCTGAAAAGGCTTTCTGTATCTGTTACTATATCTGAAAATTTTGCTTCCGGAAAGTTCTTTTCAAATTCAGTATATGCTTTTACTTTTTTATCAAAATCATTTTCAAAGAACATTTTTTTGATTTCGATATCACGTGCTAAAACTCCTTTTGGGTATTTTTTAAGTACTGATTGTTGTACGGAATCAACAAAAGTTTTGTGTGCAGTCTGGTCTAATAAGCTAAGTGCTTTTATCACGTTATTTTGGTCCTGATTGTCTAATTCTGTAGTTAGTACAAAACGAACTTCTTTTTTTATACGTTCAGAAAAATCACCGCCTCTCACAATTTGAGCTACTTTCAATGCATTGTAAAAAATCTTTTTACGGCTTTCCGCATGGTATTGTAATTCATAGTTTACCCACATTACGGCTACTGAATCGTTTTTAAAAGCAGTTTCGTCTACAATATTAGGAACATCATTTTCAAAAACCTTGTTGCGCAGCATTCCCCAGCCTATATAAGCTCCAGGTGATTTTGTAAGCATCCAGCTGTACGTAACAAGTCCGCCTTTATCAACTAAGGTATCCGAAGTGAAAATACAAGTTATTAATGCTGCATGATCTGAAAGTTTTACTTTAGTCTGCCATTTTTTATCTGTAGTGGCTTTAAGATTAATATCCTTAATCTGCCATTTAAAATTATCATAGGTATATAGTCTTCCTGAAACCTGTTTTGCGTTTTTCAGAATAGTTGTTGCAGCATCATAGGTAATGGTAATTTCTTCTCCCGGATTTGGCTGTTCTGGCGAAACATCAAATATTTTGGTTTGATCCTGCGCAAACACAGACGCATTTACACTTATAAAAAGCGCTAATATTTTTAGTATTTTCATTTTTTTTGATTTTATAAGCACGCCTATGTAGGTGTAGGCGCGCTATAAATAATTTTATTTTTAATTATTTTGTTTTAGATCTGGTGCATAATCAAAATAACTGGTGGCGAAAGGAAATTGATAACGATTACCGCCCGGCTCAATAGTATAAGTTTGATCGAGATAAGTATGTGTAATCGTTTTTGCAAATCTTGGGTCTTTGTTTAAACGTTTTAAATCTGCCCATCTAAAACCGCCTCTTCCCATTAATTCTTTTCGGCGTTCTGCCAAAACTTTAACAAGGGCATCGTTTGCATCAACAGCTGTTAAGTCTGTATAATCTGCTGCTTTGAAACGTTTTTTTCTTAATGTATTAATCGTATTCATAGCGGCACCTGCTTCTCCGGCTCTTGCTTCGCATTCTGCCTTAATTACATACATTTCAGGAACTGTTGGCCCTCCATTACGACCATCACCGGTTAAAAGTTCTTTAGCATAAGCTCTTCCCTGAGGAAGCGATCCGTAAGTCATTGTGTTTAAAGATCTGGTAAACAATTGGTATCTAAGATCTTTGGTATCAAATGAATTTAATAATTCGTCACTAAATGATAAAACTGTTGGTGCATACATATACGTATTTGATTCTTTAGCCAGTATATTTTCAGTATCCTGAAAAGTTTTTGGCCATGAATAATCTCCTAAAGTTTCATAATCTTCTAAATTCATTAAGTTGTTTTGCAATGCCAATGCTGCATCTGCATTTTGCAATGCTTCTGCATAATCGCCCATGTACAAATTGGTTCTTGCCAAAAGAGCATAAGCTGAAGCTTTTGACGGAAACCATATGCTTCTTCCTGAATTTACCGGTTTTAATCCTGATGCAATTGCCTCTGTAAGGTCTTTTACAATAAGATCATAGGTTTCTTTTACTGATGCTCTTGTAATATTATCAGTTACTGTTGGCGTAGTTAAAAGCGGTATTCCCAAATCTGTTGCTGCGGTTGCAGGATCATAGGCTTTTCCGAATGCATTGATCAAGCTCAAAAATATATAAGCCCTATGTACCTGTGCTTCTCCTTTTATGGCTAAACGTTCTGCATCTGTACCGTTTTTACTGGTCATTACCTCAGAAATAATTACATTACAAGTATACAATGAGGAATATAATGAATTCATATTGCTGTCAGTTTCTCCAACAGGAATAATTTCATCTGCCCATTTATAAGTTTGTACATAAGGTTTATAGTATGCTGAACCAGAATAATATTGATTAAAGTATGCTGCATGGTCATCACGCATTACAATATCATCTGAAGCTACATCAACTAAACCGTAAGTGTAATTAAATGTGCTGGCACCTTGCAAAAGATATCTGTAATTTACTGTTTCCTCAGGAATTAATTTACCTTCTGTCTGAATGTCTACGTAATTATCACAACTTGTTAAAAGTGTAGATAAAACGCCTATGTATATTAAATATTTTTTCATGTTGCCGCTTTTAAAAATTAAAATTGAATCCCATTGAATACATTGCTGTTGGTGGTAATTTCATTTGGTTACCAGTAAGAGGTAAAAAGTCAGGATCGATATTATCGTTGTTTTTTCTCCATATAATTCCTAAGTTTCTTGCAGAACAGGTCAATGAAGCATTATCAATAAAAGTATTAGCAAACAATTCTGACAGATCATATTTTAATGAAACTTCTTTGAAACGAATGTGATCACCATCGATTACGCGATTATCACTAAATCTGTAACGTGCGAAACTGTAGCCCGACATTCCTCTTACTCCAGGAACGTTTGTTGTTGCTTCGTCTCCCGGATTTCTCCATCTTTGATCGACATCAGAATTTAAATCATAACCTTTAAAACTTCCGTATCTGTCTACGTACATATCAAAAGATGGTTTAAACAAAACATAATCTAATTTGTATGTCGCTAAAAGATAAAGAGAAAGCTTTTTATAGGTTAAATTAGCACTTAAACTTCCGTAATACTTTGGTGTAGAAGTTCCCATGTATTTCATATCTTCAATGTTGGTCAACGTTGTATTTGATTGTACAATGTCTCCATTTCTGTCATAAACCTGCACAGATCCTGCATTATTTAATCCAGCATTTCTAAAAGCAAAAACACTATTAGTTCCGTAACCAAGAATTGGTGCTGTACTTCCTGAACCGTTTAGGATATTTGTAAAATTAGCATATCTAGAATCTGTAACTTCGTTTGTATTATAAGACGTAACCAGATTTAAATTAAATTCAAAATCTTTGGATCTAACGATAATTGCATTTAAATTGAAATCAATTCCATGTCCCTCTAAAGTGGATGTGTTTCTTACTAACATACTGTTTGGAACTCCATAAAAAGGAGAAACCGGGAATTCCTGAATTAAATCTTTACTATTTTTTTTATAGTATTCGATAGTTCCGTTTAAACGATAATTAAACATCGTAAAATCAAGACCAAAATTCATAATACCTGTTTTTTCCCAACGCAATGCCGGATTGGCTGCTGCCGAAACAAAAGCGTAAGGCTGTTGTGAAACATAGTCAACATCTGCAAGAGAAATATTTGTAAAAGGAAAAGTTGTTAAACTAATGTTTCCATTGTATCCGTAACTTGCTCTAAAACTTAAATTATCAAATAAAGTTACATTTTTCATGAAATTTTCTTTAATGATATTCCATTTAAAACCTGTTGACCATAAAGGTGTTCTTCTATAACTTTTATCTACTCCAAAATTGTTATAATCGTCTAAACGTGCACTTCCTGAAATGGTGTATTTATTATCATAGCTATATGATGCATTTCCGTAATATGATAAAAAGCGGCGTGTCTGGCTTTTTAATGAATTATTATAACTTACGCCCTGCGCATAACCATAAATAGTGTTAGGCGTATTTGACGGAAGATCTATAGAAGTTTGTGCTGTTTCATTATATCCGTATAATGTACCTGTTCGGTTCGATTCTTTGGTTTCTCTAAACTCAATACCTCCAAGAACATCTATCGAATGTTTATTTGCCAAAAGCGTATTGTAAACTAATTGGCCTCTTCCTGTATAACTGTCTTTACCAAATCTTGAACCCTGATTAATTCCTCCTAACGGAACTCCGTGAACAAGCTCATTTGTAGACGGATCAATAGTAGTATACTGATTGACCATGTCTCTGGCAAAATAAGTATTGGCGTTAGAGAATTTATTGTTGTCCAGATTAGATTTTTCAATATAATAAGTTCCAACAGCATCTAAACCTTTTAATAAGGGTGCGGTAACTGATATATTAGCAGAATAATTTTGCTCTTTTAAGTTCGTGTCAGCATTATTCAACTCGTCAATATAATTGTATGTCCAGGGTAAATATCCCTGACTTTGTAATCTTTGCGAATCTGCACTATAAAAACGTCTTTCGAATGATACTGAATTTCCAGCATTATCTACTATTTCATTGTACGGCAAAAACGTAGACGTAGAAGGTATTAATGGCGTTAACCCTAAACCATTTTGTGTATAATTAAAAAACGAACCTTTTAAACTTGTACTTACTTTTAAGTAATTTAATAATTTAAAATCCTGATTTACAGTAAAAGTCATACGTTTACCACCAGTACCAATAGCTTGTGTTTTTTCGTTAGAAAAAGAGGCTGATGTAAAATAGGTATAATCATTTTCGCCTCCGCTAAAAGAAAAATCATAGGAATTTGACTCTGATGGACGCATTAAATATTGTGTTATCTGATCGTAATTATTTCGTCCTCTTAAAATATCAAGCTGCTCATTTTTTTGAGCGGTTGTAATTGTCCCTCTTTTTTCCTGAAACATATACTCTACTCCCTGGCTGATTGGTGTTGAGTAGTATAAACTACCCGCAGCCGCGGCAGGATCTGAAATAACACCTTTATCTACTAATTCCTGCTCCAGATTTAAAACCTGAGAAGAATTCATTAATGGCAGTTTTGATAAAGAAGCTTTATCGGCAATAGCATAATTTTGAGAAGCACTAAATCTGGTTTTTCCTTTTCTCCCTTTTTTAGTTTCGATGACCATAACGCCATTAGCAGATCTTGCACCATAAATAGAAGCCGCAGCAGCATCTTTTAAGAACGTTATTTTCTCAATATCTTTCGGGTTTATGGTTCTGATGTCTAACTCGGTTGGAGTACCATCTAAAATAATCAACGGCATGCTGTTCGCATTATAGGTAGACTGTCCTCTAATTCTAAAATTGTAGCTTCCTTTTCCTTGGGTTTCGCCAAATAAATTACTGTAAACAAATGAATTATCAGCATCTAAAACATCAATAGCCAAACCTGCAACCTGACCTTCTAACTGATGCATTACATTTGATACCGGAATTTTTTCTAAATCTTTTGCTGTAATTACAGCTACAGATCCGGTTGAACGATTTTTTGAAATTTTTTGATATCCGTTATTCACGACAATTTCGCTCATTACAGACACTTTTTCTTTGGCAGTAATTATAAGATTGGACCGACCATCAATATCTAATTTACCAGTTTCGATGGTTAATCCTGAAACTTCAATTTTTCCGTTTGCTGGTGCGCCGTGCAAAACAAAACTACCATCAAAATCAGTTACAGCTCCAATTCTGGTTCCTGTAACCCAAACATTTATTCCCGGAAAAGGTTCGCCCTTACTATTGATAACGCTACCACGAACTTCGATAGCTCCGGTACCTTTGTTTTCTTTTGCAGTTGATGCAACTACAATTGTTTTATCCTGAATACTATAAGAAAATGGCTGACCTTCAAATAATATATTTAAAGCCTCAGTAACGCTTTTCTTTTGAATATTTAAGTTTACTGTTTTTGCATTTTCAAATATCTTAACATTATAAAAGAAAACATATCCTGTTTGCTTTGTAATGCTCGCAAATGCTTTTTGAAAACTAAGATTAGTTCCTTCAATTGTTACCGTATTTGCAGTTTGTGCCGTTGCTGAATAGGCCGAAAAGAGGAAAAATAAAATATACAAATATTTTAAATAGCTGGTCTTTTTAGCTTTCAATGTGCCCTGTGGTTCTGAACCCGGGTACTTAGTTAATTTTTGATTAGTTAAAAAATTCATTACATTTGAATCGGTTAGTTTAATAATAGAATCGGTTTAAATTTTATTTAGAACTACACTACACAAGTCCAAGGCGCTCGAACGCTTTGGGCTTTTTTTGTGAAGTTCTTGTTGCACGTAAAATTACTGTGTCACAATTACCTCCTTTCCTGAAACTTTAAAGTGTACGTCTTTGCTTTCCAGCATTTTCAGCACCTGATTTAATTTTAAGTCTTTTTGAATTGCGCCCTGAAACCTTTCATCCGGAATTTTGCCTTTGTAAACCACATCGACATCATACCATCTTTCAATTTCGCGCATGATTTCATCGCACTTGGCATTTTCAAAATAGAAAAGCCTGTTTTTCCACGCTACCGAAGATTCAGTATTTACGTCGGCAATTTTCATCACATGGTTATCTGTAAATACCAAAACCTGTTGTCCCGGTTTTACCAACATTGAATTATCGTTTTCTGTAATTTTAATTTTTCCTTCAAGCAAAGTCGTTTTAATATTAGGTTCATTTAAATAGGCTTTAATATTAAAATGAGTTCCTAAAACTTCAACTTCCTGACCGTTTGAGAAAACTTTAAATGGCATTTTTTCATTATGGGCCACTTCAAAATAAGCTTCTCCGGTTAAGGTTACTGATCTTTCGTTTCCGCTAAAATAGGTTGGGTATTTTAATGAAGATCCGGCATTCATCCAGACATTGGTTCCGTCGGGTAATTCAATTTGAAATGTTTTTCCGTTTGCCGTTACCAAAGTATTATAGGCAATTTCACCCTGATGTTCTGCCTTAGTTCCTTCATAACGAATCTGGCCGTCTTTGTCTTTGGTAATAACCGCATTGTCCTGATTGGCCACAACTCCGTTTTTATGATCGCTCAAAATAACCGTTGTACCGTCAGATAAAGTAAGCGTAACACCTTCTGTTGGTTTGCTTTCAACAATAGTAGTTTGTTGTGTTGTAGTGTTGTAGTTGAAATACGAAATACCTATTAGCAAAGCTACAGAAGCTGCAATGGCATATTTGTAATACGCTTTTCTATTTTTCTTTGGAGTTATTTCTCTATTGACTGCTTTCCACGCAAGATCAACATCAACCTCTTCAATATCGCTTTCGAAGTTATTTTGAACTCTTTTATAATATTCCCTGTTTGAGTCAGACTCATTGTACCATGCATCAAAAATTGATTCTTCTTCTGGGGAAAGAGTATCGTTTATTTTCTTTATGATCAGTTTAAATTCCATTTGCAGAATCTCTTTAAATTAACAATTACTTGATGTAATTTATAACTAAGACAACTGAAACAGATTAATGGGTGACAAAAGATTAAGAAAAAATAAAGAAATAATTAAAAAAAAGTGTATTAGTAAAATCTTTCTTATAAATGACGAAGAAATAATGCTAATAATAAAGGTATCGATTCACCAATTTTGAGTTTGGCCCTTTTAAGCTGTGTTTTAACTGTATTTACAGAAATACCCATTTCATCGGCAATTTCATTATACTTATAATTTTCAACAAATTTAAGTTTGAAAATTTGCTGCATGCTTTCCGGAAAACTTTCAACGATTTTTAAAATCTGTCTGTAAACGATTGCTTTTTCATCTTCAGAAATGAAATCTAGATCTTCTTCTAAAAGCAACGCCGAATTTAAATCGATTAAATTTAAATCATCTGTAATTTTAAGTGATTTGAGATAATTCAAACATTTATTTCGCACCATCGCAAAAAGATAGGCTTTTAGTGAAGTTTTGATTTCGATATTTTTTGCATTTTCCCATAAGGAGATAAATACTTCCTGTACCACATCTTCACTGGCTTGCTGATCGAACAGAAAATTATTGGCATAGACAACTAACCCTTTATAATAATGATTGAATACATTTTTATAAACGGATTTGTTTTGATTTTTAAGTTCCTCTAAGACAATATTTATATCCAATGTAATATTTAAGTAAAGATTAATTATGATACAAAAAACAAATCTATATAAATTTAAGTTATCAGCAAATATCAATTGAATTTCTCTGAATAATCTCAAAAATTACGATACTATTTAATCTATATTTAGAATATCATAAAAATTCGATATTTTAATTATATTAAAAAGACAATATTAGTACTTATCCTACCCTATTAAAATAAGGCTTTAGTACTATTTATCTTAACTGATTGTGGTAATATATTGTATATACGTAAGATTTATGCTTTTCGTTTTAAAAAAAAAACAATTTTATTACTTCTTTAAACTGCTTTTTAAAGGGTATTTATTCGGTAATTTTTTGATGCTACTATTTTTATATCTTTGATTTTAATTCGAGTGTCTGTCGAAGTCGAAGATCTCTTTGTATTAAAGCCTTCTGCTTCGCTCCGGATAACATCAGGTTGCAATTATCCTGAATTACATTATCCAATAAAATACCAAGTCGAAAGGCTGCACTTATTTCCAAAAACAAGTTAAAAACCGATTCGAAATTATGACTAAACGCCTTCAGTATCTTTTCCATATATGCCTGATTATTTTTTTAATTTCACTTAATTCTTCAGCACAAAAAACAAAACAGGAATTACTTCAATTAGTAGCTAAAAAAGACTTATCTCCGGAAACAAAAGCAGATTATTTATGCCAGCTTAGTTGCTGGTATAAAAAAACAGATAGCATAAAAGCGTATCGTTTTGCTAATCAAGCTTTAGAGATTTCACGTGAAGAAAAGTCAATTAAAATCCAGGCAATCGCCTATGAAGCGATCTCAGACATTGCAAGATTCCTTGATAATGTTCCAAAACAAATAAAATATGCCGATTCCAGTTACACCTTAGCCATACAATCTAAAGACCCAAAAGCCATTGCTTACGCCAATTATGCACTTGCTTACAAACATGAAATCATTGGTAATAAAGAAAAATACATTTATTACATGCTAAAATCGTTGGCTTATTTTGAAAAAAACAAAATGAGATACGACAAATTAGTTAACGGATATGAAAATTTAGGTGCTTATTTTATTGATCATAATGATCTTAAATTCTGCGAAAAATATACGACGAAAGCTTTGGCACTGGCCTATGAAAGTAAAAACCAAATTAATATTGCCAACGGCTTAACAAGTCAGGCACTTTTTTTAATGAGAAGTGCTGAGCAAGAAACACCGAACAATTCAAAATTAATAAAAACAGCCGAAGACAATTATTTAAAAGCCATTGCCATATTCGAAAATGAACGAAGAAAAGGCAATATAAATAGCTCTTACGGAAGAACATGGTTAAATCTTACCAGTCTTTATTTGTATCATTTTTTTGAAAGTCAGCCAGAGAAAACTTTAACCTATTTAAAAAAGACAGAAGCTGTTTGCCTTAAATTGAATGAACCCATGCAGCTTATGGTGATGTACGGTCAGCAAGCACAATATTATACAAACATAAATGATATACCCAAAGTTGAAAAGGTATTAAAGAAAGTATCTGAAATTATTGAAGACCATCCGGAAATAAACTCAAGGTATTATGCCCTGCTTTATAAAAACTATATGGACCTGGCTACGATAAAAAATGATTTTCCTGCTTATCGAAAATATTTCGATTTATACGACAAAGCTGTTGCTGTTATGATGGAAAAAGAAAACAGGGCCCGTGAATATAATGCTTCTGTTCGTTTTGAAACCGAGAAAAAATCGCAGCAAATTCAATTGCTAACAGACAATCTTGAATCGAGAAAAAAAATCAATTATTTGTATATCGCGCTTGTCGTTTTTGTGTTTTTTACGCTTTTGTTTATGTTGCGTTCGTATCATTTTAGACAGCGCTCTTATATTAAAACCAATTTATTGCTTCAAAAAGCAAATGAAGAAGCAACCCTTTTATCTAAAATAAAAGAAGAAGAAGCGATGATTGCGCTGTTAGAATTTGAATTAACAGAGAAAGAACTTCAGATTGCGATTCAGGAAAAGAAACTGAACGAACAGGAAAAAATCAAATTGCAACAGGAATTAATGACCAATAACCTTCAGTTAGAAAAGAAAAACGAAGTCCTCAAAGATATTCAGAATAAATTGTTGGTGATGAAATCAGAGAAATCCTCGGATATAAAAACGATTTCAAAAACAATCGACAAAAGTATGGAAGTCGATGATGAATTTGAATTACTAAAAACAAGCCTTGAAAATACCAATCCGGTCTTTTTTTCGACTTTACAGGAAAAAGCTTCGGGCACGCTTACCAAACTCGATTTTAAATATTGCGGGTACATCAAATTAGGAATGAGTACGAAGGAAATTGCCAATCATATGAATATCGAAACCCAAAGTATGCGAATGGCGCGTTACCGAATTAAACAAAAATTAAATCTGGACCGCGAAACTGATTTAGATACATATATTACTTCAGTCCAATAAAATCAATGCCTGCGGCGCTTTTTTACCTTTAAAATGATTTTCTTGTAGATACAAAATAGATACTCAAATGATTGCTGTAGATAGTTAGTATATACAAGATTTTATTTTTTGAGGAAGTACATGATTACTTTTGGTTTGAATTTAAAACCAGAAATCATGAACAAAAAGACGCTTTCAATTATTTCGTACATTACTATTATCGGTTGGGTTATTGCTTACGTAAACTACAACAAACTAACCGTTAAAGACTCTTTAACAAGATTTCATTTAAAACAAGGTTTAGGAATTGCAATTTTAGGAATCGCAATCTCTGTAGCTTTAACTATTATTGCAGTTGTAGTACCAACTTTGGCAAGTATTTTAAGCCTGGTAAATCTTGTTGTTTTAGTATTGTGGATTATGGGGATCATAAACGCTAATAACGAACAAGAAATTCCTGTTCCAGTAGTAGGGAAATTATTTACAGATAAATTTGATTTTATTAAATAATTGCTAAATGCCAGTATGAAAAAGCAATGTCTCATACTGGCATTATCATGTTATGGTTTCAACAGATAAAAAAGTATCATGGAAAAAATTCAATTTTTATTACTCTTAATGTATCTTTCGAATTTGGCAAACGCTCAGGTTATCGATAATAATCTTCAGGGATATTATCAGGCCAAATCTGATTCGAATATGTATTCGTTTTTTGAATTTGACGGAAACGGAAAAGTAAATATTGTTGGAATTGGAACTGGAGATTATTTTACCAAAGGCGATTCGCTGATTGTATATCCTGATAAAAGCATTTTTAAATTCAAAATAAAAAACAATACACTTATTGGCGCTTCGAGTTGGGTAGAAAAGGAAACGTGGATTAAAAAGGATACTGTTGTTGCCAATAACAGAAAAGATGTGGCTCTGGCAAAGAAAAAGGCTTCTTTGCTAAATGAATATTATCTGATGTCGAAGAACAAATCATCGCTTGAATATATGCTGGATGATTCTATGGCAAAAGCTAAAAAAGAAAAAATAAGCAAACTTTGTAATGATGGTTTAAGTAAAGCCTGCATGGATTATTTTGGAATGCTGTTGATTGAGGATCAAGGCATGGATGCTTTATTAAATCCTGAAAAAAACACGAAACCAAAACCACTCAATAATACAATTATTGCTCTTGGAAATACAATTATTTCACAAGGTGAACCGGAAGGTTACACGCTTTTGGGCGCCTATTATTTTATGTTGGGCAAAAAAGAAAAAGCAATTGAACAATGGAATAAAGGGGTTGAAAAAGGAAGCCAGAAATCTGCAATGGCCCTGATACAGATTGAAATGGAATAATACAGCGCAAGCATGATACAATTAATCACAACTATTTTACTCACTTTAATCAAAATTGTGTTGCGACTTTTATAACACAAACTATAGACATTAAAAATAATTATAAAGAAATAAAATGAAGACAAAAATTATTATTGCAGCATTGCTGTTAATCGTTTTACAATCTTGTAAAATGGAAAATACACCAGAAGAATATTTCGATATAGCTGCTCTAAATACTAATTTATTTATGGAATTTGGTGCGAAAGATTTTCAAACCATGCAACAAAATAAAGAAGCAAACCAACTTTTGGCTTTTGATGAAAAAAGTACGTTTCCGGCAAAATCTTATGAAGACCATGTTTTGAGATTTAAAGTTTCGTACCTAAAACAATCTATTCAAAAAATAGAAGATTTAAAACCAACAGAAGAGACTACGCCAATGATTAATGCATCATTAGATCTTTTTAATTTTGTAAAAGACAAATATGAAAAAGATTATGTGAAAATTGCCAAATTATTGGATCAAAAAGCCCCTAAAGAAACCATAGACAAAGCTATTGCAGAAATGTAAGCCACAAGTTTTCCTGTTTTTGAAAAAAAATACCAAAAACTTTGGGACCTTGCCTTGCCATACGCAAAAGATCACGGAATTGAAGTTAAAACATTTTAAATGCCTTTTTAGTAATTACACGCCGATAACTTCATTAGAAATAATGAAGTTTTTTTTTTGAATAATTATGAGAAACTAAGCATAATTGTGTAATGAAAGATTGAAATACTATAAGATAAACATTTCGTAATCTGCTTATTTTTAATGTTCTAAAAATATTATGTAAATAAATTTAATAACGATAAAAAATAAAATTATGGAAACTATATCAACATCTTTGAAAAACCTTCAAAAACAGAAACTTCCAAAAATTAAAAATAACGTTTCGGCTATCGAAAGGATCTTAATGGTTACCAGCGGATCTTATCTTCTTTACAAAGGATTATCGAAAGAAGATAAAAGCATTGGGAAAATTGGAACCGGAGGAGCCATGCTTTTAAGAGGCCTTAGCGGATATTGTCCTGTTTATGATGCTGTTGACCATTTAAAAAATGGAAAAACATCCAACATAAATATTCGTATAAATAGCGTAATTGAGAAACCTGTGAGCGAAGTTTATACGTTTTGGCGTGATTTCGAAAACCTGCCAAAGTTTATGAATCACATCGATTCTGTTAAACCGATAAATTACAACACTTCAAAATGGACTGCAAAAGGGCCGGCAGGAATTGGAAAATTAAGCTGGACTGCAGAAGTGATTAAAGATGAAAAAGAAAAACTAATAAGCTGGCAATCGCTTCCGGATTCATCGATTACAAATGTTGGAAAAATTACTTTTAAGTCTAAAGGAAAAGCTACAGAAATTGATATTACAATTTCATATCAGGCTCCACTTGGCATTGCCGGAGAAAGTGCTGCAAAATTGCTTAATCCTTATTTTGAAAAATTAGTAAAAGATGATATAGCAAATTTTAAATCTTACCTAGAATCGCATTAATAAATTATTTCAGATTAATAAAAAGGCCTGTAATTGATTCGTCATTACAGGCTTTTTAATATGGATTATGTTGAAAATCTAAAGTAAATTAATTTTCCATTATGCTGTTTAAAATACGTAACGAAGCCGCTTCGCAGAAATCAAGTCCGGAATAATCAGGATTAAATCCGCCAATATAAGGAACGGCCATAACAAAAATATTTTCATTATAAGCGCCATATTGATCGATGATCTGGAAATTATCATTGATAGCAATTCCTGAAACATTCAAAAAATAATTATCATTCGCATCTTGTTCAACTAGTTTGTTGCCATTTTCTAAAGCTTCTTTTCCTGATACCTGGGATTGAAATTTAATTTTTGCCGGACTAATAATTTTCTGGGCAACCAAACCTCTAAAAGGAAATTTTTCATACGACAAATGAGGCTGACCAATACAATCGACAAAAGTTTTATAATAAACAGAATGATTATTATTTTCTTCATCTTCAAAATGATATATAATACCTCCCTCCTCTTGTGGCTCAACCGTACTGTCTGAACCAACCGATACAATATCTAAAATTCCCGCCTGATGCAAAGCAAGAAGTTCTAAACAAGATGTTTGAGGGACAAAAGCAATAACAATAGTAATTAGCGGCATTAATACTTTTTGCAAGCGCTGCATATCTTCTGCAGATAAATATTTGGCAGGCTGATTCATGGCGAAACTTAACACGGCCAACATTTCTTTCCAATACACAGATTCATGCCTTTTCATTGATTTTTCGGCTTGTATGTACTCTGCTTTCAAAAGCGTAAAAGGTTCAATTCGCTCTCGTAATTCCATCATTTCCGCTACAAATTCTTCTATCGATAAATCTTTAATTCGTTGGTAAAATTCAGGATCTTTGGAGATAAAAATATCTTTAAAATTTTTTTGAAAAACATAATCTAAAGATAAAAAACCACCATTATTTTTTTTATGCAAATCAATTTCTTCAGGAGTAAGAAGTGATGCATTGTTGAGATGAGAATCTTCAAGATGAAAACGAACCGCCGGAAGCAATCCGTTTCTGGAATGCATCATTATTTTAAACTCAGGGCTTTCGTTGCTAATTTTATAAACTAAATTGTTGTTGTTTTCATCCTTTTCAAAAGTACCGTTACTACGCGCCAGTGTTCTTATCGCATCTATTGCCGTTAAAGACGATCCTCGAACAGCAACAGCATGATTTAGTGGCAAAATAAGTTTAGAAGGCGGATACGGAGCATCATAATAACCCGCAACTTTTCCCTCGTGTTCTTTGGGCCATTTATGACCTGTACAAATTATAGTGTAATCAAAAGGTAAAATACCAAGAGCTGTAGTTTCGATATAAACTTCGTTATTTTGTTCATTTTGCCTAATATCTATTACCTCATTTTGAAAATGCACATTTGTCGTAATTCCTAACGTATTTGCAGATTCTTTCAGTAAATCAAACTGATCAGAAAGATATTGGCCAAATAACAATCTTGGCACCACTTTATATTCATTAAATTCTGCCGGATTTATTTTAAATCTTTCTAATAAATAAGCCGGCGCAGTATAAATCCATTCAGACATTGGCGTTACAATAGGCGGCACTTCGTTATCAGAAACATTGGTAACATGTTCGTCATTTGCACCGTCCAGACTATATGGCATTCCGGCTCCCAATTGGGTTTTCTTTTCAAAAATATCAATTTCAAAATCGGTTTCACCTGATTCAATCAATCTTTTATAAACGAATAATCCACTTGGTCCGCCCCCTAAAATAGCAATGCGTTTTTTTTGCTTTTCAACTTTCATCAGATAATGATTTATTATAAAATTAAACACTCGAAATTTCTTATAAATATATGGGAATCAACGTGACTTTAGTTATATAATTAGCATGTCTAAAGTGAAGAAAAATAGTTTATTATGAAAAAAGATAGCCTACAAGCGTTACAATAAGTACATCAGTAAATTCTTGTATTTTTTTTGATTTAGAATTCAGAATTAGGAAGAAAAAACATATATTTGATTCTGAAATACAGTTTGTTATATGCTTTTTATTCCCGAGCCTTCGTATGAAGACCACCTTACTTATAAAATTAAAAAAGGAGACACATTACTTAGTGTCGCCAAAGATTTGGGTATCGAACCTTCCCTGCTTCGAAGTTATCATAACCGATTTTGTCCTTCATTAAAAGACTTAATCGAAGCTGATTTTCCGTACCATCTCGAATTTGTAATTTTAGCTCCTGAAGAGTTGGAACTTACCGACGAAGAAAAGGAAAAAAACAGAAAAAAAGTAAGCCGTAATGATGCGCCTATTAGCATTTCGCTTGATAACGCAATAATTAATAATACGTACGGTGTTCTTTATACTATAGAAAATGGTAAACAAGTAAATACGGTAAAGCAGGGAATCAACGTAAATTGGAAGGCAAAAAGCGAAAATAATTTTTATTTTTTTGAAATTACCCGAATTGGAGCTATTTACATCAACGATACTAAAGCCAGCACTATGGCCGAAGAAATTGCCGAACAAGCTTCTAACGCTTTATATCCTTTATTGGTTGTTGTTGATGAAACCGGAGAATGGCAATATATTAACAACTTTAGTCAAATTAAAGAACGCTGGCAGGAAACAAAAGAAAAAATCACAAATTATTATAAAGGAGAACAGGTCGAGAAATACTTTTCTATTTACGACAGGAATTTAGAAGACAGCGACACTTTGTATGTTTCACTTAAAAAAGACTGGTTTTTAAATGCTTTTTTTAACGGAATCCATCTTGAATATCCTTCTTCGTTATCGATTCAAAAAGAACTTGGTTTTCCTGTTCTGGCTAAAACTGAAAACCTGAATTATCTGGTAAATCAAAAAATTGACGATCATCTTGATGTCGATAACTTTTTGGTCATTGACATTAACGGAAAACTTGATGATGAGCGCACCAAAACCGATTTTGAAAGAGCTTTAAATTTACCGGTAAAAGAATATTCAGAGCAAAAAGTTACAGGCGAATACAGGGCAAAATATTTTTTAAACCCATTAAAACATATGCCCGAAGCCATTTTTATAAGTTGCACATTAGAATTAGACATTCCGCAGAAATATTCGGTTACGATATCTAATTTAAATGACAAAGAAGAAATGAGTACAAAACCAAAAGCAGAATTATTTGTTGAAGTAATCGAACCCAAAAAAAAGTGGTGGCAATTTTAAACAACCAAAACTATGAGCGAAAAACATTTTGTAGTACAAGGCGCAACTTGCAAATGCAAGTTTAGTGAAGACACGTCTAAAACAGATAAAATTAAGGTTAAATCGCAAACTAAACATTTTGCAAATGATAAAGAAGGGTCAGAAAAACTCATTGCCACTACTAAAGAAATTGGTCAGACATTAGAAAAAAACACCTTTGGCAAATGCAAAAAACAACCTGCAGGAAATAGTTTTTTGCCCTGCCAGGCCGTAATAACAAAATGGAGCGGTCCTTATGAAAAAGTAACCCTAAGCAACGAAGGCAAAATACTTTTAGAAAACAGTAAAGCAACCTGCCCAATGGGAGCGCCCGATTGTATTGAAATTACAGATCACGGACAAACCGCAGAACCCGGAGAGCAAAATTTTAAAAATGCCGATCCTATGGTACACAACCTCATAAACCCAATGGTAGATGTTAGGGATATGTATGCGAAGGAAAGTGAGCATAACGGATTAAATTTTTAATGATAATTAATTTGAATAAAATTTAAAATGGTAAAAGGCGTTAAAAGAATAAAATGGAATGGAAAAGGAAAAGTAATATCAAGCTTATCTACTCCTAATAAAAAAGTTGTAATTGCAGCAGACCAAGAGGTTTTCTTCGAGGTAGATTTATGGTATGAAGGAACCTCTGAAACTGATAAAAAAAAGGATGTAACCTGGATTTTACAGGATCGCAAGAAAAATACCATTATTGTACAAAGAATACATTCTGCAAATGCACCTCAAAGAATAAGCATTCCTAAACCGTTATGTGGACCATTTGAATATTATATAGAAGCAAGTCTCTCAGGCAAAAGAGATGTTGTAAACCAAACTGGTTTATTAGTAAGCGGTCATTGTCCTGCAAAAATAGTAAGCAGCAAATGGTGTACTACAAATGATGGAAAAGATGTTAGGAAAGAACATCTTTTTAAATATGGGGAAACTGTTTATCTTAATTTAATGACTGAAGGAGTTAATGGAAATTTAAATTTAAGCGTTGATGTTTTTAGAAAATCAGGTGATGGAAAAACTCCATTGCATAGATACACCAGTGTTGATGTAATTGATGGAGAGATAAATCTAGCCATAAAAAATACCTTTTCATGGTATCCAAAACTAATGGGTATGAAAGAAACAGAGGAATTTTATGTAAAAGTTTTTGATCCTGCCAATAAACTTTATATTCCTAATAGTAACGATGAAACTAAACATGCTTGCTATCTAAAAATTAATAAAAAAATAGGCTCTCAGGAAATAAAGCCTCCAACAAATTTATCACCATTAAAAACTGGCGAACCGGATAAAAGTAAAGAGCGTTACGAACTTTGCAGATTCGAAACCATTGAAATTACTGAAAGTAAAAAAACACCCATACGTGTTTTTGACAATGGAGAAAATTTAAAAAAAATATCAAATCCTAAAACGCCAATTTTAAAAACAATTGTTTTTGATTTTGATAAGTATGATATAACTGCTGAAGCCAAAACAACACTAAACAATGTTTTGCAATATTTGTTATTATCTCAACACTCTTACATTAAAATTGATGGTCACGCCTGTGTTATAGGA
Source organism: Flavobacteriaceae bacterium CRH (assembly GCA_001507425.1). Classification (GTDB taxonomy): domain Bacteria; phylum Bacteroidota; class Bacteroidia; order Flavobacteriales; family Flavobacteriaceae; genus Flavobacterium. The sequence continues at coordinate 29,009 of LMAJ01000002.1, forward strand.
AAAGAACAATACAACCAAAAGTTATCGCAACAACGAAGTGATGCCGTAAAAAAAATATTTGTTGATGGTGGTTTAGATGCTAGCAGAATTGTCTCTATTGGTCGTGGAGAAGTAAACCCAACCGATGACAAAAAAGGACGCGACAATATAAAATATAAAAATGAAAAAGAATATATCGAAAATCGTCGCGTAGATATTATTTTTGATTCTTATGGTCATGACGCTCAAACAATAATTTATAAAACAATTGCTTCAAGTCATAACGAAAATTTCACAATAGACATTACTGAATACCAAAATAAAGCTTGTTTTAAGGAGAAAAATAAACATCAAAAAAACATTAAAATAAATTCACCTGAATATAAAAAAGTAATTGATAAGGTAACTAATAAATTAGATTTTCCTGTAAAATCTAATTTAGAGTCATGGAACCCTGCGCCTTTACAATATATTTGGCCTGCTAGTTCTACTCCTAATTTATATGATATACACATTCATTCTTGTCGTTATTTTTCTAACGAAAATACTACCACAATTCAAGTCATGGCTTATGCTGATATCAAGTGGAAATTTAATTTTTATATCAATCTAAGTAATGCCTTAAGCATAAAATGGCAAAAACTGCATAAGAGCAAACATGATGAACTTAGAAAAAAAGCTTTAAAATTAGCTAATGAAGAAAAAGGAGAATATACTGAAGTCGACTTTGGTGTTAGTTTGGAAGCAAATTTTGATAAGGATGAAAATGGAAAATATCAAAGCACTCCAGATTTAACTTTTAAATATACCGATAAAATTAAATCTCTTTTTTCTGTTATATCATCTGTAAAAAAAATATCTCAAGGAATAACTTCAACCACAAAAGGTAAATTATCAAAAGGAATAGGTCGAAAATTACCTTTTGATATTACATTAAATGCCCCAGCAGTTTTTTTTGGTTCAGAATGGGAAGCAGATTTAAATGATGACCATAGTGAAATTGGTACAAAAATCAAGTTTTTTCTTGAAGCTAAACCTTTAATAGAGCTAACATTAGTTATTGATCTTTTAAGCTTAGCTGTTCAAGCTGGTGTCGCAGTGGTTACATTAGGGAGTGGAAATGCATTAGCTTTAGAGATTTTTAACATGGTTAGAACTTGGGCAGAAAAAGGCTATGAAACTGAGAAAGTTTTAATAAATTTCAAAATGTACATAGATTTAGAAATTAAAGGTTCGGTTTCTGGAGTAATTGATACTACTTATAGCACTGTTAATGATAAAAAAGAAGCAAATTTTAATTTAGATACAAATGTCTCTCTTGAATTAAAATCTGGGTTAGAATTAAAAGGAATGGTTGTAGTAATAGGAACAGTAAAAAAACCTGAATTAGAAGGTCATGTAGAAGGAAGCGTTAAAGCAAGTGCAAAAATGGGACTAACATCTACTCATTCATTGAAATATAATTCGCAAGTAGGAGTTTATTATACACCAGGCTTAAAAGTTGATCCATGTGTAGGTCAGGTAATAATTATGATAAAAGTAGGCTTTACTTATAAAAAAATCAGTTCTGACTGGAAGCCAGTTAATTACAACAGAACAAGGACCTTTTATGATGAGTTTGATATTATGGCAAACTTAGAAAAAATTACAGGTTATAAAAATGAAATCTTATTCTGGGAAAAGAAAAATAAAATGTAAAATGAAAAAAAAAATAATTGTTTTTTTTAACTGTGTGATATTATTACAAAGTTGTAATTCGCAAAAAAATGATTTAGGTACATTTAATTTACCATTAAACAAAAGTATTTTAATCAAGAATGAAATAGATTTAAATAAACGTCCATTTATTTACGACCCCAATCTTATTGCTTATGAATTCTCAAGTTCTAAAATGTTAATCTATAATAACAATGATTTATCTAATTCAATAAATAATGACGTTTCAGAGACTTATTGTGGGAAAAATTACATTAATTTATTAGTTAATGAAAAGGTTAAAAAAATAGAAGGATATCAATTGCACACTTATACCAAAGAAGAAAGTCAAAAGTTATTTAATTCCCTTAAAAAAAAATTAGGCTTACCTAATTATGATGATCTGGATAAAATTGATCGCCATATTGTTTGGGAAAATGAAAATGAAATTTATATTTTTAATATTGGCTATAATTCTATAATACAAAACACAAAAACTGATGAAGCTAATTTGGCTGTGTTAATTACTCAATTGGACAAATTAATAATGCACCTAAATAGTACAACTTTTTATGAGTCCTATTTAAAAGAAAGAAAAAAGCAAAATAAGAATTTAAAAAATTACAGTTATTTTGTTTTTGCACAAGAACAAAATAACAAAGGGAATAATTATTATTTGAAAGGAATTAAAGGAATAAAATAAACTATGGAAAAAATAACACTTTTATTAGCATTGAGCATACTTTCATGCAATGGACAACAAGAAAAAAAAATAATTGAGTCTAAAAAACCACAAATGGAAGCAATAAAAAACAATTCTAGGGCAACTCTTAATTTAACAAACTTTAAATTTAAAACTAATATAAATGGAGTTCTAAACCAAATTGGCTTAACATTAAACGATAATGTTTTAAATGAATATAATATTTCAGGAGATTATGAAGAATTTAAATTTCCTCCTCAGCAAATAAACTTACTTGATAATAATATTGATTCTACAAAAAATGAAATTTCTTTTTTCTATACGAAAAAAGATAAACTTATTTGGTGTTACGAAATAAGTGTTTTAGATAATAATGATGCAGTTAAAATAATTAAGGAATTTGAAAATAAATATAGTTCAAAACCTGCATTTTCAAAAATTTCATTATCTACAAAAGAACATCCACTTTTTCTAGATGAAAATGGAGAATTCAAAAAAGATAAAATGGAAGAACGCATTTTAGTATGGGAAGATTCTAAAGAAAAAGTTACTTTTTTTGTCATTTACAAAGTTAATTATGATAAAAATCCTGTGGAAGGAACTTTACAAATAATTGCTCTAGACAAAAACAACAAAAAATATAAAGAATGGGTTTCATACCGATCTTTAGATATGTACTATAAAAATTAAATCTAATTAATAAATATACATCTTTTAAGTTTTTTTAATAACGAAATGATTGGATTTATTAATAATCTAGGCTATCAATCTACTTAAAAATGTTTAGATAAATAAACTAAAAAAATGGTATACGAACCCTATTACACCATAGACTTTTCAGTCGCAGCCTGCAATTTTGAAATCTTGATTAACGATATTCCAGTATTAACAATGGAAGCTGAAGGTCAAATATCTAGTAATGTTCCAATTAATTATGCTATTTATAATTCTGGGGAACAATTTGTAAAAGCAACTATAAAACCTCTTGCAGGACAAGAAAGCTTACATCCTGAAGCATCATTACGATTGAATGTTAGATTATTTGATGTAGCAAATAACGAATTTAAACACATCAAAGACTTCCAGGAGACAGCAGTTCCAAAAGTTGAAGAAAATCAAAAAATTCCGTCTTTAACAAATTCATCAGAATTCATAGCTGAAATTCCTTATTCATTAACAAAATGGACTGATGGCGAAAACCTAAAGGATGTAGAAAATTTCAAAGAAAAGTTAATTAAGGCATATAACGAATTAGCCGATCTTCTTAATAATGAAAAATATAGTGAATTTGCAGAAAAGATAAAAGTTAGAGAAAAAAACATGTCTACATCAATGTATTTAAGCAAATCGGAATCTAATGCAAGAATCAATAGCTTGATTGATGATGCTAAAAATGGGTTTCAGGTTATGCCTTTTCCACAAGACACAATTTTAAATTTTTATGGTTATGGTAAATTAGTAACCTTTAAAAAACTAAATGGTGAACCTGCCTTTTATTTATACAATAAAGAAACAAAAGAAGAACTTATGATCGACCAAATGTTTTATATGCCAAAAGGAAAAACGGAATTTGAAATTATTTAAAAACTCTTTTTAATTATTTAAGAATAGAAATCATAAAACAAGAAGTTAAATCAAAGATACTTAAATTTAAAAAAGATTTTACTTTTAGGGGTAAAGTCAGTAATTAGAAAAGGAGAATTAGTCTCCAGAAAAGTAACTACTGGAAACCCAAAAGATCAGATGAATTTCCTTGGAAAATCCTATATGATAAATATGATCGAACTACAGAAGAAATTTATAAAAGAGATGGTTCAATTTAAATAAATGATATTCAATATGAAACCGGACTATGGACAAGCTATTGCAATGTTAGTATGTATAACATTAAATTCAGCGGTTATTTATCTTTTAGTATATGCTCATGTCGAAAGTATTGCCATTTGGATACTTTTAATAAGTCTCTTATTGTTATTTCTACTATTTTTTGTTGATGCATTCGTTTACCTTGGTAAAGGACAAACATGGGAAGAATATGCAAAACATAAAGACAAACTAACATATAATGAAAATGAATTTATTATAGACAATGTACAATTGCAATATAAGGAAGTTATAACCTGGGAATCTGTAGAAGCTATATACTTATTTAACAATCCTCCTGGTGATGGTGAGTATCATAACTATGAGTATTCGATTGTATTAAATAATTTACCTGAAAAAATTGTTTACGAAAAAAGAACTAAATATAAAAAGCACATTGAATCGTTATTACCAAAAACAGAAAAAAAAGGATTGCCAATTATTAGAATAAACGACTATCGCAATTTGAACTTTAACACTTTTGAAAATGCTATCAAAACAAATTTAACCAACATAAACCTTGACCTGAATTATAATTTAAAATTCGGAAATAAATTGCTTTTAAATAAAATAACGAATACAACAACACCTTTAAATCAACAAAATCTAAAAAAAATTGGATTTTATCAAATATTTGACAGAGGGAATAATTTAAATGATTACACTATAAATACATTTCGAAAAGAAACCGAAAATGAAAATCGATAAAACACTCATAATCTTTCTAATAATTCTATTACAATCATGTAATTCTCAAACTAAGAATAAGTTAGAAAAAGAAATAAAAAAAACAACAATATCAAAACCATTAGATATAGCAAGTTTAACTTTAGATGAAGATATAGATGATATTTTGACCTCTGTCAACCTTTCAAAAAAAGATACAATAAAAAATGATGAACTAACACTTATGGGTAATGAAAGACTCGTCTTTAGTTCTGAAAAATTATTAGTTTTTAATAAAATAGAACTAGCAAACAATAATAGTAATGGTACTAATAGCATAGTATTTCATTACGGTAAAATTGATCCAGAAATTGGAGCACTTTATAATGAAAAAAATAATGTTGTAGGCATGTATCAAGTCAATCTTTACACTGAGAATGAAATACAAAACCTATTGAAAAATTTAAATTTAATATTAGGAAAAGCAACTTTTGAAAAAGAGAGAAATGGAAATGTATCCGATATAAAAGACAATAATTTAATAGAAACAAAAGAGAAATTTAAAGAAAATACTTTTATCTGGAAAAATAATAATCTAATCTATTATTGTTTTAAGAAATATTCATCCATCGATAATAATGAATTACAAAACTCTGTATCTCTTTTTGTTTTTAATAAGAATAATAAAGAATGGATTGGATTTATTAGCGGGTTAGGTTATCAGCACACAGAAAATTGTTTAGATAAATAAAATTAAAGAAGGAAATAATCATTATAACGAAGATTACAAAAAACCTTAAACTAAAAGCAAAAAAACAATTTTACAATTCAAATAATTTTATACAAGCACTTAATATAATTTTTTATCTCTAAACATTATGAACAGATCATTATTAAAAATAATAATTATAATTCTTTCAATATCTATATTTTCTTGCGCACAGAAAGACGCTACAAAAAAATCAACATTATTTCTAACAACAAATAACGGAAACCTATATAGCATAGATTTATTAACAGGTAAATGCAATTGGCAAAACATAAAAAATACAGAAGACACACGAAGTGATTCTTACTTTAGAATTAATAACAATACCATAATCAAATCGTATGAAAATGGGCAAATAATTACATTTAATAAACAGACAGGCGAAATTCAAAAAAAATATCAAGAAGTGGAATCTATACCCGAGAATCCATCAATTTTCATGTTTGCACAATACCCACTTGTATATGACAACAGTTTTATCTTTTGCAATTTAAATGGAAAAGTAAAGTCCGTTAATTTAACTACAATGCAGCCAAACTGGGCATATGATATGAAAAATAAAGTATTTTTCTCACCGGTTATTGTTGGCGATAAAGTAATTGTGAATTCAGGTTATAATCTCTGTGCGATAAACGCAAAAAATGGACAGTTCATTACCTGCTTAAAGTTTGTAAATCCACTAGTACATGAACCAATTGTAAATGATGGTAAAATTTTTGTTGTGGATGAAAAAGGAAATGCTTTTTGTCTTGATGAAGATTTAAACACGAAGTGGCAGTTCGAAGTAAACAGCTACATAAGTGATACAAGATATGATGAAGATGCAAAAGTTAATGTGTCTGGAGAAGCTCATATTCAAATACTAAATGGTCTTGCCACAGGAGAAAAACTGATTGTACTAGGAGATGCAGAACATATTATTGGTATTGATAAAAAAAACGGAAAAATGAAATGGTTAGCAAATATACCAATTATCAATTGGCAATCACCAGATGATGTTGCTTTGGTTAATAAGAATATACGAGAAGATCAGGATCTCCATAGTATACAGAATGACAAAGTGGGAGTGCTGAAATCATTACAAATAATAGACGAAGAAATTGTTGCAAATACATCTTCCTGTATTGCTGTATATAACTCAAATAATGGTAATTTAAAAAGAAAAAAGTTTCTTTTCAATAACGAGATTATCGGAGCAATAAAAGCTACTAATGATTTTTATTATTATGTACGTAAAGATGGAGTTTTATATAAACTCGACAAAACACTAAAAACAGAAATCATTGTTTATAAAGGAATTAATTACAAGCCTGAGGATGAATATACAAGCCCATATATAGAGATTGAATAAATACTTGTCCACTCCGATACGGTTCAATTAAAAATAATATCCCTCAAATAAAATAATCATGAAAACTAAAATAATTTCAATTATTTTATTATTAAATATCTTATTTACAATAAGGTGACACAATAATAAAAACATTTAAAATCAACAATCAGTTTATGAACGTAAAATAAAAAAAGTGTTATTGGTTATCTAAAACTTCTTAAAATTTAATTAGAATTAATATAAATCAAACATAATTATTATACCAATTTGCTTACTGAATCTTTTAATTTCTTGTGAAAAAAAAGAAAAAATTTACTTGATAAAATTGAAATTAAATGAAAAATATGGAATATAATTGATTTCAAACATGAGATAATTTGATTTTGAGAATGGATTGAAACCATTTTCAACAAAAGAAGAAAATAGTTAAAAACTAATAAAGACGAAATTGAGAATTATGATGATTTAAAATTTTCAAATTACATCGAAATTAAGAATACTGCTCTTAAAATAAAACTACTGTTTGATGATAAAAACGAGTTTTCAAGCATTTATGTTGAAAAGAAATAAAGAAATTTCACTAGTGCTGTTTTACAACGAGTACCACTTATAATTTATAGAAAAAAGGCAGCATTTGCAACGTGGTTAAGTAAAACAGAAGTATCTGATCCTTTTATAAATAAACAAATACTTTTATAAAAAGTAAAACGGAACGCCTCAATAAATTGAGGCGTTCCGTTTATATTAATAGAAAAAATTACCAACCCTTAACAGCACCACCTTTAAATTCGCGTAAGGCTGATGCTTCTACTTCTGCAGATTGAAAGGCTTGTAAAAACTGCTTTACTCTTTCATCATTTTTGTTGTCTTCTCTGCTCACTACAAGATTTACGTATGGAGAATCTTTGTCTTCTACAAACAAGGCATCGCGCGACGGAACTAATCCGGCTTGTGAAGCAAATGTATTGTTGATAATGGCAATAGAAACATTGTCATCGTCTAAAGATCTTGGCAATTGAGGCGCTTCTAATTCTAATATTTTAAGTTTTTTTGGATTCTCAATAATATCCGTTACTTTCGGCAATAAGCCTACTCCATCACGAAGTTTTAATAATCCGTTTTTTTGTAAAAGCAATAACGAACGACCTCCGTTTGTTGGATCGTTTGGAATAATGATTGTGCTTTCATTTTTCAATTCTGAAAGACTTTTGATCTTTTTAGAATACGCAGCAATTGGGTAAATAAATGTTTTTCCTATGATCGCCAATTTATAGCCACGTTGTTTAGACTGCTCGTCAAGATATGGTTTATGCTGAAAAGCATTTGCATCGATATCGCCCTGGCTTAAAGCTTCGTTTGGAATCACGTAATCGTTAAAAGAAACCAATTCAACCTCAAGTCCGTATTTTTCTTTTGCTACTTTTTTAGCTGCTTCTGCTACTTTATATTCTGGTCCGGTGGCAACACCCACTTTTAAAAAATGAGGATCGTTATTTTTACTTTTTCCGCAATTCGCAACTAAAAGCGACAAGGTTACAATCCCGATTGCTTTTAAAAAATTATTTTTAGTAATCATTCTTCTATTTTTTATAATTAATATTTATACTACTGTGTGCAATTAACCGCAAAGTTCGCAAAGTCTTTTTCACGCAGATTTAAAAAGATTTGAGCAGATTTTAATTTAAATAATCTGCCTTGATCAGCTTAAATCCTTTTAAATCTGCGTGAAACAAAAATTATCGACTTCGTAATTTTTAATTGACAATTATCTATGGTCAAATCGTTTCGATAAAGTATCGCCAATAAACTGGATTAGGAATACTAAAAGTACCAGCAAAGCAAGCACTGAATTCATCGTTACGGCATCATACCCAATGTATCCGTATTGATAACCAACTTGTCCTAAACCACCCGCACCAACGGCACCACCCATTGCAGAATAACCTACAAGCGTAATTAAAGTGATTGAAGCTGCATTTATTAAAGAAGGCAATGCTTCCGGAAGTAATACTTTATAAACAATTTGAAATGGTGTCGCCCCTAAAGCTCTCGCTGCTTCAATTAGTCCTGAAGGCAAACCCAAAAGACTATTCTCTACAAGACGTGCGATAAATGGAGCTGCGCCAATACTTAACGGAACTAATGCGGCGCTAACGCCAATGGAAGTTCCCACAAGTGCACGCGTAAATGGAATCATCCAAACAATTAATATGATGAATGGAATAGAACGAAAAATATTTACCAAAACAGATAATGATCTATTTAAAACCGGTTGATCTAATATTTGATTTTTTCTCGTAAGAAAAAGCAAAATACCGGTTGGAAGCCCTAATGCGAAACCAAAAAAGCCTGACACAAAAGTCATAACAATCGTTTCCCAGGTTCCTTTTAATAATAATTCAATGATGGAATCAGACATAACCTATAATTTCTGTTTTAATATGTTTTGAAATAAAATACTGGATGGCAGCTTCGTAATTTTCGCGTTTGCCTGAAAGTTCAATTAGCATTACTCCGAAATTAACATCGCCCGCCTGATCCATTTGTGCGCTGATAATTTTAAAATCGGTATCGAATAATCTTGAAACTTCAGAAATAACAGGTTCGTTAACTGATTTTCCGGTCATTTCAAGCCTCAATAACGGATTTAAATTTTCAGCATCTTCTTTTTGCAATCTATCCTGATAAACTGATGGAATGTCCAGATGCAATGACGAAGAGATAAATTCTCTGGTAAGTTCATGTTTCGGATCTGCAAAAATTTCTCCTACACTTCCCTGCTCTATCAATTTTCCGTGACTGATAACCGCAACCTCATCACAAATTGATTTAACAACTTCCATTTGGTGCGTAATCAATAAAATCGTGATATTAAGACGTCGGTTAATATCTTTCAGTAAATTTAAAATAGATCTTGTTGTTGCCGGATCAAGCGCACTTGTCGCTTCATCGCACAAAAGTACTTTTGGGTTGTTTGCTAATGTTCTCGCAATGGCAACTCTTTGTTTTTGTCCGCCTGAAAGACTTGCAGGATAATCGTTTGCTTTTTCTTCTAAACCTACTAATTGCAGTAGTTCTGAAACACGGGTTTTAATAGCTGCTTTTGAAGTCCCTGTAAGTTCTAACGGAAATGCTACATTCTCAAAAACAGTACGTGATGAAAGTAAATTGAAATGCTGAAAAATCATTCCTATTTGTCTTCTCTCAATTGCAAGTTCTGCATTTGATAATTGGATTAAAGATTTTTTATCTACAATAATTTCTCCCGAAGTTGGTCTTTCTAAAAGGTTTACACATCGAATTAATGTGCTTTTTCCGGCTCCCGAAGTACCAATTACACCGAAGATTTTTCCCGGCGGAACTTTAAGTGACACATCAGATAAGGCAGAAACAATTCTGTTTTTCTGATGAAAAGTCTTGGTTACATTTTTTAATTCAATCATTTTTTAATTCAGGTTTATTAGAGGCATTGAAACTTTTCGTGCATTCACATTTATAAAATTTAAAATAAAAAAGCCTTTCAAACTATCATGAAAGGCTTTTGATATAAATACTATATTTTTTATGTAGAAGCCAGATCACTTAATTGCATTGTAACAACACAACACATCAACATGTTGCAGCTATAATACTTTGTATTCTGGTTATCATTTTTCATTGCTGGGCAAATTTAAAGAGATTATTTGAATTTTCTGCAAAAAACAGAAAACTTTTTATACCCTATCAAAATAATAGAGTAATATGATTTTTCCGTTTCAAACTCATTTTTTTACTGACCTGAAATAATCTTACAAATGGGCATTTTGAAACAATTAACAAAAATTATATAAGAAATATTTTATACTAAAATATAATTTTACTGATATTCAGAACATTATAATTGTATATTGCGTAAAAAAATATAAGATTTATTTTACTTACTACTTTTAAAACAATTATTAATTACACTAATAGTAAAGAAAATTCTTTATTTAAAGCCTCAAAAAAGAAAAAAATGAAAAAAAAAATCTACTGCCTGCTATTTTTAATTCCGCTAATTTCCTTCTCTGAAAACCCACCACCTCCCGGCCTACCACCCGGAGGCGGACCGCCCCCACCTCCACCCGGAGGCGTTATAGATCAACTAGTGATTGTATTGATTCTTACAGCGATTTGCTTAGCATTTTATTTTTTATACGTAAAGTCAATAAAAAAATAATGCAATTGATTATGCCTATAAGCAAATGAGCAATGAATATCACAGATCTAATGAGAAAAAAAATAAGCCCATGAAAATAAACTACCTATTCGCTATTTTGGTTTCAATTCCTTGTTTTTCGCAACTTTATGTGGGTGCCAGTGCACCTGTTTATGTAAAAAACGAAGTCCTTTATGTGGGCCAAAATATAAATTTAGCGACCAATTCAAATCTTTATTTAAGAAACAATTCCCAGTTATTGCAAGGTACTACCGGAGTATCGAATAATTCAGGGACGGGGATTATCTCCGTGTATCAGGAAGGTACATCAGATAATTTTGAGTACAACTATTGGTGCTCACCTGTTGGTAATGCAACCGCAATTACCGGAAATACCAATTTTGGCATTACAATGCTAAACAGGCCTACCTCTTCTACAATTTCTACTCCCGCTTCAATTCTGGCTAATGGAAATCTCAATGGTACAGCAAATCCATTAGCTATTGCCTCAAATTGGATATATAAATTAACCAATGCAAATAATTATTCCCAATGGGTGTTTGTCGGCAGCGCAACAACATTAGCTCCCGGAGAAGGATTTACCATGAAAGGAACAGGCGGTAACGACGCCACAGATCCGGAAGGTACCGGAATTGTAAATAACCCGGGAACGGGTGCACAGCGCTATGATTTTAGAGGCAAACCAAATGACGGGACGATTAGTGTTAATGTAGGAGCGGGAAATGCCGCAAGTCTAACAGGAAATCCATATCCTTCAGCATTACACCTCAATGCCTTTTTATTAGATGCATCTAATGGCGCCTGTACCGGTATTGCGTATTTTTGGGAACAGGACAAAACAGTTAACTCTCATTATCTTGCCAGTTATAAGGGAGGATATGCTTCTTATTCCCCCTTAAATTTAGGATCGACCGGATTATATGTTCCCGCCACTTTTAATACTTATAAAAAAGATGGAACTGTAAATACTACCGGGACCTCATCAGGGGTAGCCGTACAGCGAAAATATATTCCCATAGGGCAAGGTTTTTTAATTAATGGGAACACAAATGGCTCCGTGAGCTTTAAAAACTCACATCGCATATTTTATAAAGAAGGATTAGGTTTGTCTGAATTTGCTAAATCTACAAAGGATAAAACTTCTAAAAATACTGATGAAGCTGTTGAAACTTCTCATTTAAGAATTAATACTATTATCAATAATGAATTTACCAGACAACTTGCATTGGCATTTTTACCAGAGGCAACAGATGGAATTGATTTTGGAATTGATGCGTTGAATATGGATGAAAGCCTGCCAAATGATGCATCGTTCTGGATAGAAAACAAAAATTTCATTATTCAGGGAGTTAGTTTTGAACCCACAAAGAGAATTCCTTTAGTGATAAAGGCTACTACCATCACCACAATGAAATTTAATGTAGTTGAAGTTAAAAATTTTGATTCGACACAAAATGTGTACCTGTACGACGAGCTTGATTCTTCGTATCATAATATTAAAAACGGATCTTATCAGATCACTGTTGCTCCGGGAGTTTATAAAGACCGATTCAAAATAACTTTTACCAATCAGACACTTAGTACCAATTCAGAAGTAAAAAGCATTTTTTTTATTAGCCAGGATAATACCAATGAAGTTTTAAGGGCTTTCAATCCTAATAATAGAACTTTAGCCTCCTTTACTTTATATGATATACTTGGTAAGGCTATTTTATCTAAAAATAATTTGGGCGCAGAACAGAATTATACATTTTCAACTTCAGGTTTAAGTGCTGGTATTTACATTGCCACTTTTATAACAGCTGATAATGAAAAAAATTCACAGAAAATTATTATTTCAAATTCAGGAAAAAGATAAGGCTGGGTTATTTATTTAAAGTTCCTGCTATATCTTTCTCAACATCGTATCAATCTACTAACTAATACTAAAATCATGGTAATCAACTATACTCCGCAAAAACATAAAATATATTTTTTAGTGGTTTTTTTCTTCTTATCACTATTAGCAAATGCACAAATCGGGATTGGAACGGTAACACCTAATGCAAGCGCTGTTTTAGATATTACGTCTACTACACAAGGTATGTTAGCTCCCCGAATGACAACTGTACAAAGAAACGCTATTGCCACACCCGCCGACGGACTGATTGTTTATGATACAGATCTTAAATCATTTTATTACTATGTATCTACTACATCAACATGGACACTTATAAATAATGGTACAGCACCAAGGCTCAATTATAAACGTATAAGATCCGGTGACAATTTAGCCGTTGTCCTTGCTACTGAACTGGCAGCAGGCGGTGGTTCTAAATATGTATTAACGGCCAATACTTTATATGAAATTAACGGTCAGATCGTATTTAATTTTCCTATTGATTTAAATACAGCTTATTTGGAGGGTTTGGATGCTAATGAAGACATCATAGTTAAAACATCGGGAAATCTTTTTGACGGAACTACAGGCGGGAGTATTAAGAATCTTACCATTACAACACCCGGCGCTACTGTTTTTAATTTAAATGCCGCATCAGCTGCCTCTACTTTTTTACTTAGAGATACTATTATAGCCAATTCAAATAATGTGGGTACAATATCCGGGTTTGGATTGGTTTTTCTTAGTATTGTTAATTATTCAGGCAATACAAATGGTGTTACTTACAACAATATTGGTCAGTTACTCTTAAGCAATCAGGCTTGGTTTAGTAATAATAATGGTACTTATGAAAAATTTACAGGAACATTTAATCTAATTGAAAAACAGGGAGGATTCTCTAATGTTGCGGCTACAGCAATTGGGCTTGATGTTTCTACAACTGGTCTTACCATTACTGGAGATGCTGTTTTAGAATCAGTTGTTTTTACTGGTCCAACGCCTGCCAATTATGTAAAACCATATACAACAGGAACTTATACCGGATATAATTTTAACAATAGCTGGACGGTCAGAGCTGCGGGAATACCTACTGAAGCAGATGCAAATGCAGTAGGAGACTTTTCGATGGATTATGCTGTGGGCAGTGGAGCTTCTACTTCTTTTAATAATTCAAACCCAAGTAATATGGTTAAAGTCGCGGGAGTTTCAACATCAACTAATTTATTCCGGTTTTCTACTGATGGAGGGATAAGTAATCGACTGAAATACTTAGGGAAAAAGAAGAGAATTTTTCAGGTTGCCGGATCTATCTCTTTTCAGGTACCTGCAACGGGAACCTACATCATTTATATTGCTAAAAACGGAACTGTAATTAGTCAGTATAAAATTTACGGACGTGGTTTGGCTACCAATGATATTATTGTACTTCCGTTAAATGCTTCTGTAGAATTATCAAATAACGACTATGTCTAGGTTTATGCACAACGTTATACAGGAGGAAACAATGATGCGATAATTGTTCCCAATATGTCTATAACTATTCGATAAGTATAATCAGTTTGCAAATCTTAAAGCGTTTCCCCATCAATAAAGCTAATTATTAATGGGGAAACGCTTATTTTTATTTTAATTCGAAAAGAAATCTTATTTCAGCAGACAAGGCAACTGAAGCACATTGGCATTTAGGGGCTGTTCTATTTTTCTTTCAAGTTTTTCCTGATTAAGTGTAATGTAAATTTCCATCGATCCTGTTCCAACTTTCAATGCCAGAATATGACCGCCGTAAGCTTCAAATTTATTATTTGTTGCAATTCCGTGAATATGTAAAGATGGTTTTTCTTCGCTCCATGCAATTGAACCTGTGAGACTTCCCATTTCAACTTTGTTAAAGGTTTTAGGATTAAATTTCTTTTGACCGAAATCATAAAAACCAAAAGTTACTTCCTGCGCAAACCCAATTCCTGTAAAATTTGCTGAGAGAATCTTTTCTTCTTTCGCTAAATTTTCAATAGATGCAATAACGTTATCGCCTTCGCGCAATACCATTAGATAGCCATTGGTCGTTTTAGCATATCGGCATTTTTCGCTACTTTCTTTCTGCTGTGCTTGCATTGTTACTGCAAAGCAAACTAGTATTGGTGCTATTATTTTTCTTGCTCTTAAGTACATATCATTAAATTTAAAATTGGTTATAATTGATGAAAGTTTTATTTACAAAAAGCTATATCGTTTTTGTGCTTTTTTGCTACAGATTTAAAAATTATAAATCAAAAATATACCTAATCTACTGAACCTGTATGAAAAAATAGGGATCTAAAATTTAAATAAATATTTTTGAACCTTTATTTACAGCAAAAAATAAAGACGCAAATTGCGTCTTTATAGTTTCTTCTAACGAAATAGAAATATCTTATGATTATGATTTTTTATCAATTCTATAAAGTCTTCCTTCATCTGTTACAGCATATAATGCTCCGTCAGGTCCTTGAGTTACATCTCTAAAACGTTGGTTTTCTGACGCAAGAAGTCTTTCTTCACCAATTACTTTATTATCTCTGATCGCAAGACGAACGATATGCTTTCCGCTTAAAGCACCAATGAAAAGGTTATTTTGCCATTCCGGCACTCGATTACCTGTATAGAAAGTCATTCCGCTAGGAGAAACTACAGGATCCCAATAATAAACCGGTTGCTCTAAACCATCTTTTTTCTGAATTCCTTCTCCAATTTTTTCTCCACTGTATTCAATTCCGTATGTAATTGTTGGCCATCCGTAATTAAGTCCGGCCGTTAAGCGGTTAATTTCGTCACCTCCACGTGGTCCGTGTTCAGCAAGCCAAACTTCTCCTGTTACAGGGTGAAGCGCTAACCCTTGTGGATTTCTATGTCCGTAAGTATATAATTCCGGTAATGCACCTGTTTGTGTAAAAGTAGGATTTCCTGATGCAGCCGCTCCATCTTTAGTAATTCTAACCACTTTTCCTAAACCTGTAGAAACAGATTGCGCTAATGGTCTTGTTTCAAGTACAGAACGTTCTCCTGTGCTTATAACCAGATTTCCTGATTTATCAAAAAGAATACGTCCGCCATAATGAAGTGTACTTGCATTTGCAGGGTTTGCGCGGTAAATTACCGTTGCTCCTTCTATTACAGTTTCATTAGTTGATAATTTTCCTTTAGCAACCGAAGTTTGATTCCCGCCTGCTGAAGCTTCAGAAAATACCCAGTAAATCATTCGGTTTGTAGCAAAATCCGGATCTAGGCATAAACCTAATAATCCTCCCTGCCCTGCAGCATTTACAGCAGGAACTCCTGTAATTGGAGCGCTTACTTCTCCGGTTAATTTAACAATGCGCAGATTTCCGGCTTTTTCGGTAATTAATAATCGTCCGTCAGGAAGGCTTTTTACTCCCCATGGACTTGCTAAAGTGGTTGTAATAACTTTTCCTTCAAATGCGGTATTGGTTTGTACACCATTAATACGGGTCTGACCTGTAAAAGCTGGTGCGTATGTTGTATTTGGTGCAGTGGTTTCTACGGGATTTGTAATAGTTCCCGGATCAGTATCCTGATTTTTGTCGTCGTTTGAGCAGCTTGTTAAAGCCAATAATGTACCTGCGGCAATGGCAATGTAATGAAGTTTTTTCATGGTATTTGGGGGTTAAAAATTAAAAAATATAAATCTTTTTAGCGTTTAAAGCGAAACAGATGTATTTTACTACAATGTTTAGCGATTTCAAATTTCTAAAATTAACACTAAAAAATCTTACATAATTTAACGCAGAATTTATAGAATTAATTGTTTAACCTTCATAAATTAATTAAATACATTACTTTCTAAAGTTTAAATTTTCCTTTTTAGATGAAGTTATCTATCCTATATCTTATTAATAAAAATGAAAAATAAATTCCGAAATTGCTTATTAGCGGGTAAATAACTTCAAAAAAGGATTTCATGTCAAGAAAATCCCCTTCTGTACCATATTTTTCATTTTGATTTCTTTCTCTCTTTACTTTTAGCTTCGATTAGTAACAAAAAAGTAGCTTTTTTAATACCGTTATAAAAAAAACAGGTATAAACACCTGTTTTTAAGATAGATATAAAAAGTAACTTAGCATTGTACTAAAAAACTGTCATACCTGCTTTATTTATAAAAAAAGGCCGACTAAATTAAACATTTAATTTATTAACTATCTAATTATTAAAATTATGGAAGAATTTATTGGAATTGTAAAGCTTTTTGCTGGAAATTTTGCACCTAGAGGATGGGCTCTTTGTAATGGACAATTATTGTCTATAGCACAAAACACTGCTTTATTTTCAATTTTGGGTACTACGTATGGTGGTAATGGCCAAACAACTTTTGCATTGCCAAATCTACAAGGTGCTGTAGCTATTGGTGCTGGTACCGGACAAGGTATAAACTATGCTCTTGGGCAAGTTGCTGGTACACCAACTGTTACTTTAAATACAAACAACTTACCTGCTCACTCTCATTCTGGGGCTGGTAAAATTTCTGTAAGCTCAAGTAATGCAACAGATTCAACACCAGTAGCTGATGCATCAATTGCGACTCCAGGTTCATTAATATCAAGAGTTTTTACACCAACTCTGGGCTTTGCCACAGCAACTCCAAGTGTTAATTTATCAACGAATCTAACCATACCTTCAGTTGGTAATAATATACCAGTTTCTGTAATGCAGCCCTATCTGGCTATGAATTATATAATTTGCCTGGAAGGTATTTACCCTTCAAGAAATTAACACAACTATTTTAGAGCGTTTACATTATACGTCCATTTAGGTATTTCGCTAAAATCATATATCAGTTGAATTTTTGAATAAGCATTAATACTGTATAAAGAAACAACACAATAAGGGTTTGTAATGTAGGATTCAGCAGTTTTTAACTCAATATCATCGAACACCTTAATTTCAGTAAAAATGCAGACATCAGGAATTTCAGTAAAATTTTCAGGCAGGTTATAAAAATTGCTTTCAAATTTTGAATCATGACTTATACTGCTAAGTTCTTTGCTTATTGTAAATAATCTATCAACAAATACATGATGGGCATAGGGCTGCATTTCATTGTAGCCCTTGACCTCATTTATAGCGTTTTTAAGAGAAGGTTCGTAGTCAAAAAAAGTATAGGCAAGATCAATTCTAATTTCTTCAGGAATCAAAATTCCATGAGCAGGTAATTGCTTTACAATGTTTTTTACTATAGCCACTTGTGGTTCACGAGTAAGTGCATAATGCATGGTTTCGGATATCGCTAAATCTATCGTAAAATCCTTTGGTTTTATGTAGGTGATGGCATCCGTTTCAATTAATTGTAAGGCATATTCATTAAGCCCTGTTACTTTTAAAATTTGACCAACAGACGCTATTGATGCTGCATTAATATCTAATAAAATGGCATTAATTCTCTCTTTGCTAAATAACGGAAGCAAAGGGAGAATTAAAGTTGCATAAGGCCCGCAGCCTGCATAAAGTATATTAATCCTCCTTTCGGGGAAATCAGCAGTTAATATAGTTAAGGCTTTGTAAATTCCTTTTATAAAATAAATGGTACGCAAATAATCATCAACACAATCTGCTGCACCGGAGCTTGATAACGCAATACCTCCTTTTACAGAAACTTCATTGGCAAGAGAATGCTGAATTGTAGAAAGCCTGGTGTAAAAATCAGAAAGTCTTTTGGCGCATTTTGTATGATCACTAATAGTATTTGACTCAATGATAGATTGAACAATAATCGCAAGCTCTTGTTGATACATATTTCAAATTAATTATGATTGGAAATTTAAAACAAAATATAATACAACAATGCAAAAAAATTAATTCAATATCAGAAAATTATGAAAAAATTCTACTTATTAATTATTCTGTTTTTTTCGATGCAGTTTCTTACTGCACAAACGACAGAGACATTTGAAGCTGCTACAGTAAACTCCTCGAGTTTTACAAGTGGTACTAAAACTTTCAATCTTACCAGTAGTTATGTTAGCTATGCGGTATCTCAGGGTATTGGTTTGGGTTATAATCAATCAAACAGGTATATTCAGGTTGCTGATTCAGCAGGACCCGAAGGATTGGGACAAACAGGAACCCTTACTGCCGCGGCAGGTAGCTTTAAGGTTAGCAACTTATGGATTTATCTAACAGGAAATTCTGCTCAGGATGCAAGTGTTACCAGTAATGGCGCTGCAGGATCTGTTACCTTTAGAGGAAAACTGGGAGGTGTAACACAATTTACTGTTGTAAAAACGACAACTGGGGCCAATACAGGATATGGGCTTCCGGGCAATGGTTTTCTACTAATTAATTTTGCGACAGAAGGCGGCAGCAATAATACAAATTTTATAATTGATCAGCTTGAGGTTCAACTAAGCAACAATTATGATTATTTTGCTATAGACAATTTTACATGGAATAACGGTGCAATTGCTCCTACTGTTACAACTACAGCAGCTACAAACGTTAAATCTGTTTCTGCAACTATAGGTGGAAATGTAACTGCAGATGGTGGAGATGCTACAATAGAAAGAGGAATAGTTTGGGCTACAACAGCCAATCCAACTATTGCAAGCCATAAATTTCAAATCGGAAACGGGACCGGAGTCTTTACAAATACTGTAACAGGCTTAACTCCCGCATCACTTATTTATTACAGAGCTTATGCTACCAATAGTGGCGGAACAAATTATGGTACTGAACTAACATTAACAACGGGTGCAGCTTTAAGCACTTCATCGACTTCACAAACTAATGTAAGCTGTAACGGAGGATCTAATGGTACGGCAACTGTTAATGCAATAGGTGGTACAACTCCATATACTTATTTATGGTCTAATGGAGCTACAACGGCTACTACAACCGGGCTTGGTGTTGGGCCATTATCAGTAACAGTTACTGATAATGAATTAACGCAAATTACCAGAAATTATACCATAGTACAGCCATCAACTCTTAACGGAACTCCTTCTCTTACAAATGTTTCTTGTTTTGGAGGAGCTAACGGAACCGCTACAATTACAGCTTCGGGAGGTACACCTTCCTATACTTATTTATGGTCTAATGGAGCTACAACGGCCTCCGCAACTAACCTTACAGCAGGAACTTACAGTGTTACTATTACAGATGCAAACGCTTGTCAGCGTACTATAAACAATATTATAGTTGGACAACCTGCTGCAACTCTTAACGGAACTCCTAGTGTAACAAATGTTTCTTGTTTTGGAGGATCTAACGGAACTGCTACTATTTCACCTAACGGAGGAACACCTGGTTACACTTATTTATGGTCTAACGGAGCTACAACAGCTACTGCTTCAGGACTTGTAACAGGAACATATAGCGTAACTATTACGGATGCGAATTCTTGCACAAGAACAATAAGCAACATCATTGTTGGACAACCGGCAGCCAGTATAAGCGCAACGCCTTCTACAACTTCGGTTTCTTGTTTTGGAGGATCTAATGGTACGGCAACTGTTGCTGCATCCGGAGGAACACCTTCTTATACTTATTTATGGTCTAACGGAGCAACAACAGCAACGGCTACAAATCTTTTAGCAGGAACATATAGTGTTACTATTACAGATGCTAACTCTTGTACATTAACTCTAAACAACATTATTGTTGGTTCACCTGCTGCAATTCTTAATGGAACTCCTTCTGTAACAAGTGTTTCTTGTAATGGAGGATCTAATGGAACAGCTACTATTGTAGCATCAGGAGGAACTTCTTCATACACTTATTTATGGTCTAACGGAGCAACAACAGCTACTGCTTCTGGTCTTTTGGCAGGAGTTTATAGTGTAACTATAACAGATGCAAATTCTTGTACAAGAACTATAAATAATATAATAGTTACACAGCCATCAGCTATTAATGCTAATGCTACACAAACTAATGTTAGCTGTAATGGCGGAGGTAACGGTTCTGCAACTGTAACTCCAACCGGAGGAGCCGGATCTTACACTTATCTTTGGTCTAACGCAGCTACAACTGCTTCTATAACAGGTTTGTCATCTGGAACTTATAGCGTTACTATAAAAGATGCTAATCTTTGTCAAATAACACAAAATTTCACCATAACTCAACCTCCTGTTTTAACAGCAACTCAAGGAACAATAAATAATGTTAGTTGCAATGGAGGATCTAACGGAACTGCAACGGTTATAGTAACTGGAGGAACTGCCGGATATACATATTCCTGGGCTCCAACCGGAGGAACATCTGCCACAGCAAGTGGTCTTGCACAAGGAACTTATACTGTAACGGTTACAGACGCTAATGCGTGTCAGACAACTCAAAGTTTTACGATAACACAACCAAATGCATTTTCTGTTTCAACATCACAAACTGATGTATTATGTAACGGAGCTGCAACGGGATCTGCTACTGTAAATGTAACTGGCGGAGCTGGTTCTTACACGTATTCATGGGCACCATATGGTGGTACAGCTGCTACAGCAACTGGCCTTACAGCCGGAACTTATACTGTAACTATAACGGATGCTAATAGTTGTCAAACTACAAAAAATTTTACAATAGTACAGTCTTCTGCATTAGGAGCAACTACAGGAGCAATTACAAACATAAATTGTCGTGGTGAAGCAACTGGTTCTGCTACTGTAAATGTAACTGGCGGAACAGGTTCATACACATATTCATGGGCACCATCTGGCGGAACTGCAGCTACGGCTTCTGGTTTAACAGCAGGAACTTATACCGTAACGGTTACAGATGCTAACTCTTGTCAAACAACACAAAGTTTTACAATCACTCAGCCAGCAGCAATTCTTTCTGCAAGTACAGCTTCAACAGGAGTTTCTTGTTTTGGAGGATCAAATGGAACTGCAAGTGTAACTGTATCAGGGGGTACACCGACATATACATATTTATGGGAACCTTTAGGAGGAACTACGGCATCAATTTCAGGAAGACCTGCAGGAAATTATACTTGTACAATTACAGATAGCAAAGGATGTACATTGGTTAAAAACATAACCATTAATACACCTTCAGCTTTCTCTGCTACGGTTACAAAAACTGATGTTTCATGCAATAGCGGTTCTAATGGTAGTGCAACTGTAACGCCAACAGGCGCTACTGCTCCGTTCACTTATACATGGTCTCCATCTGGAGGTAATGCTGCAACAGCTTCGGGATTATCAGCCGGAAATTATACAGTTACTGTTCAAGATGCAAATACATGTACTTATACTGTGAATGTTACAATAAATCAGCCTGCTACATTATCAGTTACACCATCGCAAACAAATATTCTTTGTAATGGTGGAGCTACTGGAACAGCTTCTGTTGTTGTTTCTGGTGGAACTCCAGGCTATACTTATGTATGGTCACCAGCTGGAGGAACAGCTGCAACAGCTACAGGACTTACAGCCGGAAGCTATACTTGTCTTGTTACAGACGCAAATGGATGTTCATTTTTTCAAAGCTTTACTATTACACAACCAGCATTGTTAGTGGCTTCAACAAGCAAAATAGATGCAACTTGTGTTATTGGCGGACAGGCTTCTGTTTCTCCGAGTGGCGGAACTACTCCATATACTTATTTGTGGTCACCATCTGGTGCTACTACACAAACCGTAACAGGTTTAACAGCCGGAAGTCATAGTGTTGTAATTACAGACGCTAACGGTTGTACTTTATATAAAAACTTTACAATTAATACAACAAATACATTAGTTGCCACTACATCTCAAACGGATGTTTTATGTAACGGTTCAAATACTGGTTCAGCTTCAGTAGTTCCGTCAGGAGCTCCGGGTCCTTTTACTTATGTTTGGGCACCTTCAGGAGGTAATGCTGATACAGCTAATAATCTTGCTGCAGGTAATTATTCTGTAACTATAACATCTGCTAATGGTTGTTCTACAGTAAAAACTTTTACTATAACACAACCAAATGCATTGGTAGTTTCTTCATCTCAAACGAATGTAAGTTGTAATGGAGGAAGTAACGCATCTGCTTCTGTAAACGTAACCGGAGGAACAGGCGCCTATACCTATTCATGGTCACCATCCGGAGGAACTGCAGCAACAGCTTCAGGATTAGCTGCAGGAAATTATATCGTAACAATTACTGATGCTAACTTATGTCAGGCAACTCAAAGTTTTGCCATAACACAACCAGCTGCATTAGTAGCAACAACTACTCAGACAAACGTAAGCTGCAATGGAGGAAGTAACGCATCTGCCACTGTAAACGCAACGGGAGGAACTGGGGCATATAGTTATGTATGGTCTCCAACTGGCGGAACTGCAGCCACAGCTTCGGGACTGTCAGCAGGAACCTATACAGTAACAATTACTGACGCTAATCTATGTCAGACAACAGCAAGTGTTACTATTACGGAACCTTCAGTTCTTAGTGCAACAACTTCACAAAATAATGTGACTTGTTTAGGAGAAACTAACGGATCTGCAACGGTTTCTGTAACTGGCGGAACTGGTTCTTATACTTATTCATGGTCACCGTCTGGCGGAACTGCAGCAACAGCTTCAGGATTAGCAGCCGGAAATTATACGGTAACAATTACCGATGCTAATTCTTGTTTTCTAACAAAATCAGTAACAATACTAACGAATCCGGATATACTTGCACCAGTTCCTGATGTAACAAACCTTCCTGATATTACGAACTATTGTTCTATTTTATCATCTGAAATTAGTATTCCTACAGCAACAGATATTTGTGTTGGAAGCATAACTGCCACAACAACGAATCCGTTAAACTATACTGTTGAAGGTAATTACACTATTACATGGACTTATAACGATGGTAACGGAAACACTTCGTCACAAAATCAAACGCTTCATGTAATCGCTTCTCCATTAAACCAGGTAACTTTTAGCGATGCTGAATTTACTTTTAATGGAAATCTCCGTACGGTACAGGTTGCCAATCTACCTGCCGGAACTAGTGTAGTTTATACGACAAACCCAGCAACAGGAACACCAAATGGAGCAACGAATGCCGGAGTTTATACCGTAACAGCAGTAGTAACTCCGTCAGTAAGTACGCCAAATTGTTCACCAATTACACTTACTTCACAACTTACTGTTAAGAAAGCGGCTCAACAAATTTCTTTCGCACCTTTAGCAGCAAGAATTCTTGGAGTTAATAATACCTTCAATTTAGATGCAAATTCAAATTCAGGTTTAGCAATCCGTTATTCATTTACCTATACTTCTGCCCTTCCACCGGCAAATGTTTCTGCTACTGGTTTGGTAAATCTTTTAAGATCAGGTCAGGTTATAATTACGGCACATCAGGATGGTAATGCCAATTATCTTCCGGCAGCAGATGTTTCGCAAGTTCTGGTAATTAAAAACAATGATGTAACGGTTAGCCAAATTACTATTGGCACGCAAGTGTTTCCAAACCCTGCAAAAGATTTAAGTTATCTGATGACTTGTTCTCAAAGCAATGTAAATATCACTGTTGTAAACACAACAAATGCAACGATTACACCTTCTGCTAATTTTACGATTACGCCTCCTAAACCAGGAATTTATACACAAATTGTAACCGTAACTTCTGAAGATGGATCTACAACCGCTAATTATTCTATTAAAATAGAAAAGCCTTTTGGTTTCTTTGATATTGTTCGTCAGAAGTTTAACAATGTACTTCTTGTCAACAACAATCCTCTAACAAATGGTGGTTATGAATTTGTTGCCTACCAATGGTTTAAAAATGGAGTATTAGTAGGAACCGGTCAATATTATACTGCCGGAAATGAATCTGGTAATATTTTAGATGTTTCTGCTGTGTATACTGTAAAAATGACTACTAAAGATGGCAAAGTATTGCAGACTTGTGGTGGAACAATTTCATTACAAAATTCATTTCAGGCTAAACTTTATCCTAATCCAATCGAAAAAGGAAAAGTTATCACTGTAGAAGCTGATTTTCCTGAAGAAGATTTAGAGAATTTGCAAATTTCGCTTTACTCTGTTTCCGGTCAATTGGTTAAAACAGTGAAGTCATCTACAGTAAAAACTGAAATACAATTACCTCCAACAACTGAAGGCAACATTTACCTTGTAGTACTTGAAAATGCAAACATTAAAAAATCATTCAAAGTAATTGTAAAATAAATAAAACCCTGCCAGTACCAGATAAAAATAGTACTGGCTAATATAACTTTAAGATGAAAAAATATATAAGCAACCCTACAAAACTGATAACTACAATTGCGGCATTTTTAACCATATGCATTAATAGTTATGGTCAGGATAAAAAGCAGGAATTTTCAATTTCAGTGGGCGGTCCATTTTCATTTGTTGATGCCGCATCTGGTGGAAAAACAGTTCCCGGAAACGGAATTAGTGCCGGTCTTCGTTATTCTTATTATTTAAATGAAGGTTTGAGCATTGGCATTGGTGTAGAATATCAAACTTATAATTCTGATGTAAAATTTCAATATTTAGCAGGAGAATATAATACTGTTGATGCTGAAGATGAATCATTTCAGTTTAGATATAAAGCTACCAATTTAAGAGAAGAACAAAAATTAGCATACGTTAATATTCCTATTGGAATTCAGTTTGAAACTCCCGGATCAACAAAATTATATCTTGCCGCAGGAGCTAAAATAGGATTTGCCGCAAGCGGAAGTTTTGAAACAACAATTCAAAATTTAACAACAAGCGGATATTATCCTGAATACGATGTTGAGTTATTTTCTCCGGCGTTTGCAGGTTTTGCAAGTACCGATAATCTCAAAACAAGCAAACAGGATATTGATACAGATGTATCGTATTCAGCCACTTTTGAAACTGGTTTAAAACAAAACCTTGGAGACAGAAACTCTTTCTATATTGGTGTTTATTTAGACTATGGTTTAAATGATATCTATGATAAAGGAAATAATAAAAATCTGGTTCAATACAATGCTGAGCTGCCTGTGCAATTAGGATACAACAGCATATATGATACCTCTTATGCACGTGATATGAGATTAGTTTCTTATGGTATCAAACTAAGATTTGCTTTCCGTTAATTTTTCTCTATTATTTAATAAGGCCGGTTTCTTGGGGGAGAAATCGGCTTTGTTTTTTGTGGATAAACATCTAATCAGACTTAATCTTAATTTAATTCTCGTGTTTAGAATTGACGAAAAACAAAAAAGCATTCGCCGTGGCGAATGCTTTTTTTATAACTTAAACCTTAGAAGAAAATTTCTTAGAATTTGTAAGTTACACCTACTCTAAAGTTTGTTGGTTGTTCTGTTTGCCAGTAATAAGCATTTACATTTGTAGATGCATAATACGAACCACTATAAAGATATTCGTTAAGAATATTAAATACGTTTGCAGTAAACTTCATTTTTCCGGTTTCGTATGATAAACCTCCATCTAATTTAAAATAATTAGGTAATCTGTCCAAACCTGTGCTCCAGGTATCTGTTAAACGCCCAATAAGATAAGTTCCTCCAATAGAAGCACCTAATCCTTTTAGTTTACCACTTGGAATACTATAGTTCAACCACGCATTAGCAACATGTTTGGCAAATCCGGGAATATCATCTCCTACTTTAATACCAGCACTATTAGTATTTAAGTCAAGAACTTTAGATTCTGTGAAAGCATAGTTTGCGATAACATTAAAGCCGTCGAAAATTTTTCCTCTTAAATCAAATTCAACTCCTCTTGCTCTTTTCTCACCCAAAACAATACTGTATTGTTGTCCTGGCTCATTTTCAGGGTCACCTGTAAGTTCATTTTGTTTTAAAATACTATAAGCTGATAATGTAGTGCTCCATGTTCCGTCAAACCAATCTTTTTTGATACCAAATTCAAGGTTGCTACCCGTAAGTGGCTGTACTTTTTCACCACTTTTTATAATACCCGATTGCGGTATAAAAGCCTGATCGTACAATCCGTAAATTGCAGTATTTTCAGTTACAGAAAAACTAATTCCGCCACGTGGCGTAATATGTGCATCTGCAATTGGCTCTCCTCCCCAACTTGACTGACTAATCCAGGTATATCTTAAACCAGCAGTTACCCTAAGTTTATTGTCGAAGAAACCAACCTCATCCTGAACATATCCTGCTGCATACTCTGAACTCATTAAACCTCCGGCAGCCTTAGCTCTTATACTTAGAGGTGTCTGGCGATCGAAATTAGGCAAACCATTAGCCGGAGTTCCGTAATTAGGATTAAAAATATTAAACGGAGTTGCAAATGTATCAAGATCATGCGATTGACCCCAGTCTGCAATATAATCTTTGTTTCCTAAATCTACACCACCCAAAACTTTATGCGTAACCGGACCTGTATTAAATTTTCCATTAACAAATATTTGTCCCAAAAACATGTTACTTTCAGAATCCCAAATACCAACATTTCTAATAATCTCGCCAACTGCAAGAGTTCCGTCAGGAGTTCCGTCATAATCTAAATCTACCGGCCCAGGACCCACTCCGCTTGGCCATGAACTATATCCTTCCTGCAAATATTTAAAATAAGTTGTTTGTGCAGTAACTTTCCAGTCATCATTAAATTTATGTTCGAAAACAAAGTAACCACTGTGGTCGTTAATTTTTGTATCAGGCAAACCTGGTTGTGTCATTGTAAAACCTACCGGCATAGTTCCGTAACCGGCAGCATCAGCACCAAATACATAGAAAGAACCAACTTCACTCATATTAGCATGTTGCAAATTGTATTCAAGTGTAATTTTTGTTTTATCATCAACCTGATAAGAAAGTACAGGAGCAAACACATAACGGTCATTATGCTCAAATGGTCTGTGAGAACCTTTCTTTTGAACAGCTCCGTTAAATCGGTATAAAAATTTTCCTTTTTTATCAAATTTACCATCAAGGTCAAGACTTGCTCTGTAAAAATCATAACTTCCTGCCATAACAGTAGCTTCGCCTTTTGTAACGCCTGTTGGTTTTTTCGTAACCACATTATAAAGTCCGCTTGGATCACCGCTTGAAAGCATAAATCCTGCAGGTCCTTTTACAAATTCAATATGATCAACAAAACTCATATCTTCCGTAAGAGGTCCCCAGAAAGAAGATACTACATTGAAACCATTACGAAAAGCCTGAATTTGAGAACCACGCATTGTAATGTTGGTATACATATCTCCCCAGTGCTCTAAACGTACAGCACCACTCACATTACGAATAACACCGTCGCTCATGCTGATAATTTGTTGGTCTTTTAAAGTCTGACCGCTTACAATCTGAATGTTTTGCGGAATTTCAAGTACCGGAGTCTGTAAACGCAATGACAATGAAGGTTTGTCTTGTTTGTACTTATTTTTTGTAATAACCACTTCATCAAGATCTTCCTGAGTTTCAGAAAGTGAGAAATTTTTCGTTGTGGTTTGTTTTGCAGTAACAACAATATTTTCTTCCATTGGCCTAATACCTACAGATTTAATACTGATTGTATAGCTACCTGCTTTTACATTTTTTATTTCGTATTGTCCGTGTTCGTTTGTAACGGTATTATACTTTGTTCCTTTTAGACTAACAGAAATATTTTCTGCAGGAGTATTTCCGCTTAAAACAACTTTTCCTGTAACTTTTCCTGTTTCCTGACCCATCATCGTTAATGACGTTAGAAACAACAAACAAAACAGAAACTTATTAATGGTTATAATTTTCATTTTGGTATGATGTTTAAATTCTCGGCAAAAGTAAAAGCAATAATATTCTTATGCAAATTATTTTTAATCATTCTAAATAAAAATTGTTAGATAAAAAAAAGAGCTGTCGTTTTAAACAGCTCTTTTATCGTTGATGTTAGATTTTGAGAACTTTTTCAAAATTTTAAACTTTGAAAAAGTTGAATTACTATTTTAAAGGATTCCCGTCTTTATCCAGCGAACCAGATTTAATGACAATCATTTTATCTAACTGAATGTATTTTTTAATCGCATCATTAACCTGTTGCAAAGTCACTTTTTCAATATCTTTTGGGTATTGTTCGATATAACCCGGTTCCAAACCTCTTTCGATAAAACTCAAAATAGTTCTCGCCATTCCGTTTGTTGTTGACATTCCAACTTTAAAACTTCCAATTAAATTGGTTTTCTTGTTTTCTAATTCTGAAGTTGTAATTCCGTCTTTTACCCATTTATTCACCTGAACCATTGTAGCATCAAGGCCTTTTTGAAATAAAGTTGGATTAAATGAAGCATTCACCATCCAATAACCACCTGTATACACATTTCCTCCCATTCCAGATGAAATACTATATGTTAAACCATCAACATCACGAACCGTTTGCATTAATCGCCCTGCAAAACCGGCACCCAAAGTATAATTCGCTATGTAAAATGGAATATAATCAGCGTCAGCTCTTTTTAAACCCGTGTATTGTCCTATAAATAATTCGGCACTTGGTTTTTCCGGAATCGTAATTACTTCTGTTTTTGAAGCCGATTTTACAGCTTCCTCAAACTTCATATTTTCAACCACGCCGCCATTCCAGTTTTTAAATGATTTTTTTAATGAAGCATTTAAATTTGCACCTTCTGTATCTCCAACAATTACCAAATGCATCGAAGCCGGTCCAAAGTACTTTTTGTGAAAAGCTTTTACTTCATCTAATGTTGCCTTTTGAATATTATCCAAATCCTGTTCTACACTTGAATCATGATTTGGATTTCCTTTTGGATAAATGGCTTGTGTTAAAGCAATTCCTCCCCTTTTTCCCGGATCATTCAGGTTTTGCTTTGTATTTCCGGTAAATTGCTGTTTCAAATTTTCGAATTCTTTTACATCAAATAGAGGATTTCTTAATTCTTCAGCCAATAAAGCAATAACCTGATCCAAATCTTTTTTCAAACATTTAAAACCAATGCTTACTTTAGTTGTAGATGCATTAACGCTAAGAGTTACGCCTAATTTTTGCAATTTTTCAGAGAATTTAAACTTATCATTCAAAGTTGTGCCTTTTGACAACATTGAAGCTGCTAACGACGGAACTGATAAATTTTTATTTTCGTTTGCAAAGTTTCCTAAAGAAATACTAGCCGCAACGGTAACGAAATCTTTAGCCGAAGTTTTAACCGAAACCACATCAATTCCAACTACTTTTTCCCTCTTGTAAACCGAAGCTGTTTTTTCGATTGCGTTTTCATACAAAGCAAGTTCTGCTGCATTATTTTTTTGTTCCGATGCAATAGCTGATGTACTTTCTTCGTGATCATTTTCATCCTCGGAATGTCTATAATAAAAAGGTTCTGCTTTTTGCACAAAATTATTTGCTTTTGCTGCATCCTGATTTTGCGCTCCGGTTTGTTTCGGAATAAAATATCCTGTTGTGCTTTGGTCTTCAACTAAATATTTTTGAGCTACTCTTAAAACATCAGCAGGAGTTACTTTTTTAAGTCTGTCAACACCAGTAATATAATCTGTCCAGTCGCCAGCTGCAATGGCTTCATTCAATTCTGATGCGATTACGCCGGAACCGTCTCGTGCTAAAATTGTTTGCGCACTAATTTTTGCTACGACACGATTTACTTCATCTTGTGTTACGCCTTCTTTCTGAATTTTAGCAACAACTTCGCTTATTTTAGCATCAATATCTTCATGTTTTGATGTTGTTGGAAAACCAACTCCAATCGTAAAAAGTCCCACTTCTTTAAAATTTGTTGCATTCGCATAAGCGTAAATTCCCATGCGGGTGTCAACAAAAGTTTTGTTTAAAATTGCTGATGGTCCTGAACCTATAATTTCTGCCAAAATATTTAACGCAGGAAGGTCTTCGTGCAATGCTCCCGGAATTTTAAATGCTTTATTAACAACGCCCAATTCTCCCGGTTTTTTTACCACAATTTTACGAGGCCCGTATTGTTGAGGTTCTTCGGTATAAGGCTGAGGCATAACATTGGGCGCTTTTGTAATTTTGCCGAAATACTGTTCGATTAATTCAAAAACGTTCTCTTTTTTAAAATCTCCAATAATGGTTAAAGTCGCATTATCAGGCCAATAATACGTGTTGTAGAAATTTCGTAATACCTCGATTGGTGCTTTTTCAATATCAGATTTCCAGCCAATTGTAGAATGATGATACGGATGTGCAATATACGCCGATGCCCATATTTCTTTGTCTAACAAACTATTCGGGTTGTTTTCGCCACGCTCGAATTCGTTGCGGACTACAGTCATTTCAGCTTCTTTATCTTCTTTTAATAATAAAGAATTTCGCATTCTGTCTGCTTCTATTTGAATTGCCAATGCAATTTTATCACTTGGCAAAGTTTCAAAATAATTGGTACGATCGTACCAGGTTGTAGCGTTTAGTTGCGCTCCGGTATTTTGCAGTACATCAGTAATCGTATTTCCGTTTTTTTTATTGAAACTTGGTGTTCCTTTAAACATTAAATGTTCTAAAAGATGTGTTGATCCTGTGTTTCCTAAAACTTCATTTTTAGACCCCACACGATACACAATTTGAACCGTTGCAACCGGCGAAGCATTGTCCTGCAAAAGCAAAACATTCATTCCGTTTGGCTCGTACAAATATTCTTCGATTCCGCCTAATTCTTTTATTTTTTTGAAGTGAACCGATTTACTCTGCGCCGAAACAAGCGTACAGAATGCTAATGAGCAATAGCCCAAAAAGATAGTTTTTTTCATTTTTTGTGAATGTTGGTATTTATTTTTAAACACATAGAAACATAGGTTTTACAGACTTTAAAAAAGACGTTTCACTAATTAAAACAAACATAGTTTATGCTATCTGCAAAAATTAATTTCTCTTTTATTCTTTTTTTAATTTATACCGATCAAAAAAAATCTATGTTTCTATGTGTTAAAATTAAGTCTATATTTTTTATGATTTACTGAAAATTTCTTTCAATTTAGATTGAAGTTCAGCTTCTCTAAGATTTTTAGCCAGGATTTTTCCATCAGGACCAATTAAGTAATTTGTTGGAACTAATTTTACGCCGTATAAAACAGCAACATCATTTTTCCATCCTTTTAAATCTGAAACGTGTGTCCAGGTTAAACCGTCTTTTTCGATTGCTTTTTCCCAACTTTTCTTTTTATCATCTAATGAAATTCCCAAAACATCAAATCCTTTTTCATGATATGTTTTGTAAGCCAAAACCACATTTGGATTTTCTTTTCGGCACGGACCGCACCAGCTTGCCCAGAAATCAACAAGGACATATTTTCCTTTATAATCTGATAATTTTACTACTTTTCCGTTTACATCAGTTTGAGAAAATTCCGGAGCCGGAGAACCAATTGCCGTTTTATCATTTAAATCAATGGCTTCTTTTAATTGTTTTCCGTAAAATGATTTTTGAATTTCAGGAGATAAAACAGCGTAGTATTTTTTTACCTGTTCTGCACTTCCGTAGGGTACAATTCTGTCGTTAATTATTAAGGCCGCAGCAATTTTATCTTTATTTTTTATAATAAATTTATCGGTTAAATCATCGGCGAAATCCTGAAGGTCTTTCCACTTTTTATCCATTACAATTTGCTGTTCAGCAGTTAGTTTTACTTTACCATTTTGTTGTAAAGAATCAGATAATTTATAAATAGGCCCCGCAATTGCCTGAATTTTTTTGAACTCATTTTTATAATACGACTGATAAATATCGTTTTGGGTTGCTCCGGTAATTTTGGCTTTAAAAATAGAATCTTTTTTGGCTTCAAATTGTATGGCTTCGTTATCTAATAGCAGAAAAGCACCATATTCTTCTCCTTTTAGTTTAATTGTATACAATAAAGGTTCATTTACTTTTCCTGCAAAAGAAAAGGCACCCTCTTTTATTTGAGCAGAATCTGTAATTTTTTTGTTTCCTTTTTCATCTGTATTTTCCAGATAAACGGTTCCTTTATCTAATCCGGTAATGGTACCGTTTATGGTAAAACCTTCTTCTTTTTTAGAGCAGGAAGTTATTGTGGTTATAAGCGCTAAAGCCGCTAAACCTGATTTTAAGATTGTACTTTTCATGTTGTTATTTTTTTTTGTTTCCTATAATTTTTTAAACACATAGAAACATAGTTTTTCTTTGTCTGTAAAGGCGTTTCACTTGTCTAAACAAACATAGCTGTGTGATCTAGCATTTTTAATTATCAATGATCCATTTTTAATTTTTAATTCTAAATTTTTAATTGCTAATTAGGATTTCAACAATTCTTTTAATTTTTCTTCTAATGCTGCACCTCTTAAATTGTCGCTGATAATTACACCTTTACTATCAACTAAATAGGTTGCCGGAATCGTTTTTACGTTAAATGCTTTACTTACTTTATCGTCGTCTAAAAGATTATGCCACGGCATATTTTCAATTCCTAACGCTTTTAGCCACGCTTTTTCATCTTTATCAATCGAAATACTTAAAATTTCAAATCCTTTATCTGAATAAGTCGAATAAGCTGTTTTTAGATTTGGAATTTCTTTTCGGCATGGCCCGCACCACGAAGCCCAAAAATCGATCAGAATATATTTTTTTCCTGCCACAATGTCTTTTACATTGTATGGTTTTCCGTCTTTGTCTTTTAAATCAAAATTGGCAACACTTGTTCCTATTAATGACTTTGGGTTCAAATCTTTATCAACCAATTGCCCGTAATAACTTTTCTTGGCTGTTTCTGAAAATTGTTCGAAAACCGGCTTTTGATCCGGTGTAAAATAACTGTATTGTGTCATCATGAAAAATGGTCCCCACCAAGTATCTTTATGCTTTGTAATGAGGTTTTCTGAACTTGATTTTACTTTGGTGAAAAACGCTTTTTCTTTGGCTTCAAAACTTTTCCATTCAGGAGAATTTCCAATAGAATCCATTACTTTTTTATTTCCTGCAGTTCTTGCTTTAGAATATAATTTTGAAAGTTCTTCGGTCCCTTTATGATATTCTGCGTAATCTTTGTTTAAATCTTCTCTAAAAGCAGTTTCTTTTTTGTAATAATCATGTGATTTAGATCCTGTGATTATTTCATCACTAAAAGTAATCCGGCCTTCGTTATTTAAAACTGCGGTTGCTGTTAGTTTTATTTTAGAATTTTCAATTAACACAGGAATCGATCCTTTGTTTTTTCCAAACGTGACATAAAACAAGCGCGGTTCTCTTAAAAAATCATCAAAAATAAACTTGCCGTCTTTAATTTCTGTCTCTTGAAATGCAGGCTCAGAAGAATGCGTTGCGCCCGGAATTAACTGAACAATTGTTCCGTCCGGAAGACCTGCTATATTTCCTTCAAAAGTATAATGTGCCGGACCTGCTTTTTTTTGTGCCTGAATATTATGCGAGACCATACACAAACAAAGGCTTATTCCAAATATTGTATGTTTAATCGTGTTCATTTTGATTGATGTTTTAAAAAAAGCTCCCCTTTCGGAAATCCTACTCAGGAAGCTTTGGGATTTTTATTTGGCTACGTTTTGAGTTATAGTTCCGTTTCCTGGGTTTTGTGTAGCGCCCTGAGGAAATGGCATTGTCCATAAATGAGAATCTGAAGCTAATGTGTAAGTAGTTCCATTTGCTGTTTTGGTGTAACTCACTTTGTAGATACCTTCGGCATTTAAACGACGTGCATCTGCAAAAGGAATCAATGTGTTAGTAAGTTCGTTATTTTTCGTTCTGAAAATAGCATACAGAGCAGTTGTTTTGTCTGTCGTAGAAATATCCTGATAAGAAGCCGGGAGAATACGAGTTTTACGAACGGTATTTAAAACATCGAGCGCCTCACTAATTTGTCCTGCACGAGCCAGGCATTCTGCTTTTATTAAATAAACTTCTACAGTTGTGATTCCACCAAAATTAAAAGCACCCGATAAGGTTCTTCTGTAATAGGTTTCTGCACCAACGGTATAAAGTTTCCAACGAGAGATAAAACGTGCATCTCCGGCTTCAAAACGTTGTGCACGCTCGACAGGAATACTGTTTTCTGTCGTTAAACTAGAATACGTTCCATGACGATACGTGTAGTTTTCTACATATGTATATCCCATTGGAGATGTAGTCGTTGTATACGAATTTGGAACATCTATAATGGCTTTATTCGTATTGTAATATCCAATCCAGTCGTACAATTTATTGTTTTCTGCTAATGCTAAATCGGCATATTTTAAAGCTTCAGTATAGTTATTCATTTGCAGATAAACTCTTGAATAAAATGCATAACCTGCTCCTAAATTTGGATGTAAAGCTGTTTGTGAAACCTTTGGCAAATAAGGTAATGCATCTCTGACATCTGCCAAAATAAAATCATACATTTCCTGAATTGTTACTTGTTTACTTGGTGCATTTATATTAGCACTGGTAATTAAAGGCACCGATAATTTTGTAGCAGCTGTTGAAGCGACATAAGTATCTGCATAAAAATTAACCAGATTGAAGTAGTTCATGGCACGCAGTACTTTTGCTTCTGCCCAAACTACTCTTTGTTCTGCTTCTGTCGCTTTCGTTGTCGTTAACGCATTTTCGATAATTAAATTAAATGTCGAAATTCCCTGATAGCTGGCATAATAAGTAGTTTCATCAGACACCTTCAATGCAATACGGTCTGCAGTTTCATCCCACATATAATTTGCATTATACAATCTATTGCTTGCTAAAGTGGCAAGGGTTACATATTGATCATTTAATAATTGTGAAGCCCCGGTAATATCGACTCTGTGATTGGTGTATTCGTCACGTAAAAAAGCTTCATAGTCTGCTAATGTTGTTGGCGATTTTGATCCCTTTGGAATATCACTTAAATAATCTTCGCAAGATGCTAAAGTCAATCCTAAAGCCAATAAACACGCTGCCTTTTTATATATATTTTTCATCGTCTAGTCTTTTTAAATTAGAAATTAACATTTACACCCAAAACAAAACTTGGAGATGTGAAACCGCCTAGCAGGAACTTAGCATCTCTGCTTTTAGCAAAAGTGTACACGTTTTCTGCGTTTAAATTGAAGCGTATACCGTCTAAT
This sequence comes from Flavobacteriaceae bacterium CRH, assembly GCA_001507425.1. Lineage (GTDB taxonomy): Bacteria > Bacteroidota > Bacteroidia > Flavobacteriales > Flavobacteriaceae > Flavobacterium. The sequence continues at coordinate 65,050 of LMAJ01000002.1, forward strand.
TTTACTTTTTTAATAAGAGCAGTTGGCATTTGGTACGCTAGGGAAATGTTACTTAGTTTTACATTTGAGGCATCCAAAATATTAATATCTGCATACGAATAAATAGTACGGGAATCTGAGCTAAATTCCGGATCATATTCATAAACAGCTCTTGGAACATTGGTAAAAGCTTCGTCTCCGGGCTGCATCCAACGATCTGCAATATGATTGTTTACTACCGAAATATCGGTTACGTAACCTCCTGCTGCTCCATTGTAAACATTATTTAGTATTGGCAGGAATGTGTTTCTTACTTTATGACCTAACTCGTAAATGAAAAGTGCCGAAAGCGAGAAGTTTTTATAATTTACTGATGTATTGAAAGAACCACTATGCAGAGGAACTGTTGTACCAAAATCCTGAATAGCATCTACTTGTCCTGGATTGTATTTTACTGCATTTCCGGAAGCATCGTAAACCTGAGGGATTCCTGTACTGCTTAAACCTGCCCATTTGTAACCGTAAATAGAGTTAAAACTTGTACCAACTCTTGGAAAAGCATTCGGATAATCTAATTGCAGGTAATATACAGGAGCTTTTACATTTACATAATCTACTTTGTTTTTGTTGTAGGCATATAAAACCGATGCATCCCAGGAGAATGAAGGTGTTTTTATAATAGTTGCTCTTAAAGTGGTTTCGATACCTTTATTGGTCATTTGTCCGTTATTGATATAATAAGTAGAATACCCCCATCCTTCTGTTGGAATTCCCTGACTGCTCGCTAACAAATTTTCTCCTTTTTTGTTGTATAAATCTAAGGTACCGCTTAACCTGCTTTTAAACAATGAGAAATCTAAACCAATATTTGTAGTCGTTGTTTTTTCCCACGACAATTCTGGATTTGGTCGTTTGTTAACCGTTCCCTGATTTCCTCCAACATTGGAGTTAGAATTGTAGTAAGCTGTTAAATAAGGTGCTGAATCTTTAGCAATATTTCCTCCAATACCATAAGAACCACGAAGTTTAACAGCATCTACCCAGGCAACATCAAAAAATGATTCTTTATCAATATTCCATCCCGCACCTGCAGACCAGATTGGTTTGTTTTGGTATTTACTGTCTGTTCCCCAAAGGTTAGAACGATCCCAGCGAATACTACCAGACACAGTATATCTTTTGTCATACGTATAACCTCCTGTTCCGTAAACTGACACATAACGGTTTTGTAATTCTTTTTCTAATGAAAAATCATTTTGAGTCATCGAACCACCAAAAACAGTTCCGTACACTTTTAATAAATCGGCTTGATTTACAGGTGCAAAACCTAAGGTTTGTGAATCATAACCATAACGTGTGTTATCATTATATTCTTGTTTAGAATGACGGATTTCCATACCTGCAATGGCTGAAAAATCATGCTTTTCAGCAAAAGTCTGATTGAAATTTAACTGCTGACGAAAATTATAGGCATTAGAAAACTGATTGGTTTGTTTTATAATATCTCCGTAAGGCAAATTATAAACAGCTTTGTTATTAGCAATTGTAACCATTCCGTTTACCTCGCTTCTTACATAATAAGAGTCTTTATCAAATAACTGACTTGCACGATCTGAAGCAAATTCGTATTGGAACATTGCGTTGTATGTAAATGCATTGCTGAATTTTACATTAAACTTTGCATAGGTTCTGTTTGAGAAATTTTTACTTTCAATTAAATTTCTTCCAAACTCGTCCATTGGAGTAATATCCATACTGTAAAGACCATAATTCTGGATCGATTGAAGCGTAAAGTTATTATAACGAGAAGCTGCAGTAGAAACAAAATTAGTACCATCATTATTAACTAATTGATTGTATGGCTGATATTTATAACCAGCATTTAGTGTGTTAGTAGACGCATTAATAGGGTTATAACTTTGCGTATCTCCTTTCGTGAAATTTGTATAAGTTCCTAAGTCCAAAGTTAACCAGCTGTTAATTTGCGTTGAATTTTTTAAATTAATACCAACTGTTTGATTTTCAGAATATCTATCTTCAAGCTGATTGTCCTTGTAAGTCAACGAAGCGTTAAAAGCATTCGTTTCTGTTGCTTTACCTAAACTAAGGTTGTGCTGCATAAAATACTGATCACGTTTTGCATATTTCGCTACATCATCATAATATTTATAGCCTTGTGAACTCAATTGATTTAAACGATTATTCATATCTGCCTGAGAAATATTTCCGGCATAACCATTTAAAATAGTCTGCATTCCCTGGCTGGTATATACGGCATTATTTAGTAATGATTGTGAATAAGTACTTGCATTAGCCGTTTTTAAATTAGGGTTTCCATCTGCCCATCCTCTTTCTAAACCAATAATATCGGCAGAATCAGTAAGGTTTCCTGTGTAATTTCGATAAGGAGTTACTGTTAAATTACTTGAAAATGAAATAGTTGTTTTTCCTGCTTTTGCTTTTTTAGTAGTAATTACAACAACTCCATTTGCGGCACGGGCACCATAAATAGAAGAAGCCGCAGCATCTTTTAAAACCGTTATGCTTTCAATGTCTTCTAAATTCAGATTTGGAAGATTCTCTTCTATAGTAGCATAAGGAGTTAATTTTGTGTTTTCAACAGGAAAACCGTCAATAACGTACAAAGGTGCTGTTACACCAATCATAGAAGTTGTTCCACGAATTTTTCCATCCTGATATCCAACAATACGTCCTTCTAAAATTTTATCTAAACCGCTTAAACGCTGTTCCTGAAAATCCTTTGCTTTTAGGCTAGAGAATGATCCGGTAGATTTTTCAGCCGTAATATCCTGATATCCTGTAGTTAAAACCAATCCTTCTAATTGAACTGTTTCTTCTTTAAGCGCAACATTAATAACACTTCTGCCTTCAACTTTTATTTCCTGTCTAACGTAACCCAAATAAGCAAAAGCCAATGTAGTTTCACTGCCAACAGTAATAATCTGGTATTCACCGTTAAAGTCAGTCTGCACACCTCTTCCTGAGCCATTATCAGAAATTGCAGCGCCTACTAACGGCATTCCTTTTTCATCTGTTACTCTACCTTTTACAATAAAATCCGCTTCTTCTTTAGCAGGTTTTTCAACCGGAGCTTTTCTGGCAATCAGCATAATATGGTTTCCTGAAACTTTATAATCGGTATCCGTATTTTTAAAAATAGAATTCAAGATTTGTTCCATAGAAACATTCTTCGCATCAACATTTACTATTCTGTTTAAATCAACAAATCTTACATTATAAACAAATCTGTAATCAGTTGTATATTCAATCTTTTCAATGACTTTTGAAACAGTCATATTATTGGCATTAAAAGAGATCTTATTTTTTTGAGAGTATGTAACTCCCGCTTGCATAACCGTTAGTGTGGTCAGCAAAAATAATGTGGTCAATTTCATCTTCAAATCAAATTTCAAAAAAGGCTTGTCGAACCTAATTTTGTTCAATAGTTTTTTCATACTTTTAAAACGTTTTTTAGTGTGGTTGGTTAATTAACTAATCGCATTTATATTGCCGGGAAATGTTGGCGCATTTTCCGGTTTTTTTATTTACCTGCGATCCCTTTATTGGACTTTTGTTACATAGGCTTTTATTTTATTTTAGATTTTTGGATTTTAGATTTTAGATTTTAGATTTTAGATTGCAAAGTGTAGATTTTAGATTCTCAACTTTTAATTCTTTCCTCTTTATTCTTTCCTCTTTCCTCTTTCCTCTTTCCTCTTTATTCTTTATTCTTTATTCTATATTCTTTATTCTATATTCTATATTCTCTCCTTTTTATTCTAAATTTTTAATTAATCAAAATCTGATCCTGATCAATAACATAATCAATGGCATAACTGTCGCTGAAATATTTTAGAACGACTTCAATAGGTTCATTATCAAAACGGGCGTTAAAAATTTCTTTCCCCAATGCTTTATTTTTATTAATAAAAGTCACATTGTACTGGCGTTCCAGCTTTTTTATAATCTCACTAAAAGATGCATTTTTAAAAACCAGGCTTCCTTTTACCCACGCCGTATAATAATCTGTATTTACTTCCTCTTTAGTAATTGCCGTTTGTCCTTTTGCATTCGAACCTTTTTCACCAGGCGCTAAAAACAATTGGTTTTGTTCTGTTTTCTCATATTTATAAAGCGCAACTTTACCTTCAACCAGAACAATATTAGTCGTACTATTTTCATTATAAGAATCTACATTAAACCTGGTTCCTAAAACTTCTACATTTATTTCCCTGGTATTTACCGTAAACGGGTGCATTTTATCTTTCGTAACTTCAAAATAAGCTTCTCCTGTCAGTGACACTTCCCGACTTTTATTTTTTAAGAATTGCACCGGATATCGTAATGAAGTTCCTGCATTTAAATACACCACTGTGCCATCTGATAACTGCACTTCGAATTTTTTCCCGTATGGAATTTTTAATGTATTGTATTCTAATGTTCCATCTCCATACGACTTAGTATAAACCAATCTGTTCTTTTCTTGTTTTCCAATTATATTACCGGATTTATCCGTCACATTTCCAACGCCGTTAATGTCAAAAGTTTGTTCCGACTCGTTTCCTAATTGAAGCACAATTTCATCTTCTCTCGGAATTACAACATTTTGTTTCACATGAAATAATGCCTGATTTTTATAGAAATACAAACTTCCCAAAACCACTATTAAAATAGCTGCATATTTATAATACGATGAAAATCTTCTTTTTAAGAAAACATTATTTTCCGTTTCAATTCTTTCTGATAATTGTTTTCTAACTTCAGATGAATCAAAAGAATTCATGGTGGTATCTATTGCATAATTGGTTTTTATAAAATCCTTAAACACAAGTTTATTTTTACCCTCTTTTAACCATTCCGTCAGCAGTTCAATTTCATCCTGATTGGCTTGATTTGTGATAAATTTAACAATTAAGCGCTCTGACTTTTTCACTGTCATTTTAGTTGTTTTTAATATTATTACGAAGCAAAAAAACAAAACCCTAACAATTTGATAAAGTTTTTTTCATTTTGATGATTTTTTTATTTTTCACAAGTCTTTTCTTTCAATAAACACTACTAGTTTGATAGAAATTAAGAGGTAAATGTTTTTACTTTTGCATTTTTACAGATTTTACTTGTAATAAAATTCAAATAAAAAAGAAGAAAAATCAGAAATTTTAGAGAATACAGCTTCTATTTTGACCTTAAAAATTATTAATTAATATATTTGTTTTAATGATAAATGATTACAACAATAATGAGACACTTATTGAATCTCTGAGGAACGGAGATGAAAAGGCATATACATACCTTATTGACACCTATCATCAAAAACTTTGCGTTTATGCCAACAGCCTTGTGAAAAATGTTTACAGTGCCGAAGACATTGTGCAGAATGTATTTATTAAGGTTTGGGAACAGCGCACCAGGTTAAAAACAGATCACGCGCTTAAAAGTTTTCTTTATAAACTGGTTTACAATGAGTTTATCGATTTGTACCGAAAAAATCAATCGCTGTTTTCATTAGAAAAATCGTATTACGATGCTTTAAACGCAATTATTCAGGAAGAGGATTCTGAATCTTTTCAGCGAGTTCTGGATGCTGTAAATAAGGAAATTCAAAACCTGCCGCCGAAATGCAAAGAGGTTTTTATTTTGAGTAAAAAAGAAGGTTTAACCAATATAGAAATTGCAGAACATCTGGATGTTTCGATTAAAACCGTTGAAGCTCAAATCACAAAAGCATTTTCGATTTTGCGTTCTTCATTAGAAGAAAAAGTAAAAAGTGTTCTTTTTCTTTTCTTTCCACAGAAAAAAAAATTCAGACTCAACTAATTGTTTCATCTGAATTTTGATATTGCTAACTATAATATTAGCAATAATTTTATTTCTTTGGAATATAAACCCAAAACGTGGTTCCTTCTCCCGGTTTACTTGTAAAATTAATGGCACCGTTATGATTTTCAATAATTCTGCGGCATAAGGCAAGTCCTATACCATTTCCTCCGTACTGATCACGTTCGTGCAATCTCTGGAACATATCAAATATACGGCCAGAATATTGACTGTCCATACCAATACCGTTATCAGCAATCGATATGACATGATAGTTTCCTGAAGCGGCTAGTGTATCATCTGCTTCAGCGCTATCAGATGAAATCGTGACTGTTGGCTGATCTGTATTGAATTTAAGCGCATTATTAACCAAATTATACAATAACTGGCGAAGCTGCGTATGAAGCCCTAAAACCCGAGGCAAAGGATTTATGTTGATCACCGCATTTTTCTCTTCAATTACCATACTTAAATCTCCTAAAATTTCAGAGATCGTTTCGTTAAGATCAACTTCTACAAAATGCTGTTCTTTAATATCTATTCTTGAGTAATTTAGAACGTCTGTAATTAAATTCGATAACCTTCCGGCTGCGTTAGTGATTTTATCAAAATAATATTGCTTTTTCTGCTCTTCAGATAAATGTATTCCCGCCCGGGATAACATAATCATAATTTTACGTAATGGCTCCTGAAGATCGTGACTTGCAATATAGGCAAATTGCTCGAGCTCTTTATTTTTAAAAAGTAACTTTGAATTTGCATTTTCAAGCTCGCCCTGAATTATTTTTAATTCAGAATTATCTTTGAGCGTTTCAACAATCATTTTTTGAGCATTGATATCTACAAAATTAATCAGCCAGCTGCTAAAAGTACCGTCTTCTGCTTTGTTTGGAATTATAGAAACCAAATGCCAGATATAAGTGTCACCACTTTTTATTCTCGTTTCTCCCAAAAAATCAGATCTTGTTGATTTTGCTTTACTCCAGCCTTCTAAAATTACTGCAAGATCATCATGATGAATAAAAGTACTCAACGATTTTTTGTCGAAAACAAGCAGCGGAGCTTTTAAATGATTTTCTAATGATTCATTTTTTAACAGCACATGATTGCGTTCGTTAACAATACAAATTAAAACAGGAATTGTATTGGCTAATTGTCTGTATCTGTTTTCACTTTCGCCCAGTTTTTCTGAAAGTGCAATAAGCTCAATATTTTTCTTTCTGATTTCATCGTAAGGCGACAAAGGAGGTTCGTACTTAAAATAATCTAACAAAACTTTTATCTTAGTTTCAGATAGAAGTCCCGGCGATGGTACCTGCTGGCTTATTCTGGTAACAGACTGATTATTAAAATAACTATATTCTATATTACCCGAAATTTTTGCCGCATAGCTGAAAGCTTCCGGATTACAGCTTTTTAAATCGACAGCATCAGTCAGAATTGCTACAATTTCTTTTTGTGTTGCTTTGATAATATTAATGCCAAGGACCAATAAAGAGTTCTTACCTTTTGCAATAGAACATCTGGCGACTTCAGATACAGCCGTCGAAAACCTTGTTTGGGAAGAAGATGGCATACCGCACATTTCAGCGATTTTCATAGATCGCTTATGAGCTAATATTAAGTCCATTTCATTATCAAGATTGATTTTTACGATCTCTTTCATATCGCTTAAATTATTTTAGCCACAAGAATTGTTGCATCGTCATTACCTCTTATGTTTTCTTTAAGTACAGAAGAAGCTATTATACCAGGAATTTGTTTAAATATTGATGTAAACTCATTTAAGTTCCATCGCGTACGCAAGCCGTCACTGTGCATAACCAAAATTTGATGTTTTTTATAAGGAATAGTGGTACTGGTTAAAGTACGTGGAATATTATGACCAATAATCCCGTTATAAGGGGTATAAGTCTTATTTTCTAAACCATTATGAAGACGTGTATTGATATTACCAACACCGCAAATAGTCCAGGTTTCTGTATTATAATCTACTGAAGCTATTGTTGCTACAAGGCCTCTGCTTTTTTTTACATCACTGTGGATATCCCTAATAATAGCCGAAGGTTCAAATTCTGCAGATTGTTTAAATATTTTAATTGCTAATTGCACCGCTTCATTTGCTTTTTCACCGTGCCCCAAACCATCACCCATAAAGATTTGAAAACCTCTTCTGGAATGCTTAACATGATAACCATCTCCACACACTTTTTCACCCGGATAATTAAGTGCTACCGCACCATAACTCAATCCATTTTGTGGTACAGGTACAGGAAAATCAGCTTTTTCACAAATTTTGACATATTGAACGGTTCCCCAATTCCTCATTGAATAAATTTGAAAATCGTTACTAAGTCTTTTAATGGCTCCTAAACCATGTCCAAGTGTGCTCGATGACGAATAGCCATCGCTCATCATTCTTCCTACATTATCAATTCCTATTCCTTTATCAAGGCAATAAATTTCAATTTCATTATATCCGTCATTAAAATGAGCCCTGTACAGCAACTCGCCGCCTTTGGCGTATTTTATAAGATTTGATGTTAATTCTGATATTATAATATCTGTTTCAGCTGCTCTGTGAGCACTAAAACCTAATTGAAGCGCCAGATTATGTATTTCTCTTTTAATAAAAGCGATCAGACTGCGATCGTCAATTTTATAAGTGGAAAAAGTATTATCCATTTTTCCATTTTGTTATAGTTACGGTAGTTCCGTTTCCTAGTTCTGTTTTAATATCAAATTCATTTACAAGCCTTTTTGTTCCCGGTAAGCCAAGGCCTAAGCTTTTTCCTGTGCTGTAACCATCTTTCATCGCCAAAGTTATATCTGCAATTCCGGGACCGTTATCTATAAAGGTCACACGTACCCCATTATCGCGTCCATTACTAACAGATTCGATTATAACTTTGCCTCCACCGCCATATTTTAAAAGGTTACGAACAAGTTCGCTGGTAGCTGTAATTAGTTTGGTCTGATTTAAAATACTCATTCCAATTTTTACACCATATTCCTTTACACGGTTGCGTAACGGAACAACATCCTGCTCCTTCACAATAAGAGCTTCTTCTCTGCTATTCGTTATCGTCGTCATACAACTGCTCTTCATTATCGCTTATGTGCATTTTTGAGCGCAGTAGATCCATGCCTTTTTCAACATTCAGGGCACTTATTACTCCATTTAACGAGAGTCCAAGTTCTACAAGTGTAATAGCAACTGCAGGCTGCATTCCTACTACAACGGTTTGTGCATCCATGATTTTCGACATCACAGCAATATTTCCTAAAATACGACCCATAAATGAATCTATAATAGAAACTGCAGAAATATCAATCAGGACACCTTTAGAACTGTGCTTGCTTATGGTGTTAATCAAGTCTGATTCCAGGTTTTCAGCCAGTTGGTCGTACAAGTCAACTTGTATGGTAACCAACAAAAAATGTCCCATTTTCAGTATAGGAATTCTTTCCATATCTATAAAATCTTATTCTGTTATTTTTTCTTAACTACTGTTAATTGAAGCATATCGAAAGCTGTTTGAAGTGCGCTTGCAAGAGTAGCTTTTGTAATAATACCAGTAAGATCTATTCCTAAATGTACTACCGTTTGTGCAATTTCAGGGCGAATACCACTAATAATACATTCAGCACCCATTAAACGTGTTGCACTAACTGTTTTGATAAGGTGTTGCGCTACAAGTGAATCTACTGCAGGCACACCGGAAATATCCAATATCGCAATCGAACTTCCTGTATCAACAATTTGTTGTAATAAATTTTCCATTACAATCTGCGTTCTTGAACTGTCTAACGTACCAATAATTGGCAAAGCGACAATACCGTCCCAAACTGCAATAACCGGAGTAGAAATTTCACTAATTTCATCTACTTGTCTTGAAATAACATCTTCTCTTCCTCTCATAAAAGCTTCAAATGTTAATATCATCATGTTATCTAAAATAGAATTCAATTGCAAATTTGCGTCATAAAGATGCGCAGAATCTGTCACTACTTCAGAAAGGATTTTTGAAGCAGCTTCTTTAAATGTTGTCAGATATTGGGCATTTTCTCTTGGAGAAAATCCGCGTTTTCCTCTTGATGATGAAATTCCAACAATAAGATCTTCAACCTTTTCAGACTCATTAGAATTTTCATACTTACCGTTTGATGTTGCCAATGCGCTTAAAAAAAGAGAAGCAAATTCTTTTGATTCTTCTTCTTCTACCGCACCATCACCAGATCCTGCATCTAACAGAAGCTGTGACCAAATTTTTAATAATTTATTTTCGTTCTCCTGTAATTTTCCTAGGAAGTTATTTTGCATTGGTATTTGTTTTAATTTTTTGTAAACAAATATATACTTTTAAATTGAATAGTTAATAACGAATAAGTAAAACAAAAAGAGTAATTTATGAATAATTTTCTTAAAAATATTTTCGTATATTAAGGAAGAAAACATAAACTATTATATACTCTAAATTGAGGATCAGATACCAAATAAAAACCACTCCAATTATTCTTTTAAACGAACGTATATTTGAAATAAAAAAGTACAACTTTCTGGTTTTTGAAAATTAAGATCTCTATATTTGCAACCAAGTTGCGTTAATATACGCAAAGATTTCCAAAAATCAAGAATGAAAAAGAAAATTATAATTATTAATTTTATAATGTCTTTAACCGTATTGTTCGCAATGCTGTTTCAGACGGTCCATTCTTACGAGCATGTTTACAGGCAATTAACCGAGAAACATTGCGATCATAAATACAGTGCTCATAACAAGCAAATAACACACGCACATTCGGTTGAAAATAATTGTCCTGTATGTCATTTTACATTTAGCACTTTTATTCCAAACGCATTTCATACTTTATCATTTCACAAAGTAAATAGCGTAAGTACAACTGTATTTTTTTACAAAACAGCTACTTCAACATTTTTTAAAGGAAGCCTTTTTGCTTTAAGGGCACCTCCCACTCTAGTTTAGTTTACAACATTTTTTATGTCGAAAATATCTTTCGCTTTTGTTTTTTAATAAAGGGTGAACGATTCTGCTTTATTTTTCTTTTTGAAAGATAAAATAGCAAACAACTATAAATTTTTCGTAGTAAACAATCCCGTTTCTTTTTAGAAAATCCCGAATCAAAGCCTTTACAGAGGTTTTTGGTAAAGGATTTCTTCATTCTTATTTTCAAAAAATAATTCCAAACAAATACAAAATTATGCTTATCGCAGAAAACCTAACCAAAAAATATGGCGACCATATCGCTTTGAATGCATTAAACTTAACGATTAAAGAAGGTGAAATATTTGCTCTTTTAGGACAAAACGGAGCCGGAAAAACAACCACTATAAATTTATTTCTGGGCTTTATAAAACCAACCGAAGGAGAAATTAAAATTAATGATATTTCGGTTGTCACCGATGCTGATAAAACCAAAAAAGATGTGGCTTACATTCCTGAAACGGTAATGCTATACCCAAATCTTACCGGAATCGAAAACCTGAAATTCTTTTCGTCTCTCGCCGGATTTAAATATTCTACCGGAGAACTAACTTATTTTCTAAATAAAGCAGGTTTACAAACCAAAGCACACGACCAAAATCTGGGCGGATATTCTAAAGGAATGCGCCAGAAAGTTGGTATTGCCATCGCCATAGCCAAAAGAGCAAAAGTATTATTGCTGGACGAACCCACAAGCGGATTAGATCCTAAAGCATCGAACGAATTCTCTCAAATCCTGAAAGAACTTTCGGCAGACGGAACTGCAATTTTAATGGCAACGCACGATATTTTCAGGGCCAGAGAAGTTGCCACACACATCGGAATAATGAAACAGGGAAATCTTGTTACAATTATCGAAGCGGCTAAAATATCTGCAAACGAACTTGAGGATTTGTATTTACAAACGGTTTAAAAGGAAAAAAATTCCATCAACATAAAAATGAAACACTTATATATATTGCTGTTTTTAATCCTGAGTTCGGGTTATTTGCAAGCGCAGACAAACAATGAAAAAATTAAAGACAGCATCGCAAAAGATTCTGTCAAAATACAACGAAACGAATTGCAAACCGTTGAAATTGTTGGCCGTTCTACCAAAAAATACAACAGCGATTATTCGTTTGCAGCAACCAAAACTGCGGCGCTTAACAAAGATATTCCGCAATCTATTTCGACCGTTACTAAAGAATTAATTGCTGACAAAGCGGCTTTTTACCTCGCCGATGCCTTAAAAATGACCAGCGGCGTAATTCCGGCCAGTTATTACAATCAATACACCATTCGTGGCATTAGCCAAAACGAAGAAGGCCAGATTATAAACGGAATGCGAACAAGACAATATTATTTTCTTCAGCCTTTAACGAGTAATATCGAACGTGTAGAAGTTATAAAAGGTCCGTCGAGTGCTACATTTTCATCTGTAGATCCTGGCGGAAGCATTAATTTAGTTACTAAAAAACCTTTGGCCGTTGAGCGAAAAGAAGTCAGTTTAAGCGTTGGAAGTTTCAGTACTTTCCGCGGAACTTTAGATTTTACCGGACCTTTAAACGATTCTAAAACTTTGTTATATCGTGTAAACGGAGCCTATCAGGAAGCAAAATCGTTTCGTGATTTGGTGGGTAATAAATCGTATTTGATCTCTCCGTCATTCAGTTATATCCCAAACGAAAAAACAGCTATTAATACCGAATTGATTTTGAGCGACATGACCGGAATTCTTGATCGCGGACAGCCTATTTTTGGAGCTGTTGCCGGGGTTACCAATCTTAATAAAACACCAATTAGCCTGAATCTGGGCGCACCAAGTGATTTTTTCAAATCGAAAGAAATGATTTTTACGACCAGTTTGGCTCATAAATTCACTTCAAAAATTGGTTTTAATGCTTCATACATGAAACAATCCTGGACAGAAGATCTTCAGGAACACAGAACTACAAATGGTTTTGCGGTAGACATGAACAATCAGCCGGTTACAAGTCTAGCGATGATGCAATTTGTGCAGCGCCAGCAATATTGGAACGTTGACAATTTAACGGCTTTTTTAAATTTTGATTTAAAAACTGGAAAACTAAACCATAAATTATTGACTGGATACGATTTAAGCAGCTGGAACAAAACCAAAGGCGGCGGGCAAAATGCGGCAAGAGGTTATTTATTAAACGACGGATCTGTAGCCAGCACATTTGTTCCGGCAAATTCAGCCAATTATCAAACCACGACCATTGACGGCGTTGTGCTGCCAAAACCAAACGTGAATTATTTTAATTTGAATAATCCAACATATACTGTTCGAAGTGCTGACGATTATACGCTGAATGTTCGAACAGCCCTACCATCGGCATTAACGACAACCAATGCGATTTATATTCAGGATATGATTCAGTGGGAAAAATTTACTTTTTTATTGGGTTTGAGACACGAATGGTTTGAAGACATTACCAATTATGAAACCAACAACGAATTAACCGTGAAAAAATCGGCTTTGTTGCCGCGTGTTGGAATTACTTATGCTATCAACAATGCCATAAATGTGTACACCACTTATCTCGAAGGTTATCAGCCTCAATCGAATACGGTGACTTTAATGCCACAAACCGGATCATTACCAGCCGGAAGTTTATTTGATCCGCTTGAAAGTAACTTGAAAGAAGTGGGATTAAAAGCAACTTTTCTTGATAATACAATGAGTTTTAATGCAGCCGTTTACGAAATAAATCAGCGTAATATTCTCATGAATGCCAACGATCCTGTAAATCCTGATTTATTGGTAACAAGAGGTTCTGAAAGAAGCCGAGGTTTTGAGTGTGATTTGGCGGGCTATATTACACCCGACTGGCAAATTAATGCCTCATACAGTTATATCGATGCTAAAATCACCAATGACCGTAACGAATCTTTGATTGGTGCCAGAAAACAAAACACGCCAAAAAACAGTGCCAATTTATGGACGAGATATAATTTTAATTCAGATTCTGCCTTGAAAGATTTGGGAATTGGTTTTGGGATGCAATACCAAAGCAGTAAAATTCCGTGGTTTACCAGAGATTTTACCATTCCTGATTTTACCGTTTTTGATGCCGCTTTATATTACAAACCCAACAAAAGCAATTTGCAAATTGCTGTAAATGCCGGCAATATATTCAATAAAACCTATTGGTTAGGGGCTCAGAATTATTTGAGATTATTTCCGGGAATGCCGCGAAATGCAACGCTAACCGTAACTTATAAATTTTAATCTGTAACTATGTCTTTACACGCAGAAAAATTAATAGCCGAACATTTTAGAAAGTCTGTTTTTAAAAATTCGGCTGTTTATATCATCACCCTTTTTATTGGTGTTTTATTGCTTTATGCTGCTTTTTCAGGTTGGATAAATTATACCAATCAAAATGAAACCAGCGAAAAATACCAGCACGAATCCAGAGAAGACTGGTTGAAAAATCCGGATAAAAACCCGCACCGAATGGCGCATTACGGAAATTTCGCTTTCCGAAAAAGTACATCGTTAAGTGTTTTTGAATTTGGGATGGAACCATTTTTCGGGAACGCCATATTTCTCGAAGCGCACAAACAAAATACCGCCAATTTTTCTGAAGCAGGATTTTCGAACAGTATGCTTCGTTTTGGAGAAATCAGCATTGCCATGGTTTTGCAAATCCTATTGCCTTTATTAATCTTTTTTATCGGATTTAATGCGGTCGCAGCCGAAAGAGAAAACGGAACTTTAAAACTACTTTTGAGCCAGGGCATCAATTGGAAACAACTTTTACTGGGTAAAACGTTAGGAATTGCTTCTGTTGTGATGATGCTTTTTATTCCAACTATTATTATTCTGGTTTTCATTTGGTTACTGCTTCAAAACTTTAGCATTTCTGCAGATGAAACAATCAAAATGCTGCTGTTTGTTTTATTTCATTTTATATATCTGCTGTTTTTTTGTGCGATTGCCGTTTTGGTTTCTGCTTCAAGCAAAACCTCAAAAAAAGCATTGGTTTCGTTAATTGGGATTTGGTTGATTTTTACGATTATTTTACCGAGAACGACGCAGGCAATTGGTGCTTATATGTATGAAGCCCCATCGAAAATACGATTCAACAGCGATATCGAAAAAGACATTCTAAAACAAGGCGACAGCCACAACCCGAATGATCCGCATTATAAAGCCATTAAAGATTCTCTATTGAGCGTTTACAAAGTAGATTCGGTTCAAAAACTGCCTTTTAATTATTCCGGTTTTGTTATGACCGAAGGCGAGAAAATCAGTTCTCATATTTATAACAAACATCTCGAAGATTTGCTTCAGATTTATAAAAAACAAAACAGTTTCTCGAAAACAGTTTCTTTTATAAATCCGTACATCGCCATGAAAAATCTTTCGATGGGATTATCGAATACAGATTATGATTCTTATATCGATTTTCAAAAACAAGCCGAAGCATATCGCTACACTATGGCGCAAAAAATGAACGCTTTACAGATCAAATACATCAGTAACAACAAAGCCAAACCAGCCATAATTGGTAAAGAACACTGGGCAGATATACAAGAATTTCATTATGAACCTAAAGGAATTTGGGACGTTCTAAAAAGCGAAATCATTTCTATCATCTCTATTATTCTCTGGATTAGCCTGCTGTTTATTGTTTTGAAAATAGCCGCTAAAAACCTTAAAGCCATTTAATATGTTAGCATTATTATTTAAAAATTTCATACGATCGAAAGGAACAAAAATTGGCCTGCTTTTTTTGTTGCTTATCGCCTTTATAAGTCTTTTGATTGGACAACAATTTCAGCAAAAGCAAAGTAAAAACATCACCGAAGCAGCCCTTTATCAAAAAGAACATATTGCCAGAAATGCAAAATATCATAAAGATGAAATGGGGCTTCTGCTCTATTACATCAAATTTTCTTTGGTCAATAAAACGCTTCCTATAAACAGTTTGGCCATTGGTCAGCGCGATGTAAACCCGTCGATACAAAGTGTTACGATTCGTGGTTTCGAAGCTCAAAAATATGATTCGGAATTAAATAACCCGAGTAATCTTTTACTGGGAAATATCGATTTTAGTTTTGTGCTTATCTATCTTTTTCCACTTTTAATTATTGCTTTTACCTATAATATTGTTTCTGAAGAAAAGGAATCCGGAACCTGGAAAATTGTGGCAACGCAAACGGATAATACGTTTTCCTATATTCTGAAATTATTCTATATCAGAATTTTAAGTTTAATAGCATTGCTTACAATTGTATTTATAATTGCCATTTTCTTACTCAAAATCCCATTTAACCAATCACTTTTCACATTTTATATTCTAAGTGTTTTATACATCCTTTTTTGGTTTGCAGTTTGTTTTTATATTGTTTCATTACAAAAGAATTCAAACTTTAATGCCGTTATTTTATTAACGATTTGGTTGTTCATGATTATCATTTTACCGGCAACTATCAATACGTATATTGTCAATAAATATCCCGTTCCCGAAGCATTGGAACTGACTTTAAAACAAAGAAATGCCTATCACGAAAAATGGGATATGGATAAAAAAGTGACGCTCGATAAATTCTACAAACATTATCCGCAATTTAAAAGTTACGTTTTGCCAGATGCCGAATTTAGCTGGCTTTGGTATTATGCGATGCAGCAAATGGGCGACGACGAATCTGCCGTTCAATCTAAAGAATTAGAAACAAAACTCGAACAACGAAATCAGGCAAGCCATTTGATTGCGCAATTTGTACCAACCCTGCATACTCAGATTCAATTGAATGAAATCGCAAAATCTGATCTTGAAAACCAGCTTTTATTCCTCAAAAAAACAAAAGAATTTCATGAAAAAATGAGGCTGTATTTCTATCCGAAAATATTCGATAATACCGCTGTAGAAAAAGAAAACTGGTCGAAATTTAAAGTCGAAACTTTTAGCGACGAATCTAAAATGAGTTTTACAAAAGCTTTTTTGCCATTGCTAGTTTTCAATCTGCTTTTAATTGGTTTTGGATGGAGAAATTTTAAGCTTAAAAATTTTTAATCGCAAAGGATACAACGATTTACACTAAGTTCGCAAAGTTTTTAGACAAAGCTTTGCGAACTTTGCATTTTATAAACCTCAAAAAATAAAACGTTTGCGTACTTTGCGGCAAATTAAAAACGTTTTTAATAGTATTAGTCCAGTTTAAGTATTCCTTCAATGAAAAAAATAATCATTTTAAGTCTTATCATCATTATCATTTTATATACTTTCAAACAATTAATATATAATCCATATAAATGGAAAAAAGCGATTAACACTCCAGAACACAAATTGCAATTGGGAAGCTTTATTTTTAGTAAACAAAGAGGGCCAAATGGCAGCCAAAGCATCGAGAATAAGTATTTTGTTTTTAAAGTAATCGAAATCAACGGCGATTATGTACGTCTTTCTGTTATCAGGCAATTATCGCAAAAGAACAAACTTTTGCAATCTGATTTTTCGACTACAAAAGAAGCTTACAAAGATTTAAAACAGATTATAAAAAGCCTGACCATTACTCCAATCGTAAGAGAAGATTTGTATAAAGAAGGTGCTTCGTATACCATAAATGATTATTTATTAGGCAAATATCCATCTTTGGCAAAATCAAGATATTATTATGAAGATCTTGCCGAAAATCAAAAAAATCTTCCGGTACCAACTGACGGGTACGAAAAGCAGGAATATTTTAGTATGTTATATTCAAAAGAAGAGATCATTAAAAATGCTGAACTTGTACCGTGGATTTTGAAAAATAGCCCTAATCCTGAATTGGCACCAGGATTATCAAAAAACATAGACCTAATTCTAAATTAAAGATTCACCACATTATTTTCACCATATAAGTGATATAAGTTCATTTAAAGCTTTGTGTTTTTAGACAATCTTTTTTGATTTTTTTTATTACGACTGCTTTTAACGGATTAAAATCCGCTGCTACAAAATAAATCATTCCTACGGAATTTTATGCAGTGTTCCGGAGGAACAAATCATATTGTAGGGATAGATTTTAATCCATTCTACGCAAACAAAATCGCCAATCTTTACGGAGTTTCTAATGTGATCTTTCCTTCGTCAAGATGACAAAAATGCTACAACAAAAACAAACGCATAACTTAAAATGAACTTACATCACTTATATGGTTTAAAAAAATTACGCTTATTCTGAATAAAATTTTCGGGAATGGTCTTTATTTGAATTTTATTTAGAATTAGTATAAATAATATTTTACATTTGCCGCTTTATAAGCAATTTTGAGTCTTTTTGATAAATTACTTATATTGCTTTCCTAAAAATGAAGTCCAATAAATGAGCGATAATACCAGTTTTGAATCTAATCTTTTTGAATCTTTTAAAGAAGGAGATCAGGCTGCGTTTGCGTATTTCTACGATAAATATTTCAGAAGAATTCAGGCTTTTAGTGTTCAGTTTGTTTATGATAAAGATGAAGCCGAAAATCTGGCGCAGGAAGCTTTATTGTATTTATGGCAAAACAGAGAAAGTGTCGACTCTATAAACGGCATACAATCCTTTTTATATACGTACGCCAAATCGAAATGTTTAAATATGATCCGTCACAATAAAGTGAAGGATAAATTTAAAAGTGATGTATTAAATCAGAAAGAACGAGAACTGGATATCGAAATCTTAAATTCGATTCAGTTTGACACTTTAGAATTAACAGAATTAGAGCGTATCATTCACGAATCTATCAACGATCTTCCACCGAAAACCCGGGAAGTTTTTATAAAAAAACGCTTTGAGAATAAAAAAAATGCAGAAATAGCAGAAGAAATGGAAGTTACTTTAAAAGCTGTTGAAGCCCACATGACAAAGGCTTTGAAGATTTTAAAAACCAAATTATCCGATTATTTATTCTTTATTTTTATTCTTATTTGTAATAATTAAAAATAAAAGGTAGGGTTTTTTATTCCTGAAGTGTACTTACTAAAACCAGAAGTATAAAAAACCAAAATATGACATCTGAAATCATTTATAAATACCTTTCTAACGAAGCCTCAGAACAAGAAGTTCAAGCACTTTTTGAATGGATTGATGCCTCTGAAGAAAACAAAAAGCATTTTATAAATTTAAAAAAGACCTGGGCAATAACTTCATTGTCTGACGGTTTTTCTAGTGAATCCGTTTCTGTAATTTCAATTAAAAAGAAAAATAAAACAGCAATCTATTTAAAATATGCTGCAGTATTTTTAGTGCTTTTTGGATTAGCAAAACTGATTTTCAATTTTAGTCAAAAAACAAAACCTTCAAAAGAAATTGTTTTAGAATTAGCCGATGGACGTTCAGAAATCATCACAAAAAATAATACCGAAAAATTAGTTCTCGATCAAAACAGAAATTTGGTTGCTAAAAAATTTCCAAACGAAATTATGTACTTCGGAAAAGTTCAGGACGAAAAAGTAGCTTATAATTCGCTTACAGTTCCTTACGGAAAAAG
Organism: Flavobacteriaceae bacterium CRH; assembly: GCA_001507425.1. GTDB lineage: Bacteria > Bacteroidota > Bacteroidia > Flavobacteriales > Flavobacteriaceae > Flavobacterium. The sequence goes on from LMAJ01000002.1 coordinate 84,343, forward strand.
ATTCAAGCTTACACTTTCAGATGGAACTGTCGTAAGTTTAAATTCCGGAACCACTTTAAAATATCCGGAACAATTTGGCCTTAACGGAAAAAGAAATGTTTACCTGACCGGAGAAGCTTTTTTTGAAGTGGCCAAAGACAAACAACATCCTTTTATTGTAAACGCCAATCAGGCTGCTATTGAAGTTCTTGGAACTAAATTCAACGTAAGTGCTTATCCTGAAAACCCAACTGTTAATAGTACTTTGGTCGAAGGAAGTATTCAAATGTCTGAAATTGCAGATGCATCAAACTCGGTTTTATTGGCGCCAAACCAAATGGCAACCTGGCAAAACAATTCGAAAAAATTTGTTACAAAAGCAGTTGACGCAACCTTTTATTCGGCGTGGACAAAAGGCGAACTTGCTTTTAAAGACACTCCATTCTCTATTATCGCTAAAATAATCCAGCGAACGTACGACGTTGAAATTATTAATGAAAATGCTGTTTTGGCCAAACAGAATTTTACGGGAACCATTAAAATTAGTGAGTCTAGTGTCGAAAACATCTTAGAACTTTTAAAGCGCGACACGCCATTTAATTACACGATTGAAGAAAACACAATAACCATTACCAATTTTTAGATAACTACTTAAAAACATGACATTTAAAATACCCCAATTAAGAAAAATTCTATTTTTCTTAGCCATACTTTTATCCGGTTTTAAAGGTTTTTCTCAGCATAAATTAATCACATTAAACTTAAAAAACAAACCTTTAAGTTTGATTATAAAATCGATTGAAGAGCAAAGTGATTTTAGGATTATTTATAACGCCAGAAAAATTGATACGGATCAACCGGCTGATATCAATGTTCAGAATGCGAGTTTAGAAACGGTTTTAACGCAATTATTCAAAGGCAAAAACATTTCATTTTACATTCAGAAAAAACAGGTTTTACTGACTAACTCTGCTCCTGCTGAAACTTCTAATACAACTCAGGAAACGGAAAGATTCATAAGCGGAACTGTTTACAACGCAAAAGATAAACTCCCGCTTCCCGGTGCAACCATACGCATAAGCGGAACCGGAATGGGCGCGATAACAGACTTTAATGGAAAATTTGTTTATCAGTTAAAAGGAAATAATATAAACAATATTGTTCTTGAAGTTGCTTTTTTAGGAATGCAGACGCAGACACAAAAAGCGGATAATAAAACAACGTTTATTTTTAATCTTGAAGAAGTAACAGACGAATTAAATCCGGTTGTGATTACTTCATCTTACGGAACTACAAAACTAAAAGAGGAAATTGTTGGGAGTATTTCGACTTTGAATGCCAAGGATATTCCGGTGCAGCAAGCCTCAGAAAGTGTAGACAAAATGCTGGAAGGACAAATTGCAGGTGTTTTAATTGAAAATACTTCAGGAGTTGGTGGCCCGGTAAAAATAAACATTCGTGGTCAGGGAACTATAAAACCGTTAACTAACTCTATTGTAGGAACTTCAACACAGCCACTTATTATTATCGACGGCGTAATTATGACGGAAGAAAGCTATATTAATAGTTCTTTTTTTAATGGCCAAACCGGATTTTCTGAAGATTTATCAAATCCTTTGGCTCAAATTGCGCCTGAAAATATTGAAACTTTTACAGTATTAAAAGATGCTGCAGCCGTTGGACTTTATGGTGCCGATGGTGCAAACGGGGTTATTTTGATTACTACTAAAAGAGGAAAAACCGGAAAAACTCAATTTAGTTTCTCTAATCAGCTTGGTGTTTCTACTGCTATTAACCAGATTAAATATTTAAATGGGGAGCAATATACAGAAATGAGAAACGAATATTTAAAAAATACAACTCCGGGTTATATTCCTGTTGCCTACAACGGTGTTAACACTGATTGGTTTGATTTATTGAATAATGATGGAATTTACAACAAATATAATTTTAGTGTTTCGGGAGCAAATTCTAAGTTTTCGTATCGTACAAGCCTTTCATATCTTAATATTGATGAACCTCAATTGGGCAATTCTACCAAACAATTAAATGCCGGAATAAATTTAGGCTACAGAGAGTCTAAATGGAATGTAAACGTGTCTTTAAACCCAAGTTATATTAAAAAAGATGCGCCAAACACTTATTATTCTTTTGCTTACATCCCAACATTGGCGCCTACTAACCCAGACGGATCTTATACTTTAACCGGATTAACCGGTCTGACCGGAGGAAATCCTTTGGCGGCAATTGCACAAAACAAAAATATAACAGATACTTACGGAATTTTGGGAAGCCTGAATTTAGGCTACGAATTAAGTAAAACGATTAAATTTTCGACGTTATTTGGAATTGATTATAAGGATAAGGAACAAGATCGTTATTTTTCCGGAGAAAACGAAAGCGGAAGAACGAGCGGAACTTTTATTTATGAAGCTAAAACGTATCCAAGCTGGGGAAGACGCGCTATTAATGAACGAAATTCAACGAAATGGGACTGGCAGGGACAAATGCTATTTGACAAACAAATTAGTAAAAATCATGCAATAGATGGTGTTTTAGGTTTTGAACTTTCTGAAGAAAAAGGAAATTATGACTATCAGTCTGCAACAGGTTTTGTGAACCCAAATGTAATTCATGATGTTTCTGAAGCACTGCAAGATGATAATGTTCTGACACTGGCAGACGATTCAAGAACAAATCAAACGTACAAAAGCGAAATTAGTAACAGTTCCAGAGTATCATTATTTTCTCAAATCAATTACAATTATAAAAAGAAATACTTTTTCTTAGGAAATATCAGACGTGATGAAAGTTCTGTTTTTGGAGATGATAGCAATGTTGCTATAAATAGCGGAGCAGGTTTAGCGTGGATTATTAGCAATGAGGGCTTTTTAAAATCAAGTTCGTGGATTGATTTCTTAAAACTAAAATTAAGTTATGGTTCAACAGGAAATTCAAGAATTGGTTCTTACCGATCAAAAGGGTTGTACAACGTTACTCAAAACGGATACAATGGTGAAGTTGATGCTACCGTTAGCGATGCTCCAAACGGAAATTTAAGTTGGGAGAAAAATACCAAATTTAATGCAGGATTAGATTTTAATGTTTTTAATACGATCGAATTATCATTAGAATACTACTATGATGATAAATCTAATTTGATTGTTTCAAGATCTATTCCAACAGAAAATGGATACGACAAATTAGAATTGAATGCTGCAAATATGTACAATAAAGGTTTAGAATTTACAACCCGAATCAAATGGCTGCAAAAAGGCAAATTTAGATGGACTACTTCTTTTAATATTTCGACAGTAGAAAATAAAGTGACTGATTTAATAGGTTTAGGAAGCACTTATTCTCAGGCGAATATAGCGCTTGCACAAAAAATTGGTTACAGTACAAGCACAATCTGGGGTGTAAACTGGATTGGAATTGATCCTGCAACCGGTAGGGACCTTATTAGAAAGGATGGGCAAGTTTATGATTCTGCAACCTATAATCAATTATTTAATGAAGCTGATTGGGAACCTATTGGAGACACAACACCAGAAGCTTTTGGAGGATTCAGCAATACCTTTTCATTCAATAATAGCCTGAGTTTATCTTTTACCGGTGCTTTTCAATGGGGCGGAGATAAATTGGTTTCTGATGATATTATTGCCAAATACAGGACTACATCAAACCGAAATATGTCTGTGAACGCCTATGATTACTGGAGAAATCAGGGCGACAATGCTTCTCAGCCTTCACCGGGAAATAACACCCTAATTCCTAATATGAGCAAGTACGTTTATGATGCTACTTACATTAAAATCAGCAACATAACCTTAAGCTATAATGTTCCTGTAAAAAATACTTTTCTGGAAAATTTAACGGTTTTTGCCGATGTATCAAATGCACTTTACTGGTATAAAGAAAAAAGCCCGTCAGGAATGAATGGTATCAGGGAATTTAATTACACTTATCCACAAGCCAGAACTATTTCGCTTGGAATTAATACTAAATTTTAAAAAGATGAAATACTTTAAAAATATAAAAACAATTAAATTTCCGGTAATTCTGGCAATGATTTGTTTATTGCAAAGTTGCAGCGATTTCTTAGAACAGGAACCCGGCACACAAACTTCTATAAACGAACAACTAGAAACAAAAAAAGGTGTTTTGCAGGCTTTAAATGGTATGTACGGAGACATTAGAGACAATGTAAGCAGTCCGATTTTTGTAGTATATTCAGATATTCAAGGGGGCAATTTAAAAATAACACCTTCTGCAACCAGTGATCCTAAAGGACAGTTTCGCGTTCCTGATATTATTTCAAACTTCTACTCTTTTGAAGACCAAGCTATCGAATCAGATTTTGAAGGTTTTTACAAAGGCGGTTACGAAATCATAAATGAAGCTAATTTAATTTTAGAATTTACAGATGCTTTGACAGATGCTACAGAAGCTGAAAAAAATCAGATAAAAGCCGAAGCTTTGACTGCAAGAGCTTATATGCACTTTTTATTAAGCGAAGTATACAGTCAAAATTATAGTTATACAGCTGATGCTTCTCATTTAGGAATTATCTACAATACTAAATCAATAAAAAATGGACTGCAATATCCTGCAAGGGAAACTGTTGCAAATACGTATTTGTATATGATAAATGATATTACAACGGCATTAAACCTATATTCTGATGATGTACTTTTAAACGGACCGTCGTATTCTTATTTCAATAAAAACAATGCAAAAGCATTATTATCAAGAGTTTATTTATCTAAAAAAGATTATAAAAATGCTTATGAAACTGCAGACGATATTATTAAAAATTCAGGAGTGAGTTTAATAAATTCAACTAATTATATTGCACAATGGGAACAACCTGATCTTCCTGTTTCTGAAATATTACTTGAATTTTCAATATCGAGAAATACAGAAGGAACTGCAAGTACCTCATTAGCTGCTCAATTTGGATATACTTCAAAAACAGTCTACAACAACTATGTCGCTTCACAAGATTTGATGGATCTCTATGAAACAGGAGATATTAGAAAACAGCTATTTCTGGAGCAGCCTTTAACTACTTTAGTAAATCTGCAGCCCGTAGATTTGAATTATTATTTTACTAAAAAATTTCAGGGAAATCCGGGTTATGTTGCTTTTCGATTGAGCGAACAATATTTAATTCGTGCCGAAGCAGCCTTAAATCTAGACAATCCTGATCAGGCCAGAACAGATATTAACATTATTAGAGCAAGGTCAAATGCTACGCTTTTAACAGATAATAGTAATCTTGAAGAAGCTCTGTTTTTAGAACGAAGAAAAGAACTTTGTTTTGAAGGGCATTTGTTTTTTGATATCGCCAGAAACCATAAAGATATTTCGAGAATTGATGGTTGTTTATCAAACAATTGCAGCCTTACCTACCCTTCTGCTAAATTTGTATTACCAATACCCCGCACTAATATTAATTTTAACTCAAACTTAAAACAAAATGAATCCTACTAAATTTATATCCGTATTAAGTATTGTTATCATACTATTTACAGCATGTTCTAAGGATGATTATAAATTAGATTCTAAAAGCACTGATCCTTTTGTAAGGTTTAATTTTTTAGTAAGCAGTAGCAATGTACCTCTTGAATATCCTGCAAAAAGCACCAGTTTATTACCCGTAAGCACCTACGAAAATAAGTCGGTTAAAACATTAAAAGTTCCTGTTACTTTAACTTCTACTACGCTAAAATCGCCGGTTAAAGTTAATTTTAGTGCTCTAACTTCCGGAGATGCCAATAGTTTTAGCGTAGAGCCAACCAGTGAATTGTTATTTGAAGGCAACAAACTTACTGATACTATTTTTCTTTCCTTCGAAAAAAGATGGGCAGACAAGCAAAGTATCAACTTAAAATTAGAAAATAGTTCTGATCCTGAAATTCATATCGGAAATCTTAATTCATATGCCCTGAATGATACATTTACTATCAATTTAGGAGATATAAGCACAACTTACACATTTCCAGTAAATCAATTTATAATAAAAGGTGAAGTTGGCGAAAAAATAGATTTCAAAGTAAATTTTCCAAACGGATTTATTCCCGAAGAAATTGAAAATGCCTCTATTTTTAAATTTCTAAACGGTTTTGATTATTCTCTGACACATGACGATTTTGGAGATAACAGAAATTCGGTTACCTATCATTTAACACTTTTAGAAGATATTCAAAATGATGATGTTCGTTATCAGACCAATATTACCTTAATTAATATCCCAAATTATATAGCTACAGGAAATATTGTTCTGCAAATTGTAAAACCAATAAAATCATCACGGGATATTCAGGCAAATCCTGCTTCAAAATTCTATGATTTATCAAATCAATATTATCTTACGTATGGTGAAAACTGGTTCGATAAAAGCGGAACTTGTGCATGGCAGGCTTATAATGCGTTTACGTTTCCTGTTGTAGTAACAAAAGATAACGAAAATGCAATTTTATATAATGATAAAGGAACAACAAATCTTAATGACGATGTTTATCATGATGCTTTCAAAATTGGGTTTAATGTTGTTTCAGGAACTTCAACTACCAATTCATTTAATTTAAAACGATGGTTTACAAATGAAAGTACAGCTTCAGCAAGTTCTCCCGGTTTTAATATTACCTCAGCACTTGAGTTTTTCCCGGAAAACGGAAATAGTAAAACCAACGGAAGTGTGCTGGTAATTCCACAATCTATTGCAATTACCGCCACAGGAACAGGTAAAACAGCTCACATTATCCAGATTTCAGGAGAAGGAACCTACAAAGAAATAAGTGCGGGTTTATTTGAGATTTCTTTTGAATTAAAATTGGAAAACGAAGAACTTTTTGGAGGAACTGTTACTTCCCAATACAGAATGTATAATAATAAAACGTACCCAAAATTAGATCCGTTAAACGAGTCTTGTCCTAAAGAAGTTACGCTTTAAGTTTTAAATAAAAAATAAATTAGTTTCAGGTTTCAGGTTTCAAGTTGATGCAGAACGTGAAACGGGAAACCTGAAAATTAAAACAAAAAACAAATTGAAAAAACTAATTTTCCCTATACTCTTCCTCTTAAGTTTAACCGCTTACAAAAGCGTTGAACAGCCGGATTATATCGATATTACAGAATTACGAAAACTGTATTCCAGCGGAGATTCCTCAAAATGGCCCGCTGCAGAATTACATGAAAGTATAGATAAAAAAGCATTCCAGGATATTGGAGTGCTTTCTGCTGTTCCGTATCCTGAGTATAATCCGTATTCAAAAGAGAAAGAAGCTTTGGGAAAAATATTATTTTTTGATCCGAGATTATCAACCAGCGGACAAATTGCCTGTGCATCGTGTCACAATCCAGAATTGGGCTGGACAGATAATTTAACGCGTTCGTTTGGGCATGACCGCCAAACGGGAAAACGAAATTCGATGACGATTTTGAATTCGGCGTATGCCAAAACTTTATTTTGGGACGGGCGCGCATCAAGTCTTGAAGATCAGGCTCAATTCCCTATCGGAGATCCACTGGAAATGAATGAAAAACTAACAATCGCCGTTGATAAAATTGCCAAAATTAAAGGTTACAACGCTCTTTTTACAGAAGCCTTTGGCGATAAAAAAGTGAATCTGCAAAGAATTCAATATGCCATTGCGACTTTCGAAAGATCGATTAATAGTCCGAAAAGTAAATTTGATCAGTTTGTTAGCGGAAAATCCGATGCTTATACTGATTCGCAAGTTAAAGGTTTGCATTTGTTCAGAACCAAAGCGCAATGCATCAATTGCCATAATACGCCTTATTTTAGCGACAATCAGTTTCATAACGACGGTCAGACTTTATTCGGAACAAAAAATGAAGATTTTGGCCGATATAATGTTACCAAAGATGTAAAAGATATTGGCAAATTCAGAACGCCAACGCTTCGCGAAGTGGCCAATACAAGACCGTGGATGCATCACGGACATTTTCCATCTTTACTGGATGTTGTCGAATTGTACAATGGAGGAAATCCATCTCCTATTCAAAAGAAATATTTAGGAACAGCCAGAGATACTTTGATTCCAAAAGTAGATCCGATGCTTAAAAAATTAAATTTGAATAAAGAAGAAATCAGTGATCTTTTGGCTTTTATAGAAACCTTAAGTACGCCAACAAGAAGAATAATGATCCCGGCAATGCCTAAATAACAATATTGCATTTTCAAAGAAATTCGTGAATCATCCCCAAAATTCACCGTCCAAAAGTCCTTTTCATTCATTTGAAATGGGCTTTTTTTGGTTTATTAAAATTATAAATCGGCGCTTTACATTTTAATAAATAGCATCAAATAGCACAAAAAAATTAGTTATAAAACTATCGCTTAACAAGAAAATTACTTTATTTGTAATAGAAAATAATTCTTTAAAATTATTAAAATAACGAATTTAATATAATAAAAGTAAAAATTATGACAACCCTTAAAACCTGGAAAGAAAAACCAACCGAACTTGAAGTACAAAATGTTGTAGAAGACTTTTTTGCATATTTAAAAAAAGGCGAATTAGAAAATGCTAAAAATATCGTAGATCATTCTTATGATGATTGGGACGAATCAATACACGTAATTTGGCGCGATCATTATCTTATTCATGAAAGTGCAAAAGATGAATCTTTTGAAGGAAAAGAATGGCTTCATAATTTAGAATGGTTAAATAATTTAGGCATTTTAGATGATTTTGTTTGGGCTGAAGAAAATGATCGCAATTTTAGATATTTTGATGTAAGCGTAACTTATTTAGGTGAGCCTTCAGGTTTTGCAGCTCAATTTTATCTGGTAAAAGATGATAATCATTATTTCGTCAAAAGAGATCTTATCGATATGGCTTAAAAAAGCTTGTTAATTATATAAAGTGTAGCCTGTTTCGAATTTATGAAACAGGCTATTTTTATTTTAAAACATAAAAAGTATTCGGAACGTTGTTACAATATATTTTATTGTTTCAGAGGAGAAACGACACAAACGTTATCCTAAATTCATTTTGCTGAAAATGATACAAACTCTGTTTATTTATTTCGTTTGTCTTTTTAGATAATAATTTCGAAAGAGAAGATAAACTGCCCGTTTTGAAAATACATAACTTCAATTTCTTTTCAGGAAAAAAATTACCAAAAACCTCGCAAAACATACATTTTTACTTCCAAAAATGTTTCATTTTATAATTTGAAACAAACTTACAGTGCTTATATATATTTTATCATAAACTAAAATTAATTTTGCGTAAAGTTTAAAAACATAAGTAAAGTCTTACTTGTTTGAAAAACTTATTAATAAATACAATCAAATTAAAAACCAAAATTATGAAAAAGTACAATCTATTATTCGTCGTTTTTTTATTTACAATTTTTGCTACAGCACAGCAATCAAAATCATTTTTACTTAATTTATATGGTGGCTATACCTTTTCAGACAAAGTAGAGTACGATGGTATGTATGGTTATGTCAAAGATGGTTTTGAATATGGAGCCGGTTTAGAGTATTTCTTTATCGAAAATAATTCAATTGAATTAAAATACAACAGATTAGATACAAAATTACCATTCTACGGACCAGCAGGAATGCAACTGAATGCCGGAAATGATAAAGGTGCTATCAATTATGTTTTAGCCGACTATACTTATTATTTTAAAACAGGTTCTGATAAATTATTGCCTTATCTTGGAACTGGAGCTGGTGTTGCGATTCTTGAAACCCCTCAAAGCGGAACCGGAACATATTTTGGATGGGAAGCTAAGTTAGGGGTAAAAATAACAACAAGTTCCCCGTTATCTATAAACCTGAATGCCTATCTACAATCGATGTCTGCGGCAGTTGGCAATAGCTATTATGTTACTTATTATGGTATTGTTGGTGCAACAGATTATGTATCAACATATCAATTTGGTTTAGGTGCTTCTTTAAGTTATGATTTTAGTAAATAAAGCAAAAAAATCAACCTCTTTTAAAAATCAAAAATCATGAAAAAATTACTTCTATTGTTAGTCATTTTAATTTCGATAAACATGTCCGGCCAGTCTGACACTACAAACGAAATTGCGATTGTTCAGAGTATCTACGGCAAATCTAAAGCAGATATTGTAAAAGGATATTTAAATTTGACAGAACCTCAGGCTGCAGCATTTCAGGAAGTCTATGACAATTATGAGACAGATCGCAGAGCTTTGAGCCAGAAAAAAATGCAGCTGATTAAAGACTATGCAGCAAATTACAGCACGCTTACAGATGAAAAAGCAGATGAATTGACAAAAAATAATCTGAAAAGCAATATCGATCAGGAAAAACTTTTGTCTAAAACATACGGTAAAGCAAAAAAAGCAATTGGAGCAATTAATGCAGCAAAATTTATTCAGTTAGAGCAATATCTGCAAACAACTATAAGAGCCGAAGTTCAGGATGCAATTCCTTTTATTGGTGAACTTGAGAAAACAAAGAAAAAATAAATAATAGCTATTTTGCAAAAAAGGCTGCCCGAACAGGCAGCCTTTGTATGATTAAGAAAACTTATTTTTTTATAAAACGTTTGATCGTCTTTTTACCATCTTTATCAAAAATAATCAAATAAATTCCGGTTTTTAAACCTGAAACATTAATGTTATTATCATTGATTTTGTTCGAGGCAACCAAGCTTCCTGTTTGAGAATCAACTACACTCACATTTCCTCCCGTTACATCTGTCGTAAAGAAAAGTGTATCTGAAACCGGATTCGGATATATATTGAATGCAACATCAGCAACCTCATCTTCTGCAATAATTGACGAAGTTTCCGGAGTACTTGCAGCAGCACCAATTTTAGTAATTCTTATCCAGTTAATGTTCATTCCGGTATTTTGAATGTAGATTCCGAAGTTATACGTTCCGGCATTTACGCTTACGGTTTGTGTAACCGTTTGCCAATTTTGCCATCCTCCGGTATTTGGTATATCGACATTTCCTAAAATAATAGTTCCGCCATTTAAATCAGATGATAATTTACCACCAGCTACGCCGCTTGCTACTCTGTATTCAATTAAATAAGAGCCTGTTGTTGGAAAATTGATGTTGTTATACGCCAGCCAATCGCCAGTTTCTGTATAACCTACATTTGAACCTCCGCCAGAATCTGTTGTAGCTTCAACCTGAATACCGCTCATTGCAGAGTAATCTTCTGCCTGAATTAATGTAGAAGTTTGCGCAGTTGTTGTTGAAATTAATTTCCATTGTCCACAAGTCTGGCCGTTATCATCCCATTGCTGTACATTAGCACCATTTGCTGTACTTGCTCCGGCAACCTCAACAATTCTTCCGCTATGACTGGCAATAATTTTGTAAAATCCATCGCCTGCTGAAACTAAGATAAATTGCTGGTTTGTGGTTCCGTTATACGGATATTGCTCTACATTGGCACCATTCGCTTTATTAAAATTATTAACGTCTAACGACTGTCCGCTGTGATTGGCAATAATTTTATACAATCCGTCACCTAAATGCGTGAAGGTATATTTTTGATTATTTCCTGTATTTACAGTTCCCTGAGCCACATTGGCTCCATTTGCTAAACTCGCATTCCAAACATCCATGTTTAGTCCGCTGTTTCTGTTTTGCAAAAAGAAAGTCTGATTTCCTAAAGTCGTAACGCCATTGGCGATAATTCTGATAGACGTTACTTTGTCATTCCACGTTGTATTCAAACAAGAATTATCAGAATTAATCACGGTTGAAGCACCTGTAAAATTATCATCCTGATACAAAATGGCCTGAAAACCCTGCGTAATTCTCAACGAAGAAATATCATCATTTAAAACTCCTAAAGAATTTAAACGTGCCATATTATAATCTCCAATCGTTAATCCTCCAGAAAATCCAGTATAATTACAATCTTTATAAACGGTAATTACATCTGTAGTCGCACTTATATTTCCTCCCGGCGGAATTGTTCCTGTAACCGAATAACTTCCTATAGAACCATAAGCAGAATATCCGCCATAACCGGCACTTCCTGCCCCGCTGCCATCAACACCAATAAAATATTTACCCGCTGGCAAATTGACATTCATAGAAGCATTTAAAGCAAACGGATCTGAATTCCAATACGTTCCCATTTCTGCTCCGGCTGAATTATACAATCGAATTAAAAGATGCAGATTTCCGTCTCTTGAAACCGTGTTTGCATTGATGGAAACATTTCCTCCGCCCGTTGTAAACGTAAAAAAATCATAATCAGCTTCGCTGGAAATTATTCCGTTTTTTTGATTAATTGCTCCGCTTGTATTATAATCTAAATTGGCTGCAGATGCGGTATTGTTTCCATAATCGTCACCTCTGTAACCTACACCAAATTTAGTACCCGCAATAATGGCAACATCATCTTGTTTGTTGTTGGCATAATCGTATTCGCCTTTACTCCATTGCACAACAGGTCTGTAATACCCTGCACCCATAATTGGCGCCCAGGAAGTATTGTTGATCCCTACAAAATAATCTTCGGCAGGATTTGTACGTCCGTCATGACCAAGGTCAAAAGTATGGCCAACTTCATGCGCTGAGGCATCTCCACCAGATTTACCCGAAGTAATAAATACCCAACACGGTACATCATTGTCCCAATTGAAGGAACCAATATATGCCACACCTCCCGCCCCCGGGGCTGCAGTATTGGTTGGAGTTACCACCACACGCATTCTTCTGTTTTTGGGATAGGAATTAAAAACAGCTTCATTTGTAGTTACGTTTACATTAAAAGGTCTGTAATCTTCTGAAACTACTTCCCAATGTTGCTGTACATCGGCATCGCTCATTCCTGATGCTGCTGCATTAATTGCATTTCCATTATTCCAAAGGTTTCCTGCCGGCATATTATAGCCGTCAAAATCTAACATTACGCAACCTGCAGCGCCGGGCAAACTTTGTAAGTTTAATAAAGCCGGAGCAATTGCAGCGGCTACAGCTGTTTTACTAGTTGATTTATTAGTATTTTCAGGAACATTTTCATAATTCACGCAAATCAGCGTATTGATATCCACTTTTGATACAAAAGCATTTCCTTTTGCATCAGAATAATATTTATAAGCTTCTTTTGTTTTCTTTAGAATAATATGGCCTTCCAGCGATTTATCCATCACTTTTATGTAAAAAGAAGATTCTGGAACATTAGCAATTTCTCCAATCAAAAACTCAAGCGAAGCATTGGATTGTTTGTAATTAATTTTCCCATTGAAGTTTTTATTTTCTGCCTGAAGCAAAACGGTTTTCTCGGTACTTTTAGAAGTAGTATTTGCGAGTCCGATTTTTAAATTGTTCATAAAGGTTTTACTCGAACCTAAGGAAGTCTGCGCAAAGGCAAAACTGCCTATAGTCAGAATCAAAAGTAAACTTAACAGAAATCTGTAATTGTTTTTCATTTTATTTGGGGTTTGGGGTTAATTTTAATCTGTTGCATAGGATTCAAACACATAGCTTTGTGTTTTATTTTTCACGCAGATTTGACAGATTGAGCAGATTTTATCCTCATTTTTGTCATCCTGACGGAGGAAGGATCACACTAGAAACTCCGCAAAGATTTGAAGTTCTTTATAGAGCTACCTGCGAAGATTCCTCGTTCCTCGGAATGACAAACTATACTAACATTATGAGAAAACCTATGTTCCTATGTGTTTTATTTTTCACGCAGATCTAAAAAGATTTAAGGAGATGATATCAAAATTAAATCTGCCGCCCGAGCGATACCGAACAAGCGAAGCAAATCTGCGTGAAATAAAAAATCTTTTTAATCCTGTAATCTGTGGCTAGTAAAAATTTATTTTTTAATAAAACGTCTCACGGTTTTGATTCCGTCTTTTTCAACTAAAATCAAATAGATGCCACTTTTTAAGCCAGCAACATCAATACTATTGGTACTGGCTTTTTGTGATGAAACTGTAGCGCCATCCTGAGAATTGATAACACTTACGTTTGCTCCTGAAATTTCTGCAGAAAAGAAAAGTTCGTTTTCTGTCGGACTTGGATATACACTCAGACTTTCAATTTTATCTGTCGAAGCCGATTTTGCAGCTAAAGCTGAACCTGATTTTGTAATTCTGAGCCAGTTTAGATTAAAACCTGTATTTTGAACATATATTCCGAAGTTGTATGTTCCGGCGTTTACATTTACGGTTTGAGTAATCGTTTGCCAATTTTGCCATCCTCCGGTATTGGGAACATCGAGAACACCAAGCTGGATTGTTCCTGCACTTAAATCAGAAGATAATCTTCCTCCTGAAACAGCACTTGCTACTCTATATTCTATAACATAAGAACCTGATGTTGGAAAATTGATATTGTAATACGCCAGCCAGTCTCCTGTATCTGCATAACCTACATTTGAACCTCCGCCAGTATCTGTTGTTGCTTCAGTTTGAATACCACTCATAGAAGAGAAATTTTCTGCCTGAATTAAAGTACCTGTTCCTACTGGTGGCTGACTTCCTTTAACAACCTGATCAACAGCAGTAAGTAAAGATTTTGATCCTGTTGCATCCTGAGATAATTCCCAAATCATAACTCCGCCCGCATTTTGAATTGCGAAAGTAGTTTTTGCTTTGATGGTTGGAATTCCGTTGTAATAAATGGTGTTTCCAACTTGGTCCTGATTCTCTGCTCCCGGATATTGGGCTACGATATTAGCAAATGAAATTCCCTGATTGGCTGAAGCTCCAAAACCATATCCGTAAAACGGAAGACCGATGATTGCTTTACTTGCCGGTAAACCTCTTCCTGTCCAGTAATTAAACTGGTTTACAGCCATACTGTACGGAGAATGCTGACCTGGACTACCAGGAGCCCAAGGACCTGTTGCATCATACGCCATAATATTAATCCAGTCGTAAGCGGCAAAAGTAGTCGATGGTACATTAGCTCCGCCATATCCTTCTGAAAGTGCGGCAGAAATCAATTTGCCATTTGCATGTAATTTTGCAGCCAATGCAATTACAAATCCTCCGTAATCGCCATTGATCGCAGGACCTTCTAAATCTACATCGATTCCATCAAAATTGTGGGCTACAACGTAATCATATAATTTTTGAATGAATGCTGTCCTGTTTCCCGGTGTAATCAAATTGAAATAATTGTCACGAATGGCGCCGCCTTCAGAAACGGAACCTCCTCCAAGCGAAACAAAAACTTTTATCCCTTGTCCGTGCGCTGCATTAATGATAGTATTACTTCCTGAATTGAACGTTAAATATCCGTTGGCATCCGGATTTTCAAACGCAATATTAATATGCGTTAATTTACTGTACTGAATAGTGCTTGAAAATGAATTCAGATCAATCCAGTTTGGAATATAAGCGATTACTTTTTTTTGGGCCATTGATAAATTGAAAACACCCAGAACGAAAATTAAGATCCATTTTAACTGGATCACTTTGTAATTGTTTTTCATGGTAACATTTTTTAATAGATTAAGATTATTTATAAATTTTAGGGGAGAATTTAAAAACTACAAGTAATTAAATTCCAAATTTTTTAAATCCCAAATTCCAATTGCTTCGTAAATCAAATCTGAAATTAGATCTGAGGTCTATCCTTAAAATCTGTTTTTTTAATCCGTTTAAGTGATAGATTTAGCTGCATAGATTGGAATTTGGAATTTAAAAAAATTGGAAATTAACATGATTATTTCTTAATAAAACGTTTGACTGTTTTTTGACCGTCTTTTTCAAGAACAAGCAAATAAATTCCGGTTCTTAAACGCGAAACATCTACGCTGTTGTTATTGATTTTTTGTGATACTACTACAGCTCCTGTTTGAGAATCTACAACACATGCATTACTTCCGTTTACTTCTGTAGTAATGAAAAGCGTATTTTCTACCGGACTAGGAAATATGTTTAAAGCTGCTGCAACTGGTTCTTCTTCTACCGTAGCCGAAGTTGTTTTTGCCGCTAAACCAGCACCCACTTTTGTTATTTTTATCCAGTTGATGTTCATTCCGGTATTTTGAATGTAGATTCCAAAATTGTAAGTTCCTGCATTTACGTTTACGGTTTGAGAAACAGTCTGCCAGTTTTGCCATCCTCCGGTATTTGGAATATCAACATTGCCTAAAACAATAGTTCCTCCATTTAAATCAGATGATAATTTACCGCCAGTAACACCACTTGCTACTCTGTATTCGATTAAATACGAGCCTGTTGTTGGGAAATTGATACTGTTATAAGCCAACCAGTCTCCAGTTTCAGTATAACCAACGTTTGAACCTCCGCCAGTATCCGTTGTAGCTTCAACCTGAATTCCGTTCATGGCAGAATAATCTTCGGCCTGAATTAAAACAGATGTTTGAGAAGTCGTTGCCGGAACCAGTTTCCATTGTCCGCACGTTTGGTTGTTGTTATCCCATTGTTGTACCACAGCGCCGGTTGCTGTGCTTGCTCCTGCAACCTCAACAATTCTACCACTGTGTCTTGCTACAATTTTATAAAAACCATCGCCTGTAGCAACCAATACAAATTGTTGATTGGTTGTTGCATTGTATGGATATTGCTCAACACGGGCACCATTCGCTTTATTAAAGTTATTTACATCTAAAGATTGTCCGCTGTGGTTTGCAATAATTTTATACAAGCCATCGCCTAAATGTGTGAAAGTAAATTTCTGATTGTTTCCAGAATTAGACGCGCCTTGATTTATAGCGGCTCCGTTTGCTAAACTTGCATTCCACACATCCATATATAAATTACTGTTTCTGTTTTGCAAAAAGAAAGTCTGGTTTCCTAAAGTTGTAGTTCCGTTTGCCAGAATTCTGATCGAAGTTACTTTATCATTCCACGTTGTATTTAAGCAAGTATTATCAGAATTGATTACGGTTGAAGCTCCGGTAAAATTATCATCCTGATATAATATCGCCTGAAAACCTTGTGTGATTTTAAGTGAAGAAATGGCATCATCATCAACACCTAAGGTTTTTAAACGTGCCAAATTATAATCTCCAATTGTTAATCCACCAGAAAATCCAGTATAATTACAATCTTTATAAACGGTAATTACGTCAGTTGTAGCGGGAACTGAAGGAACTGTTCCTGCATATCCTCCAAAAACGGCAATAACTTTTGTTGGCTGAGGCGTATGAAGCGATGGCGATTGATCTGCCACGTCATCATAAGCAAATCCGTAAGCCAGATTATCAATACTAATTCCCGGTAAATGCCAGAATTTAGAATAATGATTGGTTGGATTTGTTTGATAAAATTGTGCTGCATTGTACCAGTTTTGTTGTCCCGGATTTGCAGTTGTAGTATTCACCATATGTCTGTTGATTGCCGCCGTTAATTGCGCCTGAACAACAAGATCTAAATCTCCGTCAACCAATCTTCTGTCAAGAACACCTTTTCCTTCCAGAGCTTCCTGTGTCGAAGGTCTGTTTTGAACTCTTCCTGTACGTCCAACAAAACCGCCCGATTGCCCAACAACTTCAAGTTGTTCTCCAATTACTCTTCCTTTGAAAACTCCGGCATCTCCGGCATAAAATATTAAATCTTCATTTTTATATTTATTCCAAATGGCATCAATATAAGATTTTAAATAATTGGCTTGCGCTCCTACAGAAGTTCCTCCTGTTCCATCGGCGAAAGCGGGAGTTTTAGACGGCGCAGTAATTTCGCCCGTTGCATCATTTACGCAACCTTGAAATTCTGATGGAACATTGGCTTTAAAAGCGGCCACAATATCAGCGTGTTTTTTTAATTCACCTACTTTTTTCTGATATCCGTTAGCTCCAAATAACTCCAATCCCATTGGATATTTATACGAATCAACTCGCGAAGGATTTCCAAAGAAACCATATTGATTGTTAGTCAATTCGATGATTTCATATAAAATACCCTGATTTGGATCTGTAACATTTAATGGATTTGGTGACGTATATCCCGAAGGTGCGCCATTGGCTCCAAAAAAGTAAAAATACAATTGTTGTCCTTTGGCAATAAAAACTCTACAGCCTGCGATTAGAGGCAAAGTGAAAGTTTTGTTTGGAATTTCGCTTAGTTTCGTAAAACAAGCGGCATATTTTGAGTTTTGTCCCGGTCCGGTATTTCCGCCAATTGTTGGTCCGGTAACGGTATTATATGATGAGCTCATGGGTAAAACCTGACTTGTTTTGGCATTTACCCAAACGTGATTTCCGGTGGTATAATCGATACCTACAATGGCAACATACAATTCGTTGTCATTAAATGTAGAACTATTTGTAATCGTAAACGGTATGGCTCCCTGTCCGTGCATAAAATTGGAGAACACAAAAAAGAGTGTTATCAGAATTGGAATTTTTGTGAGTTTAATTCTTTTCATATTTAAATTAATTTTGGGGTTACGTAAATAGATTTTAAACCTAAAGCCATTTTTGAAATTGATTATATTAATCCGTCAGGTGAAAATTGTGGTGCTATCCTTTTTAAATTTAATTCCAAGTCATTAACAAGAAGATTATTTTAAACAAATTACACCCAACGGATTTTTTAATTATTTCTTAATCAATTTTTTAGTCCAGCTTTTTTGATCTGATGTGAAATTCAGGATATAAATTCCTTTTGTAAGTCGGCTGATATCAATTAGACTTTCATTGGCCGCTGCATCCAGTTTATTCTGAATGATCAATGTTCCTGAATTATCATAAATCGTTACCACTTTATGATCTAATTTCTCTGGTAATGATAGTTGAATATAATTACTCGCCGGATTCGGATACATTGCAAATTCAGTTTCTACTGCAGATTCTTCAATAACAGCCGCTTTTTTAGCCGATGAAGCAGATCCGTAAGCTTCAATTTCAAACAGAGAATATCCGTAAGGAGCTAAAGCTTTTGTCGTACATAAAACTCTGATATATCTTCCAGTTCCGCTTACGGCTAAATCATCAGTTCCTCCGTCGCTTGCCGTTTGTGTGTTTACCGTTTCATTTTCGGTGAAAACATTATCCGTAGAAATTTGTACTTTATATTGCGTTGCAAAAGCCGCTTCCCATTTTAAAACCACACGATTGATGTTGTAATTACTTCCTAAATCAACATAAATCCATTCGCTTGCATTGGCAAAACTACTCGCCCATCTTGAGACTGTGGCATCGCCGTCTGTGGCTTTCGCCGAAGAATAAGTAGCGTTTTCTTCTGTAGAAGCCGTAGCCGTTTTTGCCAAAGCTAAATTGACATTAGGGTTTGGTGTAATATTTCGAACAATTACATCGCTGAAAACTCCCGTTGTTAAAGTTCCGTTTGCATGAGATGTTACCGCCATTCCCACATAAATCGTGTTGGCCATAGCAATCGTTCTTGCAGTACCAATTTGCGTCCAGGTTGTTCCGTTATCAGATGTGTAAGACGTAAATACGTTTCCTGTTCTAACAGTACGAAGCCATTTAGGAAAAGTTCCCGCCGCTCCCTGCTGAATTGTTGCTGCTGAAACTGCATCTCTTGATAAAAACTCAACTCCTGCCGCAGCCGTAATTGTGGTCATAGCGTGTTTAGAAGTCGGCGTAAGGGTTTCTCTAAACATCACACCCGCTTTTGCATACGTATTGGTATTTGTTAATGAAGTTACTCTGGCAATAATTTCGGCATCGCCCGTAATAGGCTGATACACATATTGAAACTGATCGCTCGTTTCCCAAATATCAGTTCCTGATCCTTTAATTGTAAAAGTTCCGTTACTGTGAGTAGCTTCTCCCACAGGAGTTACAGCACCTAGATCTGTGCTAACCCACGGCGCAGGTAAAGTTGCCGGAGGATTCTCTGTAGAAACTAAATTTAAAGCTCTGATATTATCAAAATAATACGTGTTTCCGGAACTTGTTCCCGGTTCTAACAAGAAAACAAAGCGGTTTACTTCATTGTCTAAAGTCGAAGCGTCCGGAGAACTTGCATACGTAAAAGTTACAGTGTGCCAAGTATTGGTTTGTTTTACAACACCTTGATAAATACTATGTCTTCCTGTAGGATAATTTGACGGAATCGAAGCACTGCTTTCTGCCTGCCAGGAAATTACTGATCCAACGGGCGCAGAAGTATACACATCCATTGCGAATTTTTTAGTTCCGCTTTTAAAATCCCCAATATTGGTTAAAGTTGTATTGAATGAAAAATTATCATACAATTCGGTTGCTTTTCTAACATATTTTCCAACATTCGAAGACGTATTAATTCCGCTTGCATTTGGATTTGCTGCATTTGCAGTATATGTTCCTATGGCATCTCTAAAGGTAATATTATGAACGGTTTGATAATCTTCATAAACAACTCCAGGCGTAAAAGTATCCGGAAGTTTGGTTGTTCCAATTCTGATATTATCAAAATAATAAGTATCGCTTGTATAAGAACCTGAATTGACTAATAGTACCATTTGGTTGATTGCCAAATTCGAAGTTCCTGCATCAGGACTTGAATTGTAATAAAAAGTCAGCGTTTCCCATTGATTTTGTTTGGTCGTGATCGCTACATAATTACTGTTTCTTCCCGTTGGAAAATTAGCCGGAAGCGATGTTGCGCTATTTTCTAAATTCAGGCTTACAACCGTACCAATTGGTGCCGAAGTATACACATCGATCATGATTTTATTGGTTTGATCTTTCAGTAAACCTGCATCCTCAATCGTGCTTTGTGTATTAAAGAAAAGCACATCATATTGTTCGGTTACATTTCGAACATATTTTGCCACATTCGCAGATGAATTCACGGAATTTGTTCCCGGATTTGCCACAACAGAATATACTCCGGTTGTTGTTCCTTTTATAATTTTATTGATGCCATCGTAGTTTTGCAAAACATCGGTTGCAATAATCGGTTTTTCAGACGCCGCTTTCGTAAGCAGATTATCAAAATAATAGGTTGCTCCCGAATTCGAATTTGATTCAAAAAGAAAAACGACATTATTAATCGTTAAAGCACTTGTATTTGGATCGATAACTTTTTCAAACTCAAATTCAATCGTTTCCCATTTGTTCTGCACCGTTGTTGTGGCTTTGTAACCACTATGTCTTCCTGACGGAAAATTTGTTGCCGTTGTTACCAAACTATTTTCTAATTGCATTGAGATTTTTGTTCCAACCGGAGCCGAAGTATAAATATCAAAAGATATCTTTTTTCTGCCGTAAACATAGTCGTTAGCGTTGCTTATGGTTACATTTTTGATATTCAGAACATCGTACAATTCAGATGTATTACGAACATATTTCCCCACCAAAGCAGAAGTATTGATTCCCGTAGCCGATGGATTTGCAACAGCTTCTGTTAAAACTCCGGTTTTGTTTCCGTAAACAATATTTCTGTTCGATTGAAAATCTTCATAAATTCTTTCTACCGGTAAAGGCGCTTCTGTTGTTACAGCCAATTTATACGTATTAGACGTACAGCCGGAAACAGTCGTAGCAACAGCAACATCTCCTCCGGATGTTCCCCAGTTTACCGTAATCGTGTTTGATCCCTGGCCTGAAGTAATTGTGGCACCAGCAGGAACGGTCCAGTTGTAAGTGGCACCTGCAATAGCATTTATAGAATACGTTTTACCCGTTTCGTTGTTGTATACTTTGGCGTCACCAAGAACTCCGTAAGTAAAACTTCCGCTATAAACACGAACGTAATCTACCTGCATTTTTGCCGGAAAGTCAGCCGGAATTGGCTCTACACCTACTCCGTTTACACTTGTATAAGGCGTTCCACCGCTACCAACAGCCAAATTTAAAATGATATAAAACTGTTGATCATTAAAAGGCCAGCCACCATTTACAGTTGTATTTGGTGTAGCAGTATGAAATAAATTACCATCAATAAACCATTTAATGATATTTGGTCCCCATTCTACCGCATAAACGTGAAATTCTGTCGATAAATCCGTTGTAGAACTATAACTTCTTCCTGTATAATGATATCCACCGCCATCGTAATGAATCGTTCCATCAATCGATTTTGGGTTTCTGTGTTTGGCTTCCATGATATCAATTTCACCCGTAAAAGGCCAATTTGATGTTCCTGCCGGTAACATCCAGAATGCAGGCCATGCACCCGTTCCGTTTGACAATTTCATACGGGCTTCAATTCTACCATATTTTATAGCGTATTTACCTTCTGTAGTAAGTTTTGCCGAGGAATACGGTTGTGAAGGAAATGCTGCATTAGGTTCATACTTGGCCTGAATGTTCAAATAACTGTCTGTTCCTTCCTTAACAATTGTAGCCTGATTCGGGTCATAACGTTGTGCTTCTGCATTTCCGAATCCACAAAGCGCAGGACAGCCGTTTCCGGAAATACTTTGCCATTTGGTTAAATCAACGGTTGTACCGTTAAACTCATCTGACCAAATAAGTGTATTACATTGTGAGTGAATTTTTAAAAGAGGCCATAATATTAAGATCATTAAAATTATAAATCTCCTCCATAAAAAGTTGTAATTGCTTCTCGGTGGTTGGCCGGGAAAAAAGTCTTTTTGCTTCATTTTTTTTGTTTTTTGTTAGTAAAGTATATTAAGGAACAAAATGCCTATTTGTAAAAAATAGACTATGTATTTTCGTAATAATGTACAATATTAACAAATAAATCAGGCAAGACTTACATTTTTAGATACGGTTTGACTACGGTGTTGATAAAAAAATGTAGTAATTAGAAGTCAAAAAGCGTAAAACTACTTAGGATTTTACTGATACTAAAAAACCGCTCAAGAAGCGGTTTTAAACGATTATACACGATTTTTATCTATAGAATTTATGCTTACTATTTAAATATATCTTTCTGCGTGATCTTTTTTCACGCAGATTTATTGTATAGTTTGTCATCCTGACGAAGGAAGGATCACGCTAGTGACTCCGTGTAGTAATTCTGCAAAACTTTGTCGAGTTTCTAGTGTGATCCTTCCTCCGTCAGGATGACAAAAATGAGGGCTTTACCTATACGTTTAAAAATTCAAAATATACTCCGTAATATTCGCATCAGACGGAAGCTGTAATTTTTTTCGAATACGGTATCTGGTATCTTCAACACCTCTTACGGAGATTCCTAAAAGCGGCGCAATTTCTTTTGTATTGAAATTCATTCGCAAATAAGCACACAAACGCATATCGCGGGGCGTTAGTTCGGGGAAACTGGTTTTTAAGCGTTGCATAAAATTATCATGAAGCTGATTAAAAATTTCTTCAAACTCATTCCAATGCTGATCGCCCTGAAGTTCGTGATCGATTAATTTATTTATTTTAGATAACAAACTGAAATTAACGTTAGGCTCATTTTTTCTGTCGATCTGGCCAATGAGTTCTTTTATAGAAAGCAGGATTTCATTTAAATGAATAAGATTTACGGTACTTGAGGCTACTTTTGCATTTTTGAGATTGATTGTAGTTTCAAGATTTTCTCGCATAATAGTCGTATTTTCCTGTTCTAAAGCCAGTTTTTGCTCGTTCAATTCAGCACGATTTCGTAATAATTCTTTTTCCTGGTTTAAAATCAATTGCTCACGTTCGCGCTCTGCAAGGTTTTTTTGGTACTTAATTATAGTGTAAATCAAAACACCAAAAAGCAGCAAATACAAAATATAAGCCCACGTAGTTCTGTACCACGGCGGTAGAATTTCGAATTTAAAAATCGCTTCTTCACTTACAACATCGTAAATATTTTTTGCCCTTACGTGAAAAACATATTCGTTTTCAGGCAGGTTGGTATATTCTTTTTCAGTTTGTAATGTATATTCCGACCACTTTGGCTCAAAACCTTCCAGCCAGTATTCGTATTTTGTAGCATCGCCTTCATCGTAACAAAGTGATGCAAATGAAAAATGCAAGGCGTTATTTGAATGTGATAAAGTTGGAGAAATTTCTTTAGAATCAATTTTATTATTGGACGGAAGTACATCATATCGGCTCGAAAACAGCAAACTATCTTTAGGAAAAATACTTTTAACTTCTGAAATAACGGCTTTATATTTTGATTGATACTTTTTGTTTTTGGTAGTATTATAATGAATAAGACCGTCTTGCGTACCAAAAAACACATCTCCGTTTGACGTGGTTTGGATATTTTCGAAACCCGGAACATATAGATATCTGAGTTTTCTAAAAGGCAATTCTTCTACCGCAAATTTTCCGTCTGAAGTTTGACTCATTTTTCCGGTATTTTCACCAGAAACGTACCATATATTATTTTGATTATCTTCTTTAAGCAAACGAATATGATTCTCTAATCCGAGATATTTTTTGAAAACTGGATCCGGAATCATTTTCTTTGATGCTGTATTTCTTCTGTAAACTCCTTTTGTTGTCCCAAAAAGAATCTGGTTATTGATTTTGAAAGTGTTCAAAAACAAACTCGAAGGAAAACCGGCTCTTTGATCATAAAACTGTATGTTTGAAACAGCATCAAAAGTAGCATTGAATCTAATTTTGAAAATTCCCTTGTAGCCGTGCGCAATCCATATATTTCCCGCCGCATCCGTTTCGATTACCCTGCTGCTTTCATCAAAACCTTTAATTTTATGCTGATAAACCCACGAACCGTTTATATTTTTCAATATATATAATCCCGTATAACCGCCAACCAGCAATAGATCAGGATGATTCGGAATAAGTACACCTTTCCAGGCTCCATCCGTTTTTGCAAGCAATTGAGCGGAATTTCCTTTTACTTCAAAAATTCCATTTTTTTCAAAAGCCAAAAGTGAATTCCCAAAAACACCTATATTCCAGACATTTTCTGACATTCCTGAAATATATTGAAAGTTGGCACTTTCTCGTTTTCCATTTTTGTATGCATTCCAATCCAGCCAAAACAAACCATTATCTGTGGCGATATATAATTTATTTTGATAAATCTGGCTGCAATATATTTTAGTTTCTGAATTTGAGGTGTCTAATATTCTTGACAAAGGCGAAGAAATCTGAATCAGCGAAATACCTTCTTTTAAAGTGACCCACAAATTTCCTTCCTTATCCGTTTTAAGATTGGTTACATATTCATTTTGCAACCCCATTTGTTTGTTAATATGCTGAATCAAATTCCCTAAACTGTCTATAACTATCAGGCCTGACTGGCGTGTTCCTATTCCGAAATAACCATCAGAGAGTAAAACTCCGGTCGTAATTTGATTCTGCTTTAGCAAATAATCGACTTCGGTTACAAAAGGCTGAATCTGATTGTTTTTATAAATAAAAAGTCCATTTTTTTGAGTCAGTATTATCAAACCTTCTTTGGTTTCAAATGCTTTTCTAATTTTCATTCCGGAAAACTTTTGTCCGTCGATCATAGGTTGTAAAACATCATCTTTTAATTGGAACAACCCTTTTTTTCTATCTAAAACATAAATGGCTTTATCTGTTTTAAAAAATTCATCAAAATTAGAATCAGAAGTTAGCACTTTGATTTTGTTATTTTTATAGATAAAGAGTCGCTCGCTTGAGAAAAAAACGACTTCATTATTAAAAACAACCGTATGCAAAACATCTCCAAAATTTTTAGCCGAAGCCGGAAGCAATTTTACCAGAGAAGTATATTTATATTGTCCGTTTGGTAATTGCACCACAAATCCAAAATCGCCCTGAGCACCAACATAAATTTTATCATTTTTATCGATGGCAAGAGAACGAACCATACTCTTGTTTTCAGGTTGTGTTATAATATTCCATCGCACGCCATCAAACTGCATGATCCCGAAATGATTGGCAAAGAACATCATGCCTTTAGAATCTTGTAAAAGATCCCAATTCTCTGAAGCTGCTTTATAGGTTTTCGGATTGTAATTGGTGATAAAAGGAACCCCAATTTTTTTAATTTGAGAACTAACAAAAGTGGGCAAAAAGAATAGTGATAAAACTAAAAATCTAATTATAAAATTTGTCATTTTGTTTTTGTCTGTAGGTTAAAGTATGGTTTTTAAACCACAATCATAAAAACAACCGCTTTGGGAGAAATTGCTTTTGAGTAAACAAATCGTTCGTTTATTAACGCTAATATTAATAATTTAATATTTAAAATCACAAAAAAAACGAATATCTAAATTCAAATATATGAAATTTTATTTTAATGTAACAAATTACATTGATTATTAGGAATATGTCAATTAGACTTCTTAGACTTGCTTAGATTATTGGACTTCTTAGAGTGTTAGGGTGTCAGAATTTTGTCATTTTTGACCGGAGGGAGAGTGTTACGTTGTCATAATTTTGTCATCCTGACGGAGGAAGGATCACAAAAGTAGCTCGACAAAGATTTGCAATTCTCTGTGCGGAGTTTCTAGTGCGATCCTTCCTCCGTCAGGATGACAAGCAACTGGAAAGTGAAACCTGAAATCTTTTTAAACCTCAAATAAAAAATTTTCTAATTCATCATAAGAATGAAAAAGTATTGCGCCTTCTTTTTCTAAATCGTCATTGTTGTAGCCATTAGCAAAACCGAAAACTTTAAAACCTCCGGAAATTCCTGAAATTACCCCGGCTTTGCTGTCTTCAATAACAACGCAATCTTTCACTTCAAATCCCATTTGTTTTGCGGCATGCAGAAAAATACCCGGATCTGGTTTCCAGCTATTAATTTGGTAAGAACTAAATATTTTATTTTCGAATTTATCCAATAAACCGGCTACTTCAAGATTTAACCGGATCTTCTCAACGGGACCGCTGGAAGCCACACAATATGGAATTTTTAGTTTTTCGATGAAAGCCAGTACGCCTTCCATTGGTTTTGCCTGCGTTTTAAAAGCTTCAAAACTTTTTTCGCGATAATCTTTTTCGAAGTTTTCAGGAAGTTTTTTACCAATTTTATTTTCGATATGCAGAAAGCATTCCTTTAGGCTGCGGCCATTAAAATCGCGGTAAGCATCTTCAAGTTCCATTTCAAAACCGTATGCAGACGCCATGGAAAGGAGAATTCCATTACCTATTTTTTCAGTATCTACAAGAACTCCATCGCAATCAAAAATGATACATTTAATATCCATATTTTATTATTTACATTTTAATTATTCGGCTTGACCGGAAATGTAAATTACAAAATTATTTTAGACATTAAAAGGGATTTTAAAGCGATGTCGAAATTTTAGAAACAATCTGAACTATAAAATCAGCCTGTGCAGGATTTATTTTTTTCATGGCTTCTGCAGTTTGAAACCATTCGGCTTTATCAATTTCAGGAAAACTTTGCAGCGTTCCGGATTTTGGTGGCCATTCCACTTCAAATTCATTGCTTTTTACCAAAGTAACATCAATGTCAAATTCTAAAGCCCATGCTAAAACTTTTTTTCCTGATTTGAGTTTAACTGATTCAAGTGCAATAAATTCTTCTTCTAAATCGCCTTCTAATGTAAAGCCCGTTTCTTCCTCGAATTCGCGTTTTGCAGCCTCAAGCGGATCTTCCTCATCTGTAAATTCCCCTTTTGGAATAGACCAGCTTTCTAAATCTTTATTTTTCCAAAAAGGTCCACCCGGATGAACCAGTAAAAAGAATATTGTCGAACCTACGAATTTGTATAGTAATATGCCTGCGCTTTGTTTCATGAAAATGGTTTTATTTTTTTTCAAAATCTTATTATATAAATATCGTTATACTTTTTGGATAATCCGCTATTAATCATGATTAACCATTTGGCGATAAAGCATAAAAACACCATTTTTATCTCTTTTCCAGAGATTTGTACTTTTCCCGGTAACAATTGCTTTTCCTTTTTTATTATCCCACGAAACTTCCACATAATAATAACCGTATTCTAAAACAAATTTATCAAGGGCAATCATTTGACTTGTTTTGATTTCTAAAACGTCAATCGATACCCCGTTTGGTTTTTCGTGCTCCGTAAAATAAGGCTTTATATTGTCCATTCCTATCAGCATTGGTGTATCATAGGTCATGTATATCGCATCTTTTGCAAACAGCTCTGTGGCATGTTTCTCGCCTTCCCGTTTTTTTACAAGTTTAGCAATAAGCGCATTACGTTTATCAACTTCATCTTTTATAGATTTACTTACTGTGAGTTTTGGCATCACACTTGCCTGCGGTTTCAAAAATGAAAAATTAGATTTATCAACACCCGTATTCGCTCCCCAAATTTCTGATAGTAAGACTATATCCTCGTTCTTTTCAATTCGCCAGACATTCATGTATTTTCCATCATATTGAAATAAAGTACCATCCGGTTTGATGAAATTGTTGGTAAAAGTTCCAATTTCAATCAAATAATTTTTGATTAACTGCACTTCATAAATATTTCTTTTATAAGTGTCTGTTTTTACATTATCAAACCATTGCTTGTAATAATATTCTATACCCTCTTTTGTATATAATGTTTTATAATATTCAGGCATAAAGGTTGGTTCTTTGCTGTCATAATATTTCATAATACCATTAATATCTTCATTTACAAAAGCATCAGCTAACTGCATATTGATCGATTTTAATTTTTCTTTAAAGTAATCAGCATTTTGATTTGGTGTTTTTTGTGCTGCTGATTTTGAAAAAAATAAAACGAGTGTAACTATTAATAAATATTTATTTTTCATCTTTTTGCAGGATTTAAATTGATAGAATAAAAGTAATAAATAACTCTAAATTATTGTATTTCAATATTTTAATTTCAAATTAGAATATAATTGAGCTTTTAAAAACATTAGCCAAATGAATCTTACCCGTAGCACTTTGTACATATTTACTCCAATTACGTACTTATATGTGGTATTTGATTTGTATATTTAAGAATCACAATACAATCCATTTTTTAAAATTAAATCAGGATATTTTGAAAAAACATCTATTATTTTACACTCTCATAGCGGGCAGTTTTGCTGTTCAGTCTCAAAACAAAGTTATAACTATTTCGAATTCACTTCCTATTGATCGTGAATTTGAAACTATCGAGTTGACCATAAAATCACTCGGATTACAGCCTTCTGTAAAACTGGAAGAATTAGCTATTAAAGAAGCTAAGAGCGATTTATATTTAGAATGCCAGGCTGTTGATAATGATGGCGACGGCACGATGGATGTATTGCTGTTTCAGCCTAAAGTACCGGCATCTGCGAGTAAAGATTTTGAAATTGTACCGTCATCTAATACTGCAGGAACAAAAAACATCAATTGTTATTCGAGATTTGTTCCTGAGCGAACAGACGATTATGCCTGGGAAAATAACAAAGTTGCCTTTAGAACCTATGGTCCGGTGGCCCAAAAAATGGTTGAAGATAAAGTTGCAGGCGGAACTTTAACAAGCGGAATCGATGCATGGTTAAAAAGAGTCGAATATCCGATTATTAATAAATGGTATGAAAAAATGACTACGGGAACCGGAACGTATCATAAAGATACCGGCGAAGGCCTTGATAATTTTCAGGTTGGTGACAGCCGCGGAATTGGAGGAATTGCCGTTAAGGTTGATGGCAAATATTATTTCTCGAAAAATTTTATTAGCTGGAAAACCATTACAAATGGTCCAATAAGAACCAGTTTTATTTTAACGTATGCCGATTGGGATGCAAAAGGAAAAAAAATAACCGAATCTAAATTCATCAGTCTGGATTACGGAAGTTATTTGTCACGTTTTGAAATTAACATTAAAGGTGCTAAAACAATTGCGGCGGGATTGACACTTCACGATAAAAAAGGAACTGTTGGATCTAATATAAAAGAGGGCTGGGTAAGCCATTGGGAACCTATCGACGATTCTGAAATTGGAATGGGATTAGTGGCACCAAAAAATACGATGTCAAGTTTTGACAACTATGTTACCAATGATAAAGACTTAAGCAATGTGTATGGAAATATTGCTGTAAAAAAGAATAAAGCCGTTTATTATGCCGGTTTTGGATGGAAAAAAGGAAGTCCGTTTCAGACTAAAGCAGAATGGGAAACGTATTTGAGTTCGTTTGCGAATAAGATCAATAATCCCCTTTTGGTGAAGGTAAAGAAGTAGATACTTTTGTCATCCTGAACGAAGGATCACAAAAGTAGCTCGACAAAGATTGGCGATTTGCATTGCGGAGTTTCGTGTGTGATCCTTCGTTCCTCAGGATGAAAAGGTTACGAAAATTACTTTTTCACAGGAAAATAATTCTCTTTCAGAATAATTTCCAGCGGAATATAATGCGTGTTTTCTACGATTTCCTGCAACACCATTTTTTTATACAAATAATTGATTCCCAAATATCCTTGCTCTTCCGGTCTTTGGTTGATTAAAAAATCAATTATGCCTTTATTCAGGTATTCGATATTTTCTTTCAATAAATCGTAACCAATAATTCTAACACCTTTTATATGATTTTGTTCCAGAAATCTTGCCACAATATAAGCTCGTGAATTGGGCACAAAAACGCTGTTTATACCGGAAAACATTTCTAAATTCAATTGATCAATTCCAGAATCTTTAATGGTTACTTCTGAGAATTTAAAATTAGTTAGTCCTTCATTATCCTTAAAGAAGGAATAAAAACCGTCGATACGCTGTTTGTAAACCGATGTACTTTCTATTTCTCTGGTAATTTTAAAAATCAGGATTTGTCTTTCGTTTTTTACGGCAAAACTGCTCAGTCTTCCGGCCAGATAACCGCTCTGAAAAGCATCCTGACCCACATAAGCATGTTCCTGATTGCTCGAAATATTAGAATCGATCATAACAACCGGAATATTTTTCTTTTGATATTCGTTTAAAAACTGAACTGATTCTTCGTAAAAAATCGGTGCAAACAATAATCCGTCGCACTCAAAATCCAATACTTTTTTGATTTCTTTTTTAAAGGATATCGCATTAAAATCATAGAAAAAATAATCCAGCACCACACCGAATTTTCCAAATTCAACAGCCGCTTTTTCTATTCCGATGATCTGGCTTTTCCAATATTCGATATTTTCATATTTGGGAAGAAAAACAGCAAAACGAAATTTTTTATTGAGTGCCAGATTACTTGCCAGAATATTTCGTTTATAACCGTATTTTTCGATTATAGCATTTACTTTATCTACATTATCCTGCGTCACTTGTCCGCGATTATGTATGATTCTGTCAACCGTTCCGGGTGAAACATTGGCTAATTCTGCTATTTTTTTTATTGTGATGATAGTGCTTATTTTAAGGTTAAAACGCTTTTCTAAGGTGGTAAAATTAATTTTTTTTATGAAAGATCAGTTGTTTTAGCAAACTTTTTCTATACATTTGTAAAGCCCGTGTGCGTACACGCAAAAATACATATTTTACATACAAAACAAACATTTATTTAGTTTTTATAGATAAATTTCAAATAAAAAAATCAATTATAAAATTTAAAATATGATTATAGACATTTTAAGCAGTGCTTCAAAGTATTATGGTTTGCATCCGAATTTTAAAAAAGCATTTGAATATTTAAGTCAAAATGATATTAGCAATTTGGAAAATGGTGCTTTTGAAATTGCAGAAGGTTTGAAGGTAATTGCGATTTCCGGAGAAGGAACTTCGAGAGAAGAAAGTATTAAAGGATTTGAATGTCACGACCAGAACATCGACATTCAGTTTTTGATCAAAGGCCCGGAAACTTTTGCGTGGAAACCAAGAGAAAAATGCGTTAGCCCAAATGGAGATTATAGCGACGAAAGAGACGTTCGTTTTTTTCATGATAAGCCGGATATGTTTTTTGAATTGCAGGAAGGACAATTTGCTGTTTTGTTTCCAGAAGATGTTCACGCTGCGATGATTGGCGAAGGATTACTTAGAAAAATTGTTATTAAAGTAAAAATATAAAACCATGAATACGATCTCAAACTCCATTGATATTATTGCAAGACAAGGTATTCTTCCATTGTATTTCCATACAGACGAAACTATTACGCTTGATGTTTTAAGAACACTTTACAAAGCCGGAATCAGAGCTGTAGAATATACCAACAGAGGAGCTGAAGCTTTATCAAACTTTACGAAAATGGTCGCTGTTCGAAATACCGAATTGCCAGGAATGTTATTGGGCATCGGCACGATTAAAAACGTTGAACAAGCCAAAGATTTTCACAACGCCGGAGCCGATTTTTTTATCAGTCCGGGTTTTGTTGCTGAAGTGGCCGATTTTTTAAAAAGCAAAGAAGTTTTATACGCTCCTGGCTGCATGACGCCAACAGAAATTATTACCGCTGAAAATGCCGGAATTAAACTCGTTAAACTTTTTCCGGGGAATATTTTAGGTGCAGAATTCTTAAGCAGCATAAAAGACATTTTCCCGTCATTGGTTTTTATGACTACCGGCGGTGTTGAAACTACACACGCAAGTATTCAAAGTTGGTTTTCTGCCGGAGCTTCTGCTGTTGGATTGGGAAGCAAACTGATCAGCAAAAAACGCATGGAAGAAAGAGATTACGGTGTAATCGAAGACGAAACCCGAAAAGCAATCGAAATAATTCAGACCATAAGAAAATAAGCTGACGCAAAAAACAACACTGAAAATTTGCCACAGATTTCACAGATTAACACAGATTATTTTTTATCATTTTAATCTGGGGCAAAAATATATTTACACAAGCAAAATTTACCACACATTTCACTGATTATTAAAAAAAAATCATTTCTAATCTTTTAATCTGTGGCAAAAAAACAGCATAAATCATAAAATTTAAAATGGATTCAATATTTAATCTAAAAGGAAAAGTTGCATTAATAACCGGTGGCGCGGGTGTATTGGGAAGCAATTTTGCAAACGTTTTGGCCAAACAAGGCGTTATTGTTGGAATTGTATCTCAATCAATCGAAAAAGCCAATAAAACTGTAGCTGCCATAGAAAGCATCGGTGGAAAAGCATTTGCCATACAAGCCAATGTTTTAAACAAAGAAGAACTGGAGAAAGCCAAAGATTTTATCGTAGAAAAATACAGCCGTCTTGATATTCTGATTAATGCTGCGGGCGGAAATATGCCGGGAGCAACGATTCAGCCAGATCAGGCTGTTTTTGATATGAAAACAGATGATTTACAAAAAGTTGTCGATTTAAATATTATCGGAACCATGCTTCCATCACAAGTTTTTGCTGAACTTTTCGCGAAACAAAAACAGGGAATTATTATCAATATTTCATCAGCATCGGCTCAAAGACCTTTAACGAGAGTGGTTGGATATTCGGCTTCAAAAGCAGCAATTGATAATTTCACGCAATGGATGTCGGTTGAACTGGCTTCAAAATACGGAGAAGGAATTCGTGTCAATGCGATTTCACCGGGATTTTTTATCGGAGAACAAAACAAAGCTTTGTTGCTTACTCCCGAAGGAAAACTAACGCCAAGAGGAGAAAAAATTATCGAACATACGCCAATGGGACGATTTGGAACTCCTGAAGATATTGATGGTGCACTTTTATTTTTATGCAGCGACATGTCTAAATTCGTAACAGGAACCATTATAAAAGTAGATGGCGGATTTGCTGCTACAAGTATTTAAAATAAGTGAGGATGATCCTGCAAGGTTTTCCAAACCTTGTAGGTATAGCACGCATTTTTAATCCGAGAATGAGAAATGCTTCTTATGAAAACGAGTGTCCTAGCCCCGATAGGAGTGGAAATCCTTTTGTGCCGGGGTTCGGCATAAAAGATTGCAGCGGATAGCGGGAAATAGCTCCTTAAAACATTACTAATTATACCTACAAGGTTTTGAAAACCTTGCAGGACAAAAACATAAAAAAATGGAACAAACGTTAAGATGGTTCGGCCCCAACGATCCGGTATCTTTACAAGATATTAAACAAACAGGAGCTACCGGAATCGTAACCGCATTGCACCATATTCCGAACGGCGAAGTTTGGACTATTGAAGAAATCATTAAAAGAAAAGTCGAGATTGAACATGAAAACGGTGATCCAAAAAAAGGCGCATCAAGTTTAACATGGTCGGTTGTAGAAAGCATTCCGGTTCATGAAGACATTAAAAAGCAAACCGGAAATTATCTGGAATACATTGAAAATTATAAAGAAAGCATCCGAAATTTAGCTTTATGCGGGATAAAATACATTTGCTATAATTTCATGCCCGTTTTAGACTGGTCAAGAACCGATTTATCTTTTGAAGTCGAAGACGGATCAAAAGCGTTACGTTTTGATATTAATGCTTTTGCGGCTTTTGAAATGTTTATTTTGAAAAGACCCGGAGCAGAAAAAGAATATACATCGATACAAATTGAAAAGGCTTCTAAATACTTTAACGCAATGACTGATGCTGATAAAGTAAAACTTCAGCAAAATATTCTTGCCGGGCTTCCGGGAGCCGAAGAAGCGTATTCTGTAGAAGATTTTCTGGTGACTTTAAGTGGTTATAACCATATTGACAGACAAACTTTAAAGAATAATCTTTTCTTCTTTTTAAAAGAAATTATTCCGGTTGCAGAAAGTAAAGGCGTTTTGATGGCCATTCATCCTGATGATCCGCCCTACCCGATTTTAGGTTTGCCAAGGGTTGTAAGTACAGAAGAAGATTTAATAGAATTAATGAATGCCGCACCTTCTAAATCAAACGGATTTACGATGTGTACTGGTTCATACGGCGTAAGGGCTGATAATGATTTACCGGGAATTGTGAGACGTCACGGCGATAAAATGAACTTTATACACTTAAGAAGTACACAACGAGATGAAGAAGGAAGTTTTTACGAAGCCAATCATCTTGAAGGCAATGTCGATATGTACGAAGTTGTAAAAGCGATTCTTGAAGTCGAAAAAAGAAACAATACAGCATTGCCAATGCGTCCGGATCACGGGCATCAAATGCTGGATGATTTGAATAAAAAAACAAATCCGGGTTATTCTGCCATTGGCCGTTTAAGGGGTTTGGCAGAATTACGCGGGCTTGAATTGGGGATTAAGAGATCTTTATAGTTTGCCGCAAAGGCAGGAAACACAAAGGTTTTTGTTTTTTTGTCATCCTGACGGAGGAAGGATCACACTAGTAGCTCGACAAAGATTGACGACTTTCTATTTAGAGTTTCTAGTGTGATCCTTCCTCCGTCAGGATGACAATAAATCTGCGTAAAAAAACTTTGCGTCTTAGCGCCTTCGTGGCAAATGGCAAATGGCAATTCTAACTAACACTAACCACAAATAACCACAAACCATGAATCGTAAAGCCCTTATTATTTATTGCTGTCTTTTTGTAAATAGTATTGTAACGGGCCAGCAAACTCCAAAAATACTTACTGATTCAAAAACAAATTACCTGCCTGATTTTAGTTACGCCGGTTATCATTTTGGAGAAACCAAACTTCCCGAATCTCAAGGAAAAGTTATCAACGCTACCGATTTTGGTGTAAAAGCAAATGATGGTTTAGATGATTCTAAAGCTTTATTAAAAGCAGTAAAAGCGGCAAATGAAACCGAAGGAAATGTGATTTTGCAACTTCCCGCAGGGCGAATTATTCTGAGTGATATTATATATATCGAAAGAAGCAATTTTGTACTTCGCGGTGCAGGTTCAGGCGAAAACGGAACCGAGATTTATTGTCCGAGACCAATGATGTATTTTAAGAATCCTGAATCGTTGGCAGAACTTCGCGAATATTTAACCTCTTTTGATAAAAGACAACGCGAACCTGAAAACAATGTCGATTT
This sequence comes from Flavobacteriaceae bacterium CRH, assembly GCA_001507425.1. Lineage (GTDB taxonomy): Bacteria > Bacteroidota > Bacteroidia > Flavobacteriales > Flavobacteriaceae > Flavobacterium. The sequence goes on from LMAJ01000002.1 coordinate 119,875, forward strand.
GCCTTTTTCGCAATATGCATGGTCAGGCGGATTTATCTGGACGCAGGTTCCGGGTGAACGTGTAAAATCTTATTTGGATAAATACGAACCAGCTCCAAATCCTTTAGCCAAAGTTAGTTCCGGAAATATGGGCGAACATAGTATTACGGTTTCAGATGTAAAAGGTTTGAAAGTTGGCGATATTGTAGAGCTTCAATTATTCAATAAAGATGGTGAAAACGGCGAAATCATTAAAGATTTATACAAAGGTGCCAATGTAAAACCGGGTTCTCATCATTGGAATTTTCCAAAACTTCCAATCGTTAGGCAACAAGTTGAAATCACTAAAATTGCAGGTTCTAAAATAACGATAAAAACGCCTTTGACAATTTCGATAAAACCCAGTTATCAGGCGCAATTGGTTGAATGGAAACATTTAAACGAAGTCGGAATCGAGCATATTCGTTTTACTTTTCCAGATATTCCAAGAGTAGCACACCACGTAGAACCGGGAAATAATGCGATATTTTTAACGCGTGTTTTTAATAGTTGGGTCAAAGATGTTACGATTACAAATGCGGACAGCGGTATTTTGGCTGAGGAAATTTCGAACGTTACCATTCAGGATATCGTAACTGATGGAACACATATGGCACATTATACTGTGACTCTGGGCGGCATACATAATGTTTTGGTGAAGAATCTTAAAATTTATAATAAAGCGATTCATCCTTTAAGTTTCAACACTTTTGCTACTAAAAACGTATATCAAAATTGTGAAATTTTTGCAGATGCGCTTTTAGATCAACATTCGGGAGCAAATCATCAAAATCTTTTTGATCATATTACAGTTCACATCACTGCTGATAAAAATAATAGTTACTATTTATTTGGCGGCGGCGGAGCTGATTACTGGAAACCTTCGCACGGACCTTTCAGCACTTTTTGGAATCTGAATGTTCAGGTTGCAAATCCTTCTAATAAACCTGTTTTATTATATGGAATGAAAGATGGGCCATTTGCGAGAATTATTGGCGTGAACGGAAATGCCAAATTTGAAGTTAAATACGAGCCTGAGCCATATATTGAATTTCTGAATACACCCTTAGATAAAGTTCCTTCATTATATGATTATCAATTAAAAAAGCGCCTGAAAAAATAATTTAAACACATAGAAACATAGCTTTTTGGCATGTTAAAAAGGCGTTTCACTTGCATTAATAAACATAGGTTTTGCGTGAAGCTATGTGTGAAAACTAGTTTTTTAGATTACCTCCTTCCTTTTTACAACGAAAAACCTATGTTTCTATGTGTTAAAATAATAGCCTCGAATTGCACAAATTACACGAATTTAATTTGTAAAAATTAGTGTAATTCGTGGCAAAAAAACCACAATAAAACTAAATGCTATGAAATATAAAATAGCTTTTCTCGTAATTATATTTATTTCGGTGAATGCATTTTCCCAAAATAAATACCGCCTTAAAAATATCTCGACTACTGACGGGCTTTCGCAGAGTTCTGTTATTGCTATACATCAGGATAAATTTGGGCAAATGTGGTTTGGTACACGTGACGGTCTGAACAAATATGACGGCAGTAGATTTACGATTTTCAGAAACGATGTTGCGAATAAATCCTCGATCAGCAACAATGATATTTTGGCTATTGAAGAAGATAATTCGGGGCAACTATGGGTTGGAACTTATAACGGATTAAATTGTTATGATCCTGTAGCTAATACTTTTAAAAGATATTTACACACCAAAACCAATCACACGATAAGCAGTAATGCGATTTGGTGCATTAAGGAAATTGGCGATGAAATGTGGTTTGGAACTTCAAAAGGATTAACGATTTATAATAAGAAAACAGGACAATTTACTTCTACTTTTCATTCAGAAACAGATACTTCTACCCTTCCGAGCAATAATATTTTAAGCATTTTAAAAACCAAAAAAGGAGAAATCTGGATTGGTACAACAAAAGGTTTATGTTTATTGACAAGCAGAAAAAATGGGAAATTCTCTTTTAAAAATTATCCTTTAAATAATACTGATCTTCTGAATGTTCAGGCAATTGCCGAAGATGTTCAGGGGAATTTATGGATTGGTACTAAAAACGTTGGACTTTTAAAATTTGATAAAACAACCAATCAATTTGTTTCTTTTTTATCGGCTGAAAAATATCGGGAAATCAATTCTGATATTCGTTCGTTGGCGATTGACAGCGAAGGTTCTTTATGGATTGGTGCGTATGACGGAATCTATATTTTAGGAAAAGATAAAAGCCTGCAAAAAATAAATAACAGCAACAATAACAACGGAATCGATAAAGTAAAATCAGTTTTTATTGATCAAAAAGGCTCGGTTTGGATTGGTTGTTATTATAAAGGCGTGAATATTTGGGATGTTTCGAATGTCAATTTTTCGAATTACAATCAGAATTCTAAAAAGATTCCGATGAGTTTTGATGTCGTGAGTTCTATTATTTCCGACAAAAACCACAATATTTATTTTGGGACAGAAGGCGGCGGAATCACGATTTACAATCAAAACACTGAAGCGACAACTTATATCAACAGTAAAACAGGTCAATTAAACAAAAACGATATTAAATCGATGTGTCTTGCCGAAGATCATATTTTGTGGCTGGGCACTTTTTCTAAGGGAATTTCGGCATATAATACCGTTTCTAAAAGAATTGAAGATAATAGAATTGCTCCGGAATTAAACGAATATCTGAAAGAAACCGGCGTTTATTCCATCAAAACAGAAGGAAACGGGATTTTATGGATTGGTACTTTCAGCAAAGGTTTAATTCGATACAACACGATTTCGAAAACGTTTCAAATTGTTGGATTTGATAATACGAAACCCAATTATTTAACCAATAATATTATCCGCACGATTTTAGTCGATAAACAAAAACAACTTTGGGTTGGAACTCAAAACGGATTGAATCTTATTGCATTAAATAATTTCTCTCCAAATAAATATGCCATAAAACATTTCTTTTTTGATGCTGCAGCTTTATCCGGAGATGATATTCTGACTTTGTTTCAGGATTCTCAAAACAAAATCTGGGTGGGTACAAAAGCAAAAGGTTTGCATTATTTTGATGGAAAAAAATTCAACAGAATCAATCTTAAAATTGGAAATACGGTTATTACATCCATTCATTCTATTTTAGAAGATGCTGATAATAACCTTTGGATCAGTACTAATCAGGGAATTATAAAATACAGCACGCTTAGAAAAACGATTGTTATTTACGATCAGAAAGACGGATTGGCAAGTAATGAATTTAATGATAATGCGGCTTTAAAACTGGATTCGAATAAATTCTATTTCGGAAGCCCGTCTGGCGCAACTTATTTTGATGCGAGAAAAATTTCCTTAAATCAATATGCGCCTCAGGTTTTAATTACTGATTTGAAAATCAAAAACGAAACCGTTAATGCAAATGATAAAGCTGAAATTCTGGAAAAAAGCATTGGTTACACCAAAACAATCACTTTGGATTATGACAAGGCCAATTTCTCGATCAATTTTGCGATTCCAAATTACATTCGATCCAAAAATAACCAATACAGTTATCGCTTAACGGGATTGGAAAACAACTGGACAACGACCAAAAATTCCGAAGCCATTTATGCCATTCAAAATCCCGGAACTTATATATTTGAAGTTCGCGGCGCCAATAATGATGGTGTTTGGAATAAAGTTCCAACAACATTAACCGTTGTTGTAAAACCGGCTCCTTGGCGCAGTATTTGGGCATTTTTGTTTTACGGAATTGTGATTGGTTTAGGTTTATACGGTTTGATCTGGATTATGAAATCGAAAGCCACACTGAAACAAAAACTGGAACTGGAATATCTTGAAACTAAACGTATTGAAGAAAACAACCGGGCAAAACTAGACTTTTTTACTAATATTTCGCATGAATTCAGAACGCCTTTAACATTGATTTTAGGGCCGTTACAGCAAATTCTGGCTGATTATAACGGAACGAACGAAATGTATAAAAAGCTATTGGTTATTGAAGGAAGCGCCAATCATCTTTTAAGTTTGATTAACCGTTTAATGGATTTTAGAAAACTTGAAAACGATCAGGTTAAACTGGAATCTGCCAACGGGAATATTGTAAAATTCACAAAAGAAATCTTTTTGTCTTTTATTGAATATGCGAAAGACGGCGGCTACAATTATACTTTTGAAACTTCTGATGAAGAAATCCTGGTTTATTTTGATCGCTATAAATTAGAACGTGTTTTTTATAATTTGATTTCGAATGCTTTTCGTTATACTCCAAAAGGCGGAAACATCAACATTAAAATAAATCACGATCACGAAAATCTTTTTATTGCGGTTGAAGATTCAGGAGTTGGTATCGCAGATGAACATATTGATAAAATTTTCGATTTATTTTTTGAAGTTCCGTTGCACAATAACGTTCAGAAAAACTACAATAAAGGAACCGGAATTGGATTGTCTATCGTAAAAAACATCGTCAAACTGCATAAAGGAACGATTGATGTCACGAATAAAAAAACAGGCGGTGTTGTTTTTAAAGTCGCACTCCCTTTGGGCAGAGCGCATCTTTTGGATGATGAAATTATTCCCGATTTTAAAATAAGCGATGATATTGCGCAATATACGGCTCAGCTCGAAACTGCAGAAATAACAGAACATGAAGATATTGACGATTTTGTAGTAAATGCCGAAAAACAAACGATTTTGATTGTCGAAGATCATAAGGTTTTACGATCGTTTATGAAAAATTTGCTCAAAAAAGAATACAATATTATTGAAGCCGAAAACGGAAAAATTGCTTTCGAAAAAGCATTGCAATATGTTCCCAATTTAATTATCAGCGATGTTATCATGCCTGAAATGGTTGGAACAGAACTTTGCTCAAAAATTAAAGAGAATTTAAAAACAAGCCATATTCCGGTCATTCTGTTAACGTCGAGATCTTCTTTGGTTTATAAATTTGAAGGACTCGAAAGCGGTGCCGATGATTATATCAGTAAACCTTTCAATTTAATTGAATTTAAACTTCGTGTTAAAAACCTTTTGAATTCAACCGAGAGATTAAAAAATAAATTTACCAGCGAAGACAGTTTTGTTCCGTCAGAAATCACCGTTTCTTCTCTTGATGAAGAATTGTTGAAAAAAGCATTCAAAATTGTAGAAGAAAATATCTCAAACGAACAATTTGATATTCCGTATTTCTGTTCAGAATTAGGTGTTAGCCGCACGATGTTATTCTTAAAAATAAAAGCGTGGACGAATTATACGCCAAACGAATTTATTCATGAAATACGTTTAAAACGTGCTGCTCAATTGTTAGAACAAAACAAACTTAATATTGCTGAAGTGAGTTATAAAGTTGGTTTTAACAATCCGAAATACTTTAGTAAATGTTTCCAAAAAAGATACGGAGAAACGCCGTCGCAATTTGCTGATAAATTTTACGAAAAAACCTTGTGATGCATTCCTGCAAGGTTTTCAAAACCTTGTAGGTATTAATTCAGCGCTTGCTAAATAACTACACGAGTGTTATACCTACAAGGTTTTGAAAACCTTGCAGAATTAATACTCATACATTTAAAAAACCTCGGCTTTTAAGGCTTTAAAAAGGGTATCTGTATTTTTAGATACCCTTTTTTGTATTTCTATATCGTTTGCGCCCTATACATTTGCGATATGAAAATCAGAAAAACAAAATTCATGTTGCTGCAAATTCTATTAGTCATGCTTATCATCGGAATGTGTTTATTGCTTTTCTACTTTATCTAACTATTAACCTTAAAACCAAAAAATGAATGTTTACAAACCACAAATTTAAATCGCTTAAATGGTGTTTTCTGGTACTCTTTTTACTAGGAAATATTGTTATGAATGCACAGGACAAAAAAGTCACCGGAAGAATAACTTCCAGCGAAGATTTACTTGGGCTTCCTGGTGCTAATGTTTACATCAAAGGATCTTCTGTTGGATCCTCTGCAGATATGGATGGAAATTATACCGTTATAGTTTCAGAAAAAAATGCTGTTTTAGTTTTCAACTTTGTAGGATATCAAACTGTAGAAATTCCGTTAGGCAATAAAACGGTAGTCAATGTAAGTTTAAAACCGGACACAAAAGCACTTGATGAAGTAATTGTGGTAGGTTACGGAACCCGTAAAAAGAGCGACATTACAGGATCTGTATCTTCGGTAACAGCAAAAGAATTAACGGCTTATCCAACATTAAGTGCAGAACAGGCTTTGCAAGGCCGTGCTGCCGGAGTTTCGGCACAATCGAATAATGGTGGTGAACCTGGCGCTCCGGTAAAAATCAGGGTTCGTGGAGGAACGTCGATCAATGCGAGCGGAGATGCGCTTATTGTTGTAGATGGTTTTGCAGGAGCTTCTATGCCTCAGCCTCAGGATATTGCTTCTATTGAGGTTTTAAAAGATGCTTCGGCAACGGCAATTTACGGATCAAGAGGTTCAAACGGGGTTATCATGGTGACGACCAAAAAAGGAAAACCTGGAAAACCGGTCATTGAATTTAGCAATTCGACTTCGGTGCAATCCGTAAACAATAAACTGGATTTATTAGATGCGCAGCAATTTGTGGCTTACCGAAAAAGTTTTACGACACATACTGATGGCGGTGCAAACACAGATTGGCAGGACGTAATTTATCGCGAAGGAATGATTTCGAATACCTCATTATCATTTTCCGGTGGTTCTGATGCCATTAAATATTATGTTTCAGGAAATTATTTCAACCAAAATGGTGTTGTTATCAATTCAGCAATCGATAAATACACTATTGTAAGTAATTTGGAAGCTGATTTATCAGACCGTTTTAAAGTCGGTTTAAATTTATTTCAAAGTAAACAAAACAAAGAAGGAATTATCAGCCAGACGGGCGCCGGAGGAACTGGTGCAGCAGGCGTAATTGCAGCGGCGTATCGTTTTATGCCGGACAAAGGAATTTACAATGCCGATGGAACTTTCACCTCTACAGCTCCAATTGGAGATGATATCGATAATCCGTACGCAACAGCAATGGAAAATGTTTTAGAAACGGTTTCTATTGTAAACAGATCGAATTTCTTTGCTCAATATAAAATTACGAAAGACCTTGATTTTAAAACTACTTTAGGATTAACAGATAATAATTCGCAAACCGGACGATTTATTCCGTCAACTTTAATTGCAGGAAAAAATATCAAAGGAGAAGCTTCTGTAAACAATACCCGATTTTCTTCTTTCCTGACAGAAAACTATCTAACCTATAAAAAAGAAATTATAGAAAAAGGAATTTTGACGGTTCTTGGAGGTTATTCGTATCAAAAAAACAAAAACGAAAGTTCTTACGCAGCTTCAAGAGGTTTTTTGACCAATACAAATTCATACCGTAATTTGGGCGCCGGAACTGTATTCTTAAAACCGGATTCGAATTTATCTGAAACCGAATTAATTTCTGCTTTCGGAAGGCTGAATTTTGATTATGATGATAAATATTTATTCACCTTTACAGCACGTCGTGACGGCTCTTCAAGTTTTAGTAAAAACTACAAATACGGAACTTTTCCTTCTGGAGCAATTGGCTGGAATATTGGTAAAGAAAATTTCTTAAAAGACAGCAAAACAGTTTCAAACCTTAAATTGAGAGCAAGTTACGGAGCAACAGGAAATCCATCAATTGGTGCCTACTCTACTTTATCAAGATTTTCAGAAATTTATGATGTGAGCGGCGACGTTATTGTAAATGCGGTTCAGTTGACTTCTTTGGATAATCCTAATTTAAAATGGGAAACGTCATACCAACAGGATTACGGAATTGATTTAGGTTTATTTGATAACAGAATCAGTATTACGGCAGATTATTACAAAACAATTACTAAAGATTTATTATTTAACAGGCCTTTACCGGGAATTTCAGGAATTGGTTCACAGCTGCAAAACGTTGGAGAACTGGAAAACAAAGGCTGGGAATTGGGCATTAATTCTAAAAACTTTATTGGCGCTGATTTTACCTGGTCGACAAACTTCAATATTTCTTCAAACAAAAACAAAGTATTAAAATTAGCCGACAACAAAGATCTTTTAATCAACTCGACGCCAGGACATTTCCTTGCTACAGATTCTCAAATTTTAAGAGTTGGGCAACCTGTTGGTTCATTTTTCGGATTTATTTATGATGGTGTAATTCAGCAAGGCGAAACGGTTCTTCCGGGCAATTTTGAAACTATTGCCGGTGGAGAAAAATTCAGAGATGTAAACGGTGACGGAAAACTGGATTCTCAGGATAAAACAATTATCGGAAACCCAAATCCTGATTTCATTTTTGGTTTAAATAATGATTTCACTTATAAAAATATCGACCTGAATATCTTCTTTCAGGGTTCAGAAGGCAATCAAATCTTAAACTATACTTTGATGGAATTGGCGTCAGGAAACAACAATGCAACTACTGAAGTTTTAGATGCATGGACACCAACAAACACAGATACAAATGTGCCAATAAATGCGGCAAGAACAAAAAGAGTTACATCAAGATTTGTTTATGATGCAAGTTATATACGTCTAAAAAACATTTCTATCGGATATAGTTTAGATGAAAAAGTGGTGTCGAAAATTGGATTAAACAAAGTGCGTTTTTACATCAGTGCACAAAATTTATGGACAATTACAGATTATCCGGGATCTGATCCTGAAGTAAATTACCTGAACGATACCAACGCCAGAAGTAATACCAATCTAGGTTTAGATTACGGAAGTTATCCTAATGTAAGAACCTTCACTTTTGGTTTTAATTTAAAATTCTAGTTTAAAAATGATCTTAAACACATAGAAACATAGATTTTTCTTTGTCAAAAAGAAGAAATAAAAAAAACTAGTTTTCACACATAGCTATACGCAAAATGCTATGAATATTAATGCAAGTGAAACGCCTTATTTAGCGTTCCTAAAAGCTATCCCGAAGCTTCGGGACTATGTGTTAAATTATTACATCCAATACCTAAAAATTAATATTATGAAAAAATATATAGCCTTATTTTGCTTGGGAATATTCGCTTTTGGATGCTCTGATCTTGAAGAACATCCGGTAGGAATCATTCGCCCTGACAACTTTTTTAACAATACAGACGACTTACAAGCCGCTGTAAACGGAAGTTTTGCCAACATCGCCCACAATAATTATTGGGGAAGAGAATTTACAATTGCCTTAATGCTTCGCGACGACATGGCCGATATTGGTGACAGAACCACTCAGGCTGCCCGTATTGATGTTAATGATATGAATATGAATGATACAAACGCACTTGTTGCCAATTTTTGGCCGCAATCGTATATCATTATAACAGCGGCGAATCAAGCGATTGAAGGTGCTAAAAAAACACCCGGAGATCCTGCAAAAGTAAATGCAATTGTGGCTCAGGCTTATTTTGCAAGAGCATTTGCTTACTATCATTTGGTTCGCATTTTTGGAGATATTCCGTATGTTGATTTTATCGTTAACGACGTTTCGCAGGTAAATTCACTAAGCAGAACCAAAGAAGCAGATGTGTACCCAAAAATTATTGCCGATTTAGAATTTGCAAAACAATGGCTGGAAGACAAACCAAAAGTAAAAGCAGTTCCCGGAAAAGGTACAGCTGCAGGTTATTTGGCATCGGTTTATCTGACTTTAGGAAACTATCAAAAAGCGTATGATGAAGCCAAATATGTGATTACAAATGAGGCTAAATTTGGATTAGGTTTAGATGCTGATTTTCAGGATTTATTCAATGCTACAAAAGCAGCAACATTAAAAGAACCTTTGTTTACAATTGACTTTAATAACCTGGTTTCAGGAAATTACGGTCAGGATTATACAGCGTTTTTTACAGGTTCTTTAAAAGATGATAGCTACAGCTATGGGCAGGGGTTTTCTGTAGCTGTGCCATCTCTGAAAGTTTTTAACGACTGGGACCAAAGAGATTACAGAAGAGCGGTAAGTTTTGATACTATTATCAGAAAGAAAACCGGTCCGGGCGGCGCTTTACAGATTTTTCCATCAAGTGATAACGAAAAAGCGCCAAGACCGCATATCGCCAAATATTACCGTTTTCCCGGAAAAGCCGGAGCAAACGGAAGAACTTCTCAACACAATTACATCACCATGCGTTACGCTGAAGTTTTATTAACCGCTGCTGAAGCTTTAAATGAAATTACACCCGGAACTCTAGAAGCTGATGGTTATGTAAACCGAGTTCGTGCAAGAGCGAGAAACAAAGCCGGTAAACAAGTTTCGTTTCCTGCCAATGTTGCGCCAGGTTTATCTCAGGCCGATTTTAGAAAAATGGTTATTGATGAAAGACGTTTAGAACTAGCTTTTGAATACATCAGATGGTATGACATTAAAAGATTGAAAAACGGGCCTGAAGTATTTGGTCCAAATGGTTTTGAACCGCACACTTTTAATCCAAATAAAGATTATTTATTCCCGTTGCCTGGAACTGAGTTGGCGATTAATCCTAATTTAAAACCAAATAATCCCGGGTATTAAAAAGTTTCGATTAATTAAAAATTAAAAATCTGACGCTGTTTTGTCATCTCGACGGAGGATACCCGAGCGATAGAGAACAAGCGAAACTCGACAAAGATTAGCGATTCTGCGTGCGGAGTTTCTAGTGTGATCCTTCCTTTGTCAGGATGACAAAAATGTGCTTAATTTTTTTCTCGCAGATTCTGCAGATTAAGCAGATTTTCTTTTTAATCCTTTAATCTGTGGCAAACTTTTTAATTTTTAATTCTCAATTTTTAATTTTCATTAAAAAGCAAATAATAAATATGAATAAAGTTAGTTTCATTTGTTTAGTTCTTGGGTTTGCACTGCTTGGGACAGCGTGCAAATCCGGAATTAATTCTCCGACAAAAGCTACAGCAGCAAGCTCAAAAAATCTTCTGGAAAACCGATACAAAATGCTGCTCGATTATCCTGTAGATTCGATGTCGATGCCGAGAAGCATGAGCATCAAAACCAATTTAATTAAAAAAGTGCCATCGAGAGACTGGACAAGCGGATTTTTTGCCGGAAACTTATGGCAATTGTACCGACTTACGGGCAACGACAGCTATAAAAAACAAGCAGAAAAATGGACGCCTTTTAGCAAAAAAGAAAGCGTTAATAATAATTCACACGATGTTGGGTTCAAAGTGTTTTGCAGTTTTGGAGAAGCGCTAAAAGTGGAAAACAAACAAGAATACAAAGACGTGATTATTAAAGGTGCCGAAACTTTATGCACTCGTTTTAACGCCAAAGTTGGCGCAATAAGATCCTGGGATTTCAACAAGGAAATTTGGGATTATCCTGTTATCATCGATAATATGATGAACCTTGAATTACTTTTTGAAGCCAGTAAATTATCAGGCAATAAAAAGTATGAAAACATTGCCATTCAACACGCTAATACCACTTTAAAAAATCAATTTAGAGAAGACAACAGCTGTTATCATGTTATTGATTATGACCCTGTAACTGGAGCAGTTCGTAAAAAAACGACACTTCAGGGTTACAATGATGATTCGGTTTGGGCACGCGGGCAAGGCTGGGCGGTTTATGGTTTTACGATGTCATATCGTTACACCAAAGATCCTGCTTATTTAAAACAGGCTGAGGCAACGGCGCAGTTTTTCATCAATAATAAAAACCTGCCAGAAGACGGGATTCCGTATTGGGATTTTAAAGATCCAAGCATTCCAAATTCGCCACGTGATGTTTCTGCTGCAACCGTTATGGCTTCTGCTTTGTATGAACTTTACGGTTACACCAAAAATAAAAGTTATTTGGCTTTCGCCGATAAAGTAATCAACTCCTTAAGCTCTGATCAATACATTTTAAGTGACGCTGTAAAAGCGCCTTTTATTTTGGATCACAGCACCGGAAACTGGCCAAAACATGACGAGATCGACGAGCCAATCATCTACGCCGATTATTATTTTCTGGAAGCGTTACTTAGAAAAAAGTAATTATAAGGTGCAAAGGTTCAGAGGTACAAAGCGACAAAGGTTTAGCCTTTGAGACTGAGAACCTTTGAGCCTTTGAACCTCTTAACCTAAAAAAAAATCTTTATAATCTATGAAGAATTACCAACATAATACATTTTCAACTTTTGCGCTTTTTGTTTTTTTTCATCTTTGTCTGAGCAGCAGTTTTGCTCAGACAAAGATGAATATCAATGAAAACTGGCTGTATTTAGAAAACAATACATCAAATCTAAATGATGCTCAAAAAGCTTCAAACTGGATTTCCTTAAATTTACCACACACTTGGAATGCCGAAGATGCAACGGATTTAAATCCGGGTTACAGGCGCGATGCAAGCTGGTATCAAAAAAAACTCAATATTCCCCAAATAGATAAAAACCGTCGTTATTCTTTGTATTTTGAAGGATCGAATGTAACTACAAAAGTATATGTAAACGGTAAAGAAGCCGGCGGACATATTGGCGGTTATATTGGTTTTACCATCGACGTAACGAATTTTATAAAAGAGGGAAACAACGCTATTTTTGTACGCGTTGATAATAGTTACGACATCGAAATAATTCCGTCGCAAAAAAGTGATTTCTTTATTTATGGGGGAATTACAAGAGATGTCTGGTTAGTATCTCAATACAAAAATCATATTGATAATCTGAAAATTACAACGCCTGAGGTTTCTGCTAAAAAAGCTTCGATACAAATTATTTCTTCAATAGTAAATCCTGACAATTCGAAAGATTTATCGTTAACGGTAATTCTTAAAAATCCAAAAGGAAAAAAAGTAGCGAGTAAAACGATTTCAGTTTCAGATCAAACATCAAACATAACTTTCGAAAATATCAGAAACCCTGAACTTTGGGATACTGATAATCCGAATTTATATGCTGTTTCTGCAATTTTATCAGAGCAAAATCAAATCAGAGACAGCATTTCTGAAAAAATAGGTTTTAGATGGTTTGAGTTTAAAGATCACGGTCCGTTTTTCCTTAACGGAAAAAGATTGCTTCTTCGAGGTACACATCGCCATGAAGAACAAGCCGGAGTTGGTGCCGCCATGAGCAATGCACAACATCGCGCTGATATGGAATCAATCAAAAAAATGGGTGCAAATTTTGTTCGTCTGGCGCATTATCCGCAAGATCCTGAAATTTATAAAGCCTGCGATGAACTTGGTTTATTGGTTTGGGATGAATTGCCGTGGTGCCGCGGTGGAATTGGTGATGAACTCTGGCAAACGAATACTAAAAACATGCTGACTGAAATCATCAATCAAAACTACAATCATCCGAGTATTATAATCTGGTCACTTGGCAATGAAATGAATTGGTTACCTGATTTTCCTGACGGAGATAATACGGAGAGAACGAATGTATTTTTAACCGAATTAAACAACATCGCACATAAACTAGATCCGACCCGAAAAACGGCGATTAGAAAATATTACGAAGGCTCGCAAATTGTCGATGTCTTCTCCCCTTCTATCTGGTCCGGCTGGTATTCCGGAAGTTATAAAAGCTACCAAAAAGCTATTGATGTTTACAAAAAAGAATACAAACATTTTATTCACGCCGAATATGGCGGCGATAGTCATGTGGGGCGTCACAGCGAAAATCCCGTTACAAGCGAAGGTGTTATAAAAGCCGAAGGCTGGGAAGAAGCGATTGTACAAACTAAAGTCGCAAATGTGGCTCAAATTGGCGATTGGAGCGAAAACTACATCGTCGATTTATTCGATTGGCATTTGCATATATCCGAGAACGATCCAACATTTGTGGGTAATGTTCAATGGGCGTTTAAGGATTTTGCAACGCCATTGCGCCCCGAAGATGATATTCCGTATATGAATCAAAAAGGACTTGTGGATAGGAATGGGAATCCTAAAGATGCTTATTATGTTTTTAAAAGTTATTGGAGCAAAGAGCCTTTCGCCTACATCGAATCGCATACCTGGACAGAACGCCAAGGTCCTGAAAATACGCCAAGAACGATTAATATTTTTAGCAATTGCGAAAAAGTAACCTTGTATCATGAAGGAAAGTCGCTTGGAGAAAAACAAAGAAATCTTTCTCTATATCCTGCAAATGGCTTAACTTGGGATGTTAATTTTATTAAAGGAGAAAATAAACTGATTGCAATCGGAAAAACGAAAGACGGTAAAACGGTTTCAGATACGTTAAAAGTAAACTATCGTTTCAACAAAAATGATACGGCAACTTCGTTACAATTATCCGCAGAAAAACTGAAAAATGGTCATTATCTCGTAACCGCAATTGCCATTGATAATAACAATTTGCGTTGTCTGGATTATGAAGAAAGTGTTTATTTTCAATGTCTGAAAGGTGGCAAAACCATGAAAAACCAGGGAACGCCAACGGGAAGCGAATCAATAAAAATGGCAAACGGAAAGGCTTCAATTGAAGTTGTTCCGGATGGTTCTGGTGTACCAATTGAAATGACGGCTTTGAATCAGAGTTTTAAGGGGGAGTATTTAAAAATAATGCCACAAAGTCGCTAAGACACAAAGTTTTTTAGTGTAGTTTGTCATCCTGACGAAGGAAGGATGACACAAGCAGCTCGACAAAGAGTGGCGAATACGTTTCGATGGACGGATTAAAATCCATCCCTACAAAATTGGTCAAGCCGCTCTTTTGCTAAAGTTCCAGAGGAACGATTTATATTGTAGCCAGGGATTTTAATCCCTGAAAATGTTGAAAATCGACAAAGATTGGCGATTTCGCTTGCGGAGTTTCTAGTGTGATCCTTCCTCCGTCAGGATGACAAAAATGAAAATTCAAAAACACAACGAATTAAAATAAATAACATATAAAATGAAAAAAACAATAACATTTTTGCCCCTAATATTTTCATTTCTTGTACAGGCACAAGGCTTGATCTCCAACGTTCCAAACCGCAATACAACCTCTTTAAACGGTGTTTGGAATTACATCGTCGATCCTTACGAAACGGGTTATTACAGTTTTCACCACGATGAATACGACAAACAGGCAAAACCTTCAAATGGTGCTTATTTTAATAATTATCATGCAGTCAACAAACAGGAATTGGTAGAATATGATTTTGATAAATCACCAAAAATCAATATTCCGGGCGATTGGACTTCGCAGGTCCCGGAACTTAAATATTATGAAGGAAATGTTTGGTTCAAGAAATCCTTTGATTATAATTTAGCAGCTAAAAAACGCCTTTTTCTTTATTTGGGCGCGATCAATTATAAAGCTGATGTTTATTTGAACAGCAAGAAACTGGGCAGGCATGAAGGCGGTTTTACACCATTTAATTATGAAGTGACATCGATTGTAAAACCAAAAGACAATTATTTGGTTATTAAAGTTGATAATACACGCCACAAAGAAGATGTTCCGACATTGAATACCGATTGGTGGAATTATGGTGGAATTACGCGCGATGTGACTTTAATTAAAGAAGAGGCTTCATTTATAGAAGATTATAATATTCAGCTTAAAAAGAATAATGCAGCTCTACTTTCAGGTTTTATCAAAATCAATAATCCTGATGCAACTCAAAATCAGGTTTCGATTTCTATTCCGGAATTGAAAATTAATTATAAAGGAAAAATTGGTGCTGACGGGATTTTGAACTTTGAAATTCCGGCGAAAAAAATCTCGTATTGGTCTCCGGAAAATCCGAAATTGTATGATGTTACAATCGATTATAACGGGCAAAAATTAAAAGATAATATTGGTTTCAGAACGATTGAAACGAAGGAAGACAAAATTTTATTAAACGGAAAACCAATCTTTTTACGCGGAATTTCGATTCACGAAGAAAATGCAAAAGGCGGACGCGCGAATTCTGAAGAAGATGCTTTACGTTTATTAAACTGGGCGAAAGAATTGGGTTGTAATTACGTTCGTCTGGCACATTATCCGCATAATGAAAACATTATCAGAACGGCTGATAAAATGGGATTAATGGTTTGGGAAGAAATTCCGGTGTACTGGACAGTTGAATTTACCAATAAAAGCACGTATCAAAACGCTGAAGATCAATTGACGGCCGCAATTACAAGGGATAAAAACAGAGCTTGTATTATCATTTGGTCGATGGCCAATGAAACGCCAATTTCTGAGGCGAGAAATAACTTCATCAAAAGTTTAGTCGATCACACAAAATCTTTAGATAATACAAGATTAATCAGCGCGGCATTATTAACGCAAAGCGGTGACGGATTTGGAACCATAAATGATGCCATTGGCGAATACCTTGACATTATTTCGTTTAATCAATATTTAGGCTGGTACGGCGGAAACCTTGAAGATGCTGAAAAAATAGTATGGAAAACGAAATACAACAAACCAGTAATTGTATCTGAATTTGGAGGCGATGCCAAACAAGGTTTTCATGGAGAAAAAAATGAACGCTGGACAGAGGAATTTCAGGAATACTTATATATTCAGAATTTGAAAATGATCGAAAAGATACCTCATCTTAGCGGTTTAAGCCCGTGGATTCTGGTTGATTTCAGATCTCCAAGAAGACTTCTTCCGGGAATTCAGGACGAATATAACCGTAAAGGATTAATTTCAAACGACGGTGCCAAAAAGAAAGCCTTTTATATCATGCAGAGTTGGTACGAAAAAAAGAAAAAAGAATAAAAATTGTATGATTTCTCTTTGTTATTCTCTTACTTTGTAGTAATCCAAATAAATTAATCTTATGAAAAAATTTAGTTTACTGGCAGTTGTTTTATTTGCTGCCTTTTCAGTTCAAGCACAAGAAGTAAAATTTGCGCCTCTTGATGCAAGTCCGGTTGATATTGCTTATTTCCCAAATAAAGCTGTTAAATTCAAAAAAACAGATACTCCATCGCCTTCTATTAAGGTTATTTATTCAAGACCTTCTGCAAAAGGACGTGCGATTTTTGGCGAATTAATTCCTTTTAACGAAGTGTGGCGTGTAGGTGCTAACGAAAATACAGAAATCAAATTCTATAAACCAGCCACTATAAACGGTGTTGCAATTCCTGCAGGAACGTATAGTTTATTTGCTATTCCTGAAAAAGATAAGTGGACAATCATTATCAATAAAGAAGTTGATTTATGGGGAGCTTATCCTTATGATGCAAGCAAAGATTTAGTAAAAATTTCTGTTCCGGTAAAAGCTTTGGCTACTCCGGTTGAAGCTTTATCTATTGCTTTTACTTCAAAAGATAATGTTGCTAATTTGGTTATTGGCTGGGACAAAACATCTGTTGAAGTGCCTATTACAATTAAATAATAGCATTTATAATAAGAAACAAAAAAGGATGGGTTTTAGCTCATCCTTTTTCGTTTTTATAATGTTTTTAAAATCATTGCAATTCAACCATTTTACCATTGCTCGTAATACGATATGATTTCCATTTAGCACTATTATTGGAAACATCTTTTCTTTTAAGGCTAATAATATCGTCTTTTTTTACCTCTAACTGATTTAGAAATTCTCCATTTTTTAAATCAATTTCCAAAGTTGAAATTATTTTATTGTCTCTGGTTACAATTACACTGTAGAGTTCAGTATCAGTCTTGCTATCAGATGCTATTTTAGATCTGTTTTTGTTTACTTTCTGTAAGTATAAATAATTATTAGCGTTAAAATTTTTCCCTGAACCCTTGGGAAGAGTATCTCCAGTTGCAAAAAAATATTTGAAGTAATTATTACTTTTCAAAGTATTAGATTGATATGTATTTTTACCATAATATTTGTTAGAAATTTCAGTTAGAAAAGGATTTTTTAAATATATTTCTACAATCTCTTTATTCCTTTTGGGAATGCGGCATAAATCAAATATATTCCTTTCTACTATAATATTTCTATCAAAATTTAATTCAATAGGTTTTTCCCTTTCAACTGTTGTATCATACAATTTTACCTTAACAGGATCAAATGAGATCCATGCAATTGTGTTTTCTACAACTTTTAGTTGTTTTGAATTATCTGATAAAATATTTTTCGCATACACATGAGCAGTTATAAAATTATCAGTAATTTCATGAATACTGATAAAATAATTTATATAGTTTTTAAAATCTAAATTACTTGATTTAATTATTGCTTGTAGTACTTCATCACAAGTCCAATCTTTTTGAATTCTTACTATATTTTTATATCCATCTTTTTCGACTAAAACAGATACCTTTTTTTTAATTTTCAGATCGTTTTTACAGCTTAATGTTAAAAAAAACAAGACAGATAAATACATCAAAATCCTTTTCATAATCATAAAAATTAATATTGTCAAAACCTTACTAAATCGTGTACAATATAGTTTTATAATTTCACATATAATAATATTTTTCCTACATATTTATTTGGTAAAGAAAAAAATTTAATAACAAACTGATTTACAATTTATAAACAAACATTTAAGTTTCTGGGGAGATTAAATAATTTTATTTCACCATTCAAAAAAAAAAATAATTTAAACACTTATTTTAATAAATTAGTATCGCGTTTTTATTTTATAAAACAATAAGAACCAAGCAGGTAAATTAATTTCTGATTTATAATCTGAAATTTCGTTACAACATAAGTAACCTTGTGTCTTTTGAAAAAATAATTTAATGAGCTAAACCAAACCACATTCAAAACTAAAGTATGAAAAAGCACTATTTACTTCTCCTGTTTTTTATGTCTGCTTATTTTGGACATTCACAGCAAAAAAACAAAATTACTTATGAACAGCTAAAAGAGTATGAAGGCAGTTATGAATATATTAACAAAACCACACTAAAAATTGCTGCTTCTCCAAAAGATACTACTTTATATGCCATAATAAATGAAAGTAAATATCCTTTGAAGGCTACTGAAAAAGATATTTTTCAAAATATGTTAAAAGAAAATGTGACATTTTTGAGAAATAAAACAGGCGCAATTACAGGTTATTCTTCTGAGGGAAATACTTATAATTTACTCAACAAAAAAGTGATTTTCCCTAAAGAAATGTGGTATCCGAGATTAAATGTCACCAAAGATTACAAATACGCTTATGTTGCTCCCAAAAAAGATCCTCTTGATGGTTTAGCAACTGGAACAATTGAAAATTCAGGATTAGATAAAGCATTATTGAATGAGATGATGCAAAAAATCGTAAACGGTTCTTATCCTAACGTTCATAGTGTTTTGATCATTAAAGATGGTAAACTTATATTTGAAGAATATTTTTATGAATATAACAAAACCAAGTTACACGAACTTCGATCTGCTACTAAAAGTTTTGTATCAGCTCTTGCGGGAATTGCGATTGATAAACGTTTGATTAAAAGTAAAGATGAAACGGTTCTTTCTTATTTTCCTGATTATACTTTTAAAAATCTTACCGATGATAAAAAGGAAATCACAATTGAAGATTTACTGACCAATGAAAGTGGGTTGGATTGTGATGTAAGCAATCCGAAGGCGGAAGGAAATGAAACGGCAATGAATAATTCTGATGACTGGATTCAGTATACTTTAGATCTCCCAATGATTTCAACTCCAGGCGGAAACGGAATGTATTGCTCTGGAAACCCGATTATAATGGGAAGAATTATCGAAAGGGCTACAAAAATGACTTTGCCTGATTTTGCGAAACAAACGCTTTTTAAGGATCTTGGAATTAAAAATTTTCAATGGAATTTTAAACCTAATGCTTCGAGTGCTGAAACCTTTTGCCAACTTTATCTGAATTCGAGAGATATGGCAAAATTAGGTTTGCTTTATCTTAATAAAGGTTCTTATAACGGAAAACAGGTTATTTCTAAAGATTGGATAAAAGAATCTTTTACCAAACATTCTGATGTTCAAGGTGTTCATTATGGCTATTTGTGGTGGCTTAAATATCTTGAGGTCAACGGCGTTCGTTTTCAAGGAAAAGTAGCGCAGGGAAATGGCGGACAAAAAATTTATGTTTGGGAAGATCAAAACATGATAACCGTTATTACCGGCGGAAATTATAACGCACAATCGTCAAGCGACGAATTGATTCAGAAATATATTTTACCATCGTTTAAGAAGTAACTATTAATTTATAAAATATCCCTTTTAGAACTTATTATTCTAAAAGGGATATTTATTTTATTGAACTAGCGATTACATTTTTTTTAAATCATAGTTGCTTGTTTTTTAATGTCAAAAAATAATTTAGTCCTGATTTAATAATTTCTCTTTTATTATTTAATAAATAAATCTTTTCGGGATTTCCACTTTTATATCCGTAATAAATTCGCTCACATTCGGGTTTTTCCCAATTAAGTACATAAATTGTTCCGTCAGGATCATTTTCTAATCCTCTTTCATAATCAAAATTGCCTTTTTGAGTGAACATTTTTTCCGGTTTTTTGCTTTTATAAATAGTTGTCAATTCAAACGTATGGCTTTCTATTGTTCCGTCTCCTTCATAAATTTTCAAGACAGTTTCAATTCCACTACAGTCCGCGCAAGGTAAAAGTCCTTCGTAAATATTTACTTTAAATAAACTGTCGGTTTCTGCGATTATATTTCCAGAATCATTTGAGAGAACCTTAGTTATATGCTCGTTTTTTTTAGAATTACAAGACATTAACTGATATGCTAAGGCAAATATAAATACTAAATTTCTCATGTTTTTCAGCAAATATATTAAATATCCTATTAAATAATTTTACTGTTTATTTAATAAAGCTCAAAAGCATGAAATTGCACAACAATTATTTAACATTAACCCCTTTAAAACAGGTAAAAGTACGGTAAACCAAGACATTAGCTTTTTTTAAATTTCACTTTGAATAAGAAGCTATTTCTTAAACCTTATAAATAAGTTATTTAGGAACAATAAAAAAAATTGATATTATGAGAATAGGAATTATTGGAACCGGTTTTATTACTTTGGATTTTGCTCACAGAGCCGCTGAATCCGGACATGAAGTATTAATTAGTAATCCGCGTGGTACAAACACTTTAAAGGAAATTGCTCAAAAAATGGGCAAAAATGTAAAACTGGTGAGTACACACGAAGCTGCAGAGGCCGAGATTATAATTCTTTTTATTCCTCGCGAAGATCTTGAAGTTTCTATTGTTAGTCTGCCTGACATGACGGGAAAAACAGTATTACATACAAACAACCCAATTTTTAACCTGAAATCTTTTTTATCTACTGTATCAGGACAATCCTCTTGTGATATCGTAACTTCTTTATTACCAGATGCGCATATTGTAAAAATATTCAATACAATACAACCGCCGGTAATTGCAGAGAATAAAAAAAATCAGGAAAGGCCTAAAATATTTTATGCAGGAGATAATCGAAGAGCGAAAAATAATGTAAAGGTATTTTTAGAAACACTAAATTTTTCGGGGGTTGATCTTGCGAGTTACGTTAATTAATTACTATAAAACAATTATTTTTTCCCACAATATATTTTATATAATGAAGTTTTGTATTTTTATAATTTAATAAACTAATACACAACCTAAACCAAAAAACTATGGGAAAATTTGTAATTACTAAAAGAGCAAACGGAGAATTTCAATTCAATTTAAAGGCAGGAAACGGACAAACTATTTTAACTAGTGAGGGATATTCTTCAAAAGCTGGTGCTACTAACGGAATCGAATCTGTAAAAACAAATTCGCAGGATGATTCTCGTTTTGACAGAAAAGAATCTAGCAGCGGAAAACCGTTTTTCAATTTAAAAGCTTCTAACGGGCAAATAATTGGTGCAAGCGAAATGTATGAAAGTACTGCTGCCAGAGATAACGGAATTGAGTCAGTAAAAACAAATGCTCCGGAAGCTACTACAGATGATCAAACTGTATAAATATATATATTGTTAATTTCTTTTACATAAAAAAGGGTATCCAAAATATTGGATACCCTTTTTTGTATCCTCGTATAATTTAATTACTTCTACAAAAAACAAATTCATTACACGCTTCATTTCCTCTTGAAGTTTTGATCCTGAGCCTTAATTTGTACTTCATTTCATAATACAAACCATCAGGAAAATAACAACTGTGCTTATTTTTTATTTATCATCGTATTTTACACTAAACAATTATTAAAAAAATCTTGGTGTTACCAATCTCGCCTGAGATCTGCTAATTAAGTCAAATCTTAAAAATATTTCATGAGAACCCGAGTTATAATTGCCAATACTCGTTGTATCATAATCATATCCGTATCCAATTTGTATTCCGTCTGTAACCTGAAATCCTGCCAATACACTAAAAGCAGCATCCCAGCGGTAAGCCCCACCAACAGTAAATTTGTCGTTAATTAAAAAGCTAACAGAAACATCGACTCCTAATGGAGCTCCGTTTACTGCTTTTACCAAAGCGGCGGGCTTAAGTTTTAGATAAGGATTAAGATCGAATACATAACCTAGAATAAGATAAAATTGCGATGACTGAGAATAGGTAGTTTCCTTTACATCATCATAAAAATTGGTTTTTAATAATCTTGGAGCAGATATACCTACATACCAATTATGAGAATGAACGTAAAAACCAGCTCCTATATTGGGAGAAAACTGAGACATTTCGCCAACAAAATTCGGATCGGGATTTTCAATATTTAATATGGAGTAATCAACACTAAAATTGTCGAAGCCTCCGGAAATACCAAACGAATATTTTACATCTGTACTGCCCAAAATAGTGTAGGCAAAACTTGCCATAAGACTGATATTTTTCGCTGGCCCGATTTGATCGCTTACAACATCTAGTCCAATACCATTACTACGGGATCCTACCGGAGTTTGTATTGAAAAGTTCATAGTTGTTGGCGCACCATCTAATCCTACCCATTGCGTCCTGTATAACCCCAATATGCTCACCACTCCTCTTGAACCTGTATAACCAGCATTAAAAGCCATAGTATTATACATATATTGTGAATATTGTGACTGTTGTTGGGCCAAAGCGCTAAAAGTCCAAAACAGTAATAAAGATAAAAAGAGTACTTTATTCTTCATAAGATCTACTTATTAGAGTTATCGAAAAATCAATAATTAGAGAAATAGAAAACACCTGATAAAAATGTTTATTAAAAATTAAACACTTTTTTAGTAGTTTTTTAAAAGGCGAAGAATTAGATAACGGCTGAACAAAAAATATTACCTGTAACAATGTCATTAAGAAACATGTTAAGGTTGTAGGTTAACGAAAAATATACTTTTTATTGGCTTGAATTAATTAAAGAAGGGTTTAATGCTAATTAATGCACTAAGTTGTTTATAGGGGTAAAACAATCTTCTTTTAATTTAATATATGCAAAGATACTAAATTACAAAACACTAATAATCAATTACTTATTTTTATTTTTAAAACAATTTATAAAGTCTGAGATCCGTTTTTTAAATTTGTCCGAATTTCTTTTTATAGCGAAATAACTCTTCTTCTGTTTTTTTTAGAAGTTTTTCAAGTAGTTTTATTTTATCTTCATAAAGCGTTTTCAAGGTTTCATTATCAGCATTAATCATGATGCTGCCATTATTGTTTCCGTTTACATTATTGAAATTATTGAAGTATTTCTGACTGTCAAAACTAATAATATCTTCTACGCTGACTTCTAAGATTTTGGCAATTTCAACTAATTTTACATAAGAAAGGATCGTTTTTCCTTTTTCAATTTTACTATAACCTGCCTGCGTGACACCTAGTTGATCTGCCATATATTCCTGCGTATAATTTTTAAGCTCTCTTATGCTTTTAATTTTATTTTTTATTGAAGTGGCCATAAACTTTATTTGGGGGATGGTATAGCTATTACTACAATGGAATTTTATAAACTACTAAATTTGTAGGATGATGAAGCAGTTATTTCTTTTTCTGTTTTCTTTTATTGATGATGATAAAACCATAAACAATTGCAATAAACATAAATGCAAAATCGAAATTTGATATTCCGAATATTAATTTATTCATTTTATTTTGAAGCTTTATGTAATTTGTAAAATTCGGTCAAACTTCAAATTCAAATACTGATCAATTTGTTTTCCGATAGCTGGTCGATCGAAAGCTTTAATTTTAACCTTAATTTCTTTATTATAAATATCTTTTACAATAACATAATAGTCGAATTCTGCATCATTATGAAAGCGCAAAATGATTAAAATTGTGTAACATAGTAAAGCCGGTATAATGTAATACAACTCGACTAAATTTGAAAACATCATAAAATAATAAGCTAAAGCTGTTACTGCTACAAAAGCGGTGTTTTCAAGAAGGTAGGATTTCTTTTTTTTAAGTAATCCGAGTTCTACAATTTCATTAAAATTGTATTGCCAGTGTTTTGATCCGTAGTAAAACTGGACTTTGTCATGCGTAAGGGTAATGAACATAGTAATTAATCGTTATTTTATAACACAATGAATTTATTGCGAAAAACTTAGACCAAGTGGCAACTCTAAAAATCAATTTCATTTTTAAATTTTGCGAAAAAAAACGAAAAATTTAAACAAATCTTGGAGTCGCAATATTACGCATAATCTGCTATCTGATTCTTACAAACCAACTTATAGAATATAACTATACGTTGTAATTCAATCTAAATATCAATTTTTACTTATTTATTTATAATTCAGATTAGGGATTTACTTATGTTAATTTTTTTTGCTCAACCCTTGAAATTAGTGCGTCTTTAAAAAAAAATAGTAAAATTCTTAGATAGTAAAAAGCAGTTTAAAAATTAACCAGCTGTTTTATAGATTTTTACTGAATCATATAAAAAGGATTCTCGCTATTACTATTTAAAAAAAACTCGTTTCCTACTTAAAAAATCAATTTTGAATGTTATTTTTTTACTTCTACTGTCATAAGTAAGAATTAACTTCTGATCTTTTTTGTATAATTTATAATGGCATATAATCAAAATGCCCGCAATAAATTCCTGCGGGCATTTTTTTATTTATGAATCATATCTTCAATTCTGGAAAATGAAATTTTCGGATTTGCTCCCGGAGCTGCAGCAACTAAAGCTCCTACGGCACAAGCAAAATCAATTGCTTTTTGAGGATCTTCATCTTTAAGTAAATACGTTATCAACGTTGCTAAAAATGAATCCCCTGCTCCTACCGTATCTGCTACTTTAACAGGATAACCTTCGTTTTCATAAAATTTTCCTTTCCATAATAACAAAGCTCCGTCCTTGCCTCTGGTTACACAAATAGCTTTCGTGTTGGTTTTTACTGAGATAAAATTCACATTTTCTTCAATAGTTGTAAAAGACGATCCCAAGGCTGTCGCAATTTCAATTATTTCCTCATCATTAAACTTAATAAAATCTGCAGAAAGCATCAGTTGCTCCAGAATTTCGTACGAATAATGAGGTTTCCTTAAATTGACATCAAAAACCTTAAATACATCAGTTTCCAATAATTCTTCAAGCGATTTTCTCGAAACTTTATCACGGCAAACCAAACTTCCATAAATTAAAACATCAGCATTACTAACCAGATCTTTAGCCGAATCGTTTAGCATAATTTTATCCCAGGCCGATGGATAATTAATCTCATAACTTGCAGAACCGGTTTCGTTTAAAGTAACATTTACCAATCCTGTCGGAAATGAATCTGATTGCATAATAGCATTCGTTTCAAGTCCTAATTGTTTTACATGATCTAATATGGCGCCTCCATCTTCATCTTTTCCAACGCAGCTAATCATAGCAACTTCGCAGCCTAATGTTTTCATACGCAAAGCCACATTTAGCGGTGCTCCGCCAATCTTTTTTTCATTGCCAAAAACATCCCAAAGTACTTCTCCGTAAGCTACTGCTTTAAGGTTTTTATCGTTATTCATACTAAAAATATTTGTTTCCTTTATTATATAAACAAAAAAAAGGGCGATCAATTGCCCTCTTCCCTGATATCTTATAAAGATAAATATTTTTTGAATTATTTAATCTAATAAAAACACAATTAATCCCCTTGCTCCGTGCGCTCCTAAAACCAGAGATTGCTCAATATCTGCCGTTTTTGATGGGCCTGCGATAAAAGTTCCAAAACCATATTCCTGATTTCCAATTCTTTCATAAGCCTGATGCATTGTTGCTACAAGATCTTTTTTATGCACAATTATGGCCAAATATTGTGCAATAAAAGGCGAAATACGCTGTCCTAACAAATCATCGGTTACCCAAAGTGCACTATTTTCTGCAACACCAAAATGTGCTTTTACAATCGTTAATTCAACATTTTGAAGCGAATGCGAATCATCATTTGTCCAGTCTAATCTGGCAATTTCAGAAAGCTCGGAAATTGTTGAAATGATTCTTTTTTCAACTGCATAATTGGTTTTTATATAATTGATGATCTCATCGTAATTGGCAACTTCTACTGAATCTCCCCCAATATTTTTCAATACGGTTTTATAGGTTTGAAGAATATCAAAATGTTCAGATCCCAAGACATTTAAGCTTGGAAGATCGGTAACGAAACCCAGTTGATTCTGTTTTATTTTTTTTAGAATTTCAGCTTTACTGCTCATCTTTTTTCGCTTTAGATTCTCTCGAATTTTTCTTGTACCATTCTCTAAAAGATTCCTCAGGAACAGCCGGCATTTCGCGCTGGTCGTACCATTTGTTCATTTTGTTTTTGACTAATAAAGGAATATTTTTCATTACAAATCTTCCTGATTTTCCGGCAATATTAAAAATCGTCGGATTTGCCAAAACCGTTGCCATTGTTTTCATCGCAATTGTTTTTACCGCTGGCGTGTGTCCTTCTTTAACCAAAACCTGACGCCATTTGTACAATTGGTCGTGAATATCAATTTTTACCGGGCAAACATTGGTGCAAGAGCCACAAAGTGTACTCGCAAATGGTAAATCGGCATTTTTGCTCATGTCCAGATTTGGTGCCAAAATAGCTCCAATTGGTCCTGCAACGGCATTATGGTAACTGTGTCCGCCACTTCTTCTGTAAACCGGGCACGTATTCATACACGCACCACAACGAATGCATTTTAGGGAATTTCTAAAATCTTCTCTTCCTAATTGTGTGCTTCTTCCGTTATCGACAATTACGATATGAATTTCTTTTCCTTCTCTTGGTTTTTTAAAATGACTTGAAAATGTTGTTATTGGTTGTCCTGTTGCACTTCTGGCCAATAATCTCAGGAAAACACCGAGATGTTTTCGTTGCGGAATCAGTTTTTCGAATCCCATACAAGCAATATGAACATCGGCTAAATGTGCGCCCATATCTGCGTTTCCTTCATTGGTACAAACTACAATTTCACCCGTTTCTGCAATCGCAAAATTAACTCCCGTTAAAGCTACTTTTCGTGTTAAGAAAGTATTTCTTAAACTTAAACGTGCAGATTCCGTTAAATATTGAGGATCAATGTTTCCTTTTTCAGTACCCAGATATTCGTGAAAAGTTTCGCTAACATCTTCTTTTTTAAGGTGAATTGCCGGTAAAACAATATGGCTTGGCGGTTCTTTACGAAGTTGAACAATATACTCTCCTAAATCAGAATCAATAACTTCAATTCCTTTTTCGGCTAAATAATCATTTAAATGACATTCTTCCGTAAGCATCGATTTTGATTTCACCATTTGCTTAACGTCATGTTTTGCCATAATCGAATGCACAATTTCGTTATGCTCTTTGGCGTCTGCGGCCCAATGCACTATAATGCCGTTTTTTTGAGCATTAGCTTCAAATTCAATTAAATAATCATGAATATTTGATAGTACATTATTTTTTATTTGTGAAGCTGTTTCACGAAGCAATTCCCAATCCGGAATTTGATGTGCCGCTCTGTCACGTTTTTCACGAACAAACCAAAGCGTTTCATCATGCCAGTTTACACGTTCTACGTCTTTATTAAAACGTACTGCAGCTTCGCTATGTTCGATTGTTTTTTTTGAAGACATCTTTTCTCTTGTTTGTTTTACCATTAAGACATTAAGTCCATAAAGCTCTTAAATTACTTAATCTCTTAATGGTGAAAAGAAAATTAAGTTTAATTTTTAAAAATCACTTACTTAGTTTTCGAACGAATTTAAAATTTCGGCAATATGAATGGTTTTTATGTTGCTCTTTTGTCTTTTGAGAATTCCTTCTAAATGCATTAAACACGACATATCACCACCTGTTATATAATCAACATGATGGTTTTCATGATCTTTGATTCGGTCTTGTCCCATTTTTACAGAAACGGCTTCTTCGGTAACACAAAATGTTCCGCCGAAACCACAACATTCATCTTTTCTTGCCAGCGAAACCAAATCCAGCCCTTTTATATTGCTTAATAATTGTTCCGGTTTTGAGAAAAATGGCGCGTTTAATTCCGTCATCTGCGAAAGCTTTAAGCCGCGTTGACCGTGACAGCTTATGTGCATTCCTACTTTATACGGAAAACTTGCCTCAATATGATCTACTTTAAGAATATCGGTAATAAACTCCGTTAATTCAAAAACTCTTTTTCTCATTTCTGTCGCCAAATCTTCCAGTTTTTCATCGTGCAAATGTTCTTTTACATGCAAAACACAACTTCCTGACGGACAAACGATATAATCGAAACCGGCAAAATTTGATATAAAATTAGCATCGCATCCTTTAGTTAAATGTTGATAGCCACTATTGGCCATCGGTTGTCCGCAACAGGTTTGCCCCATTGGAAAATGAACTTCACATCCTAATTTCTGCAAAAGTTCATAGGTTGCAATACCTACTTTTGGATAAAACTGGTCGACATAGCACGGTATAAAAAGTCCGATTTTCATATTACTTTATTATTATTTGAACACATAGGACAAAACTATGTGTTTATCTTTTTAATCCTTTAATCTGTGGCTATTATCATTTCACGCAGATTTTATTCTCATTTTTGTCATCCTGACGGAGGAAGTATCACACTAGAAAATCTACACGCAAAATCGCCAATCTTTGTCGAGTTACTAGTGTGATACTTCCTCCGTCAGGATGACAATACTAACGTATTTCAGAAAGATTAAAAAAATCCATTTTAATCTTGTAATCTGTGGCTATTTTTTCTCTCGCAGATTCTGCAGATTGAGCAGATTTTTAATTATAAATTTTTAATTCAATTTCAGTGCTTGTAAAATTTCAAATCAATCAAATCATTCTGAATTGGTTTTGGATTCCAGTTTTGATGAATTGCGAACGCAGCTCCCAAAGCACTTGCCTGCGCCATTGATGCGGCGTAAACTTCTACATCCGGAAAAGCTTCTGCAAGCAAATTCATAAAAATGGAGTTTTTACTAAAACCACCATCCACAAAGATCTTTTTTACAGGACTATTATGAATCACTAAATTAGTTGAAAAAACCTGTTGTTCGACCAAATCCAACATCAATTGATGATAGGCAATGTCATAACTTTTAAAAGTCTTCAAATCTCTTTTTTGAAACGGACATTCCTTAAGAATATCAAAGTCGTATTTCTTTGGATAAATAATCTGAAAGTTTAAAGCTCTAAGGTTTGAAACTATCTTTTTATCAAAATAAACCTCTTTAAAAGTATCAAACGGAACATTGAAATGTTCTGCTAATCTTTTGGCCTGTAATTCATGTTCATTTCCCGAAAATAAACGGGCTGCTTTTACCGGTTTTTCGGTGTATTGCATATAACACAAACAATCGTTTTGAAGTTCTTCGAAGGTTAATTGTTTGTTATTGAAAGGATTTAATGAAATACTCCAGGTTCCTGTCGATAACAAAACAAAAGGTTCTGTAAAGTTGATCGTATAAGGAATAATCGCTGATGAACTATCATGCAAACCTATTCCGACAGCAATATCATTTTCTTTTTTGATAATATCTTTTCCGTAATGAAGCGGAGCGAGTTTTGGCAATATATCTTCCGTTTTAAGCCATTTATGATATTTTGCTTTTTTAAAATTCCAAAGATTGGTATGGCATCCAATACTTGTGATATCGGTGTAAGCCTCTCCCGTTAAAAGAAAACTCAGGTATTGTGGCAAATGCAGGCAATACTCTACTTTATCAAATAATTCCGGATTTTCTTCTTTTAAACGGTAAATCTGCATTCCTGAATTCAGGCTTCCTAAAACAGGAGAAGCTGTTTTTACTGCAAAAACTTCTTCTCCTTTGTATTTGTTATAGAAATTACTTTTTAAAGCTGCCGGATACTCTTTCAAATAATTATATAAAGGCGTTAAAACGTTGCCTTCTTTATCGATGTAAACAAAACTTGCTCCGTAAGTGCTAAAATTAATCGCTTTTAGAACATAGTTTTCCAATTTTTTTATTTCTGATAATCGATCGAAAATCCAGTTTTTCAGCACTTCAATATCTTCACAGGGAAAACCGTCTTCGTCTACTGTCTCGTCAAGATTTACCGATTTTTCCCAGACAATTTTATAATTTTCATTAAATAAAAATACCTTTTTGTTGGTTTTACCAATATCAAAAATTGCAACTACATTCATTTTAGTTAATTGTAAATTGTGAGTTGTGAGTTGTGAATTATAAATTATGAGTTATAAATAGTGAGTTATGATTTTCTTTTAAACGTTCGATGTAAGTCTTTTGGTTTTTATCTCAAACAACTAATACAAACAACAATAGTTTATTAATTTATAATTCACAATTCATAATTATAGTCCTGTTGCCATCGTTTTTAATCCTCTTTCTCCAATTAGATTTTTTCTAACGGTAAGACTGCGGTATAATGCAACCGGATTTAATGCTGCGCCGGAACGCAAACGAGCTTCAGCTACTAAAGCGCGAACATCGGTACGGAAGGCGTTTTGCAGAATTTCCTGTGCTTTAACCACATCATTTTCATCCTGTGCAATTTCCAATGCTTTTCTGTCTACCAAAAGTGCCTGCGCATACGCAATCATAATGGCTTCAACTGATTGCAATAAATCTTCTAAAGGATCTTTGATGTTGTGAGAAGCATCGATCATCCAGCCTAAATCTTTGGCGTGATTCATTCCTCTGGCGTCCATTCCTTCTACAAGTTCATTAAAAATCAGGAATAATTGGTATGGTTTTAAAGCTCCGGCTGTTAAATCGTCATCGCCATATTTGGAGTCATTAAAGTGGAAACCTCCTAATTTGTTTTCCATTAATAATAAAGAAACTATTTGCTCAATATTTGCATTTGGCAAATGATGTCCTAAATCGACTAATGTCTGCGCCTTATCGCCTAATTTTTTTACATACGAATATGACTGTCCCCAATCGGCCACTGTCGTTGAATAAAAATTAGGCTCAGCACATTTATATTCTAAAAATAATTTCCAGTTTGAAGGCAATGCATCGTATATTTCTTCTAAACTTTCTAATGTATTTTGGTATGCTTTACGGAAATTTAATTGTCCCGGAAACGAAGATCCGTCTGCTAACCAAACGGTTAACGATTCTGATCCTAATTCAATTCCGTGTTTGATAACTTCTATGTTATGCGCGATTGCTTGTTTACGAATCGCTTTATTTGCGTTTTGTAAAGAACCAAATTTATACGAATGCTCCTGGTTTGCCTGATCCTGAAACGTATTCGAGTTCATGGCATCAAATTTTAATCCGTGTTGTCCGGCTAAATTTTTAATGGCTTGATAATCTGTTGGAATATCCCACGGAATATGTAGAGAGATTGCTCCGGAAGCATTGTTTAAAGCGTGAAGCAAACCTACATCTTCGATTTTTTCTTCTAATGATCTTGGTTCTCCGCCTCCTGCAAAACGTCCGAATCGTGTTCCTCCTGTTCCTAAAGCCCAAGACGGAATTGCGATTTGAAAATCGATTAATTTTCGAATAATTAATTCTGTTTCAACAACTTCTGATGCTGTATACGCCAATTTATTTTGGTGTTTTTTTAATAACTCATCATTATGAGATTCTATTTTGTTTGATCCAATTAACATATTTTTTTCTTTTAATGGAATTACAATGCTAAATATATACATTGAATTCCTGTTTTACTTAAAAAATTAATTAAACACATAGAAACATAGACTTTATACTTTCGAAAAAAGAAATCAAAAAGAAACTAGTTTCTCACACATAGCTATGTTTGTTAATGCAAGTGAAACGCCTTTATTCACTTTTATAAGCTATGTTTCTATGTGTTTAAAATCACACCCAAAGGTTTATTTATCTATAAAAACCCATTGATACTCCGCCGTCTACGTTTAGTGCGTTTCCTGTTGACTTACTCAACAATCCTCCTGTAAACGCAAAACACGCATTGGCAATATCATCAGGCAATATGATTTCGTTTAATAAGGTACGTTTGGCGTAGTATGCCGGTAATTCTGCTACCGTAATACCATACGCTTTGGCTCGTCCTTCTGCCCAGCCTCCAGACCAAATGTTGGAGTCTGAGATTACGGCATCTGGATTTACAGTATTTACACGGATTTTATCCGGTCCCAATTCTGCTGCCATCAGGCGTGTTAAATGTGCCTGTGCTGCTTTCGCTGATCCGTAACCTGGGTTGTTTGGCCCTGCAACAACAGCATTTTTCGATACGATGTTTACAATATCACCTCCAAATCCCTGTTTGCGCATTACTTCTATTCCGGCTTTTGAAACAATAAATTGTCCTTTTACCAGAATGTCGTACAATCTGTCCCATTCTTCAAGGCTATGTTCCGCTATCGATTTTGAGATGCTAATTCCGGCATTGTTCACAATAATATCAGCTCCACCAAAAGCCAAACAAGCCTGGTCTAATGCTTTTTCTGTACTTGCTTCGTTTGTTACATTTAGCAGTGTACTTGAAATCGCATCTTTTCCGAAGGTTTTAATAAAGTCGGCTGTTGCTTCTTCCAATCGTTCTTCGTTGATGTCATTTATCACGACACAAGCACCTTCCTGAGCAAATTTCTTGGCAATTGCTTTTCCTATTCCTCCGGCTGATCCGGTAATTATGGCAACTCTTCCTGAAAGTGCTTTTGGTTTTGGCATTCTTTGCAATTTAGCTTCTTCGAGTAACCAATATGCAATATCAAAAGCTTCCTGATGTGGAAGTGAAGTATATTCCGATACGGCTTCTGCACCTTTCATTACATTAACAGCATTCACATAATATTCTGATGCCAGTCTTGCCATGGTTTTATCTTTGGCAAAAGTGAACATTCCAACTCCGGGATATAAAATTACCACAGGATTTGGGTCGCGCATTGCAGGTGAATTATCTTTTTTGCATTTGTTGTAATAATCCCTGTACATCGCTCTGTAGGCTTCAAAAGCAGGTTGCAATTTTGCTTTGATGGCATTTACATCTGATAAATCTTCGTTTGGATCAAGTTCTAAAACAAGCGGACTTATTTTAGTTCTTAAAAAGTGGTCCGGACAAGATGTTCCAAGTGGAGCCAGTTTTTCAAGATCATTAGAATTGATGAATTCCAAAACTCTTTGATCATCCGTATAATGTCCAATCATCTGGCGCTCTGACGAGCAGAATCCTCTTAAAATTGGAGCTACTTTTGCTGCTTTTAGTTTTCTTGCTTCTTCAGGCAGGCTTTCTATTTTTTGTCCTCCAAAAACAGGACGTTTTTTTCCGTAGTTATTCTCCAGATATGTTGCACATTTCTCAATTACTTCAAGGGTATTGATGTAACTTTCGTATGCTGTATCGCCCCAGGTGAAAAGTCCGTGAGAACCCAACATGATGCCTTTTAGTTTTTTGCCTTTTTTTTCTGCTTCTTCCAAGCAAGATCTTAACTGAAGTCCCAAATCGAAACCCGGGCGCTGCCAGCCTACCCAGCCGATTTCGCCATCAAATAATTCTTCGGTGATTTTTGCTCCGTCTTTGGCTGCTGCGATTGCAATGGCCGCATCGGGATGCAAATGGTCAATATGTTTGAAGGGTAAAAATCCGTGTAAAGGTGTGTCGATTGATGGCGCTTTTGAAGCCAGATCAAAAATACAATGGTTGAACAATTCTACCATTTCATCTTCGAATTCGATGCCTTTGTAAACGTTTTCAAGATTGCGTAATCGGTCTAAATACAATGCAGCACAACCTGATTTTGTTAATGTTCCGATATCACCTCCCGAACCTTTGATCCACATTACCTCTGAACTTGCTCCGGTTAACGGATCTTTATCAGTAATTTTTACCGAGGTGTTTCCGCCTCCGTAATTTGTTAATCGCAAATCGGCTCCAAGTAAATTAGAACGATAAATGAAAAGCCCAACTTCATCTCCTGCCAATGCGGCCGCTTTAGACTCATCCCAAAGATAGCTTACATGCTTAAAATTCATATCTACAGTATTTTTATTCGACATTTTTGATATTATATATTTGGTTGTCTATTGTGTACTTATAAATCCATTGAGCGCAATTAATTTTAACACATAGAAACATAGATTTTGTTAACTAAAAATAGACGTTTCACTTGCATTAACAAACATAGCTATGTGTTAGAAACGAGTTTCTTTTAATATTCTTTTTCTAAAAAATAACATCTATGTTTCTATGTGTTAAACATTTTTCATGAACTTAACTCAACTAATTTATAATGAATTTCCTATTCCGACTAAAACAATCGAAAACATAATCAGCCCAATTCCCCACAAAAAAGTATTGAAGGTTTTTTTAGAAACTCCACTCCATTCTTTCAAATAAAATCCCCAGAAATTGGCAGTTAAAATGATAGTCGACATGTGCAGAATCCAGGAGCTGGCTCCGTTTCCTAGTTTACTTTCGCCCATTCCGTAAAAGAAAAATTGTAGAAACCACATGGTTCCGGCGAGCGCAGAAAAAAGGATGTTTTTTGTAATAGGTGTTTGTTTATTAGTATAATCGCTAAATGTTTTATTCTTAAAATTAAGATACAAACACCAAATAAAGTTCGTTGTAAGTCCGCCCCAAAGTAAAACGATATAAGTTACATTATTCTGAAAAAGCGGATTGCAACCTGATACTACGGCAGCTTCAGCCATAGGTTTTCCGGCTTCGATTCCATAATTAAAAAATGAACTTAAAATTCCTGATACTACCGCAATAATAAGTCCTTTTACCAGATTAAAATCTTTGTCTTTATTTTCGTGTCCTACTGCAAAATCTTTTTCTTTTAGAATTCCGGCTTTCCCTGAAATCGCAATTCCCAAAAGACAAACCGCAACACCTAGTAAAACTAATTGTCCTCCGGTGCTTTGAAGCATATCGGTAAAAGAAATTTTTCCTTCAGTTGGATGAAAATTATAATAAATAGAAGGAACTAAAGCTCCAAAAGCGGAACAAAAGCCCAGTACTATGGAATTTCCTAATGACATTCCTAAATACCTAACGCCCAGCCCGTAAGTCAAACCTCCAATTCCCCAAATAAGTCCCATGGAGAAAGTAAAGGCTTTAATTGTAGGAGAAGCTGCAGCAATAATTTCTGCAAAATTCGGAATTGTTAAATAAGCAGCAATTGGCGGTACGATAAGCCAGGAAAAAAAACCTCCTACGAGCCAGTAGCTTTCCCAAGCCCAACTTTTAACTTTTTTGAATGGCATATAAAAACTCCCTGAAGAAAATCCTCCTATGGAGTGAAAAATAATTCCTAATAATGATTCCATTTATAATTTATTTGTGGTTATGCGATAGTTAATCTCGTTTTGTAAAATAAGAAAATGTAAAAAACAAAACTATCCTGTACTATCCTTTAATTTATATGTTAAATACACCTGTTATTGCAAAGAAGAGTATCTTTAAATTGAAAAAATAAATTTAAAATTTCTATTTTAGCAATCGATTTCGCAATTACTAAAATCTCATTTATTTGATGAATAAAAAATCAGATTAGAAATTCGGAAAGATAAAATAAGACTATTCTTGTTATTTAAATATCATTGTAACAGTCGTTTGTTAGCTCAAAACTATTTATAAAAATATAATTTAAAATTGCGTTTTATAAAAGAATCGTAATTTGAAAAACAAAAACATGATCAAACTTATCAAGATAGATGAAGATTCAAGAGTTCCTAAATACAAACAAATTGTAGACTCCATTTTGCAAAATATTGCCAACGGAAATTTGAAAATAAATCAAAAAATACCTTCTATTAACAGTTTTAGTGAAGAATTTTATATGTCAAGGGATACGGTAGAGAAAGCTTATAATATTTTAAAAGAGCGAAAAATAATTTCATCTATTCGAGGAAAAGGCTACTATATTACCCGCACAAAGCTTGAATCTAAAGTCAATATATTGTTTTTGTTTAATAAACTGAGTGCGTATAAAATGAAAACGTACAACTCATTTATTAATACCGTGGGCGCAAATGCTCATGTAGATTTACATATCTATCATTGCGACGAAACCTTGTTTTTGAACCTATTAGACAAATTTGAGGGGGTTTACGATTATTATGTAATCACAACACACTTTAAGACAGATGAACTGAAACATTTGAGTTTTACGGACGATGTTGTAAAAGCGATTCAAAGAATTCCGCAGGAAAAACTGGTTATCATGGATAATATTAAATTATCTATGGAAGGCGAGGTTATCAAAATATATCAGGATTTTGAAAATGATATTTACAATGCCTTAAAGGAAGGAATTGCTAAAATATCTAAATACAAACGATTGATTTTAATCTATCCTGAAAAAGCGGTTTATCCTTATCCCAGAAGGATTTTGCACGGATTTAAAAAGTTTTGTGTGGAGCACGAAATTAATTTTGAGATTCTAAGCGAGGTT
Source organism: Flavobacteriaceae bacterium CRH (assembly GCA_001507425.1). GTDB lineage: Bacteria > Bacteroidota > Bacteroidia > Flavobacteriales > Flavobacteriaceae > Flavobacterium. Next base: position 156,509 of record LMAJ01000002.1, read on the forward strand.
TATGATGATATGATTTTGAAAAAAGGCGATTTATTTATTACCATTGAAGAATCGGATCTGGTGAATTTAATGAAACAAATTCGCGATGAAGAGTATGTTTTGGGCAAAGATATTGGCGTGATTTCGTATAATGATACACCTCTGAAAGAACTTTTGGGAATAACCGTAATGTCAACGGATTTTAATGTTATGGGAGAAACTGCTGCGCGAATGATTCTGAATAAAGAAAAAGGATCGGTTAAAGTACCTTTTAATTTTATTGACAGGAATTCGATTTAGGAATTTGTGAAGTTATTGAATGCTGATTTCTTATCCTTTATAATTATTCTAAGGGATTCATCTGCTGTTAACTATATATAAAATTGAAGTTATTCCTGTTAATGTAGTGTAAAAATTCGATTAAACTACTCCAAATAATTTTCTAAAAACAGACCATTAAACTAATAATCAATTAGTTATTAAATTAATTATTCTGCATCAATATCTTTTGTAACCTTATATCTAAAAATTATATTTAATTTTGCAATTCACTTTTTGACAGAATGAATAGTAAAGATCAACCCATACCACATAACGAAATACAGCGTCTTGCAGCACTAAAACGTTATAATATTCTTGACTCGCTTCCTGAGAATGCTTTTGATGATGCCACAAAACTCGTTTCTTATATTTGTGGCGTGCCCATTGCGCATATTTCCTTTATAGACGAGAACAGGCAATGGTTTAAATCTGAAATTGGAGTTGGCGTATCTGAAGTACCCAGAGAAATTACTTTCTGCAGATATGCTATTATGGATACTGAAATGCTTGAAGTACCGGATACTCATTTAGACGATCGTTTTAAAGATGATGATAATGTTACAGGTGGTTATAAAGTAAGATTTTATGCTGGTGTTCCCCTTACAACACCTGATGGTTACAATATAGGAACTATTTGTGCTGTAGACCATGTTTCTAAAGAACTTAATGAAAATCAGAAGAATGCGCTTTCAATTATTGCAAAGCACGTCATAAATCTATTAGAATTAAGAATTAAAAATATTGAACTAAATGTTCAGAAAAAAATTGCTGAACGCGCAATACATGCAAAAGATAGTTTTCTTGCCAATATGAGCCATGAGATCAGAACACCTCTGAATGCTATTATTGGTTTTACAGACCTTCTTGCCCAAACAAAATTAGACACTAATCAAACTGATTATATTGATAGTGTACAAATTGCAGGAGAAAACCTGCTCCTTATCGTAAATGATATTCTGGATCTTTCTAAAATAGAATCAGGTAATTTAACTATTGATGCTCAGCCATTCAATTTACAAAAAACACTTAAGCATATTTATAACCTGCTAAAGGTAAAAGTTTCTTCAGGTGTTGAATTTAATTTGTTTCTGGATGCCGATTTGCCTGAAATGGTAATTGGCGATCACGGAAGACTAAATCAAATATTAGTTAACCTTACAGGTAATGCACTTAAATTTACTAAAGAAGGTGAAGTTACTGTTTCTGTAAAAAAAGTGGACGAAACTGATGATGAATATTCAATTCGGTTTTCAGTTAAAGATACCGGAATAGGCATACCCAACAACAAGCTTAAAACTATTTTTGACCGATTTACGCAAGCAGAAGAAAGCACTACGCGAAGATTTGGCGGTACTGGGCTTGGTCTTAGTATTGTAAAACAGCTTGTTGAATTGCAAAAATCCGAAATTCACATAAAAAGCCAACAAGGACGAGGTTCTGAATTTTTCTTTGTACTTAATTATAAAAAAGCAAATCAAACGGAAACAGAGATTAAAACAGTATCAGAAGAAAATTTAGGTAAACTAAAAATATTGCTTTGTGAAGACAATCTTTTAAATCAAAAACTCGTTAAAAGCGTTATTGATAATTTTGGATTTGAATTGGATATTGCTGAAAATGGTGAAACAGGAATAGCGCTTTTATCAAATAATAAATATGACCTGGTACTGATGGATCTTCAGATGCCTGTTAAAGACGGATACCAAACGACAGAATATATTAGGAATGAAATGAATTTAGCCATTCCTATTATTGCCATGACGGCACACTCACTTGCCGGCGAACAGGAACGCTGTTACAGTGTAGGAATGAATGCTTATGTGCCAAAACCTTTTAAGCAGGGAATGCTTTTAGAGGCAATAAAAAAAGTACTAAGCAAAGATATTCAGCTTGCGCAGAAGCGAAAACTGGATTTGTCTTATTTGGATGAAATGTCCTGTGGTGATGCAAAATTTAAACAGGAAATGATCGATATTTTTGTAGAGACAATTCCAAATCAGGCGGCTCAACTCGAAAAAGCTTTTCATGAGAATAACATTGAAAACGTTAAAAAATTGTCGCACCATATGAAATCAAGTTTAGATATATTTTTGCTTAATGACCTTTCTAACTCTTTATCTGTTGTAGAAGAAGAAGCTTATATTGGAGCATTTACTTCTGAAAGTGCGGATAAAATAAATATAATACATTGTGGGATCGTTGAAGTAGTTAAAATTTTGAAGGAGCTATGATAAAACAAAAATTAAGTATAGCTTTACGATAATTACCAATGTTGTAAGATTATTTGCCCTATACAAAAATTTAAACCAATGAGAATAATTTTAGCAGAAGATAACGATATCCTACGCAAATCATTATCTTTTTTTTTAGAATCTAAAGGATTTACTGTTGACCAATTTTCTGATGGTAAAGAAGCACTGGAAGCCATCGAAGCAAATAGCTACGACCTGATATTAACCGATATAAATATGCCCGGCATAAGCGGAATGGAAATTACGCAGTATGTAAGACAAACCATTGGCTCTGATATTCCGATCATTATACTTACTTCTTCAGGAGTAGAACAAACCGAACTCGATTCTTTTGATATAGGTGCAAACGAATTTATTGCCAAACCTGTTAGTCCGAATGTGCTGTTGGTGAGAATTAATAAATTACTAAATACACGCGCTTAATGAAGTTTCTATATTATACTATTTTCTTACTGTTCATCTCTCACACTGTATTGGGGCAGGAAATTAATTTTGATGCAGCAATGTCTGAGGCAAAGCAGGAAGTTGAAAAAGGGAATTACGATAAAGCATTATCAATTCTTGAACCTTTAAGCGTTAAGTTTCCTGAGAATGAAGATGTAAAAATTTATACTGGGCGTATATACAGCTGGAAAAAAGATTATAATACGGCTATAAAAATTCTTTCACCAATGGCAGACAGGGCAAATCCTGATGCTGAAGCTTTGCTAGCCATAATTAATGTATACTTTTGGTCTGAACAATTTGACAAATGCATTTTTTATTGTGACAAGTATCTGGTTATTAATCCTAATTCTACTGATGTAATACTCATTAAGGCCAATTGCCTCGAAAAACTGGGCCGTGATAAAGAAGCATTAGAAACAGTCGAAAAAATATCCCTAACAGAAAACAATACTCAGGCAATTACAGGCCTCAGAACACTTATTGGGCGTAAGGTAAAAAATGCAATAGCCGTTTCATACCTAAATGTTTCTACCTCCAGTCCGGGACAGTCGCCATTACATTATGGATATGTTGAATATTCTCATAAGTTTACCAAGTCAGCACTTGTAGGACGTGCCAATGTGGGATATGCAAACAACGACACGCAAATGTTATTTGAAGCCGATTATTATCAAACATTTTCAAAAAGAAATTATTTATATGTTAATGCCGGCGTATCTACAGGACAAACTATATTTCCTGTTGCAAAGGCAGGTGTAGAATATTATTTTACTCCCTATAAAAGATTCGATTATTCTCTTGGCCTAAAGTATATGCATTTTGAAACAGAAGATGTAACATTGCTTACCGGACAATTATCGTATAGAATTGGAACTACTCATACCCTCGCCTACAGACCTTTTTATGATACAGGCAACGAACTGTTTTCTCATGTTTTAAGTCTACAAACTACAAATGAGGAAAAAGAAAGTTTACTACGATTAGAACTTCAATACGGAAATGTTCCATACCTCTATCTTTACAACAACTTTACTCAGCCTTTAAAGGCTTACAGAGTAGGTTTACAATACCAGCAACGTATTGGAAAGTCATTTTTTATAAGACCTATTTTCTTATACGAGTATGAAGAATATTTACCTGAACAATACAGAAACCGATTTAACGCTCAAATAATTATTACTATACGCTTTTAAATATGAGAAAGCTATGGGAACTTTACAAAAGTGGTGTTTGGGTAGAGCCTTTTCTGACGCTGTCTATAATCTTGTTTATAACCACATCAATAATTTTGTATTTGTTGATTATCAGAAGCCGCAGCAAGAATATCAGAAATGAAAGACTTCGCATAGAATATGGTAATGTTATTGAAAAATTAATGTTCTCGATTGTTTTTGAGGATATCCCTTTTTCTACAACTAGCCAAAATCCGGAATATGTGAGACTTTCTAAAACAACCTTTTTTAGAGAAGTTTTAATGGAATCTATTATTAACCTTCATAAAAACTACGAAGGTGTTCACGCACAAAAGCTTGAAGAATTTTATAAAGAATCCGGGTTAATAAATGACTCCCTTAAAAAACTCAAGAACCTGAAATGGGAATTAAAATGTAAAGGAATTACCGAACTTGCCGAACTCAATATTACTGACGCATTCAAGAGCATAATAAAAGTTTCTAAAGGGCGAAATAAAACCTTAAAAATCACAGCCTTAAATGCCGGCATCAAGCTTGCGGGAACAAAAGGAATAATACATCTTACAAAACACACTCATCCTATTGATGACTGGACACAAATAAATATTATAAACGCTTTTAAAAAACATGATATAGGAGATACTGAAGGTGTAGAACTTTTGCTGGAATCTCAAAATACAACTGTTGTTACACTAGGACTCAAACTTATAAAAGAACTAAAGCTTACTCAAAAAATTCCTTACATCACACAATTAGTTAACAGAGCTCCAAATACGCTGATTAAATATGAGGCACAAAATGTATTGCAGTTATTAACAGTTTAAACAATATTGGCAATGACTTTTTTTAATACTGAAATAACTTTATTCACTCACATCTATCTAATTCTTATACTTGGTTATGCGATATTAATTATGTCGTCGTATCTTATATTGGCCCATCTTTCTACAAGAGCACTAAGAGAATATCTTAAAAAAAACAGTTTTGTAGATTATAATGTGTTGCTTACAAGTCAGTTTGCACCTAAACTTTCCCTAATTGCACCTGCTTATAATGAAGCCTTTACGATTGAAGAAAATGTGAAATCTTTACTTTCCCTGAATTATAACAATTACGATGTAATTCTTGTAAACGACGGCAGTAAAGACAATTCAATGGAAATCCTCATTAAAACCTATGATCTTGTTTTAACGGAACTTGATATTCTTCCAAAAATTAAGACAAAAAAAATTAAAGGTATTTACACCTCCAGAAATGCCGCTTATAAAAAATTAATCGTTGTTGACAAAGAAAATGGCGGCAAAGCCGATGCCCTTAATGTTGGTCTTAATATTGCTCAACATCCTTATGTGGTATGCATTGACGTTGATTGTATTTTGGATAAAGACTCACTTCTTAAACTAGCGAAACCTTTTCTCGAATCGCACGGAAAGCGTATTATTGCCACGGGCGGTGTCGTAAGAATAGCCAACCAGTGTATCATTAAGAACGGACGTTTGGTCGAAGTAAATATCCCGGATCTTATGTTGCCAAGAATACAGGTTTTAGAATACCTAAGAGCGTTTCTTTTAGGAAGAATGGCTTGGGGCAGACTTGATGGATTATTGTTAATTAGCGGCGCGTTTGGTGCATTTGATAAAGAAATAGCTTTACTCGCAGGTGGTTACGACACAAAAACAGTAGGTGAAGACATGGAATTGGTAGTGAGAATGCGTCGTTACATGCTGGAAAACAAAATTCCTTATGCCATTAGTTATATTCCTGACCCGCTTTGCTGGACCGAAGCACCGGAAGATTTTAAAATTTTCAAAAAACAACGCAGTCGTTGGATGAGAGGAACTATTGAAACCCTGAGCCTTCACAAAAAAATGTTCTTAAATCCTAAATATAAGCTATTAGGAATGCTTAGTATACCATATTGGACTTTGTTTGAATTCCTGGCACCCGGCATAGAATTTATTGGTATTGCAATTACAGTTGTATTTTTTGTTTTCGGATTAATTCACTGGCATTTTTTCTTTTTGCTTTTGCTTTTTGTTTACTTTTTTGCTGTTTTGTTTTCCGTAATTGCGCTGTATAGTGAAGAACGCACGTACCACAAATATCCCAAACAAGCCGATTTTTTCAAGCTTCTTTTGGCCGCTTTCATAGAGCCTTTTTATTTCCATCCAATGGCGGTATATGCTGCTTTAGTTGGTTACAAAGAAAAAATCATGGGAACCAAAGGCTGGGGCGAAATGACAAGAAAAGGTTTTACGAAGAAATAATTGTATTGCCCAAATTAAGAAATAATATTTTCCATTTGTAATTATTTATCACAAAAATATTCCACAGGAAACAAACCCGTAGGATTCACTTTAAGAATTTTGCTGTACTTTCCCATCATATTTTTTTTGTAAACATACATGTATTTCGAATAACTTTTCTTGTGTAACAAATCTCCTGCTTTCACTCCCTGCCTGTCCGAAATAATATAATTCCAAAACCTTATTTTCTTTTTGTTATTATAAAGAATCAGCTTGTTGGTAGGGCTAACTTCTATTTTTGTTATCACAAAATTATAATTTGCCTTACATTCGATATAAGATTGGATGAAATTATTCAATAAAATACATAAAACGAAGCCACTAAAAACCAAAACCGGTATATTTTTCTTTTTCATGGCAGCGGATCATTTTTTAAAAGAGAACTAATGAATTTGTAACCTAACAAATATACACAAGTTGATCTACGGTTTTTCAGATTTAAAAAAAGTATTGTTTCTTAAAAGAATATATCTTTTGTACCTCACTCTCTTTGCACCTTTACTAAAACAATATTCGGTTTTGGCGCTGGTTCCATATCCTTTCCCATATAAAAACTCGTATGTGGAGGCTGATTATAACCAACATTTTGCCATGCAATACTGAGCCTATATTGCGGATCGTGCATTAAAGTATATTGTCTGATTTCGGTTGGAATTGTAGTGGAGTAAATCCTCAATTCTTTATTATCTTCAGATCTTAAAATCAGTTCTTCTCTCCAGTCACCCAGAATATCTGCAGAAAGTGCCGGTGTAGATTTTGTGCCATTATTTGATGCTGCTCCGGTTGCCGTAAACAATCTGCCTTGATTGTATTTATCAATATAATTTGAATTTAAAAGTTCTCGTGAAGAGTCCCCATCCCAATAAATTAAAAAATTAGTTGATGTTGGCGCTTTTCCAATTTTATTTCCCTTAATATCATGCAAATCAGGAGATCCTGACCACCAACATTGCGCGCCTTTTCTACTCGGATCTATATTATCTGCCACACCCCGACCCACATCTTCATTAAGAGAATCGGTGAATAAAACTTTTCCGTCGGCTGCTGAAAATAATGTTACGCCCGGGCCTTTTGTTCCGTTTTCTATTTCATGAATTCCAAAAACTTCCAAACCCGGAATATCAGGATCAAGATCAGAAACATGCAAGGCATCACCATGCCTAAAACCGGTTGTGTACAGACCTTTTCCATCATCGTTGACGCACATAGAACCGTAGATAATTTCATCTTTTCCGTCGTTATCAACATCCGCAACCGTAAGTCCATGATTTCCCATTCCAGAGTATGGATTTTCAGCATCTTTACTGTCAAAGATCCATCTTGAAGTGAGTTTGTTATTTTTAAAATCCCATGCCGCTAAAACCGTTCTTCCGTAATAACCACGACACATTATTACGCTCGGATGAATTCCATCTAAATACGCAATACAAGCTGTAAAGCGATCTATTCTGTTTCCTTTGGTATCATTTCCTCCGCTTCCACCTCTTCCGCCCCAGCCTGCGAGATCTCCTCGTTCAGGAATGTAATCGACAGTTGTTATTACTTTACCGGTTCTTCCGTCAAAAACAGAAAGATATTCAGGGCCTTTTAGAATTTTACCAAACACAGGAGAATCCGGATCTCGATCTACCCAATCTTTTGAGGCATCTCCAACAACATTATTTTGACTATCAATTGTTCCGTCAGCCGTTTTGCAGACAAATTCAGCAATACCGTCACCATCTAAATCATACACCATAAACTGCGTGTAATGTGCGCCTTCGCGGATGTTCTTTCCGAGATTAATCTGCCACAAAAACTTCCCTTCTAAAGTATAAGCCTGAAATATAGGCGGATCTGTAATTCCTTTAAAAGAATTATCAAGACTTTTTCCTGTCATATGAACAATCAAATCGTATTTTCCGTCTCCATCTAAATCACCGACAGAAAGATCATTCGGAATATAGCCTTCGATTTCCTTCAGTTTAATCGACACATAATCTTTATCCTGACTTTGAGCAGCAATTGTAAAGCTTCCTTGCGTAACCTGTTCTTTTCCTTTTAAAACCGTTTTTACAAACCACGTATTTTCTTCATTCGCAATTGCTTTGCTGTCAAGAAAATTAGCGGCACCAAGAATGGGTTTATCATTCAATTTGATTGCTTTTTTCGTACCGCTTTTTCTGTATAAATTAAAACCCAAATCATCAGGATCAGTTCCTAAAACACGCCATCCAATAAAAAAATATCCTTTGTCTTTTATAGCGATTATGCCTCGGTCTAAGTTTTCCATTTGTCTTTGCGCGAAAATGGAATAGGAGAAAAATAAGAGCAGGAATAAAATTCTATTTTTCATAATTGCTTTTTTATGTTGAATTGTAATGGAACGCTGATGACGCTGATTTTGGAGGCTTTTTTGTTTTTTTTTGCAATCTTGTCATCCTGAGGAACGAAGGATCACACAAGAAACTCCGCAAACAAAATCGCCAATCTTTGTCGAGTTACGTGTGTGATCCTTCGTTCCTCAGGATGACAAACTAGACGTTTCATTCTAATGACCAAAAATTTAAAACATCTTCTTAAACCCCTCACTTTGTACTTTCCATGTTCCGTCTTTTGGGAAGCCCGGATTTTCATCTGTCGATCCGTCCCAACCGCCGCACATCATGGCAACCGCCGTTAACAATCCGCCGTTTCCGGGAAGATAAAGCGTTAATCTTTCTGCCTGATAATTATGTCCGTTTTTTAAATACGTGTTTGTAGTAACATTCATAAATAAGGCATCAATTGCTTTTTCCGGCATTTGCAAACGTGCCGCGGACATGGCTGTCATCGGGAAATCCCAACCCCAGGTTTTATCCCAAGACCAGGTTTTCCAAACCAGATCAAACGTATTTTTCATGATTTTTTTATCTAAAAGCGATGTTTCAGGCAACATCCCAAAAGTTCCTAGTACCGATGGATGATCGGTTTTGAATTCCGGATTGGTATACGAATCTGTGGCGCTTTCTGTTGCCAGATACACATTATTTGCAACTGGTAACGGAGATAATTTAGCCAAAACGGTTTCCCATTTTTCAGGCACTTTTTGGTTTAATTTTTTCTTCCATGAAATTGCGGTTTTCAAAGCCCAATTCCAATACGCTAATTCATAAGTCGGGTTAAAAGTTTCCATCGCCTTAAAGCGTTCTTGCGCCGGAATTACTCCGGGTCCCAAAACATAACGGTCGTTTTTGGCATCATAATTGGCAAACGAAGCCATAAAATCAGCCGTTGCAAAAACGCGCTCGCTGTATAAATTTAAAGTTTTATTTGTTGGATTTGCCCTGTACATTAATTCAGCATAAGTTATAAAATGCGGTTGTTGCCAAATCAAAAAAGAGCCTACAGATGAAGGACTTTCATTTCCATCAGTATCAGTCATTTTTTGCCATCTTGCGCCTTCAAAACCCTGCCTTTTGGCTATTTTTTTTGCTTTATCAAAAACTTTTTGATACCACGGAAGGCTTTTCTCTAATAATTCCGGTCTGTTCCATAATGCGAAATGAACGCCATGCCACCAATGCATTTCTAAATGCGGTTTTCCGTACCAACTGTTATACGTTAAGCCTGTTTCCTGCGGAGGAACTTTCCCTGTACATTGTACTTTAGTCAAATATTGCGACAGAATTACTCTTCGTTCTAATTCCTTAGCGCGCGGGTCTGTACTTCCTGAAAAATCTACGGCAGCCCCACTTTTCCAGAATTGCTCCCAGCCTTTTATACTGCTGTTTTCAATTTCTGTAAAAGAAGAATTAGTTATTTTTTTATCTGCTAAAGCAAAAAGACAACTTAATTCTAAAGTATTTGTATTCAATGCTTCAACCACAAAATAATGATCTCCAGTCTTTTTAATTTGCGCATTTCCTTTCCAGTTTAAATTGACGTTATAAGAAATGCTATCCATTACATGTGTTACAATTACCTCTGTTTTAGACTTTTCTAAAAGCGTACTTTTATAATCCTGTTTTCCTTCCCATTTTGTTCCCATATCTGACCAGTCTCCTGTTGGAAACGGAATTCTCAAACTAATTTTTAAACGTTTCTGTAGCAATAAATCTGATTTTACTTTTACCCCGATCGCATCTTTTTCCTGATGTGAAACTGTGAAAACGGTTACCGGAATTCCTTCTACTTCAAAAGAACTTTCAATTTCTCCCGTCCATAAATTTAATTTTTGAGCAATCGATTTAATGTCTTCCGGTTTTGCAGCGCTCCCGTCTTTTTTGGTAATTTCAAAACCTAAATTTCCTAATTGCAATAAATGCGGATTTTGTCTTAACCAGTTTACCGCTTCCACTTTTCTGGCGGGCTCTTTTATTTGAACCGTGTATGAAATGTCTCTTCCGTACTGCTTGTAATCTCGTAATGTTTCTGAGAATTTATAATTGTTCGTGTTTTTATAGCTGTCCCAACCCCATTCTGACTGTGTTCCAAGCGGAATTCCATTTTCATATTTTTTGGGAAAAGTTTGTAATCCGGTAGCATCAACGGTAAAAGCAAAAGCACCATTTCCAACAGTCAAAGATGCCAAAGTATCTATCGCTGAAATTTGAACATTGTGCCTCGTTACCAATGCTTTTCGATCTATTTTTTGTTGCGCCAATACTGAAAACGAGAATAGAATTGCAATAATTAATTGATATTTTTTCATTTGATTTAATTGTATAGTTTCGTTTTTGATAGTTTAAATTCAACGTGTTTTTGTCATCCTGAAGAAGGAAGTATCACACTCGTAACTCGACAAAGATTGGCGACTTTCTGTGCGGAGCTTCTTGTGTGATCCTTCCTTGGTCAGGATGACAAGATTGAGAATAAAACTCCAAAACATCAGTTTTTAAAGTTTACGATTTTATAATTATCTGCTTAACGTCATGCTCATCAAACCAATCACCACATCATTAGCAATTGTTTTCAAAGTCATACTTTTCAGCGTTTTATTTTTATCCAGAGGCAATTCTAAAATAGTTCCCGCTCCGCCATCAATTCCATAATTTGAATATCCTTTTATGCTTATAAAATTTTTGAAATCTCTTGAAATCTCTCCTGTTTTAAAATACACTCTTGGAGGTTTCGGCGCATCTGTCGTAAATGCCAATCCATCAATAAAATAATCCTGTTCTATTGGCCACCAGTTCTCAGGATTTTTTAAGGGCAAAATATCTGAAGTTCCATCGGTATAATTGACTTTAATTTCGCCATTTATCATTCGGCTTTGCATTGGGTTTGTCGTTCCGGCCATCATAAAATAAATATGAGAAGCTTTTCCGTTTAAAGGAATACTGATACTTTCCGGAAAATTATCCCACATCGATGTGAAGATTATATTTTTCTGATTTTCATCAGAAGGTGTTTGAAACCGAATTCCGTTTGGAGTTGTAATTTCTCCAGTTTGTTTTGCTTTTTCACGCAAACCTTTATCATCAATTTTTACCGAAACATTAGGATAACACCAATTCCCAATTCCTTGTTTTGGAAGCTGTAAAGTTGTCGTTTTAGGTCTTGGCGATACATATTCGTAATTAAAAATGTCGGTTACTTTTGAATTAAAAAAAGAGGAAAGCGAAACTGTTTCAAAGCGTATTGATTTATCTAACGGAATATCCCAATTAATTTCTCTCTTATCTGATTCTATGATAGGTTTGATATTCAACTGAATTGGTTTCCACCATGATAATTCACCTTGATTTAATTCGATAAAAAAGACTTTATTACCTACCGAATTCACTTTCGCCTTGAGCAAATTATGTGTTTTTGAAATATCCGTTAGTATGTTTTGTGGATCGTAAATTGAAATAATCTTGGCATGAGAAGTTTTAATGTCTAAAATTTCATTGGCACCATAATCTAGTTTTGAATGTATATCTTCTAAATAATTTCCTTTCCACTTAATGGAAATATCATAATTAGCACTATACGAAACTTCAATACTGATTTTTGGAGTTCCAATGCTTTCGGGAATGGCTTTCCAGGAAACATTTTTTCCGTTAACGGAAATAGTTTCTACAGTTTCAAAAGATGCACTTACAATCAATTTTAGATTCATTTTTGATACCAAACGATTTTCAATATGATAATTGTCTTCTTTATTTTCTCTTTTAAAATCAATTGAAATATCAGGAATTTCTAAAGAAGCATAATTCCAATTTGAAGGAAAACCGGGTTTAATGGTTAGGGTTTCTGCGAGCGCGTCCGGCTGAATTCCAAAAAGTCCTTCGACTAGAGTTCGCGACGCCATACCAATTGGGTCCGCAAAATCACGGTACAATTCGCCACGAATTGCATCCTGATATAAAAGTTGTTCAAAACCGCCCGGAGAAGCGCCCAAATACATACTTTCAATCAAAGCACTTTCCCACATTTTAAAAGCTTTGTCAGATTGTCCGCCTTGCCAAAAAGCCAGCGAAGTATGCAATTGTTCCGCTAAAGCCACATTATTTACCGACCAGGTATAAGGCTGCCAGTTGGTTGTGCTTATTACATACAAATCTTTTTTATCAAGTCCTTCTGCAGAAATAGGAATATGCGGAATTTGCGTATCTACATAATTCAACATTTGATAACTCTCAAAAGGAGTTGATAATTCAGAATCAATAGTATGATAAATGCTCCAAATTCCGGGTGTTTCATGCAATAATTTGTTTCCGAGTGCATCTTTATATTCTGCAAAAATTCCTTTATTCGGAATCCAAAGTTGAGCGTTTGTAGCTTTCAGAATTTTATCTGCTTCTTTCGAAAAAGGTATTGGATCTTCTTGTATTTTTTTAGCTGTTTCAGCAACCATTTTATTTGCATAATAATTATATGCCGAAGAATGAATCACACCTCCGCCGCTATATTGCAACGCGTCGCTTGCCCAGATACAAGCGTAAGCGTCGTAAATTCCGTCATTATCTGCATCAAAATTTCTTTTTTCCCATTTTAAATGTCTTTGAATTGTGGGCCACATTTCTTTCATAAACGAAATATCTCCGGTCCATTTAAAATGTCGTAGCATCTCATCTATAAAAACCAGATTCATATCATAATGATGTGCCACTGTGTTTTTATTTGGACTTCGACTGATGTAACCACTGCTGAACATTGACGTCCCTATTTCTTCTTTTTGTCGAGCCAAATTTCGAATGGAATCAAATACAACCGGACCACTTTCCGGAGTTAGAACCTGCGAATTGCTGTAACTCTTAAAATGGGATTTTGCACGGTCATGCCATCCCAAAGGATCTGCCGTATAAGCTCCACGCCAAGCATTTAGATACATTCTCCAGGCAATGGCTCCATGAAGATACGCCGGACTTTCCCATATTCCATCAGAGGCAATTGCAAGTGCCGATCCTAAAGTATTGATATAAGGATCTGGAGTTGTAACCTTAACCCGATTGGCTAACAGCTGTGTTTCTCCAACTGATTTTTCAAAAAGTGCCACCAAACCATCCTGAGAAACATCTAATTTTGGGTCTTCGGTTGCAAAGAGCCAATAGCTTCCTTTTTCAGTGATTTTTTTGATATTCCCTGTTATAACGGGCAACGATTCCTGATTTGAATTGTAAAGTTCTAAAGGCGAAGTTTGTTGTTTTGCATTGGCTAAATGTGTTGAAGATTCAGGAAAAAATCCAACCAGACTTTTATTATTTCCTGATTTTTGTTTGTTACTTTCAGAACCATATTCCAATAAAAATGATTGCTTTTTTAAAGTATATTTATTACCCAAACAATATTCTGGCTGCAAATAAAATACCGATTCCGGATCAGCTCCAATATCGCCATCGCGGCTAAACTTTTTGCCCGTTGCTCCGCCAAAAGCCCAAATTATATTTGTGTTTTGTGATATCTTTTTGCCATAGACTTTCACAATAAAACCTTCTTTTTCTTTTAAGGCAACAACATCAATATATAAGGTTCCTGTTTCTAAAATGGCATCCTGAATTTCATAATGCATGGTTCCCAAAATATATCTTGTATCAATTTTAGAAGCTTCGGTAATCCATTTGCTGGATTTGCCATTTACAATTCCGAGTTTAAAGTTGCCTCCCATTCCCGGCATGTACATGGCAAACTCGGGTAAATCACCTGTTTCAACCCGAAATCCGGTATTGGAACCATAAAGTGCGCGATTGAATTTTCGGGTACCGTTTTTTAATACGAAACTATTTCCCTCCGGTGCATAATGAATTTTACGCAAGGCTTGTTTTTCCTGTCCAAATAGTACAATGGAACAAAAAAGGAATAGTAAGGCCAAAAAACATGTTTTTTTTAATTTCATTCAAATTGTCACGTTAAAATAATTAATTATAAATCCCGATATTTACGTACCAATCAATATTGATTGATTATTTAATTGCAATTTCATTGTTATTTTGCGATTTACTATCCTGTACCTACCTGATTTTATTAATATAATAATTTAATATTTTTCAATATTTTAACATCATAGTACAGGATACTATATAAAGTAAGAACTACTAGTTTTGAAATACGATCAAATTAACTATGACATTAAAAAACAAATTTCACCTATTTATTATTGCTGCAATTTTTACTCAAAGTATTACAGCGCAACAAACCGACAAAATTTTTCTATCAGGAAAAGATTTTGAACATCCTGTGCAATGGGATTTTTATTGTACTGCCGGAAATAACAGTAAAATTTGGTCTAAAATAAATGTTCCGTCGCAATGGGAATTAGAAGGTTTTGGCGAATATACGTATGGCCGCTGGTATAAGGAACTGAACCAGAAAGAACCTAGCAAGGAAGAAGGTTTGTATAAATATGAATTTGAAGTTCCTGCAAATTATAAAGACAAAACTATTTTGATTGCTTTTGGTGGTGCTATGACGGATACTGAAGTTAAAATCAATGGAAAATTAGCCGGCCCCGTTCATCAGGGTGGTTTTTATGAATTTAAGTATGATGTTTCTTCTTTATTGAAATTCGGCTCTAAAAATATTCTTGAGGTTCATGTTTGGAAACACTCGGCTAATAAATCTGTAAATGCAGCCGAACGACGAGCAGACTGGTGGTTGTTTGGCGGCATTTATCGTCCGGTTTGGTTAGAGGTTTCTCCTAAAACACACATTCAAAATATTGCCGTAAATCCTAAAATGGATGGTTCTGTTACGATTGATTTGAATCTTAAAAATATTCCTAAAAACACCTTTTTAGAAGCTACAATTAAAGGTTTAAATGTAGAAAACTTCGAGACTTTTACTTTTCCGATTAAAGCAAAAAGTACCAAAGAATCAATTACAGCACAATGGAAAAATGTAAAACCGTGGAATCCTGAAACTCCCAATTTATATGAGTTGAATTTGGTTTTAAAACAAAACGGAATTGTACTTCATCAATACACTAAAAAAATAGGGTTCAGAACTTTAGCATTTAAAAAACAGGACGGTATTTATGTAAATGACACCAAAATTATTATGAAAGGAATTAACCGCCATTCGTTTTGGCCGGAAGGAGGTCGAAGCACTAGCAAACGCATTAGCGAATTGGATGTCAAATTAATGAAAGACATGAATATCAATGCCGTGCGTGGCCATTATCCGCCGGACGAACATTTTCTGGAGGTTTGTGATTCGCTCGGACTTTTTGTTTTGGATGAATTGGCTGGCTGGCAAAACGCTTACGATACAGAAACGGGAGCCAAACTAGCGACGGAAATGATAACACGAGATGTCAATCATCCGTCGATCATTATTTGGGATAATGGCAATGAAGGCGGATGGAATTATACTACTGATAACGTTTTTGCCAAAAATGATCCTCAAAAAAGAATTGTGATTCATCCGTGGGCTGATTTTAATGGCTGGGACACGCATCATTATCCAACATATTTAACGGGAATGCATCGGTTTAATTCGGGTGAAAATGTATTTTTTCCGACGGAATTTATGCACGGAACGTATGACAATGGTCACGGTGCGGCTTTAGAAGATTTCTGGAATCGGTATAAGGAAAGTCCACTTTTTGCGGGAGGATTTATGTGGGCACTTTTAGATGAAGCGGTAAAACGATCTGACTGGACCGGAGATGTGAAATTTGATTCGAAAGGTTCGCTTGCCGCGGATGGAATTCTTGGACCTCATCGCGAAAGAGAAGGAAGTTATTATACGGTGAAAGAAGTTTGGGCGCCGATTCAGTTTCAACCAAAACAAGTTACTAATGATTTTGATGGAACATTTTTAATTACAAATGATTATCTTTTTTCTAATTTGAATTCTTGTAAAATGGAATTTAAAATCCTGAAAGCTGCTAATGACATTCTTTATAATAATGGAATTGCAAAAGAAATCAATTCAGGAAAAATCGAAATTCCGAGTACTGAACCCGGAGAAACCCGAAAAATTAAATTCGATATTCCAAAGAACTTTTCAGATGGAGATATTTTGTCCATATCGGCTTACGATCAATTTGATAAAGAAATTTATACCTGGACATGGCCGATTCATAAAGCAAAATATTATGCTTCTAAATTTCTAAACGTTCAAAACACAAAAACTAAAGCTTCGGTAACTAAAACCGAAAAAGAAATTACTTTAAAAGGAAATGATATAACGGTTATTTTTGATACTTCAACAGGCGAAATTTCATCTATAAAAAACAGAACCTCAACTATTCCGCTCAAAAATGGCCCGCGACCAATTGGAATGAAAGCCAAGTTAAAAGATATTCAGATTGCTCAGGAAGGTGAAAAAGCGATTTGTACCGTTTTCTACACTGGAGGTTTATCTTCTATAAAATGGATTATGGAACCTGACGGAAGGTTTAAAATGGAACTACTTGCCTTAAAAAATGCTTCGGGCGGAGAAGGTTTTGACGGTGCTTTTTTTGAAGATAAAATCAATGCTTTCGGGATTACTTTTAGTTTTCCTGAGAAAGAAGTGACGGGTATAAAATGGTTTGGAAGAGGTCCGTATCGTGTTTGGAAAAACAGAATTAAAGGAACAACGTATGGTTTTTGGGAGAAAGATTATAACAATACCATAACGGGAGAAAGCTTTGAGAATTTGATTTATCCTGAATTTAAAGGCTATCATGCTAATGTTTTGGGAGCGAATTTAAAAGCAGGAACTTCATCTTTTAAGGTTTTTAGTGAATCTGATAATTTGTTTTTGAGACTATTTACGCCCGATTTGCCCAAAAATGCTTTTTCGGGAAGTTATCCGCAACCGGCATTTCCTGAAGGAGATATTTCGTTTATGTATGAAATTCCGGCGATGCGTGATTTTAAGCCATTAGAACAACAAGGTCCACAAAGTCAGCCAACAAATATTCGTATAAAAAGTGGCGATGACGGAATTTCGATGAATTTGTGGTTTGATTTTAGGGGTTAATGTTTTTGTTTCAGGTTTCAGGTTTCAGGTTTCAGGTTTCAGGTTTCAGGTTTCAGGTTTCAGGTTTCAGGTTTCACTGCATAGGGCTTCGACTTCGCTCAGCCTGACTAGAGATCATTTTGAAAATAATTGTCATCCTGAGCATCCCGAGGCCTCGGGAGAAGGCTTGTTTTACGTTTATTTCTTTTAATAATACTTTTACAAATATGAAATCAATTAAGTTATTTTCTATTTTATTTTTAACGCTGCTATTCTCCAATTTTACTTCCAGCCAAAACAACAAACCTACTGTTTTTCTGGTTGGCGATTCAACCGTAAAAAATGGCAAAGGCGACGGTATTGGCGGACTTTGGGGCTGGGGCGATTATATTGGGCAGTTTCTTGATACTACAAAAGTTAGTATTGAGAATCATGCTTTGGGCGGAACAAGCAGCAGAACTTTTCAGGATAAGGGTTTGTGGACTGCGGTTTTGAATAAACTTAAAAAAGGTGATTATGTTTTAATTCAGTTTGGACATAATGACGACGGACCAATAAACGATAGTATTCGAGCCAGAGGAACAATAAAAGGCATTGGAAATGAAACTCAGGAAATCGACAATATCCTTACAAAAAAGCATGAAGTTATACACAGTTATGGCTGGTATATTCAGAAAATTATTAAGGAAGCAAAATCAAAAGGAGCTATTCCGATTGTTTGTTCTCCAATTCCGAGAAATGACTGGAAGGACGGAAAAGTTCCTCGAAATAATACTTCTTACAGATTATGGGCAAAACAAATTGCTGAAAAAGAGAAAGCAACTTTTATCGATTTAAATGATAAAATGGCTGTTGAAATGGAAAAGTTGGGCGAAACAAAAATTACCGGAACTTATTTCTATAAACGTGATCACACACATACATCTGCAAAAGGAGCTGTACTTGCGGCTTTGGTTATTATTAATGAACTAAAATCCAGCAAGAATTCTTTAAAGAACTATGTTTTAGATCATCCGAAAATTGTATTTCCTGCTAAGCAAAAAGTGTTTTTAATTGGAGATTCTACAATGGCGAATAATGATAATCCTGATGCTGTTGGCTGGGGCGTTGTATTTCCAACGTATTGTGATACAACAAGAATTGAGGTGATCAACAAAGCGCGAGGCGGACGAAGTACCAGAACGTTTGATTATGAAGGGCTTTGGAATGAAGTTAAAAACCAACTGCAGCCCGGAGATTTTATTCTGATTCAGTTTGGACATAATGATGCGGGCGCTGTAGACAAAGAAAAATTCAGAGGTTCACTCCCGGGAAATGGCGATGAAACCCAAGAAGTTATTCGGCCGGATGGTGCAAAAGAGATTGTACATACTTTTGGCTGGTATATGGAAAAATTTATTCGGGAAGCTAAAGAAAAAGGCGCTATACCCATTGTTTTAAGTCAGACGCCAAGAGATGCCTGGCCGAATGAAAAGGTAGAACGAAGAACTGATACTTACGTAAAATGGTCTAAAGAAGCTGCAGATAAAGAAAGTGCTTATTATATTGACCTTCACGAAATTGTAGCGCTAAAATATGAAGCTTTGGGAAAGGAAAAAGTAAAAGCCTTTTTCCCTAAAGATCATACCCATACCGGTTTTGAAGGTGCAAAATTAAATGCCCTTACCGCAGCTGAAAGCATTAAAAATTTAAAAGAATGTGGTTTGAAGAATTACATTGAGTTATGAGTCATGCGTTATGAGTTAGATGTAAAATGTTAGATGTAAAAGTAAGCATACTCATAACCCATAACTTATAACTACTTTTTAAACATAAAAAAACCCCGTTTAGAACGGGGTTTTATCTTTTTTCAAAGATTATTTTTTTGATTCTTCGATAGAAACTTTTCTAAACTCTTTTAAAAGTTTTTCAATTTCTAAAGTAGCTTTACGTGCTCTTGCTCCTGCAGCTTTAACTCCTTTTTCAGTTAATGACTCAGATTCAGTTTTGAATGTTTCGATTTCGGCGTTGATTTTTACTAATAGATCTTTCATGCTTATACTTGTTAAATTAAGGCGCAAAAATAAAAGTTTGCTTGAAACATAACGCAAGTTTATTGTTAAAATTATAGTCGCTTTTGGCAATAAAGATAATATTTAATTAACCGTTCTTCTTCACTATTCATAATCAACCCATTACAAACAATACTGTTAAAATATTTTTTTTATTATTACTTCATAATCATTGTACAATAATCGTTTTCGCTTGTTTTTCTTACGTCGAAATCCAGCACCAAGAACTTAAAAAAGACAATCCTATGAGTTTGTTCCTGTGTTACTTAATCAACTAACTGTTTATTTACATGAACATTTTTAAATGTAATACCTTTTATAATAGTTTTGTCAATACTGGTTTTACCAGCTTCGATATTTAAGTTTTCGAAAGTAAAATTCGACAAACGAACATTTGGATCATTTTCTACTCCATAAAAAGTTTCGCATTTAAGTTCGATGTTTTTCAATGTAATATTATCTCCGTAAGATAACGGAATATCAGATCGCCCTTTTAAATCAAAAAATTGTTTCCAGGCAAAAACAGCCAGACAAGTTTTGGCTTCTCCCTTAATATCTTCAACTCTTATATATTCATATTTTTGAGGCGTATCCGGGCGCATTTTAAGCCACAATAATCTCGAAGCGCCATCGATTTTGCAATTACGCATAATTACATTTCTGTTATGAATAGATTCGCTGCCGTTGGTCAACGCCGAATGGCAAAACCCGAAATTGCAATCTTCAATAATAATATTGGCATTTGGACCATTGTTTTTATCCTGATCGGCATAAGGGCCTTTTCCGCCTTTTAAAGCAATTGCATCGTCGTTTACAGACATGTAACAGCCTTTTACTAAAAAGTTGGTGCAAATATCGATATCAATGGCATCTGTACTTGGCGCTTTTACACCAATGTGTGGTGAGAAGATGTACAAATCTAACATTTTTACATTATTGCATTTATAAAAATGATTCGTCCAAAAACCGGAATTAATCAATTTTACATCCTGTAGCTGTACATTATTAGAGTTCCATATAAAAACCAATCTTGGCCTAGAAACTTCAAGGTTGGTACATTTTGGATTCTCTTTTCGTCTTTGCCAGAAAGCTTCCCAATATTTTAAACCGTTTCCGTTAATGGTTCCTTTACCGGAAATAGAGAAATTATCTACTCCGTAAGCATTGACCAAAGCTGGAAAATAATCCAGGTTTTGACCTTCCATTCTTGATGGCATAATAGGGAAATCGGCAATATTATCAGATCCTTTCAAAACGCCGCCTTCTGCAACATATAAAGCAGTTTTGGGTTTAAAGAATAATGCACCGCTCAAATAAACGCCTTTCGGAATCACGATAACTCCGCCTCCATTTGCTGCGGCTTTATCAATCACTTTTTGAATGGCAATGGTTTGAATTTTAGTGCTGTCTTTACTGACACCAAAATCGGTTATAGTGTATTTTTTGCCTAAATCTTTTAATTGAATTTTAGTGTAATCTTTAAACCAATTCGGAATTGCAGTTCCGTCTGGAAATGTGTCGTTTTTATAATTTTGCGAGAATGCCAGTTGTGTAAACGTAACGATGCAAATGAGAATTCTTAAAATATTTTTCATTTTTGGTTTTTGTTAGTTTTTTAACTTGTCATCCTGACGAAGGAAGGATCACACTCGTAAATCGACAAGGATTGGCGACTTTCTGCGCGGAGTTCCTTGTGTGATCCTTCCTTCGTCAGGATGACATGATTGTGAGAACATTACGGATTTAGGGTTCGTTGCTCTCTGAATGTGGTTAATTTACCTCAACCTTAATTTTAACCGAAAGCTGTTTTGCCAGTGTCGTTACATAAGTGGTGAAATATGCAGAATCTTTAAAGTTTTTATCAGCACTCAGTTCCCAGCCTGCAATTGGGTAATAGCTTACTTCCTTATTGTTTTTTACTGACAATTTTATCAAAAAAGAATCTGTCAATTGTCCTGTTTTAGGTGCTTCGATATAACCTTTGTAAACGTTTTTCGGAATAATTATAGCGGTTCCTAAAATCCATTGGCGCTCGTAGGTTAATTTGTCATGTTGAATAAAACAGACAAAATCTCCTGCGTTTATGACTTGTAAAGGATTTTTATTATTAAGATTTGAAAGTGCAATTAATAATGTTTCATTTCCTTTTAAGCCATTCAGCGAAACCGTGTTTTTATAACCGTACATTCCCGGCCAGATCGAAGTGGTTTCCTGCGCCTGATACTTATTTCCTGAAGCTTCCCAATTTTGGTAGTGATAACTTAAAACCGAATTTACCGGACCTTCGCTAACAATTTTAAAAGTTGTTTTTTCAATATTATTTAAAGTATCGCTGGCAATAATACCCAGCCTGTTGATTTTATTGTCTGTAAATATAGCGAAACCTCCTAGTCCGGCTGAATTTCCAACAGGAAAAATATCTCTTCCCCAATCGTACATAACATGATAATTATCTTCAACGGCACCTTTACTGTTTATGCCGACATCTTCAGGGGTAATTCCTGGTAATTTTTTTCCGAAGACATCTTTTGAATTTCTTCCATCCAGATAATGCCTGAAACCTACTTTGTCATTTTCCCAGGTTGGCCCGTCCGTCTGGTATTTTTGATAGCCTAATTTTTTATGTACCTGATTAGCCAATAAAACTTCTTGTGTATCTGGGTGAACCGGAAGATTTTTGCCTTCTCTTTTTCCGAATCTTACGCTCGTTTTTATGGGGAATTTAGGAGTGTTTTTTGACCATTTCAAGTCAAGTTTTTTTATTTCTTTTGGAGAAAAATCAGTAACTAAAAACAGTTCATCCCATTTTCCGTCTCCATTCAAATCATTTACCTGCGTCGGAATTGTATCGGTTTTATTAATTAGAATAGGAAAATCATTTACTTCTTTTCCGCCAAAAACATTTCTTTTGATTGAAATAGCTTTTTGGGATAATTCTAAATTTGAAGTGTTTTTTAAAACAATTAATTTTCCGATGGCTTTTTTCTGTGCATTACAGCTTGCAAAAATTACAACTGATATGGCAATTGACAAATAGATTTTTGTTTTCATGTTTAAGCTTTTTATTCTTTTTCTTTTTTAAACAATTTAATCATTTAATCGATATGAAATACCTCTTTTAAAGAAACTGCAACGGGCGAATTATCCGGATTTGTTTCCATAATATCAGCCATGTACGCCCACCATTTTTTTACAACGGGATGATTTGGTAAATAATTGAAATCGAAATCCGGGCTTATTTTCTGAACTCCAAAAAGCGTCAGTGTTTCTTCATCCAAAAAAATACTGTAATCCTGAATTCCGGTTTCTGAAAGTAATGTTTGTAATTCCGGCCAAATTTGATCGTGTCGTTTTTTATATTCTGCTTCAAAACCTGGCTTTAATTTCATTTTGAATGCATTTCTAATAAAGGTATTTTTCATTTTTGAGTGTTTATTTAATTT
The DNA here is from genome assembly GCA_001507425.1 of Flavobacteriaceae bacterium CRH. Lineage (GTDB taxonomy): Bacteria > Bacteroidota > Bacteroidia > Flavobacteriales > Flavobacteriaceae > Flavobacterium. Next base: position 179,835 of record LMAJ01000002.1, read on the forward strand.
TGTCAAACTTTCAAACTTTAACAAAGTTGTCATGATATAATTTTAAAAATAAATGCCGAAGCTGTTTCGTACTTTCCGCCTTGAGAAGCTGTAAATAAATAGGTTGCTTTTCCGTTTTGAAACAATAATTGCGGACGCTCGGCACGACCGTATCGGTTTAAATGTTTGGGAGCTTCGGGCAGTGTTACATACTTATTTAAGGGTTGATAAGAAATTGAAGGTTTGCTCCAGTGAATTCCATCATCAGAATCCATGTATAAACCATTATCACTTCCGAAAACGCCCATATCCCTGGCCAACATCTTGAATTTCTTGTTTTCGTACCAGACAAAAGCATCTTCGCATTGTTTGTTGTCTCCCAGTTTTGAGAAATCTATTAAAGGGTTATTTTCATATTTGATATAAGGTCCGTGAAGCGATTTTGAAATGGCTAAACCGTATTTTCTATTTCCTTTAATTGGGAATTTTGGATGCACATAATTGTCGGTATCTAACGATTTATAATACAACCAATATTCTCCGTTTGGATGTTTTAAAAAAGAAGGATTTGTGGTTAAAAGATCATCCCAACTGCCATTTTCTCCTGGTAATAATAATGGTTTATCTGGCCTTTCCCACGGACCGTAAAGCGAATCTGAAGTGGCTAAACCAATACGTTTGGTATCCATTTTTCCATTTGAATTTCCTATGAAAAACAACGCATATTTTCCATCTACAAAATGAATACTTGGATTATGACAAGTTGTAGCATCCCAAAAACCTGCTCCGCGAGGCGCCAAAATAGTGCTTATATATTCGTATGGCCCTTCGGGATTATTAGCAACGGCGTGTGCAATTTCAGAACTGCTGATCCAGCCGCTCATTCCTTTTGCTTTTGGCCAGCGGGAAAAAAAGACATGAATTTTTCCATCCGGTCCTTCTATAGGGCTGTTGCACCAAACATAATAATCTTCAAATTCAAGCGCACGTCCAACGGGTCGAAGCTTTTTTTCGAAATCAGAAAGGTTCGGATCATTTGGAAAATTGTTGCTTCTAATGGGAAATGGCAGGCATAAGGCCATTAAAGCAAGTGAATTTCCAATTATAAATTTTCTTCGGTTCATATTAATTTTAAAATTTCGGTAATCTTATTACCAGTAATTGTCATCCCGAGGAACGAGGGATCACACTAGAAACTCCGCAATCAAAATCACCAATCTATGTCGAGTTGCGCGTGTGATCCCTCGTTCCTCGGAATGACAAACTTTGCGTCTAGTTTGTTAAATTTTAGTGAGGTTATTTCATTCCTCGCATTGACAAAATTTGTGGTTACTTTGTCGAATTTAATGAGGTTGCTTCGTTCTTCACATTGACGTACTTTGTTATCTTTATATTGTTATACTTTCAATGCTTTTTCTCTGTTTTGATTTCCCAATCATCTGTTCTAAAGGGTGAAGCAGGTAAATTTTCCTTATTGAATAAATTAGGTTCCGGCACTGCTTTCCAGGCAAATCGAACGGCTACAGGATCTTTTACTTGTGAGGCAGAAACGACCACTGTTTTTCCATCAATTTTAGCATTTGCAGGATAAAAAACCTGATCATTTCCTGCTATTTCGAATTCTTTCAGCAACTCTCCATTTTGCTTTAATCCAGATTCGGCATAATCAAAAAACAACTGAATTTTTTGTTTCTTAATTTTCATATGATTGTAAATGGGTCCTGAATACACCAATTTATTTTCGCCATAGGTTTTAGCGCGGGCGATTAAAGCCAATCGGTGACCAACCGTTTGTTTGTCTATGGGGTGAATATTTTGTGCGTCGCCAACATCTGTGGTTACAACCATTCCGCTGTTTGGGATGGTTTTTAACGACAATAATTGTGCTTCTCGTATGGCTGCATTTTGTCCTTTATGAGGTGTAATCTGTACGTAATAAAAAGGGAAATCGCCTTGCTTCCATTCTGCTCTCCAGCTTTTTACCATTGCGGGAAATAAAGTACGGTACAAATAAGCTTTTCCTGCATTACTTTCGCCCTGATACCAAATCGCACCTTTTATGGTGTAATTTACCAGAGGATGCAACATGGCATTGTATAACACATACGAAGTTTTATTGGGTTCTTTTTTAGGCTTTTTTAATTGTGCTTTTGGTGCGTTTTCAGCGCTTGTAATTTGTTCGTTTGTTAAACTCAAATAATAAGCTTCTAGTTTTTCCTGATGTACTTTTTCGTTTTTGGCATCTTCCTCAAGAATGGGTAAAAAAGCAACATCTTCTTCTAAAATATTTTGAGCTGTCCAGGCTTCGGCTTTTGTTCCTCCCCACGAAGTCGAAATTAACCCAATTGGAACATTTAATTTTTGGTATAAATCCCTTCCGAAAAAGTAAGCTACGGCTGAGAATGTTTTGATTCTTTCCGGCGTACATACTTTCCAGCTTCCTACAACATTTTCAAGTGGTTGCGGCGCTGCATTAAGGGCAACTGTAAAAAATCTGATCGTATTGTAAGAAGCATTTTTTACTTCTTCTTCGTAATTTTTAACTCCGGTTTTCCAGGTGCCTTCTTCTCTTCCAACAGGAAAAAACATATTCGATTGTCCTGAACAAAGCCAAACTTCTCCGATTAAAACATTATTAAGTACAATTTTATTACTTGCTGTTATGGTAATCGTATAGTTTTTATCGCTTCCGTTTGGTGTATCGACAGTTGTTTTCCAATTCCCTTCTGCATTTGCCTGAATTTCAATTGGGGCATTTAGCCAATCTAACTGAATGTTTATTTTTTCGTTTGGTGATGCCCAACCCCATAAATTGACTTTTGCATTTTGCTGCAAAACCATATTATCACTCACTAATGCGGGCAATTTTACCTGAGCTGACAGCGAAAATTCTACCATTAAAAGGAATAAAAACAGCAGGCGTTTTTTTAAGTAAATCATTGGCATTAATTTATTAAGTATAAAACATTAAATTTAAAATAACTGAATCCAAAAAGCATCCTGTGCTTTCCTGTTTTTTGTAGGAAAATGAAAAAATGCTGTCTCAAAAGACAGCATTTTCAAAAAATAAAAAAAATAAAAAAAATTGGAGGCAAAGTCTTTTAATCATAACCGATATTCTGGTCGTAAAGTCCGGGAACGGCTAAAATTTCTTGTAATGGAATTGGATAAATTAAGGCATTATTATCAATAGTTCTGATTTTTCCGTCGGTATCTTCAACTGCTTTCCAGGCATTCATGGTTTCTACGGCTTTACCTGATCTTATCAAATCAAACCATCTTGTACCTTCTGAAAAGAATTCCTTTCTTCTTTCTTCAAATAATTGATCTAAAGTAATATTTAGTGCATCTGCAGGAAGTCCGGCCCTCGTTCTTACCTGATTTACAATGGCATCAACATCTGCCTGGGTACCTCCACCGCCGTGAAGCGTACATTCTGCCATCATCATTAAAACATCTGTGTAACGTATTACCATAAAATCTACACCCCAGTCTTCGCGACCGTTTCCGTATCTGGCCGGGTCGATGTATTTTTTGTAAACAGGAAGTGTGTAACTTCCTTTATAGGTTCCGGTTGCAACGGTGTAATTTGTGGCAATTCCGAAAATTTTTCTCTTATCTATTACATCAAATTTATTTACAAATTCAGTAGATACTGGTTTTGCTTCTAAAGATCCTTGTGCAGAATTTATATTTACCGAAGCAAAATAAGGCTCATAGCCCACTTCTACCATAAAGTTTCCTCCAACAGCAAGTGGAAGGTTTTGAGTATACTGAATCGTTAAAACATTTTCTTTATTTGTAAGTCCCTCCACTTTAAAAATAGCTTCGTAATCTGTTCCAAATACATATAATCCACTTGTTTCAACATCACTTAATTGCTGATAGGCTTTATCCCATTCGTTTAAGCCAAGTGTCGCACCATCAATTCCGTAGGTTGGACTTGAACGTGTCATGTATACAAGTCCTAAAAATGCTTTTGCTCCGTACTGAGAAACTCTTCCGTAATTGGCGGCATCGTATGAGGGAAGAAGATCAGGAATAGCCACTTCAAGATCTGCAATAATAAAATCATAAACTTCTTTAACCGCAGTTCTTGGTATTTTTGCAGCTTCCGGTGATGTCATTGTTCTTTTAATTAACGGAACTCTTCCAAACCATCTGATTAAATCAAAATAACAGAATGCTCTAAGAAAACGCGCTTCGGCAGCCATCGCGGTTTTATCAGCAGGATTGGTGAAAATTGCATCTCCTTTTTCGGCTATTTTTTCCAGTAACTGATTTGCTTTATTGATCGCATTATAATTTGTTACATAGGCTTCTCTTATGTAGGTATTAGAGCTTATATTGGTATAAAAACTATTAATTCCTTCCCATTCTCTTGATGCTGTAGTGGTTGCATACAAATTATCGGATCTGGTTTCGCTTAAATTCAAAACTCTGTTAGCATAACCATAGACGCTGGCACCGTGAAAAGCCATAGAATAAGTCGCATTTCTAGCCTGGGCAAAATCGCCCGGAGTAGCATAAAAATTCTCAATTGTTCCTGAAGACAAAGGCAACTGCGTTAATTCATCATCGCAAGAGGTAAAGGCAAATACTGCCAAAACGGTTGCTGCTAAATAAATATATTTTTTCATTTTATTTTAATTAAAATTAATGTTTAGACCAATTACCAGCGATTTCGCCAAAGGCGCTCCTCCATAATCTACGGGTACAGAAAAATCACTATTTGAACTTGCAGAGGTATTTACAGCCTCAGGATTAAAACCAACTTTATATTTGTTCCAGTTGAACCAGTTTTCTCCTGTTATGTATAATCTTGCATTGTCAATTCTTTTCACTCCTTTTAAAGCTTGTCGTAAATTGTATCCGAGTGAAATACTTCTGATACTTATATAATCTGATTTATACATCCAGTCTGAATTGGCCTGATATCCAAAAGAAGTTCTCCAGTTTCCTCTCACGGCAGGATCTACATCTAATGAGTTTTCTACAGATGACATTCCGGTACGGTCAATAGCTCTTCCGGTAAGTCCGTAAACACTTCCTCCGTTCTGGCCCTGCACTAAAACATTCAAATCGATATCTTTATATTTGAAGGTATTGGTAATTCCCCAAGTGTATTTTGGGGTTGGATTTCCTAAATCTACCCGGTCATCAGAATTGATTTTTTTATCGCCATTCTGATCCACATATCTAGGATCTCCCAAAACCAATTTGTTTCCACCAATGGTAGTTCCGCCGGCATCAATATCAGCCTGAGTTACTACGCCGTTTTGTTTCAATCCGAATATGGTATACATTGGCTTTCCTACTTCTAATTTTATAAACGGAACTCCTCCATCAAAACTATTGCTAATCTCAATTTTAGACTGATCTGGCCCTAATGCCATAACCTTGTTTTCGTTATGGCTTAAGTTGGCCGATGTTCTCCATTCAAAGTCATTTGTTTTAACATTCAAAGAGTTTAATTCAAATTCCCATCCCTGATTTTGAACTTCTCCAACATTGGTCAGATAACTGGTAAATCCGGTGGCTCCAACTATCGGAACTCTTAAAAGTAATTCACTATTATTTTTTCTGTACACTTCAAATGTTCCTGAAAGCCTGTTTTTTATAAATCCAAAATCCAAACCTAAATCAATACTACGCGATTCTTCCCAGTGCAGCGAAGGATTTGCTATTGATGATGCTCCCTGCCCAATTGCAGCAACACCGCCAATAGAATAATTATAACTTGCCAAAGTTGCATACGAAGCATAACTTCCAATATTGTTACTTCCGTTAATACCTCCACTAGCCCTTAGTTTTAAATCACTTAGCCATTCAACGTCTTTCAAAAACTCTTCTTGTTTGGCTCTCCATCCTAATGAAACAGAAGGAAAAACTCCCCATTGTCTTTCTGTTCCAAATTTTGAAGAACCATCACGTCTTACACTGGCAGAAATCAGGTATTTTTCTTTGTAATTGTATTGTAATCTGGTAAAATAAGAAAGCAATGTGCTTTTTTCCGCATTGGTAGAACCTAAAGATCCTGTTGGTAATGTCTCAACTGTTGAACTGTTGTAAAGCGCACCAGAAGATAATGTAGATTTCATGATTTCGTAAGAACTAAACGATTGTCCTAAAAGCAAATTAACATTATGATTTCCAAATGATTTATCCCAGTTTAGTGTATTTTCATTCACTAAATTTTGTCTTCTGTAAGTATTATAAGCTCCACGTATACTTGCCTGAACATCGTTTGGCGTATAACTTTCGTTGGTATTATCTGAGTTATCAAAGTTAATAGTCGTTTTAAAAGTCCATCCTTTAGAAAATTGATAACTGGCATAAGATGAAATCAAAGTTCTGTACATGGAATTTTTGCCTGTTCTTGCCAGTGCATTCAACATATTTGTTGTGCTGCTTCCCCATGCATATCTTGTTGTATATTGTTCTCCTGCGGCATTAGGAGCACTCTCGAAAACCGGAGTCGCCGTAAGCGCTTTAAACAATGTATTGTCTTTTCCTTCAACGCCCGGATCATTTTTAATCGAATAAGAAGGCGCAATATTAATTCCCATTTTAAAATTTTCTGAAAGCTTTACATCAACATTTGCTCTTGCAGAAAATAATGTATAATCTGTACCAATGATATATCCGGTATTTTTTTGATAGTTGGCAGATAAATAATAATTTACAGATTCTGTAGCTCCGGAGGCTGATAATTGGTAGTTGCTGAATTCTCCTGTGCGGAAAACTTTATCCTGCCAGTCTATGTAATCTAATCCCGGATGTCCCGGCATATCCCAACGGTCATCATACAGATACGTGAAATATCTGGAATTGGCTGTTGTAAGCGGTGTTGTCGGATTTACAGCGTTATAAGTTGCAATTCTTTGCGCGTTGTTCTGACTCGCAGAAGCGCCTGCAATACCAGATCCTGCCCATTGAGAATCGATCATTGTTTTGGCTCTGCCAATCCATTCTTCTGAAGATAACATATCAACTCTGTTGGCTTCTTTATTGACACCACCATAAGTATTAAAAGTAAATTTTGGTTTTCCGAGTCTTCCTTTTTTTGTTGTAATTAAAACAACACCATTTGAAGCTCTTGAACCATAAATGGATGCCGCTGCAGCATCTTTTAAAACTTCTATAGAAGCTACATCGTTAGGGTTTATATTGTCGAGCGGACTTCCGTTTGCAAAAGCACCACTCGAATTTGAGCCTTCTGTGTAAATTGGGAATCCGTCAATTACATAAAGTGGTTCGTTTCCGGCAGTAATAGAACCGGCACCACGAATTTCTATACTAAAAGGCTGGCCGGGCAAACCTGTAGTTTGTTTTACACGAACTCCGGCAACCTGCCCTACTAAGCCCTGATCGATTCTTGAAATTGGCCTTTCGGTAAAGTTCTCTGTTTTTATACCGGATATGGCACCAGTGGTTAATTTTTTCTTTTGAGTTCCGTAACCAATAACTACGACTTCATTTAAGTTAGAACTTTCAGCATCTAAAGCAACATTATAAGTATCTGAAGTTCCTACTTTTTGTTCTCTTGTCACAAATCCTATGAAAGAAAAAACTAAAGTTTCGCCTTCAGAGACTTTGACACTATATTTTCCGTCGAAATCAGTACTGGCTCCACGCTTTGTCCCTTTAACGAATACGTTAACTCCGGGAATAGAAAGCTTAGACGGATCAGTAACTGTTCCTGTAACCACTTTTTCTTGCGCATAACCAGCAGCCTGGAGCAATCCAAACAGGGTTATAATCAGCAAAATATTAATTTTATTTTTCATAAAAAGTTTAATTTGGTTAATTAATTAGTTTACTCAAATTTATTTAGAAGCATACGCCACAGCATCCTGTAGTATCCTGCTAGTTTTCAATATCTTATAATTATTTTTTAGTTTTTTTTAACTTAAACGCCTTATAAGTCATTGATTTACAATGCGAAAAATGTAATTATTATATTAAAAATTTTATTCATTTATTTTTATTATTACATATTTAATTCATTAAAAAAATAAGAAATGATAAAAAAATTAACCAATTTTAAGTATATATAATTTTTGTAAAAATATTTTCAAACAGGATGCTACAGGATAGCAATTTCATGAAGTACTAATACTTTTACTACATAGTCTTATCGTTTTCAAAACGAATAGATAATTTTAAGCCACTATAACAATTTTGAATATTTTATAATGAAACTAATCAAATCCTATTGCTTTATTATAATTTCTATTTTGTGTACTTTCTTTTGTTTTGCTCAGGAAGCAACAAAATCTCCATGGCCAAAATCAACCAATATTAATCAGCCTTGGGCACGTTGGTGGTGGATGGGCAGTGCCGTTGATAAACCGAACTTAAAAAAAAGCTTAGTAGATTTTTGTAATGCCGGAATTGGCGGTGTAGAAATTACCCCTATTTATGGGGTAAAGGGAGAAGAAAATAATTTTATCGATTATTTGTCTCCAAAATGGATGGAAATGTTAGACTATACAATTCATGTTGCTGACAGTCTTAATATGCAGGTTGATATGGTTTTAGGAACCGGCTGGCCTTACGGAGGTTCGCATGTTACTTTGCCTCACGCTGCCACAAAATTGATTGTGGAAAAATATCAGGTTAAAAAAAACGAAACTTTTGACAGAAATATAACAGTCAGTAATACTAAAGAAAAAATTCCTGCTGCACTTTTATATGTAGTCGCTTACGGAAATGACGGAAGCTATATAAACTTAACCGATAAAATAAAAAACAAACAAGTAAATTTAAACGATAAAGGTATTGAAGGAAATCCTGTAGCGTTACCATATCAGTTAGAAACAAATAAACTCAAATGGAAAGCCCAGAAAACAGATTATACTTTATATGCAGTTTTTAGTGGTAAAACCGGACAACAAGTTAAAAGAGCTGCTCCGGGTGGAAACGGTTATACATTAGATCATTATTCTGAAGAAGCTTTAAATGCTTATGTAGTTCCGTTTAATACAGCTTTTAAAGGTCGCGAAGGCAAGATAAGAGCTATTTTTAATGATAGTTTTGAGGTTTACGGAACTGATTTTACGCCGAACTTTTTTGAAGAATTTATAAAATTAAGAGGTTATGATTTGAAAAAGGAATTGCCAATTTTATTGAATGAAACTGACAATGAAATCGGAAACCGAATTAGAAGCGATTACAGACAAACTTTAGCTGATTTATTATTGAACAAATTTGATAAATCCTGGACAAATTGGGCACATAGCAAAAACTTTAAAACCAAACTTCAGGCACACGGTTCGCCAGGAAATTTGATTGATTTGTATGCTTCTGCAGATATTCCGGAATGCGAAACTTTTGGTTCTATGCTTTTTGAAATTCCGGGTTTAAGACGTGAAAAAGAAGACATTCGCGAAGGCGATGCTGATCCGGTAATGTTGAAATTTTCATCATCGGCAGCCCATATTTCGGGTAAAAATCTGGTTTCTTCTGAAACATTTACCTGGCTGAGAGAACATTTTAAAACGGCATTATCGCAATGCAAACCCGAAGTTGAAGATTTGATGCTCAACGGCGTAAATCATGTTTTTCTTCATGGCTCTACTTATTCGCCAACAAGAGCTGCGTGGCCGGGATGGCAATTTTATGCATCTGTAAATTTTAATTCGAACAATAGTATTTGGGAAGACGCTCCTGCCCTATTTTCATATATAGCGAATTGCCAGTCGTTATTGCAGCAAGGAAAATCAGATAATGAAATTTTATTGTACTGGCCAATTTTTGATACTTGGAATAATTATCAAAAAGGAAATTTATTTTTTCAATTCAAAATTCATTCTTTATCTGAATGGTTGTATGAAACTTCTTTTTATGATACCACAAAAAACCTAATGAAAAAGGGATATGGAGTAGATTTTATTTCTGATAATTTTATTGCCGAAGCAAAAGTAATTGACGGAAAAATTAGTTTACCGGGCGGAACTTTCAAATCGTTAATTATTCCATCTTGCAAAAAAATGCCGCTTGTAACTTTGCAAAAACTAATAGAGTTACAAAAAGCCGGCGCAACAATTATTTTTGAAGGATTGCCGGAATCAGTTCCCGGTTTTAATAATTACAAAAAGCAGGAAGAGGAACTTAAAAATATTTTAGAGGTAAATAGCAATTCTGTAAAACCTGCATCAGATCTTTTTACAGCTTTAGAAAAAGCTCAGATATATCCGGAAAGCCTTGTAAATACAGGACTAAAATATACCCGAAGAACTATAGACGGAGAAAAAATATATTACATTGTAAATCATACTTCTAAAACTATAGATGAGTTTATACCACTACAAATTGGCAATAAAGAAGTTATAATTCTTGATCCTCTAACCAGAGAATTTGGCAATGCAATCGTTACCAAATCAAATGATAAAACTCTTGTAAAAATTAAAATAGAACCGGGACAATCTTATTTTTTGAAAACAGAAAATACAGCTTCCCAAAAAAAATGGAATTATTTTGAACCAAATGCTGAGCCAGTTTCTTTAAAAGGAAACTGGAAAATTACATTCGATAAAGGCGGTCCGCAATTGCCTCCGGACGCTACCATTTCAAATTTAGAATCCTGGACAAAATTAAGTTCTGAAGCCGAAGCTTTTTCAGGATCTGCTACTTACACGCTGCAATTTGAAAATCCGAATAGTAAAATAAATAACTGGAGTTTAGATTTAGGAGACGTTCGCGAAAGTGCAAAAGTTTGGCTTAATGATGAATTTATTGGTACAGCTTGGTCTGTTCCCTATAAATTAAACATCTCAAAATTAAAACCGGGAAAAAATACGCTGAAAATTCAGGTTACCAATCTCTCCGCCAACCGAATTAGGAATAAAGAATTAAAAGGCGAAGAATGGAAGATTTTCTATGAAATTAATATGGTCGATAAAGATTATAAAAAATTTGATGCTACAAAATGGAATCCGATGCCATCAGGATTATTAGGCCCGATTACGATGACTCCGCTAAAGCAACAAAACTAACTACTAAATAACGAATATTAAAAATGAGAAAATTACTTTTATGCTTCGCTATCTGCTTTTTACACGCAAGCACAACAAACGGACAACAAGTCTTTGATAAAAAATTAGTGCTAAAACAAATGATTTTGGCTAATGATTATTTCATGCAAAAATGGCCTGAAACTGGTAAAACAATTATTACAAATAAAGAACGTCCAAGTAACATCTGGACACGTGGTGTTTATTATGAAGGCTTAATGGCGTTGCATGAAATTTTTCCTAAAGAGGCTTATTATGATTATGCCTATTCGTGGTCAGAGTTTCATAAATGGGGTTTTAATAGCGGCAACACTACCCGAAATGCTGATAATTACTGCGCCGCCCAAACTTATATTGATTTATATAATTTAGAACCGGATCCAAAAAAGCTAAAAAATACCAAAGCCAATATCAATATGTTGCTGAATACGCCACAAATCGATGATTGGTACTGGATTGATGCAATCCAGATGGGAATGCCGGTTTTTGCAAAACTTGGGGTATTGGAAAAAGACAATCGTTATTTCGAAAAAATGTATGAAATGTATATGTACTCCAGAAATAAACATGGTGATCATGGTTTATTTAACCCTAAAGATGGTTTATGGTGGCGCGATGCTGATTTTGATCCTCCGTATAAAGAACCAAATGGTGAAAATTGTTATTGGAGCCGCGGCAATGGATGGGTAATTGCAGCACTGGCCAAAGTACTTACCATAATTCCGGAAAATGCACCACATAGAGAACAATATGCAAAAGACTTAAAAGCAATGGCGGCTGCACTGGTTCCTATTCAGAGAACTGACGGTTTCTGGAACGTAAGTTTGCACGATCCTACTAATTTTGGCGAAAAAGAAACATCCGGCACTGCCTTATTTGTTTACGGAATAACATATGGAATAAATAGCGGAATTTTGAAAAAAGAAACTTATTTGCCTGTTGTTCAAAAAGCCTGGAATGCTATTGTAACTGAAAGTCTGCATACGAACGGATTTCTTGGTTACCTGCAATCGACAGGAAAGGAACCAAAAGACGGACAACCATTATCGTATGATAAAATACCCGATTTTGAGGATTACGGATTAGGGTGTTTTTTATTGGCTGGTTCAGAAATTTATAAAATGAAATGAAAAAGCTGGACATATTAAATGTCCAGCTTTTTTTGAATTAATTACAACTTTTATATTACATCATAAAAAACAAAGCTTTTTGAAAATTATCAAAATGCGCCTGATAAACATTCTTTTCAGGAAAATTTATTTCAGGAATCTTAGCAAGATAATCAGATGTGTTATTAAAATATAATTTTAAATCTTTTATAATTTCTGTTCTTGATTGCGAAGCATCGATTACTTTTAGGTTCTTAATTTCATCCAAAAAAATCAAACTATTATAGAGCTGTTTATTAAAAAAACAGATCATTACATTGGTCCCTTTTTTTTCTAATTTTAAAAATTCTATCAATTCAGACTTTTCATATATAACAAAAATAGAACGATCAAAAAAAGCCGGTTCACTTTCGTTTTTTATCAGAAAGGAATTTTCATAAAATTCAAAACCCTTTTTAAACTTTCTTTTAAACATTTTTAAAAAGACTGCTTTACTATCATGTTCCAGTCATGCCCTGAACACCTACAACTCCGGCGATTCCTTGTTCTCCCTGTGGTCCTTGAGGTCCTTGTTCTCCTTTTACTTTTCCTGCGTTAACTGTTGTTCCGTCAGTATAAGTTATAATTAGGTCTCCAGTTGTTGGATCAACTATAGCTGATACCACTCCTCTTCCATCATTTCCTGATCCAGAACCAGATTCACCTGAAACAGCCATTCTGTTCCATTTATCAATATACCAGTAGTAGTAACCTGGTGTAATATCACCAACCTTATCAGTTGCAAAAACTAATAAACTATTTACATAGGGTTGTTGATTAGGATCATTACTTTTTACAATTGTACCAGTATCAATAGTACTCATTAACTTAACTCTAGGTATTAATACACCTTTTTTAGGATTATTGTCATCGACTGTAATCTCTAATTGGGCTGATGCATTTGGAGTTTTAGTTCCTATACCTACTTGCGAATAAGCAGAATAACATCCTAAAACAACAAACAAAGGGAGTAATCTATTTTTCATAACCTTAATTATTATGTGTTAATTATTTTCTTAAGTATTTAAAATTCAAACCTCTAGATTTGAAAGTGCAAAGTTCTTTTGAAAATAGATTTATTTTTACCTGTAAAAGTTTTTAAACTTATAGATTAAGGTATATATGAAAAAATCGAAGATTTAAGATATTTAAACGAGATAGAGATAAAGAATTTATATTAAATAAGGCATATAGTATTATAAAGTTAAAGCACAGAACAACAAACGACAAAAAACTGATATATAGACAATTAACTAATAAAAACTACAAAAATATTTTACACAAAAAAAAGGGAAAGCATTTGCTTTCCCTTTTTAAAATATGATATTGCCTAAAAAAAATCATCTAAAATTGCAAACTCTTATGGCAATAACTATATAAAATTAGATATTTTCAGAAGGTATAAATATCCTTATTTAATGCCTTTTTGAAGTTTTTGCATTGATGAATCTTCTAAAATTTCAATTTGCTTAACGACAATTTGGGCAATTGCATTTGCACATAATAATGAAAGATGCGTATCATCTGCTTTGTCTTTATCATAATAGGAGTTTTCACCGGCTTTAAAATGCAAGTGTAGTTGTTTTGATTTTTCAGGACCATAAGATTGCTCTAACTGTTCTGTAAAATATTCCAAATCAATAAAAGGTACTTTAAATTCCTGAGCAACCAAGCGAGTTTCAAGAGGATAATCTCCATGTGTGGGAACTAAGACTCCTTTTTCGTTAAAATTACGTCTGGCAATAGAAGTCAACAAAACCGGTATAGCCCCTTTTGCCCTGCTCTCTTTTACAAAGCGGATTAGATTATACCTATATAATGTATGTGGGTTTGTATAACGGGCAGAATCTTCTATTTTCTCATCATTATGTCCAAACTCTATAAAAACATAATCTCCTTTTTTGAGTTTTTTATAAATCGAATCCCATCGTTTTTCGTTTATAAAACTTTTGGTACTTCTGCCGTTTACTGCTTTGTTTACAATTACAACATCATCTTTAAAATAAGCCTGTAAAACTTGTGCCCAGCCATGTTCCGGATTTTTGTCAGGATCTTTTTTATTTGCCATTGTAGAATCGCCAATTGTGTAAACGGTAGTTTTTTGAGCGAAACAGGCTGTGCTGATTAGGAATAGGATTAAGATGTATGTTTTCATTTTTATAGATTTTAGATTTTTTATCTTCTGTCGAGTTTCTTGTTAGTCCTTCGACTTCGCTCAGGAAGACAAAACTTTAGTTGTCTCTTTGTTGAGTTTCTTTGTCGAGTTTGTTGTGTGTCTTTTGGCTTTGCTCAGGAGGAAAAACTTTGTGTATTTCTTTGTCGAGTTTCCTGTGTGATCCTTCCTCTGTCAGGATGAAAAAATTGTATTTATTTCTTGGTTGTTCTTGTACTTTGCTCAGGATTATAAAATTGCGAATTTGTAGATCTTTGAACTTCTTTTTTCTACATTTTCATAATAGACGCACTGCTGTGCGTCTCTACAGGAACCTCTGTCTCTTTGAACCTTTGTGCCTTTAAACCACTTAAAAACCTATTTTGCTGCCGTAGGAACCGTGGCTCTTTGCCCTATAAAAACGTCTGTCATCAGCACATTTTCGGCATTTTCATTTGATAATGCATTTTTTGCTGATTTGATTTCGATATTAGTTAAAGCTATATTTCTAATTTTTTTCTCCGGGAAGCCCTGAATTACAATTCCGGATTCTGATGCTTTATTACAGGTAATATTTGAGAAAGATACATTTGAAATATCGGATTGAAACCCTTTTCCTTCGCCATGATAATTGGCAGTAATGTATATACAATCTTCCACTTCATCTAATTGAATATTTCTAACAAAAATATTTTTTATAAAACCACCTCTGTCTGCATTGGTTTTTAAGTAAATACCTCTTTTTAAATAGCCAACTGTTTTGCAATTTTCTACAAATACATTCTGTACTCCTGCTGACATTTCACTACCAATAACGACACCGTGAAGTCCTTTAAAATTACAATTTCTAATTACGATATTTTCACTTGGTGTTACTGCATTTGCACGCCCTTCATGATCTCTTCCTGCTTTTATGGCCACATTATCATCACCGTTATCAAAGGTTACATTTTCTATTAAAACGTCTTTAGCATACTCAGGATCAATTCCGTCATTATTATAATTTAATGATTTATAGCTTATACCGCGTACTGTAATACTTTCGGATTTTAAAAGATGTAAACACCAAAAAGGAGAATTTTCAATTCGGATATTTTCAACC
The DNA here is from genome assembly GCA_001507425.1 of Flavobacteriaceae bacterium CRH. GTDB lineage: Bacteria > Bacteroidota > Bacteroidia > Flavobacteriales > Flavobacteriaceae > Flavobacterium. The sequence continues at coordinate 195,234 of LMAJ01000002.1, forward strand.
AAAACATTTCTGCAATTAAAAAACTGAATCATTTGAGGGCGCAGAAAATAACCATCTCCCAATTTTCTGTCTTTCAATGCTACGTTATTGTGGTTCATGTCACGGCTTAAGTTTTTGCCTGCATTTTCTTTGGCTTTAAAACTTTTCCATGTTTTTCCGCCTTCTCCATCAATAGTTCCTTCTCCTGTAATAGCAATATTCTTGCAATCATAGGCATAAATTAGCGGACTGTAATTGTAAAGAATTGTTCCTTCCCAACTGGTTAAAACCATTGGTAAATAGTCTTCTGGCGTATCACTAAACTTAATTTTTGCTCCTTTTTCGATTTTAAGATTTACATTGCTCACAAAATGAATTGGTCCGTTGATTTTATAAATTCCTTTTGGAACAATAATAGTTCCGCCATTATTCTTTTTACATAAAGCCATAGCCTTATCAAAAAAGCCTTTATTATTGGTAATGGAATCTCCTTTTGCACCAAGTTTTACAACATTAATCTGATAGGCAGGAAAAACAGGCAATTGAATTCTGTTTAGAATTGAATCTACTTTTGAAATCGGAAATTCATTTTTTTGTGCAAAAGACGCCCAGGAAATCAATAGAAAAAGAAAATATTTTAGGTTCATGATTGTTTTTTTGAAGGTTCTGAGTTGCTGAATTGCTAAGTCTTTTTTAATACTTTATAAAATTGAATACCAATTAGATACAGTATCTTTTAGAATATTTTCTAAAGTATATTTTTCAGCTTCCGTTTTTTTCAGCTGATGTGACCATGAAACTCTTTTTGTTGGTTGAAATCCTTCTCCGGTAGAATTGTATTCAGCATAAAAAGCGTTTTTTTCTGCTTCGGGTTTCGACCAGTTTTCCCAGCCTTCAGGTTTTATGTGTTTTTGCATTTGACAGTTTATAAATACTGTTTTTGCGTAGATTCTCCAGGGTCTTCCTAAATATACTGCTGTTGCTTCATTGCTTGCTGTAAGCCTGCAGTTTTTAAACACAAATCCAAAGGGAATTCCTTGCGGCGTGGAAGCTGCTGTAATGTAAGAGTTTTTGATGCTTTTGATTTCACAATTTTCAAATAAGGCGGTGGCGCCTCCAAAAATAAAATCGGTTGTACCTTCTATATAACAATCTTTAAAATATTGTTTTGCATCTTTTCCGGACAAATAAAGCGTATCCTGATTTCCTAAAATACTACAATTTAAAATTTTAGCACGATTGCTGACTACTGATAAGGCAATCGCCTGACCGTTATCTCCTGAAGTATTTTTAATAGTTAAATTTGATGCTGAGAAATCATCTCCTTCAACTAAAACCGTGTACGTATAAAAAGTACTGTTTCTTCCTAAATTGATCTTTTTGAAATTATCATCAAAGGTTATGATTGTATTCTCTTTGCTTTCTCCAATTAATGATAAATGCGTGTTCCATTCCGGAATACGGACTTTTTCATTATAAGTTCCGTTTTTTATGTTTATTACAACTTTCTCGTATGGAAAAGACGGGCTTGCATTTATCGCATCCTGAATTTTGGTAAAGTCGCCGGAGCCGTCTTGTGCGACTATTATGTAATTATCTTTTTTTTTTGATGGCGTATTTGTCGACGAAACTTTTACTCCATTTTTAATTGCCCACGCCGAATATTTTTTTAATACTTCTTTTGGTGCATCAGAATACCAGGAATAGCCATTTCGCCTTTCAGAACCAATTTCATTTAATGATTTTTTTCTAATTCCATCACGATCACAAAAGAAAGGTTCGTTGGTTTCAAGATCCATAAATCTGGCCCAAATTGGTGCTGCGTTTACGGTTGGAATCATTTTTTTATCAATAATTTTTCCGGCGTCGTTTAGGACTCTTTTTTCTTCAAGATTTGTGATTTTCGTTTTTTCAAACCATTCATCTGCGCTTTTTACTGCTGTAATGATTTCCGGAGATGGCTTTTCAATCGACATTAAGAGCAGTACAATTTTAGCCGATTCATATCCGCTTAGTGATGCTAATTCAAAGGCTCTTGCATTTGCAGGAAGCAAAGTTATTTCGTCATGTTGCGCACACCATGAAGTTAAAACTCCATTTTGTTTGTATTGTGTTTTTAAGATGCAATCGATCCCTTTATCAAAAGCTTTTTTAGTTTTCTCAACAATTATTGCAGATGGTTTAATGCTATAAAAATCAGTTTGTTCACTGATTTCTTTCATCACATTTAAAATATGAACCATTGAGTCATCATTGTAAGTAATATGCGTGTAATAGCCCTTTTTTAAAGGATAAAACTGAGGCCATCCCCCATTATCATATTGTGCTTCTAACAGGTAATTTACTCCCTTTAAAAATGATTCTTTATATCGTTCATCTTTAACCTGAGCATACATTTTAGACATAAATAGCATTTCCTGAGAAGTGGCACCATTGTCTGTTGTAGTTTCTTTGGTTGTTTTTTTTATAGCCAGCAATTCTGTTTTTTGTGCAGCAGTCAGTTCTTGCTGCATTTGGATATTTTTTGGCCATCCGCCAATATCTCTTTGGTAAAGCAACACATTTTCGGCTATTTTTTTGGCTTCCGCAGAACCAAACCAAGTAGCATCATTTTTACGAATAATATCCGGCCAGTTTTTATAGGTATTCTGAGCATTTAGTGTAACACTAAATCCTACTATAAAAAGTACAGCTATTTTTTTTAATTGAATCATTTTTAATCTGTTTTAACTTTCACACAAAAAGCTCTTCTTAATAAAAAGTTCGAAAAAGGTAGAAATCTCCCTTTTTTCAAACAAAAATTATTTTAAGCTATTTTCAGCTTATTTATTACTAATAAATATATTTAGATATCGATTTTTTGAATTCATTTAAAAAAACATCATTTATGCGAGTCATTTTTTTTGAACTTAAAAACGTATTTACTATTTTATGACGTTTTAATTCTTTTTTTATTTTGTAATTCTAAACCAATCTACTGCAACATTACCGGAATCATTGGTACCTTTTTCACTCAGAGCAAAAAGTCCCACTTTTGCTCCAATCCATTTTCCTTCTTTAGCGATAAAATCATTACCAATAGCCTCATATTTTTTATCATCTAAACTATAGAAAAAACTACAAACGCCACCTTTCTTAATTTTTACTCTCAAATAGATGGTATTATTTTTTATTAAAACAGGAGTAGTTTCTGTTTCAGAAACTTTTTTATCGAAAGTTCCCGTTTTCTGGTTTAAGTATAATTTTCCGTTATCGTTTTTAAGATTCAAATAACTATAATCTAATCCCATTATTATAAGTCCTGTTGATTCTCCGTTTAATCTTGTATTAAAAGTTAACTTGGTTGTTGTTGTAAATTCTTCTGCCGGAAATTTTTGTAATAATAAATTCGGAGCTTCAAAAATTTTAGTACTCTCTTTAATGGTTTGTAAGCAAAACAAATTTAAATATCCTAAACTGGTTGGAAATCCCCAATTGATTTGTGAATTTGCCTGCAATTGCCATTGCAATCCTAATTTAGGCGCGTTAAATTCATCCGATTCTGCAGGAGTTTCTATTGGATATTTTTTGCCAACATTTGGTTTTTTATAGGTTGTGACCGGTTCTCCAATTCCGTTTTTATCGAAATCCTGTCCCATCACCGGCCAGTCATTTTCCCATTTCATAGGCTGAAGATGTACAATTCTTCCGTATGCCCCTTTATCCTGAAAATGTATAAACCAATCTTCTCCTGTTTGTGTTTGTACCCATGCTCCCTGATGCGGGCCATTTATATTCGTTTTTCCTTGTTCTAAAACTTTCTTTGTTTCGTAAGGGCCAAAAACATTTTTTGATCTTAAAATTGTTTGCCATCCTGTAGGAACTCCTCCGGCCGGAGCAAAAATATAGTAGTAATTGTTTCGTTTATAAAACTTTGGACCTTCAATAGTTCCTTCGCTTTCATGTCCGTCAATTACCATAACTTCATCATGATTTGCTACTGTTCCTTCATCGTTCATCGTACACACTACAATTAAGCTTTTTATTTTTGCACGGCTGCCCGCAAAGGCATGAACGAGATAATTTTTTCCATCATCATCCCATAACGGACTCGGATCTATTAATCCTGAACCGGATTTTACCAAAATAGGCTCAGACCAGGGTCCTTCTGCTTTTTTGGCTTTAATCATATAAATTCCGAAATCAGGATCCGGGTAATAAATATAAAACTCATTATTATGATAAGTTATACTTGGTGCCCAAACTCCGTTTCCGTGTTGCACTTTATCAAATGTTTCTACCGGAATTTGTTTGGTTAGTGCATATCCTATAATCTTCCAGTTGACTAAATCTTTAGAATGCAAGATTGGTAATCCCGGAATGCAATTAAAAGACGATGCGGTCATATAAAAATCATCGCCTACTCTAACTGCATCAGGATCTGAATAATCTGCATGAATAATAGGGTTGGTGTACGTTCCGTCTCCATTATCAGGTACCCAAACTTGTGCAGCATTTTTTTGAACTGCAAGTATCGATAGTAAAAGGAATATGATTTTTATGTTTTTCATTTTTGGTAATTTCTAATTTGATCTTAAAGGTTTTAAAACCTGTCAGGTCTCGTTGTGGGAATAAGAGCTTATTATTTTGTGTCAATTTCGATATTGCTTGCGATGAATGGATTAAAATCCATCCCAACAATATTTTTTGTTCCTCCGGAACGCTAATTAAACCCGACAGGGTTTAAAATCGCACAAAAGAAATTACTCCCATTTTGTGCCATTTCGACGGAGGAGAAATCACATAACGGAATTCCTGTTTTGCTCTTCACTCTTTACTCTTTACTCTTTACTCTTCACTCTTTACTCTTTACTCTTTACTCTTTACTCAAAAAAATTTATCTATTCAATTCTAAAGCCGCTAAAATAAAAGGTCCTGTAGCTTTAGGATCGTTGTCTTTTTTTCTTTCGTTTACGTAATATTCGTAAGAACCGTCTCTGTACGGATTTCCGCCTAAACCGGCAACCTGGCAGCAGTTTGTTAATGTGATACCTCCATCTTCGTCTACCGTTTTGATTAAGACTTTCGTTAATCCATCAAAAGCTTTGCTGGCTAATTTTTTATATTTTGCCGGTAAATAACCTTTATTTGCTCCTTTTGCAAAAGCATAAGCAAACATTGAAGATCCTGATGCTTCAAGATAATTTCCTTTTTCTCCTCCTTTATCTGTTACTTGGTACCATAAACCTGATTTATCCTGGTATTTGGCTAAAGCATCTGAAACATTGTTTAAATATTTTACCAATTCTTTTTGTTTTGGATGATCCTTTGGCATATAATCTAAAACATCTACCAAAGCCATTGCATACCAGCCTAAAGCTCTTGACCAGAAATTTGGTGAATTTCCCGTTTCTTTATTTGCCCATGGCATTGCTTTGCTTTCATCCCAACCGTGGTACAATAAACCTGTTTTTGGATCTGTAGCATGCAATTGAATCTGTTCGAATTGTTTTGCGATATCATCAAAACTTTTTCCGTTTTCGAACGTAGCCGTGTATTGTGCATAAAATGGTTCTCCCATATACAAGCCGTCTAGCCACATTTGGTTTGGATAAATTTGTTTGTGCCAGAATCCGCCGCTTTGCGTACGAGGCTGCTCTGAAAGTTGTTTACGAACTAATTGTAATGCTTTTAAATATTTATCTTGTTTTGATTCAGCATAAACATCAAAAAGTAAACGTCCCGGCACCACCAAATCGATATTGTATTTATCAAACTCATAAGTAGTAATAGTTCCGTCTTGTTGTACAAACTCATCTACGTAACCTCTTATGTAAGCTTTATATCGCGGATCTGGATTTTTTTTATACAATTCTTCAATAGAATGCAAAACCAAAGCATGAACGTAATCCCATTTTGGTTTTTTAGCATCATCGATCATATAAGCTTCAGGATGGCGTTTCATCAATGTCAAAGCCATTTTATCAGACCATTTTAAATCTTTAGAAATAACTATATCCTTTTTTGCCGGTTCTTGCGATGTTACTTTACAACTTGTAAAAGCCATAAAACACATTAATAAAACCGATACGAAATAACCTTGTTTTCTATTATTCTTCATTTTAAAATATATTTAAATTCTACTATTTTTCTAATTCTAGTGCGGCTAGGATAAAAGGGCCTAATCCGTGAGAATTGTCCACTTTTATTTTTTCTTTAATGTAATATTCAAAAGAGCCATCACGATACGGATTTCCGCCTAAACCTGCACTGGCACAAACTTGTGTAATATGTATTTCACCATCTGCATCAACCGTAATTAATTTTTGCGTTATTCCGTTAAAACCTTTATCTGCTAACTTTTTATATTTCGAAGGCAAATAACCTTTGTTCACTCCTTTTGCAAAGGCATACACAAACATTTCAGAACCTGAAGCTTCCAGATAATTTCCTTCTTTAGTTCCGGAATCTGTTACCTGAAACCATAAACCTGACTTGTCCTGGTATTTTGCAACTGCGGTTGAAATTTCATTCAGGTATTGAATTAACTCTTTTCTTTTTGGATGTTCTTTTGGCATATAATCTAAAACGTCGACCAAAGCCATCATGTACCAGCCAATAGAACGTGACCAAAAATTAGGCGAAGTTCCGGTTTCTTTATTTGCCCAAGGCATTTGTTTGCTTTCATCCCAGGCATGAAAAAGTAATCCGGTTTTTTTATCAATGGTATGTAAATGAACTTGTTCAAATTGTTTGGCAACGTCATCAAGATCTTTTCCCTGATCAAAAGTTGCCGTATATTGAGCATAAAAAGGTGCTCCCATATACAAACCATCAAGCCACATTTGGTACGGATATATTTTTTTGTGCCAAAAGCCTCCGGAATTTGTTCTTGGATGCGTTTCTAACTGTTTTCTTAATGTTTTTAAGGCGGTAAGATAACGCTCGTCTTTTGTTGTGGAATACAGGTCAAACAGCATTTTTCCGGCATTGATATTGTCTATATTATAATCTTCTAATTTATAATTTAGAATTTCTCCTGAAGTATTGACAACCGTTTCAGCATAGTCTTTTATGTAAGCTGCATAAATTGGGTTGTTTGTTTTTTTATGAAGTTTTTCAAAAGAAGTCATTAGTAAACCCAACTTATAATCCCATTTTGTTTTCTCGTTATGATCTACCTGCCAGGCTTGTGGAGCACGTTTCATGATAGAAAGTGCCATTCGCTCAGACCATTTTAAATCTTTAGAAATAACAATTTCATTTTTTGAAGATTCCTGTCCTGTAACTTTGTCGTTTGTAAATAACAAAGTACATGTTAACAGCATTAGCACCAAATAATTTTTATTTCTATTAGTCATCTAAACAGGATTTAATTGTTATTTATTCAACTCAACTGCACTTAATAAAAATGCGGCTAAGGCTGGTGAACTATTGTCTTTTGCTTTGCTTTTTATATAATATTCGTTTGATCCGTCACGAAAAGGTTTTCCTCCTAAACCAACATTCGACGAAACATTTGAAATTGTAATTTCATTATTGGCGTCTGTTTTTACAAACTCTTTTATAAATGCATCAAAAGATTTTTGTGCTGTTTTTTTATAACTTGCCGATAAATATCCTTTATTAGTTCCTTTTGCGAGACTATAAATAATCATTGCTGAAGATGAAGATTCTAAAAAATTATCTTTCAGTTCCGGTTTATCAGTAACCTGATACCACAATCCTGATGTGCTTTTTGCTTTGACTACGCTTTTAGCTACTGCATTCAAAAATTCAACCAATTCTTTTTGTTTCGGATGATTTTTAGGATAATAATCTAAGGTTTCCACCAACGCCATCATGTACCAGCCAATTCCGCGTCCCCAAATTGTTGGCGATGTTCCAGTTTCAGGGTTCGCCCAGCCAATTTGCTTGCTTTCATCCCAAGCCTGATATACGAGACCTGTTTTTTTATCAACCAAATGATTTTGAACCAATTCGAACTGTTTTGCAATATCATCTAACGCTTTTCCATTTTCATATGTAACGGTATATTGCGTGTAAAAAGGCTCTGCCATATACAATCCGTCAATCCACATTTGATTTGGATAAATTTGCTTGTGCCAAAATCCGCCGCTTGCCGTTCTGGGCTGACTTTCAATTTGTTTTCTTAATTGCTCTATTACTTTTTGATAGCGGTTGTCTTTTGTAATATCATATAAATTAAAAAGCAATTTCCCCGGATTTACATAATCGATATTATATTCTTTAATATCATATTTCAGGATATTTCCGGAACTGTTAATCATTTCATCAGCATATTCTTTGATATAATTGAGATACTTTTGGTCTTTTGTTTTTTCAAATAATTTTTCAAAAGCGGTCAATACCAAACTCATTTTATAATCCCATTTTGGCTTTTCGGTTCCGTCGATTTGCCAGGCTTTCGGGTATTTATTCAGAATAGTAAGTGCGGTTCTTTCTGACCATTTTAAGTTATCAGGAAGCGCTTTTTCAGTTGTCTGCGCTATTAATTTTGTACTAAAAATCAGTAAAAAAATAATTACGCATCTAATAAAAAAGGTCTTTATAAACAAGGCTTTAAGCATACAATTATTGTTTTTTGCCACAGATTAAAGGATTAGAATACTCAATCATGGTATATTTATTTCACGCAGATTTTAAAAAGATTTAAGCAGATGTACGCAGATCAATATTTATAATTTATTTAAATTAATCTGCCAAAATCTGCAGAATCTGCGTGAAAAAAAATCCTTTTAATCCTTTAATCCGTGGCTATAAATTACATTTTACCTTTTTTGTTTAGAATTTCTAATTGCTGATCTAAATATTTCACAAATTCTTCCTGCGTTTTAACTCCGTCCGTTTGTTGCTCCCACGCGCCTAAAAAGTAAAATGAAGTTGCTTTTGTTGTTGGTTTAAAAACCAATAAATAATCTAAATCAGTATCAGCAACATTTTCAATAGTTTTTACTTCATAAAAAATAGCCATTCCTAATTTGTCCGGTACTAACGATTGTGCTCCGTAAGTAGCCAAATAAGCCCATTTTTTATTTTTGCTTTCTTTTTTAATCAATTCGGTGTTTTTTTGCTTAACAATTCCGGTGCAAATTCCTTTAATTTCTTTGGATGCTTTTATGGTGTGCTGCGTATATAACTGATCTGGTTTAATGGTTAGTTCTGAAGTAAAATCAATTTTATCAGAGGCTGTTTTCCAACCGTAATAACGCACTTTTACATTCGATTCGTTTGTTTTATTAGTAACGTTTGCAATGGTAGAATCTACTTCACGAAAGTGTAATTTTTCATTGTTTAAATAACGGTCGATAGATCCAATTCCTATTCCTTTTCCGGCTTTCAAAATATCAGCACCCCAATCGCTCATTTCGTGATATGAGTCAAAATTATCCTGACCAACTTTAGGCAAAATCATTTCAGATGTTTTCTTTCCAAAAATGTCAATTGCATTTCTCCAGTCTAAATACAAACGATATCCAATTTTATTACTTTCCCAACCCGGACCTTCGTAACGAATATCAAAAGAATGATCTGTGTGTTCCGGGGCTAATTTTAGCTGGTCAACATTTTTAAAAACAGTTCCGCCAATATATTTTTTTCCTTCCCATTTTCCATCCGTTTTGGCTGATATTTCGGCATACGTTTTGGCTGTTTTTATATCGTATTTTTGAGCTTGAACTGCTGTAAATCCAACTAATAATAAGGCTGTTAATGTGATTTTTGCTTTCATTGTATTGTAAATTATTTAAAAATTCTATCTAAAAATTGTGTTGTGTACGTAACCGTTTCATCTAACCAGGGTTGAAAAAACCAAAATGAATGCGGTGAATTCTCAATTGTTCTGACTTCGCTGTAAATCTTATTCTGGTTCAAAATTGCAATCATATCATCTCTGCCTGCATGAAACCTGTCGAAACTACTGTTTATAAAAAGTGTGGGCGGCGTGTTTTTATTGGTATGGCTTAAAGCCGAAGCATTTTTCCAGTTCTCCGGTTTTTCTTCATACGAACCTCCCAGCCAAAACGATGCCATTTCTCCTTCTGAAGATTCCGGATGCCGAAAAGCTAAAACGCCATCTATATCAATAATCGCATTTACTTTTGAGGATGCTTTACTTTTGTAAGATGCATCTTCAAAATCTGAATTTTCGTTTGTTGTACCAATCAAAGCTGCCATTTGTCCTCCTGAAGAGCAACCTAAAACGGCAATTTTGTTTGGATCTACATTGAATTTTCGTGCATTATCTTTTATAAATTTAATTGCATTTTTTACATCTAAAACCCCTTCCGGATATTTTGCTTCTAATGATAATCTGTATTCGATAGCAAAACAAGAATAGCCTTTTGAAGCTATTTCCTTTGCCATAGTATGCATTTGATTTTTATTTCCTGATCTCCAGCCTCCGCCATGAATCATGATTACGGCAGGATTTAACTTTTGATTTTTATAAAAAAAAGCATCCAAATGCAATGCTCTTTCTTTTCCTTGCTGATAAATAACTTCTTTAACTTCAGTAATTAAAGTATTGTTTTGTTCGTGAGGTATAGTTATAAAAGGGTATTTTTTGATTAGTTTATTATAAGTACTTTTTACGGTGTATGAAGTATCAATACTTACTTTGCTTTGTGCAAAAATAGTATTGGAAATCAACAGTATCATAAAAAGCATTTTCTTCATCTTAAAATCCTATTTTACAGTTAAGAAAGGAGTTTGAAATACATCAAACTCCTTTTTAACTTCTTCAAAAAAACTAAAATCTCAAAAAATTATCAAATTACTAATAACCAGGATTTTGAGGAAAATCTTTATTTTGGTTTAAATCTAATGCTGTTTGTGGAATTGGTCTTAAAATTTTAAGCGCTCCACCTACACCAACAAAATTTGCTTCTTTTATTTTATAATTGTGTGCAGAAGCTCTTGCAACAAGAGTTCCGGTACGTTTCAAATCAAACCAACGTTTGTATTCTCCAAGTAATTCTCTACCTCTTTCATCTAAAATATAATCGATATTGAATTCTCCAATAGTTGCATTTGCAACACCTGCTCTTCTTCTCACTTCGTTTAAACGATCTAAACCTGTTGTAGGTACTCCCGCTTTTAAATAAGCTTCAGCAGCTATTAAATAAGTTTCCCCTAAACGAGATACAATAATATCCCTTGTACTTACAGGTCCTGTACTTGATGGTGTAGTTGTATTTGCATCATCGAATTTCTTAACCGGAATTGTATAACAATCTAAATTTTTGATTAAAGTATGTGCGGCAGAATATTCTCCCCAAGGATGATATACAAAAGTTGTTGCTTTTCTTGATGCATTTGCAGTTTCCCAAGCGGTTCTGTCTGCTGGCGTAAACCATTTTGGCTCATAAAAATGTCTCACTTTTAATGCCGCAGGATTTGAACTTCTGTAATAAGGATAATACAAAATTGTTTTAGTAACTCCATTAGTTGTTTCAGGACCTTCAAGAATTTCGGTCATAAAAGTAGCTTCCCATCTTTTATCTCCTTTTTCATATAATCCTAAAGCATAATCTGTTGGACATAAATTGTAACTTCTTAAAGGAGCTCCCGTTTCTGCACCTCCTAAATAAGAACTGAAATAGTAAAACTGGTTATTTCCTAATGTTGTTGGGCTTGTACTTGTTGATGCTTTATCATACTGAACAGAAAAAATGGTCTCTGCATTTAAATCGTTATCAACCCCAAGCGCATTGGTAACAAATAATTGGCCAAAAGGTATGTTTAATGCCTGACCAGCAATTGCAGCATCAGCATAGGCTGCCGCTTTTGCAAAATCATCAGTTTTACCAAAAGTTTCATATCCTCTGGTTAAGTAAACTTTTGCCAATAAATCATTTACAGCTCTTTTGTTTACTTTTCCTGTTGTACTGTAAGTTCCGGTGCCCACATTTTCTAGAGCTGCATCTAAATCAGCTATAATTTGTGTGTAAACTTCTTCGGCAGTATTTCTTTTAAATGTTAAAATCGGAGAAGTTATGTATTCGTTCGCTATAGAAACTCCTCCATAGGTTTGAACCAATAAAAAATAAGCATTAGCTCTTAAAAATCTTGCTTCACCAACAAGTGTATTTACATTCGCTGTTTGTTCAGTAACTGTAGAATAATATATTGTTTTATTTACAGACTGAATTAACTGATAACATGAAGCATATAATTCATCAACATTACTAGAAGATGGAATTAATAAGGTATATTGGCTCAAACCAGCCGGTTCAGGCGTTCTTCCTTCTGCATACATATCTGTTCCCGCCTCAAATAACCAGGGATTACCTCCGTATATTCCTTTAAGCGCAGCATAGTTTGAATTGACCAGTAATTGAAATCCTGATGCTGTTTTGTAAGTTGCATCAGCAGGAACATTCGAAAGACTTTCTTCTTCAATATAGTCACTACAACCGTTAAAGGCAATAGCAATTATTCCTAACATTAATATTATTATTTTTTTCATTTTATATCTTATTAAAATTTAACACTTAATCCTAATTGCGTAGTAACAGATGCCGGACGGTTTACACCAAAGGCAGATCCAGCCCATTCCGGATCATATCCGTCAAAATCTGTAAATACAAATGGATCTAAAACATTTACATAAATTCTAAAATTGCTCATTTTCAATTTTTTAAGTAAATCTGAATTGAAAGTGTATCCCAGAGAGATATTTTTAATTTTTACATAAGATACGTCTCTGTAATAACCAAATAAAGATGTCCAATAAGCACCAGCACCCGTAGCAACAGGACCTGGTCTTGGGTTTTCATTATTAGCATTTGCTTCAATACCTGTACCGTTTGTTGGAATAAAATAGTCCATCGCTAATTTTTGACGTCCTCTGTCGCTTACGTCAGCAAAATTCTGATGAAAAGTACTTAATACTGTTTGCCCCTGACTTGTAATTACAGAAAAATTAAAATCAAACTGACCAACGGTTAGTTTAGAATATAAACTTCCCTGCCAATCCGGGTTTGCATTACCAATTACAGTTCTGTCATCCTGATTAAATTTACCGTCTCCGTTTAAATCTTTTGGTCTTGCCTGACCAGGAGCCTGACCGTATGAAGCTGCCTGAACGGCTTCACTTTCCTGCCAAACACCATCATAAACGTAATTGTAATTAGGATTTAATTCTGAACCAATAATTAATTTATTTCCAATATCACTTACCTGATCCTGATTGTAAATTGATTCCAGTTTATTTACATTTTTAGTAAACGTAAAAGTTGTTTCCCAGTTTACATTTTTAGATTTAATATTTTTAGTTGTCAATAAAACCTCTACACCTTTATTACTTACAGAACCAACATTGGCAAAAGTATTTTTATAACCTGTCTCTAACGGTAATTGTTGTTTGTAAATCAATTTATCAGATAATCTGTCGTATACATCTACACTTCCGCTAATTCTATTCTTTAAGAAACCATAATCAAGACCAAAGTTAAGTTCTCTTGTTTTCTCCCAGGTTAAAGCCTGATTTGCTAAATTTTCAGACTGCCATCCTGAAACTACATTTGCTCCGTTTGCATAAAATGTCTGCTGATTTAATAATGCCTGAGAAGTATATGGTGCCACATTATCATTTCCTGTATAACCTAAACTCGCTCTAAGTTTTAAATCTGAAACTATATTGTTGCCTTCTAAAAATGATTCTTTACTAATTTTCCATCCTAAAGCAACAGATGGGAAATTTTGCCATTTATTACCTTCTGATAATACAGATGAACCATCCCATCTATTAGAAGCCGTTAATAAGTATTTATCTTTAAAAGCATAATTTAAACGAACAGCATAAGAACTTAATGTGTTTTTTGCGTATCCTGATGTCAAATTATAACTTGTCTGAACACCTGAGCCTAAATTATCTGAACCAACATCAAAAGGCTGATTATTAGAATATAAATAAGATGTTTCATCAACATTTGAATATATACTTTGTAATAATAATACACTAACATCATGTACTTCATTAAAAGTATGTTTCAAGTCAATTTGATTATCCCAGGTATAATTAAAATTATTGAAGTTTTTAATAGATGCTGAATTTTTTCCATTTAAGGTAACTCCGGCATTCGTTTGCGCTTTATTAGAAATACTTGTAACTGTATTTTCAATTCCCGCTGCAAATGTTGTTTTAAATGAAAACCATTTCATTGGTTGATATTGTAAATAAACATTACCAACTGTTTGCCAGGTTTTTTCTGTTTGAGATGAGTTAGCAATTTCTACTAATGGATTTACTGTACTTGTTTTATTGATTGCCCAGGATCCATCAGGATATGTTAATTTTCCCGGTAGGAAAAAGTTTGTGCCTACTAATTCATTTCCGGCAGCATCGATAGCCCATGGAGACATTAACGGACTTAATCTGAAAGCATCCTGCATCGCTAAATCACTACCTAATTGGTTATCTAAACGTGCTATTGTAACGTTTGCACCTGTAGAAAACTTATCATTTATTTTATGATTTAAACCTAATTTAAATGAATATTTATCTGTTGAATCATTGTCAATAAGTCCTTTATCTGACTGAACACCAAATCCTAAGTTATAGCTTAAACCAGATTCAGAACGTCCTGAAATATTTAAATAATTATTTTCAGTCATTCCTGATTTTAATACTGCATCATACCAGTCAAAATTATAACCGCTGTTAGCTCTTGATACCAATAACGGACTTTGATTTCCGGCTAATGCAGCTAATTGCGCCGGAGTTTGTGTTGCCGGCGTAGCACTCATATAGGCTGTTTGGTGAAATTTCCACCATTCTTCGCCAGACATCATTTTTGGTAATCTTGCAGCCGATTTGTTTCCGTAAGAGGTATCAAATGAAACACTAATTCCCGATTTAGCACTTATACCACTTTTAGTAGTCACAATAATAACTCCACTAGCTCCTCTCGAACCATAAATAGATGCAGAAGAAGCATCTTTTAAAACATCCATTCGGGCAATATCCTGTGGATTTAAAAAGTCAATTCCATCTGTTGGAACGCCATCTACAACATATAGCGGAGATGATCCTACTAAAGAGTTATTTCCTCTAATTACAACTTTAAATCCGTCTCCTGAACGGCCTGTACTAGATGAAATCTGAACCCCAGGAGTGCTTCCCTGAATAGCTTCTAATGCATTTGTTGTATTTCTTTCTGTTATAGTAGCAGCATTTATGGTACTTACAGAACCGGTAAGATCTGTCTTTTTCACAGATCCGTAACCTACCACAACAACTTCGTTTAATGAGTTTGATGCTTCTGCAAGGCTTACATTTACTTTAGATTTTCCGGCAATACTAACTTCCTGCGTTTGAAAACCTAAATAACTAATTACTAAAATCGCTTTATTATTAGTAACATTTAATTTAAAACTTCCTTCAAAATCTGTCGAAGTTCCGTTTTTCGTACCTTTTTCCTGAATGTTTACGCCCGGAAGAGATAATCCCGAAGCATCAGTAATTTTCCCTTCTACAACACTCGACTGAGCGCTCATAGTAGTACTTATGAAGAAGTTCAGGAAAAATAAAAACGCAAGATTGCATTTTACTTTTTTCTTTAAAATTTGTTTAATATTCATAGTTTGGTTAATTGGTTAAAATGATAGTTTTTCTTAATTTTTAATTTGTTCTACTTTTTTGTCATTGATATAAGTGTTTATAAAATTGATATTTTTTACATTTTTTAAAGAATAGATCGAATCTACTTTCTGGATTACCACATTCTTAAGTGTTATATTTTCCACCGGAGATTCCTTATAACCATCTGCAAGGACACCATATTTACCTCCGTTTTTTACTTTAATATTTTCAAGATTAATGTTTCTCACCACCGGAATAAAATTTCCTGTCTGGCTTCCGTAAACGTTATACTTCATTGTAACTCTTAAAACACATTCTCCAACAGTACCTACTTCAAGGTTTCTAACAAAAATATCTTCGATAACGCCGCCTCTTTTTGAGTTTGTTTTGATACGAATAGCCCTGTCCAGATTTGGGCTGTCCATGACACAATTTTCTACAAAAACATTATTAACACCTGCAGAAATCTCGCTTCCAATAACAACCCCGCCGTGGCCATCAATCATTTTGCAATTTTGAACAATGATATTTTTACTTGGTATGGCTACTCTTCTTCCGTCAGCATCTCTTCCGGCCTTTATGGCAATACAATCATCGCCAGTATTAAAGGTGCAGTTTTTAATAATGATGTTTTGAGAATATTCAGGATCACAGCCATCATTATTAGGACCGTGACTGTTTACGGTTACACCATCAATAATAATATTGTTTGATTTTATAGGATGCAAAATCCAGAAAGGTGAATTTATAACCGTAACATCTTTTACAAGAACCGTATTACATTCAAAAAATTCAATGAAATTAGGGCGCAAATAACGTCCGTCACCAAAAACTCTTTCAGCAACCGGAACACCTTTTTCAGCCATATCTACCAATACTTCGCGATTTGTTGGGTCGTTTTGCGACGGAATTCCTTTTTGCCATCCATAACTTTTGCCTCCGGACCAAACCCACCAATTTGTACTATTGGCCTGACCATTTAAAATTCCTTTTCCGGTTATAGCAACATTGGTTTTATTTTTGGCATATATAAGAGGAGAATAATTCATTACTTCTGTTCCTTCCCAGGAAGTATGAACAATAGGATAATCTTTTGGATTTATGCTAAAAAGAATTTCAGCCTGATCTTCTAAGTGCAAATTCACATTGCTTTCCAGATGAATAGCACCGGTTAAATATTTCCCATTCGGTACAATTACTTTACCTCCACCATTTTCAGTACAGGCTTTAATTGCTTTTTCGAAAGCGGCTGTGTTTAAAGTCTTTCCGTCAGCAACAGCCCCATAATCATTTATGTTATAATTTTTATCAGAAAAGTGTGTTTCAGGGATGCTCTTAACAATTAATTCCATTTTTTTCCATGGATCAGCTTCCGAAACAGGAGAAACTTGCTTCCCACAAGACGAAATCAATACAGTAATCACTGAAAGAAATACAACTGTTTTAAATGTTATGGGCTTATTTGTAGTCATTTACGTAGTAATTTATTTTTCTTTTTGATCAAAAGTCAACAATTATGTAATCGATTACACGAAAATATAAAAATACATTGGATGCACCAAATTTATTTAGAAAAAATTTATATATTTAATTTTTATTATTAATTTTATTTACACAATGTGTAAAAAAAGACATAATTTATTATCATTGTATAATTGAAAACGTTTTAGTTGAAAATTAAGGTAATCGATAACAATTTGTGTTAGGTTATATAAAAAAAATGTATTTTTGTCTGTTAATAAATCAAAATCTCTTTTTGAATGAGCGAAAAAATAACCATCTATGATATTGCAAAAAAACTGAATATCACTGCAGCGACGGTTTCCAGAGCGCTAAACAATAACCCTAAAATAAAAGAAAGCACACGCGAATTAGTTATAAAAACTGCAGCTTCGATGAACTATAAGCAAAACAAACTTGCTTTGGCTTTAAAGAGTGGGCGTAGCAATAATATAGGTGTAATTGTTCCTCGTATAGATAGTAATTTCTTCGCTTCTGTAATCAGAGGTATAGAAGAAGAGCTACAACCTCATGGTTATCAAGTAATTATTTGCCAGACTCATGAAGATTTAAAAAGAGAAAACGAAAACCTTTACACTTTAATAGATGCTCAGGTTGACGGAATTTTAATGTCAGTTACCGCAGTTACAGACGAAAATGATGGTGCATTTCATAATGTTTTGCAAAAAAATGTTCCGCTTATATTTTTTGACAGAAGCAAACATATTGATGGTGTAAGTTCTGTTACTATTAATGACTTTAAAGGCGGTTATGAAACCACCAAACATTTGATTAATGAAGGTTGCAGATTTATTGCACATTTATCAGGAGATCAGTCTCTTGATATTTTTAAAAACAGGTTTTTAGGATATAAGCAAGCCTTATTAGACAGCGGATTAACTTTTAATGAGGAATATGTAATACGTTCTAAAAGTAGCGTTGAAGCAGGAAAAGAAGCAGTTGATATATTATTAAAATTAGAAACTCCGCCAGACGCTATATTTTCTTCGAGTGATTTTGCTGCTTTAGGAGCCATTCAGGAATTAAAAGAAAGAAATATCAGTATACCAAACGAGTTTTGTGTAGCAGGTTTTAGTAATGAACCTTTCACTAAATTCATGGAATTATCGATAACTTCTGTAGATCAGTCTCCACTCGAAATGGGAAAAATGTCTGCACGTGTTTTCCTTGAACAAGTCGACAAAACAGATACTATCAAAATCGAAAAAAAGGTAGTTCTCGCACCGGAATTACACATCCGTAAATCATCGTCAAGAACAACCTTTTAATTTTTTTTACCATATAAGTTATTTTTTAAACCATATAAGTTATATAAGTAATTATAAGTTTGTATTGAAATAGAATTAAAATCAAAAAAGGCAGCTCTTAAAGAGCTGCCTTTTACATTAACTATAGTTTATTTATATTTAAATGAACTTATATAACTTATATGGTGAAAAACATTATAGAGATACCCCTCTTTTCCAAGGAATAAAGTCGTTTTGATTTAAAATTGCAGCTTTGGTTTTAATAGTTCCACTGGCAACATCAATAATAAATTCAAGCATTTCATCTGCCATTTCATCGATCGATTTTTCTCCGGTGATAATTCCACCAGTGTCAATATCGATAATATCAGACATTTTTTTAGCCAGTTCCGTGTTAGATGAAATCTTTACAACCGGCGCAATTGGGTTTCCTGTTGGAGTTCCTAATCCTGTTGTAAACAAAACCATATTCGCTCCTGAACCAACCATTGCAGTTGTACATTCTACGTCATTTCCAGGCGTACATAACAATGTAAATCCTGGTTCATTAATATATTCTCCATAATCGAAAACACCTGTAATTGGCGAAGTCCCTCCTTTTTTAGCAGCACCAGCAGATTTCATTGCATCTGTAATCAAACCGTCTTTAATGTTACCCGGAGATGGATTCATGTCAAATCCTGAACCTGCATCTACAACTGTTTTTTCGTACCACTGCATTAAATCTAAGAAACGTTTTCCATCCTTATCATCTACACAACGGTTTACTAATTCCTGCTCTACTCCACATAATTCAGGAAATTCAGAAAGAATTGTAGTTCCTCCTAAAGCAACTAAATGATCCGATAATACTCCCAATGTTGGATTAGCCGAAATTCCTGAGAATCCGTCAGAACCACCACATTCCAATCCAATTCTTAATTTAGACAAAGGTGCAGGCGTTCTTTTTATATCGTTTGCTATTTTAATGGCTTCAAAAGTATCTTTTACAACACTGCTCAACATAGTTTCGATAGTACCAATTTGCTGTTGATCATAAATTAAAACCGGTTTTTTGCTTCCCGGATTTATAGCGTCTAAAGCATCTTTAAAGATTTGAATTTGAAGATTCTGACATCCTAAACTCAAAACTGTAGCTCCGGCAACGTTCGGGTTATTTACATATCCGGCTAATAGTTTAGCCAAACTGTGTGAATCCTGACGAATTCCGCCGCAACCACCCTGGTGCGTGATAAACTTAACTTCGATGTTATTGAATAAATTAGCATCGTTAGAAGCTGCTTCATTACCTGTTCCGCCTGTTTCGGTTTTCACCAAAGAACGAAGCAACAACTGATAATCGTTTTCTTTTGGCTTCATTAATTCTTTTTCGAAAATATCCTTTAAGATTTCGATGTTTCTGTTTTCACAAAAAACTAACGGAAAAAACAACCAGACATTCTCAGTTCCAACCTGTCCGTCTTCTCTGTGATAGCCCTGCCACGTTCTGTCTTTCCATTTGTCAATATTTGGAGCATTCCAGCCAATCGTTTCCGTTTTTCCGGTTACTTTATCGCTTTCATGTTTTACATTTTCTGTAGAAAGTAAGCCTCCTTTTTCAATTCTGGCACTTGCTTTTCCAACCAAAACACCATACATAATAATACGTTCACCTACTTCAAAAGTATGCATCGCAATTTTATGCTTCATTTTCACATCAGTTAAGATTGTGATATCTTGTCCTTCAAAGTTGATTACCTCACCAGCAACCAAATTCACTAATGCAACTGCTACATTATCTGAAGGGTTTACTTTTATTAATTTCTTTTGCATGATTGTTATTTTTAAGTTGCTAAGTTACTAAGATGCTAAGTCCCTAAGATGCGTTCAAAAACTTAGAAACTTAGAAACTATTCCAATTAATATTGTTTGCTGAAATTAGCAAAACCTTTTTCTATCCCGTTTTCTTCAATTTCATTTAAAGCTACTACTAAAGCTTCAGATAAACCTTCTACTTTAGTTAAATCTTCTCCCCAAAATTCAGTGTTGGCTAGTATATTGGCTACAACTAAATCTGCAGATCCTAATTGCCAGGCGTTTTTAAATGCTTCAACTATCTCTGGAGAATCTTTTACAGGCAACGCTTCGTTATTCCATGTTCCTTTATAAAATTGAATTAAACTTGCTAATGAAAAAGTCAAATTAACTGGCAATTTTTTCTTTGTATTATAATATCCTAATAAACTAGGTAAAACTCTTACTTTGAATTTTGAGATAGAATTTAATGCAATATCAGCAAGTGCATGTTTGATAAATGGATTTTTAAATCGGTCCATTACCTCTTCAGCATAGGCCGTAATTTCATTTTTGTCCATATCAAGCGTTTCACTAATTTCACTAATAACGCTGTTTACAAATTTTCCGGTAAAATCTCCGTCAACAGTTTCCATTACTAATTTGTTACCATACAAAAGAGAAAAAGGAACCATTGCCGTGTGTGCACCGTTTAAAATACGAACTTTAATCATTTTAAAAGGACGTATATCATCAACGATTTTTACATTCAAATCTGTTTTATGAAAAGGTAATTTTGCTTTTAAGGCATCACCACCTTCAATAGCCCAAAGAAAGAACGGTTCTGCAGCAACAATTAAATTGTCCTGATAATCTAATTTATTATTGTATTCTTCAATTTCAGCTCTTGGATATCCAGGAACAATTCTGTCAACCAAAGTACTGTGATATGTACAAGCATCTGATACCCAGGTTTTAAACACATCCTCTAATTTCCATGTATCGCAATATTGTAAAATATATTTTTTCAGCGTCTCTGAGTTGTAATCAATCAATTCACAAGGAATGATTGTTACTGCCTTCGAAGCATCTCCTTTAAAATGTTTGAATCTTTCATATAATAAAACCGTCAACTTAGCAGGAAATGAAACTGGAGGCTGCATATCCGGAGTATCACTTTCAATGAACTCAATTCCAGCTTCAGTCGTATTTGAAACAATAAACTGAAGTTCTTCTTCTTTGGCTAAAGCTAAATACGCTGCAAATTCAGTATATGGATTTATAGCTTTCACAATATTAGTAATTAACTCAATATCTTGTATCTTTTCTCCTTTTTTAATTCCGTTCATAAACAAGGTATAAAGACCGTCCTGCTCATTAATCAGGTGCACCATACCGTCTTTCAAAGGTTGAACCATTGCGATACCGGCATTAAAATCAACTTCTTTATTTAGTTTGTGAAAAGCATAATCAACAAAAGCTCTTAAAAAGTTACCTTCTCCAAACTGAACTACCTTAATTGGCTGTAACTTTTCTAATCCTGTATTTATTCTATTTAATTTTTTCATTTTAAAATTCATTAAAGTGTTATAAATAATCACATTAAATACCTTATTGCTATTATTGAAGCCTTTTCTAAATGTAAAAGAAACATTACACTTGTAAGAGTAAAATAAAACTTGTTGTGAGGAGTGACAAACTTTATTTAGCAAGCGTAATGTTCAATTACAAAACGTTAAAAAAACTAAAAAAAAACTGCATTCAAATAAGGAATCGGTATGATTACTCCCTATTTATTTTTAATATTTTTGATGATCTCAAGAACCTGACTCACTTTTGTTTTCAGTCCTTCATAATCATTATTGTCTAATATGTCTTTCGAAATTAATTGCGATCCTAATCCCACGCAAATTGCTCCTGCGTTTAACCAGGAAGACAGGCTTTCAACTGTTGGATAAACTCCTCCGGTTGGCATAATGCTTGTCCACGGACATGGTCCTTTTATGGCTTTTACAAATTCAGGTCCGTAAATATCCGCAGGGAATAATTTCACGATTTCGCAACCTAATTCTTCTGCTCTTGCAATCTCGGTAAGCGTTCCGCAGCCCGGTGACCACAATACTTTACGACGGTTACATGCAATTGCAATATCTTCTCTAAAAACCGGCGTTACAATAAAATTAGCGCCCAAACTCATGTATAATGAAGCCGCTGCAGCGTCTGTAACAGAACCAACCCCCAGAATCATTCCCGGTAATTCTGCCAATGCATATTTGTTTAAAGCTCCAAATACTTCATGCGCAAAATCACCTCTGCTGGTAAATTCCATTAATCGGGAACCACCGTCATAACAGGCTTTTAGTACTTTTTTGCTAATCTCAATATCCGAATGAAAAAAGAGCGGAACCATGCCGTTATCTTTCATTTGCTGAGCTACTTCAATTCTTGAATATCTTGCCATTTTATTAATTATCTTGAAACTAATCCGGCCGAATCACCGTCTAGCATATTTTCAACTTCTTTTAAAGTCACCAAATTATAATCGCCTGCAATCGTATGTTTTAAGCAACAAGCCGCAACTGCAAAATCTAATGCTTTTTGATTGTTATTTTGATATTCCAGCAATCCGTAAATTAATCCTCCCATAAAAGCGTCGCCACTTCCTACTCGGTCTACCACTGGTGTAACTTCTTTTACGGCTGCGTGATAAATTGATTTTCCGTCGAATAAAACACCGCCAATTCTTTGGTGAGAAGCACTTACAGAATAACGAAGTGTTGTCGCAACGGTTTTCAAATTCGGAATCAAATCGAATAATTTCGTGTATAAAACAGGAAGTGATTTTTCGTCCTGATAGTTCGGGTTTACTTTCGGAATTCCGAGCATAAAATACGCTGTATCAATATCTCCCAAAATAACATTGCTGTATTTTAGCATTTCCGGCATAACCTCGCTTGGCGTTTTGCCATATTGCCAAAGTTTTGATCTATAATTTAAATCACATGAAATGTTAATTCCGAGTTTATGAGCTACTTTAATCGCATCTAAACAAGCTTCGGCAGCACTTTCAGAAATTGCCGGAGTAATTCCGCTCCAGTGAAACCATTCTGCACCTTCCAAAACTTTTTCCCAGTCAACCTGCCCTTTTTCTATAGTTGACATTGCGCTATGAGCACGGTCGTAAACTACATTGCTTCCGCGGGTTCCAGCTCCGGTTTCTAAAAAATAGATCCCTAAACGCTCTCCGCCGTAAAGAATGTTTTTAGACTCGACATTCATTTTTCTGATTTCTTTTAATGCAGAAAAACCAATTTCATTTTCAGGTAATCTGGTAACAAATTCAGCATTCACACCATAATTTGCTAATGAAACACATACGTTAAATTCTCCACCTCCATACGTAGCACCAAATGCCATAGATTGCGAAAAACGCAAATGTCTTTCTGTCGATAAACGCAGCATAATTTCTCCAAATGCAACTACTCTACTCATATTATTTTATTGTATTTACTAGTAAAATTTTCTTTTTTACCATTAAGAGTCTTTTTTTACCATTAAGAGATTAAGAAAAATTAAGCTTTATGGAATATTTTTTTTTGCCACAGATTTTAATGATTAAAAAAGATTTCAATTTACTCTTAATAAAACATAATGTCTTAATGATGAAAATCTTTCCTCTTTATTCTTTACTCTGTACTCTTAACCTAAAATTTAAAATATTCTTTAGCGTTGTTGTATGAAATATCCGCAACCAGTTTTCCAATCCATTCCATATCAGCAGGAAGTTCGCCGCGTTTGATTTCGTCTCCTAAAAGATTACATAAAATACGTCTGAAATATTCGTGTCTTGGGAACGATAAAAAGCTTCTTGAATCCGTCAGCATTCCAACAAAACAGCTAATTAATCCCATGTTTGAAAGGGCGTTTAATTGTTTTGTCATTCCGTCTTTCTGATCTAAAAACCACCATCCTGAACCAAATTGTACTTTTCCTCTAACGCTTCCGTCGTTAAAATTTCCAATCATCGTAGCCATAACTTCGTTATCAGCCGGATTCAGGTTATAAATAATTGTTTTTGTCAATTTATCTTTACTGTCTAATGCATTTAAGAAAGAAGATAATTTTTGTGCCTGTGGATAATCTCCAATAGAATCCCAACCCGTATCCGGGCCTAAAATTCGGTGCATACGCGCATTATTGTTTCTTAAAGCGCCTAAGTGAAATTGTTGTACCCAACCAAACTCATGATACGTTTCTGAAAGGAATAATAAAATTGCACTTTGAAATTTCAATCCTTCTTCCGGCGTTATCGTTTGATTTTCTCTTTTCTTTTTGAAAATTGCATTTACTTCGCTTTCGGTAAAGTTTTCAAAGTAAATCTGATCTAAACCGTGATCACTTAATTTACAACCGTTTGCAGCAAAAAATTCAATTCTTTTTCTCAATGCCGTTTGTAAGTCAGCATAAGTATTAATCGCAACTCCGGACACATCCCCCAACGTGTCCAGATATGCGTTATAGCCATCATTAGAAATAAGGATCGCTTTATCGGGTCTGAATGCCGTACTCATTTTAGTTCCAATTGGATTTTGAGTAAGTTTCTGATGAAACTCCAAACTATCAATCGGGTCTTCAGTTGTACAAACTAATTCAGCGTTTACTTTTTTAAGCAGGTTTTGTGTGCTGTAAGCCTGAGAATTTATTTTTTCAGAGGTTTCGATATAGATTTTCTCTGCTGATTTTTCATTTAGTAAATCATAAATATCAAAATAACGAGCCAATTCTAAATGTGTCCAGTGGTACAAAGGATTACGCATCGTGTACGGAACCGTTTTTCCCCATTGTAAGAACTTATCTTTATCAGATCCATTTCCTGTTACAAATTGCTCATTTACACCCAACGTACGCATCGCACGCCATTTGTAGTGGTCACCGTTTATCCAAACCTGTGTTATGTTGTCAAAAATTTTATCTTCGGCAATAAACTGAGGATTCAAATGATTGTGATAATCAATAATAGGCTGATTTTTTGAGTAATTGTGGTATAACTC
The DNA here is from genome assembly GCA_001507425.1 of Flavobacteriaceae bacterium CRH. Lineage (GTDB taxonomy): Bacteria > Bacteroidota > Bacteroidia > Flavobacteriales > Flavobacteriaceae > Flavobacterium. The sequence continues at coordinate 220,391 of LMAJ01000002.1, forward strand.
TTCAGCAAATTTATTTTCAAGTAAAAAATTGTCGTTTATGAAAGTCTGATTTGAGCTCATGTCTTTTAAAATATAATTGGATAATTATTCTTCGTTTGATGGTTTACCAATGGTGGCTAAAATTCCGCCATCAACAAATAAAATATGACCGTTAACAAAATCACTTGCTTTAGAAGAAAGGAATATTGCTGCTCCGGCTAAATCGCTAGGATCTCCCCATTTTGCTGCAGGCGTTCTGCTAATGATAAAATCATTAAACGGATGTCCGTCAACTCTAATAGGTTTTGTTTGTTCTGTAGCAAAATATCCAGGACCAATTCCGTTGATTTGAACGTTGTATTTTGCCCATTCTGTTGCCATATTTTTAGTCAGCATTTTCAAACCGCCTTTTGCAGCAGCATAAGCACCAACTGTATTACGGCCTAATTCGCTCATCATCGAACAAATGTTGATGATTTTTCCCTGTCTTCTTTCGATCATTCCTCTGGCAACGTGCTTAGAAACAATGAAAGGAGAAACCAAATCAATATCGATAACTTCTTTAAAATCGGCAACTTCCATTTCGATTAACGGAATTCTTTTAATGATCCCCGCATTATTAATCAAGATAGAAATAGGTCCAACTTCGCTTTCAATTTTTTTAACTGCCGTTATAACTTCCTGCTCATCGGTTACATTAAATTTATAACCAACGGCATTAATTCCCTGGCTTTTAAGATCTGCTACCGCAACATCAATTTTTTGCTGAGAAGAGTTTCCGTTTACAACAATTGTTGCTCCGGCCTCGCCTAATCCTTTTGCCATTGCCATTCCCAGTCCGTGTGTACTTCCTGTAATAAGGGCAATTTTTCCTTTTATATCAAATAAGTCTGTCATGATTCTTATCTTAAATCTGTGATTTTACAAACATCCATATCTCCGTAATCTAAATTCTCACCAGCCATTCCCCAGATAAAAGTATAATTACTGGTTCCTGAACCTGAGTGAATTGACCAGGGCGGAGAAATAACTGCCTGATGATTGTTCATCCAGATATGTCTTGTTTCCTGGGGCTGTCCCATAAAATGGCAAACGGCCTGATTTTCCGGAATATCCAAATAGAAATAAACTTCCATTCTGCGATCGTGTACGTGCGCCGGCATGGTGTTCCAAACACTTCCCGGTTTTAATTCTGTCATTCCCATTTGCAATTGGCAAGTAGTCACAATCCCGCCAATAATCATTTGGTTTACGGTACGGTGATTTGCCGTTTCCATTGTTCCTAATTGTAATTTATTGGCTTGTTCCAAACTTACTTTTACAGTTGGATATGTGGTGTGAGCCGGAGCTGAATTGATATAATATTTAGCCGGATTTGCGCTGTCATCACTTTTAAAAATCACTTCTTTATTTCCGCTTCCAATGTATAAAGCATCTTTAAAGCCTAATTCATAAGAGGTTCCTTCAACTATAACAGAACCGCTTCCTCCTACATTTATAATTCCCATTTCTCTTCTTTCCAGAAAATAGCTTGCTTTAAGCGGATCAATACTTTCCAGTGTTAACGGACTTACAGGAACTGCAGAACCTGCAATATATCGATCGTAATGAGAATAAGTCAATGAGATTTCATTCTCCTGCATTAAATCATCAATTAAGAATTCTTCTCTTAATTGTTGTGTGTCGTATTTTTTAACTGCTTCAGGGCTTGATGCGTATCTGGAACTATATTTTGTCATAATTTTTAATTTAATGTAATCGATTGCACAAAATTATATTTTTATCTTCAAAAATCATAATACAAATAGAAATTTATTTGTGTTGATTTTACACTTCTACTTTCTTCATTCTGGGAACTAAAATATGCATGATCAGCCAAGCCAATAAATACGAGGCTCCGCAAATACAAAACATAATGAAATATCCCGTTTCAATTTTTCCTATTTTAGTATAATAAACAAACATGTTTTTTTGAACTACTAAAGTTAACAAAATCCCTCCAAGCGCTCCGAACATTCCTCCTATTCCTGTTACTGAAGCTGTTGCCTTTTTAGGAAACATATCTGATACTGTTGTAAAAATATTAGCGCTCCACGCCTGATGTGCAGAAACTGCGAGACCAATTACCAAAATTGCAAACCAAATGTTTATCGCTCCCAAATATTGCGAAAACAAAACCGGTAAAACGGCAAAGGCATAAAGCAGCATACTTGTTTTTCTTGCTTTGTAAGCCGGCCAGTTTTTGTTGATTAATTTTAAGGGCAACCAGCCACCGCCAATACTTCCTATGCTTCCAATTACATAAACTAATGCACAAGGCCAGATAATTTCTGTTGCTGAAAGTTTGTATTGTTTCATTAAGAAATCCGGCAGCCAGAACAAATAAAACCACCAAACTGGATCTGTCAATAATTTTCCGATGGCAAAGGCCCATGTTTGACGAAAACTAAGCAATTTTAACCATGAAACTTTTTCAGTATCCTCAACTTCAACCGTTTCTACTTTGTCTGAATTAATATATTTCAATTCATCCTGAGACAATCGTTTTTGCTTTTCGGGTATTTCATAAAAAATAAACCATAAAACAAGCCAGACAAAACCAACAATCCCTGTTAAAATAAAAGCCCATTGCCAACCGTAGTTTTCTGCTATAAAAGGCACGGATAACGGAACAATGATTGCTCCGATATTACTTCCTGAATTAAAAATTCCGGTTGCTAAAGCTCTTTCTTTTTGCGGAAACCATTCGGCTGTTGCTTTTATGGCTGCGGGAAAATTTCCGGCTTCTGTAATTCCTAAAAATACACGAGCAATTAAAAAACCTCCTGTTCCTGTTGCGAATGCATGACCAATTGCGGCCAAACTCCACAATCCTGTGGCAATGGCATAACCAATTTTTGTCCCTAATTTATCTATGATTCCGCCTGCAACAAACATTCCCATTGCATAGGCAATTTTAAATGCCAATTCAATATTCGAATAATCGATAACTTCCTGTTCCGGTGTCCAGTGAAAAGCTTCTGCTAAAAAAGGTCGTAGGTAACTAATTACATTTCGATCTAAATAATTGACTGTTGTAGCAAAAAATACTAATCCACATATGGTCCAGCGATATCTTCCTATTGCTGCGTTGGTTTGGTTCATAGTTTTAGGTTTGGTTGGTTAGTTAGTATTTACATCATATTTACCCCATTGGGTGTAATTTTTTCAACACATAGAAACATAGAATTATTGAACTCAAAAGGACGTTTCACTTACATTAACAAACATAGCTATGTGTTAGAAACGAGTTTCTTTTTAGTTTACTTTTTACAAAATCATAAAATCTATGTTTCTATGTGTTTAATTATTATTTTTTGAATTATTTCCAACAGGTTTTTTATCTACTAAAGATTTGTAATCGGACTGTATTTTGGTACCAATGTTTTCATTACGATCCAACCTGTCAGGTAACAAATTGCACAAATAGAAAATATGATAAAATATCCTGCTTCAATTCCTTTAAAGCCCATAAAAGCCATATCCGTTTCTTTTGCATGATCAAATAACATTCCTGATCCTTTGTTGATTAAAGTGGAACCAATACCTCCTGCCAAACCACCAATTCCGGTAATCGTTGCAATTGCCTTTTTAGGAAACATATCTCCAACCGTTGTAAAAATATTAGCAGACCATGATTGGTGAGCCGCTCCTGCAATACCAATAATAATTACGGGAATCCAGTAACTTATATATCCTAAAGGTTGTGCGATTAAGGCTAATAATGGAAAAAACGCAAAAATTAACATCGCTCTCATTCTTCCTTCGTATGGGTTCATTCCTTTTTTCTCTACAAAATAAGTTGGCAACCAACCGCCAATAATAGAAAGCAGTGTAATCATGTATAAAACAAATAATGGTAAAGCAGCTTGCGTAGAATCCATTCCGTAAACAGAACTTAAATAAGCCGGTGTCCAGAATAAAAAGAACCACCAAACGCCATCTGTCATGAATTTACCAAAGGCAAAAGCCCATGTTTGTTTGTATTTAAAACAATCTACAAAGGATACTTTGGTTGTAGTTTCAGGAATGTAACCTACAATTTTAGCATCAGCAATATCATCTTGTTGTATATATTCTAATTCTTCAGCACTAACTTTTGGGTGTCTTTCCGGTTTATCATACATAAAAACCCAAAATCCCATCCATACAAAACCTAAAGCACCAATGATTATAAAAGCCATTTCCCAACCAAAAGATTTCGCTATAAACGGAATCGAAATTGGAGCCGCCAATGCACCTACGGTAGCACCTGCGTTAAAGATACTGGTCGAAAAAGCCCTGTCTTTTTTAGGAAAATATTCTGCCGTTGTTTTAATGGCCGCAGGAAAATTTCCAGCTTCTCCAATGGCTAAAATAAAACGGGCAAAAATGAATAAACTAACACTTACGTTAATTACCATTCCTGTATCGTTTACATTTTTAATCACTTCCTGAGCTCCTTCAAAACCTACAAACCAGTTTCCTGTAATGATTCCCGAAGTTGCAATTCCGCAAAATGCATGCAAACAAGCACCTACAGACCAAATGCCGATAGCCCAAAGAAAACCTTTTTTAGTATCCAGCCAATCCACAAATCGTCCGGCAAATAATAAGGATACGGCGTAAAATATGGAGAATAGCGCTGTAATATTTCCGTAATCGTTGTTGGTCCAGTGAAATTCGGGAGCAATAAAATCATTCCACGTCAAAGAAAGAACTTGTCTGTCTAAATAGTTAATCGTAGTTGCAAAAAACAATAATGCGCAAATACTCCAGCGGTACTTTCCTGTGTTTTGTTTGATTTGATTCATAATAATGAGTTGGTTGGCTAATAAAGTAATGTTACTAATTCTAAAATTTCAATTTTACATTGCTGTTGGAGTTAAGAGTTCATTCAGAACCGTCTAACAGAAATTGCGCAACAAAATTTCAAATAATGTAATCGATTGCACAAATATAGTTTATAATCTTAATATTCCAAATTAATTATATAAAAAATTATTTTGGCGGATAAAATAAACATTTCACGTAAAAAAAGGAATTCAAAATTACATATTAAACAATATATGTGTTAAAAGTCAATATGCAAAATTCATCCGTTTTAGGTGTCAAAATAGTACTAAAATCGGCACTTCAAATTTTTTTTATAAAGATTATTCTTATCTAAAAATAAATATGTTTTTATACGGCTGATAATGCTTACAAATCAGGAAAATGACATAAATTTGAATTCAGTCATATAAACCAGCTATTAACTAATCTTATTTACATTGAAAAATCTAAAAAACTTCTTCATAAAAAATCCAATTTTAAACTTCATTTTTCTTTTAGGAATGACAACTCAAATACAAGCACAAAATCAGGTTCTTCCTTTATGGAAAGTAATTCCACAAGAAATAAAAGCTCCCGATTATAAGGAAAAAGAAATTTTACAAGACGGAAAAGTGCAAAGTACAAGTTTGGTTTCTATACCTACTTTAAGTGTGTTTTTACCTTCGGGAATTAAACAGAATCAAACGGCTGTAATCATTTTGCCTGGCGGAGGATATCAGCATTTGGCTATTGACAAAGAAGGAACCAAAGTAGCGCAATGGTTTAATAGTTTCGGTATTGTTGCTTTTGTATTAAAGTACAGATTACCAAGCGATTTAATTATGACAAACAAAACGGTTGGACCTTTGCAGGATGCGCAGGAAGCCATACGCGTTGTTAGACAAAATGCTGCAAAATGGAATATTGACCCGAATAAAATTGGGATAATGGGATTTTCTGCCGGCGGACATTTAGCTTCGACATTGGCAACACATTATGATGACAGAGTTTACGAAACATCTTCTAAAGTGAGTGCCCGTCCTGATTTTTCGCTTTTAATTTATCCTGTAATTTCGATGCAAAATGATGTAACGCACAAAGGTTCACAAGTTAGTTTATTGGGAGAAAATGCTTCTCAGCAAGACATTGATTCTTTTTCTAATGAAAAAAAGGTGACTGCTCAAACTCCTCCGGCCTTTTTAGTTCATGCTACAGACGATGGCGCAGTTTTACCTGAAAACAGTATTGATTATTATTTGGCACTTAAAAATAATAAAGTTGTAGCGGAGTTACATTTATATGAAAATGGCGGCCACGGATTTGGTTTGGGCGTAAAAGATACCAGCAAATTTTGGACAAAAGCCTGCGAGGAATGGCTTAAAAGCAACAATTTCTAAAATAAAAAAGGTTTTTAGATTTAGCTATAACTAAATCTAAAAACCATAATAAAATTAGACTTTATTGTATTGTTTGTAAATTTCTACAACGATCCACGATCAAATGAATATGTCAAATTTTCTTTTTTAACTAAATTGTTTTCCAAAAAACTATACTATAGAAGTAATAATGATGTTTAAAAAAGGCAAAAAAATCATTGGCATTAATTCTATACCACAAAACTACAAGCTAGTTTTTATAATCCCTTACGGGTTTCCACATTTTGGGATTTTTTTTTAAAGGCTCTGAGCTTATAAGACTCTAAGTAACTAAGGTTCTGGGGTTTTATGAAATTCGTTTACTAACTAAATTTCTAAGTTCTTTTAAGCTTTTAAGATTCTTAGTTTTTTATACTGCGTTTTCAAGTCTTCAAAGAGAAACCTAAATACTTACAACCTTAGCATCTCAGAATCTCAGAACCTTTCTTATTCCAGATTAAGTTGAAGCCATGATAAAACAAATAAATTTGCTAAAGTGAATTACAAGTTCTGTCAAAAACTGAAATCAAAACCAATAAATTTGCTAAAGTAAATTACAAGTTCTGTCAAAAACTGAAATTAAAATCTAAAAGAAAGAAAACTTAGCAACTTTTTTTCTTATTCTAGATTAAGTTGAAGTTATGATGAAACAAGTAAATTTGCTAAAGAAATTACAAATTCTGTTAAACTGAAATTTTAAAGATTTAGAAGCTCAGCAACACAGTTCCGAAGCTTCGGGATTGTAACTTTAAAACAAAAAAAAATGAAAAATCTTGAATTCTTATTACTCGGAAAAAACGAAGCGATATTGGCCATTTTACTTCGACTTGTAAATGCAGATGCAAACTGGAATGCAGTTGCTTTTAGTGACGAGAAAGAAGCTCAGGAATACTTTCAGAATCACAAAATCGATATTGTTCTTTTGAGTTCCGGAATCGAAGACCATATCGAAAAAGAGTTTACTTCTTTTTGCTTAAAAAATCAGCCTGAAGTAGAAGTAATTGAACATTTTGGCGGAGGAAGCGGTTTATTAAAATCAGAAATCCTTCACCGATTATATCTAAAAGGAAAAAATTAGGTACCCAACTTTTCCTTTTTAAAATTCATTAAAAAGCTTTAAAATATTTCATTACACGAATATCCAATTTTTAATTGACGATATATCGTTAAAATCTTTATTGCCTTTTCTGAAAAACCTTTTAAAATCAACACATTACAAACAAGGCATTTTATTTGAATGCAATACATTGAAAATCAAAAGAAAAATAATTTTTAAAAACATTTTTATTCACAACAAAATCACATTATCATGAAAAAATTAATCTTAACAGCAGCATTATTATTCGTTACTTTTATCGGTTTCGCACAAAAACCAAGTCCGGCATTATTAAGCCCAACGAACCACACTTTAGTACTTATCGATTATGAAAGCCAAATGGCATTTGCAGTAGGAAGTACACCAATTGATCAGCTTCGTAACAATACCGCTTTAGTTGCCGGTGCTTCAAAAATCTTCAAAGTTCCAACCATTGTAACAACAGTTGCAGAAAAATCGTTTAGTGGACCTGTATTTAGAGAAATCGAAGAATTCTACCCACAAAAAACTTCAAACTATATCGATCGTACATCAATGAACACTTGGGAAGATGTTCCTGCCTATAAAGCAATTACTGAAAAAGGTAAAAAGAAATTAGTTTTTGGTGGTTTATGGACAAGCGTTTGTATCGTAGGGCCAACATTATCAGCAATCGCAGAAGGTTATGATGTTTATGTAATTACAGATGCAAGTGCAGATGTTTCTAAAGAAGCTCACGAAATGGCTATTACACGTATGGTTCAGGCTGGTGCTCACCCAATTACATCATTACAATATTTATTAGAATTACAACGCGACTGGGCTCGTCAGGAAACTTATGTAGCCGTAACAGATTTAGCTAAAAAATACGGTGGTGCTTATGGTGTAGGTATTCAATACGCACATGAAATGTTCAAACACTAATTTATATTCTAATTAAAAATTTAGAATTAAAAATTAAAAATCGACTAAATCTGTGTAAAAAATTAAACTACGCTCTCTAAACTTTTTAATTTTTAATTCTAAATTTTTAATTAAATAGACTGTGTTAAGTCACAGTCTTTTTTTTACCCAAAACACAATAAAAAAACCACGATTATGAAACTTACTTTTAAAACACTAGCGTTTCTTTTAATCCTTTCGCTTCCTGTTTTCGCTCAAAGCAAAAAAGCTACACTTATCGTTCATCATGCTGTTATTCATACTTTAGATGATAAAAATACAATTGTTGAAGCTATGGCTATTGCCGATGGAAAAATCCTGAAAACCGGAAAAAACAGCGAAATATTAAAATTAAAAAACAAAAATACAACCGTAATTGATGCCAAGGGAAAAGTAATTATTCCCGGAATATTCGATTCTCACATGCATATTATTCGCGGCGGAAGGTTCTTTAATACCGAATTGCGCTGGGATGGCGTTAAATCCCTCAAAAGAGCTTTGGCCATGTTAAAAGAACAAGCGCAAAGAACGCCAAAAGGACAATGGGTTCGTGTTGTTGGTGGCTGGAATGCCTATCAGTTTGAAGAAAAAAGACTCCCAACTTTAGCCGAAATTAATGAAGCTACAGGCGATGTACCAACTTTTGTACTGCATTTATACGGTCATGCTTATTTGAATAAAGCCGGAATTGAAGCTTTGAAAATAGATGCCAACACTCCAAATCCAAACGGTGGACTTGTTGAAAAAGACGCCAACGGAAACCCAACCGGATTATTAGTCGCAGAACCAAATGCCTTTATTTTATACTCGACACTTTCTAAACTTCCGGAATTAACTCCTGACGAAAAAGTAAATTCGACCAAACAATTTATGATCGAAATGAACCGTCTTGGTGTAACGGCTATTATCGATGCCGGTGGCGGATTTCAAAACTTTCCTGATGATTATGGCGTAACAAATGGTTTGTGCAAAGACAGCGATTTAACCATCAGAATGCCTTATTATTTGTTTGCCCAAAAAGCAGGAAGCGAACTTAATGATTACAGTAAATGGGTTAGCACCGTTGAAATTGGTGAAGGTTGTGACGATCACGACGACAGTAAAGTAGAATATCATGCGCAGGGTGCCGGAGAAAATTTAGTGATGAGCGCCGGAGATTTTGAAAACTTCGATAAACCAAGACCAGAACTAAGCCCGGCAATGGAAGGACAATTGAAAGAAGTTTTATCATTATTAATTAAAAAAAGATGGCCGTTTAGAATTCACGCCACTTATAACGAAAGCATTACAAGATTTTTGAATGTCATTGAAGACATTAATAAAGAAACGCCACTAAACGGACTTTTATGGTTTTTTGATCACGGAGAAACGGTTTCTTTAGAAAATTTAAAACGAATTAAAGCTTTAAACGGCGGATTAGCAATTCAGCACAGAATGGCATATCAGGGCGAAAGTTTTATAAAAAGATATGGAAAAACGGCTGCTGCAAATACAGTTCCGCTTAAGAAAATACAAGAATTAGGAATTAAGGTTGGAATGGGAACTGACGGAACCCGTGTTGCAAGCTACAATCCATGGGTTGGTTTATATTGGTTAACAACAGGGAAAACGCTGGGCGGCTTAAAATACATGGCCGACGAAAATATTCAGGACAGAACAAGTGCTTTAAAATTATTTACTTACGGAAGCGCACAATTAATCAATTTAGAAAAAGACCGCGGTATGCTAAAAGAAAATAATCTGGCTGATTTCGCTATTCTTTCTGATGATTATTTTAATACTCCTGAAGAAAAAATCTTAAATATAGAATCGAAACTTACTGTTGTAAACGGAAAAGTGGTCTATGCCGACAATGACTTTAGAACATTTGCAAGCCCAACGCCAAAAGCACTTCCGGATTGGAGTCCGGTAAATTATTTTGGAGGATATCAAAAAAATTAATTATGAAAAATATATGCTGTTTGTTGCTCCTTTTAGGGTTCACTTTTTCTGCAAATGCACAACAAAAACCCATTTTTCAAAAGGTTCGATATGATGACGATTTCACCTATCTTAAAACTGATTCGACAAAAAACCTTTACGAGAAAATCAAATATATCCCGTTAGGAAAAAACGATAAATTCTACGCAACAATTGGCGGCGAAATCAGAGAACAATATACCTACACCGTTAATGATAAATGGGGGGACGAAAGCGATAGCGGCGACGGCTATTTGCTTTCCCGCTTTTTACTGAATGCTGATGTACATTTCGGGATTTTCAGGACTTTTGTAGAATTGCAAAGCAGTTTGGCAAACAGTAAAATCGATCCAAGTCCGGTTGATGAAAACGAATTAGATTTTCATCAGGCTTTTCTCGATGTTGATTTTATTCGAAACAAAAACCAGCAACTTACATTTCGAGTAGGAAGACAGGAAATGTCGTATGGCTCACAGCGCTTAATCAGTGTTCGCGAACGCCCAAACAGCAGAATTTCTTATGATGGAATGAAGTTGTTTTTTAAAGATAAAAACTGGCAGACAGATGCTTTTTACACACATCCAATTGCGAATGTTCCGGGCGTTTTTAATGACGATTTTAATGATAACGCCAAACTTTGGGGAAGTTATACCGTAATTCATAAAGTACCTTTTATCGAAAATATCGATTTGTATTATTTAGGATTATGGAAAAACAAAGCTGTTTTTGATAATGCAATTGGCAAGGAAACCAGACATTCGTTTGGAACAAGAATTTGGAAATCGAAAGGAAACTGGAAATACGATTTTGAAGGCCTTTACCAATTTGGAACTATTGAGAACAAAACCATTGCTGCCTGGACACTTTCATCGAATACGTCCTATACTTTTGAAAACATTAAATTTAATCCTGAACTTGGTTTAAAAACAGAAATTATTTCAGGAGACAAAAACAGCAATGATAATCGTTTGGAAACCTTTAATCCCTTATATCCAAAAGGTGCTTATTTTGGTTTAGTCGGTTTGATTGGCCCATCCAATTTAATTGATATTCACCCTTCAATCGCTTTAGATTTAACAGAAAAACTAGGCTTCGGAATTGACTATGATATTTTCTGGAGACAAACTTTAAGTGATGGTTTGTACGCTCCAAACATGCAACTTTTATATTCAGGAAAAGATACAACCGAACGTTTTGTGGGCACACAATTGATCTCTAATTTTGATTATACCGTAAATCCGTTTTTAATGCTGTCTGTAGAAGGCGCATGGTTTAATGCCGGATCATTTTTAAAAGAGGTTGGTTCAGGAAAAGATTATTTTTATGCCGCGGTTACAGCTCAATTCAAATTTTAAAAATAAAAAAATGTCAACGTTTTTCAACGGATTATTGAGTTATTACAGTCTTCAGATGAAGAAATCTTTAATGTATTTAAAATTGAATATGCTTCATTGTAATCATTAGCTTTTTGTTCTTCGCTTTTATTGTCAAGAATTGAACATGAAAATATAATTTTCATTCCCGAATCAATTATTATCCATTCATATTCTAAAGTGGAATATTCTTTAAAGTTTTTACATTTCAAGAATGAAGTAAAGTCTCCTATTGTAGATAGTGTATAGACATGATTTAATTCATTTTTAATCATGTCATCATTATAAATAGTATCATTAAAATATTCTAAAATAATAGCTTGGTTATTTTTTTTATTAACGAACCAAAATTGATTTTTACTTACTTTTCTATAGGTCCATAAATATTTAGGGAAACTTATAGTAAAAGTAAATTCGGGCACATCAAATAAGGAAATATTTTTGAATAATATTCTTGTCATTAAAGTATTAAATAATTTCTTTGGCATAATGATGAATTATTTCTCAAGATGTAAAAATAGAAATCACAAATTATCAAACAATACTTATGTCAATTTAAATTCTAAATTTGTGTAACCCAAACCTATAAAATGGAAAAAAAGTATTCGGTTGCCATTTATCCTTCTCAAGATGTTATTGATTCAGTCAAAACAATGAAGGACTATTTAAAAAGCAAAATAGATTGGTATAACAGTTGCAATTCTGTGGCACATATCACAATCTGCGAATTCACAATCGAAGAATCTCAAATAGACAAATACAAGCAAAAGCTTTTTAAAATCTGCGATTCATTTACTCCATTTCAGGTTCATTTAGATCATTTTAGTTCTTACGATAATGCAGGAGCCTTTTACATTGCTCCAAACGAAGATTCAAAAATAAATCTTAAGACTATTTTGAAAAAGTCCCAAGAGATACTAAAACCTTTGAAACTCAAAAAAAGCGACGATCCGCATATGTCAATTGGCAGAAAATTAACTCCTGAAAATCTTAAAATAGCTTCGCAGCTTTTCACCACAATCGAAATCGATTTTTTATGCAAAGAAATTGTACTAAGAGAACTGGATCCTGTAAAAAAGCAGTTTTTTGTAATTGATACTTTTTCATTCAATGGAAATTCGCAACCTGAGTTTGTGCAGGGCAGTTTGTTTTAGTTTTTTTGCCGCTAAGGCACTAAGTTTTTTCATTTAGATTCTCGGTCTAGTATGTCATCCTGACGGAGGAAGGATCACACTCGGAACTCTACAAAGATTGGCGATTTTGTTTGCGGAGTCTCTCGTGTGATCCTTCCTCCCTCAGGATAAAAAAACTGCACTCAAAACCACAAAGTCAAGCAACCTGAAACTTTAAACCTGAAACAAAAAAACAACCTTTATAAATTTTCGTATATTTGAATTTTACAATTCAAACAATATGAAATCACTCGATTCATTTTATAAAGATATTACCGAAGGTTCCACTGTCGAACCCAATTCATTATTACCAAACGATATTCAAAAAGAGATTGGTCATTTTAATGTTTTTGATATCAAAGAACTTCTCGAACGTCTTCAGGGAAAATCGATTATGCCTTATGACCGAAGAGCTTATTATAAAATAAGTTTAATTAAAGGTCATAACAGAGCCGAATATGCTGATAAAATAATTGAAATTGAAAAACAGGGACTTTTATTTGCTACACCTAAAATTCCGTACAATTATGTACCACAAGACACCAATCAGTCCGGGCAGTTTTGTGTATTTACAAGTGAGTTTCTATCCAAAAACAAAAGCGGGATTGATTTAGATGAACTTCCAATTTTTGCTTCAGACGGATATCCTATCTTTCAGCTAAATGATGATGAAGTTGAAGAAGTTTCATTGATATTCAATAAAATACAAAAAGAAATCAATTCAGATTATGTTTATAAATATGATTTGATTCGGAATTATGTCGCTGAGTTAATTCACTTTGGACAAAAATTACAACCTATAACAGCGCTATATTCCAAACATAATTCGGCAGCAAGAGTTTCATCTTTATTTGCTGAATTGTTAGAAAGACAATTCCCGATAGAATCTCCACATCAAAGACTTGAGCTTAGAACAGCCAAAGATTTTGCCGAGAGATTATCAGTTCACGTAAATCATTTAAACAAAGTATTAAAAGAAAACACCGGAAAAACCACAACCGAATTAATCAGCAGCCGTTTAATCAACGAAGCCAAAGTCCTCCTGAAACAAACCGACTGGAATATCTCTGAAATTGCCTATTCATTAGGTTTTGAAGAACTGGCGCATTTTTCTAACTTCTTTAAAAAACAAACTTCTATAACGCCGTTAGCTTTT
>LMAJ01000003.1 GCA_001507425.1 Flavobacteriaceae bacterium CRH
TTTTGTCATCCTGACGGAGGAAGGATCACACTAGAAACCCCGCACAGTAAAGTACTAACTTTTTAGAGCACCGCGTGTGATCCTTCCTCCGTCAGGATGACAAGATTGCGGGAAAAACATTGCTTTTTATAAACAATAACGTTATAAATTCAGGAACTTCTAAGGTTTGATAGGCTATAAAGCAGCTTTTTAGTACTTTTATAATATCAATCCCAAAATGCATTTATTTTGATAGACTTCAATCCATTATCACTTTTTCAGACCAAAGGAAAAATCAAGAAAGTTTTTAGAGAAGCAAAAGCTTCTTATTTAAACCGAATTCGTATTGCCGTCGGAATGTTTTATTTTGGAATGGGTTTAAGTTTTGCAACGTGGGCAAGTCGAATTCCCGATATCAAAATAGCCTTGCATTTAACAGATGGCGATTTGGGTTCTATACTTTTTGCGCTTCCAATGGGGCAATTAATCATTATGCCCTTTTCAGGAAAAATGGTGACCAAATTTGGAAGCCACCGCATATTGATTTTCGCTCTAATAATGTACGTTTTGTGCCTTGCTAATTTAGGTTTAGCAACGACCGCTTTGCAATTATCGTTAGGGCTTTTTATGTTTGGGTTATTTGGGAACTTAGCCAATATTGCCGTAAACACACAAGGCGTTTATACCGAAGTTTTGTTCAAAAAAACAATCATGTCCTCTTTTCACGGTATGTGGAGTTTCGCCGGATTCACAGGTGCTTTAGTTGGTTTAGGAATGTTAGCTTTAGAGCTTAAGCCATTACATCATTTTCTAATTGTTGGGGCTGTTGTCATTTTAATGGTAGTTTTTAATTTTAAATTTTTAGTCAGAGCCAAAGAAAAAATCAAAACTAAAACCGAAGGGAAAAAGTTGTTTGGAAAACCGGACAGCGCTTTAATCTGGCTTGGCGTAATTGGTTTTTGCAGCATGGCCAGCGAAGGCGTTATGTTTGACTGGAGTGGTGTTTACTTTAAAGATATTGTAAAGGCGCCTGGATCTTTAGTGATTTTGGGATATACTTCATTTATGATTACAATGGCCAGCGGACGCTTTTTAGGCGACGGACTTATTAATAAATTTGGTCGTCAACGCGTCATGCAAATTAGCGGCGTTTTGATTTCTGCAGGGCTTTTTACCGCTGTTTTTCTTCCTTATATTATTCCGTGTACGATTGCTTTTATGGCCGTTGGTTTAGGCGTTGCCACAATCGTTCCTACCGTTTATAGTCTGGCCGGTAAAAACCCAACAGTTCCGCCGGGAGAAGCTTTAACCATTGTTTCGAGTGTAAGTTTCCTTGGTTTTTTAATGGGGCCGCCGGTAATTGGACATATTGCTGAAAATTTCGGACTTCGGTTCTCTTTTGCTTTTATCGGAATTTTTGGAGTTCTGATTGCCTTTATGGTTTCTAAAATTAGAACAACGGTTTAAAATTTTATTATTCACAAATTGAGCATATTAAATAAAATTCGTGAAAGAGCTTATGTTTTTATTTAAAATTTGTAAGAATTTATTTCTTTTAATGCTGTTTTTATACATATATTTGAACTTCGAGTAGTTTGTCTTACGAACAAGACTCTTTTCCAAAAACCAATTTTATCTTTTGAATAAGGATTAATTTCCCAAAACAATTTTCAAAGTAATTTGGTATTTTTCATGAGAAAAATCTACTTAGCGTTTTTTATTTTATTGCCTTTTTCAGCTGCTTTTGCACAAGAAACAATTTTTAGAGGAGTTGTTGTTGATGCCAAAACGCAAAATCCCCTTGAGAATGTTGTAGTAAGCATTCAGAATTCTTCTATAACAAAACTTACTTCTAAAAACGGCAAATTTGAATTCCATTCTCCCATAGAAGGAGAACAACTGCTTCTGATTCACAGTCAGGGTTGTAAAGATTTAATGCTGAAAATTCAGTCTAATTTTGGTCAAATTGTATATCTCGGCGTATTGCAGTTAGAGGATATTTATTCTGATGAAATTCCGGCGGCTTTAATTACATTATTAGACAGCGATTTATCTGATGATAATAGTTCTTCAGAAATGACTTCGGGACTTTTACAATCTTCCAAAGATGCTTTTATGCAAGCCGCTGCCTTCAATTGGGGGCAGGCCCGATTTAGGGTTCGTGGTTTAGACAGTGAAAACGGAACCATGATGCTTAACGGTATGGTCATGAACAAAATTTATGACGGAAGACCACAATGGAATAACTGGGGAGGTTTGAATAATGTTCTTCGAAATCAGGAATTCTCCGTTGGCACTGCACCTTCTAATTATACTTTTGGAGGAATTTTAGGTACTCAGCAAATATTTACCAGAGCTTCGATGTACAGAAAAGGCGGTCAGTTAACTGTTTCAGGAAGCAATACAACTTATAATTGGCGCGCAATCGGAACGTATGCATCCGGAATGAATGCTGCGGGTTGGGCGTATGCCATTTCTGCAGGAAAACGCTGGTCAGAAGAAGGTTATTTTGAAGGCACAAATTTTAATGCCGATTCTTTTTTTATTAGTGTAGAAAAGAAATTGAATAGCAGAAATTCACTCAATTTTACCGGATTTTATACACCAAATTCCCGCGGGAAAAACTCGGCCAATACAAATGAAGTAACACAATTAACAAGCGAAAAATACAATTCGTATTGGGGTTTCCAAAATGGAGAAAAACGAAATGCAAGAGTAAAAACCGTTGAAGAACCCTTGTTGATGCTGAATCATTATTTTAAAATTAATGAAACGGCCAACCTTAATTCGGGCATTATGTACCAATTCGGAAAAGTTGGAAACAGCAACATCGATTATCAAAATGCAAATAGCCCGGATCCTGTTTATTACAGAAAAATGCCAGCTTATTTTAGTTCACTTTACGCAAAAGATAAGGGAGAATTTTCAGGAGAATTCACACCGGATTATGAAAATGCAGCAAAAAGTAAAGCCTTATTTCTCGAAAATTCTCAAATAGATTGGGAAGCAATGTATAGAACAAATCAGAAACAAATAACAAATTCTGACGGAACTATACAATATGAACCTTTACAAAGCCATTATGTGGTTTATGAAGACCGGACTGATGATAACACGTTGGCAGTCAATTCAAACTTAAATTCGCAGGTTGCACCAAACATCTATTTTGATGGCGGAATAACCTATACAAATTTAAAATCGCATAATTTTCAATATCTCTTAGATTTACTTGGAGGTTCTTATTTTTTGGATGTTGATACTTTTTATAAAGGGGATCAATCACAATCAGATTTACAAAACCCAAACCGAGCGGTAAAAGAAGGCGATATTTACGGTTATAATTATAATTTGCTGGCCAATACCATTGATGTTTTTACACAGTTTAAATTTGTATATAATAAAGTAGATTTTTATTTGGCGCAATGTTATTCGGCAGCAAATTATCAAAGAGAAGGATTGTATCAAAACGGAATTTATATCACAACTTCTCTCGGAAAAAGCGATAAGGTCAATTTTGAAAATTTTGGTTTCAAAGGCGGGTTCACTTATAAAATCTCAGGAAAACAATCACTCTTTTTTAATGCAGCGCATTTAACGAGAGCGCCGTCGCTAAGAAATACATTTTCGAATTCAAGATTAAATAACTCGATTGTTAACGGACTCGAAAGTGAAAACATTTCAAGTGCCGAAGCCAATTATGTCTATCATTCTCCCAAGCTTAAACTGCGATTAACAGCGTATTATGCTTTAATTAAAAATGCCACAAAAACTTCTTTCTTTTATGCCGAAGGAATTTTTGATAATGGTGCAGGTTATGATGCCACAGATGCTTTTGTAAGCCAAACGCTCACGCATTTAAACAAGAAGAATATTGGAGCAGAATTGAGTTTTGAATATCAAATTTCATCAACGCTAAAAACCACTTTTTCTGCCGCTTATGGAAATTATACATACGATAGCAATCCTGATGTTTCGATAACAAATGATGCAAATGCAGCAAAAGAAAATGCACAAACCACTTTTGATTTTGGTAAAGCCTATCTTAAAAACTACAAACAAGCCGGAATGCCGCAACAAGCTCTCTCGTTGGGTCTGGAATACAGAGATCCTAAATTTTGGTGGATTGGCGCCAATATAAATTATTTAACCGGAACTTATATTGATGTTTCGGCTATTGCCAGAACACCTCAGTTTTATATTAATCCAGCCAATGCTTTTCCGTTTCCGGAAGCAACAAGCGAACGTGGAAACGAGTTGTTAAAACAGGAAAAATTTGATCCTGTATCGTTATTAAATATCTCAGGCGGTAAATCCTGGCGTATTTATCGCAAATATGTGGGCCTTTTTATGAGTGTAAATAATGTTCTTAATGCGACTTATAAAACGGGAGGTTTCGAACAGGCGAGGAATGCCAATTTTAGGGCACTTAATCAGGATGTTTCAAGCGGAACACCATCATTTGGACCTAAATATTATTACGGTTACGGAAGAACTTATTTCGTAAATCTTACCATTGGTTTATAAATTTAAAATACACAATTGTTATGACAAATAGATTTTCAACTTCACTTTTTGCCTTTTCTTTATTACTATTTTCTAGTTGTAATGAAGAAGTCGAAATTCCTAAATTAGAATGTACACAACCGGATTTAAAAGTAAATAAAACAGTCGAAAAAGTGCATGAACTTTCCGGTAATGTGGCCAAACAATATGTTTATGATGACATTATTGAAGCTTATGTAGTTTCGAGTGATGAGGGTGGAAACTTTTTTAAAAGTATTTCTTTACAGACTTTGGCAAAAAATGGCGTTCCGGCAACGGGCTTTAGTGTTCCGGTTGATGCCTCAAATACTTACATCGATTTTCGTCTTGGAAACAAAGTTTATGTCAAACTAAAAAATCAATTTACAGATTTATATTATGGCGGATTACGTATTGGAAGTTTGTATGTGAGTAACGCAGGCGACCCAACAATTGGAAGGATTTCGCAGAATGAATATAAAACGGTACTAAATCCATCGTGTACAGTAATTGATGAGAGTCAATTGGTTAAATCACTTTCTATTGAAGAAGCTTTGAATGACAATATTCTGAATACTTTAATAGAACTAAACGATGTAGAATTTACAGAAGCCGCAATTGGGCGTCATTATTTTGAAGAAACAAATAATGTTGGAGGTTCTACCAATTGGAATTTGCGTGACAAAACCGGAAATCAGATTATTTTCAGGACAAGCGGCTATGCCAAATTCGCCACAAATGATGTGCCTGAAGGAAGTGGAAAAGTTAGAGGAATTGTAACGAAATTTGGATCAGATTATCAATTAATGGTGAGGTCTGAACAAGATGTTGTAATGACCGGAAAAAGAAATGTTCCTTTTTTTGCAGAAGATTTTCAATCGGTAAAAAACAATGTAAACTTTACTTTGCCAGGCTGGAGCAATATTGTTGAAAAAGCAACTAAATTATGGAAAAGTATGGTTTATGCAGGCAACGGATACGCAGAGTTTAATACCACAAGTACAACCGCTGCAGAAAATATTGCCTGGCTGGTAACGCCTAAAATTAATTTGACAGGTTACAAAAATGCCATATTATCTTTTAGAAGCGCTCAGCATGATTTAAAAGTTGATTCGCCCTTAAATTCTTTAGAAGTTTACGTGTCCACAAATTTTGACGGATCAAGTGTTACAAAAGCAAAATGGACAAAATTGGAGGCAAAATTTCCTTCGCTGATAACACCAACTCGTGAATTTATAAGCTCCGGCGGAATTGATTTATCTGCTTATTCCGGGAATATTAATATTGCATTTAAATACATTGGTTCCGGTAAAGACAAAACCTTAAATGGTGCTTTTATGGTAGACGACATTAAGCTTTTTGGAGAAAAGTAGGATGAAGTTTTTTAAAGTCGGAATTAAAGTGCTGATTTTTAGATGATAATTTAATAATGTGTAAATTTTAAATTACAAATTGTTAAAGTTTAATTGAATTTTGTATTTTGGTCATCCCAAATTGATACAAAAATTATGAAAACCTATTTTATTGCCATCATGCTGATGGTTTTTCCATGCTTAGTGCAAAGTCAGGATAAACCTGTTCAATTAAAACAGATTAATATTGTAAAAACAAATTACCAGAATTTTAAGGATGGTGAAATTGTAAACAAAACTGTTGTTCTTAAAGAAGGAAAAATACAAACAATAACAACTTCAGATGTTGTACAGCATTTCTTTTACAACCCAAAAGGTTTATTAGACATGACAGTTAAAGACAAAGTTGGAAGTGACTGGAAAGAGGTTGTAAATTACACTTATAACGCAGACAACAACATTACAAAATTGGTAAAAAAGTATCAGGAAGGTAATGACTATATCACTAAAACGGTAACTTTTACTTATGAAGGTGCCAGAATAAAAGTGATCACTAAAAAAAGCACAAATCACCAAAATATTGTTGAAGATATTGAGTATATAGTCGAGAATGGTATTATTGTGAGACGTACATCTCGTGACAGAAATAAAGCAATCATTGGTAAAATAGAATACTCTTATACAAACGATAATGTAGTAAGACACAGAGGACTTGTTGGTGATAAAATATCTAAAACATTTACTTTTGATGATAAAAAATCGGTAGATCAGTTAATTGTTCAGAACTTATTTGGTGATAATTATAAAATAATTGTGCCTATGATTTCATATCACGAAGATGAATTTGCTTTTGAATCTATTTCATACAATAACGAAACAAATTTCAGCCCTTCTTCTACAGTTTTAGTTGGGATCAGTAAAAAATACAAATACAATAAACTTAATTTTCCAATCTCTTGTTCTCAACTTGAAGAAAATGGAATTGTAAAAACAGAGAAAACTTTTATTTACGAATAATATCCGTTTAAGTTTAATTTTTAAACCATTTAAAAATTAAGTTTCATTAAGATAAACGCTTAATGTTCTTAATTTCTAAATGGTTTATTTTTTTAATAAACAGGCAAATTCTTAAATAGAACTTAAAAACAGAATTCTATAAGGCTTAGTGTCTTACAAATCATTAAATTTGCACCTTATTCAAAGCTATGTTAGAAAAAGAAGTTATAAATTTTGAAAGAACAGCCATCGTAGGTATTGTGACTCAAAATCAAAGTGAGGAAAAACTTAACGAATATTTAGACGAATTAGAATTTTTGACTTTTACCGCTGGTGGTGAAGTGATTAAACGCTTTTCGCAAAAAATGGAACGCCCGAATCCGAAGACCTTTATGGGAACGGGAAAAATTGAAGAAATCAATCTTTATGTAAAAGAAAATGACATATCGACTTTAATTTTTGATGATGAATTATCGCCATCGCAACAAAAAAATATCTCTAAAATTATAGATTGTAAAATCTTAGACAGAACGAATTTAATTCTGGATATTTTTGCACAAAGAGCCGAAAGTTCTTATGCAAGAACTCAGGTTGAATTGGCACAATGCATCTATTTATTGCCAAGACTTTCCGGATTATGGACGCACCTTGAACGCCAAAAAGGGGGTATTGGAATGCGTGGTCCTGGTGAAACGGAGATTGAAACGGACAGACGTATTGTTCGTGACAGAATTTCGTTGCTGAAAGAAAAAATAAAAACGATTGACAAACAAATGGGGGTTCAGCGCGGCAATCGCGGTGCCATGGTTCGTGTTGCGCTGGTTGGTTATACCAATGTTGGAAAATCGACTTTGATGAACGCTGTTGGTAAAAGTGATGTTTTTGTTGAGAACAAATTATTCGCAACTTTAGACACGACTGTTCGAAAAGTAGTTATTAAAAACCTTCCTTTTTTACTTTCAGATACTGTAGGTTTTATTAGAAAATTGCCGACACAATTGGTAGATTCTTTTAAAAGTACACTTGATGAGGTTCGTGAGGCTGATTTGTTATTGCATATTGTAGACATTTCGCATCCAGAATTTGAAGATCATATTGCATCTGTAAATCAGACATTGCAGGATATTAAGGCGCATGAAAAACCGGTTATCATGGTTTTTAATAAAATTGATGCCTACAAACATCTTACGATTGATGAAGATGATTTGATAACTGAAAAAACACCAAGACATTACACACTTGAAGAGTGGAAAAGCACTTGGATGCATCGTTTAGGCGAAGATAATGCCTTGTTTATTTCGGCAACTAACAAAGAAAATTTCGAGGAATTTCGAGAAAGAGTTTATGAAGCCGTAAGGCAAATTCATATTACCAGATTCCCTTATAATAAATTTTTGTATCCGGATTATAAAGATGCAATCGAAAAAGAAGAAGAGGAGCAGGAATAAATTAATTTACCGCAAAGTGCGCCAAGATTATATTGAAGCATCTTCACAAAAACAGAAAGTTCGCAAAGCTAAATCTATATAGCTTTGCGAACTTTGTGTTTTTATAAAACCTAATTTATAAAAATCTTAGCGGTTCCAGTTTCAAATTAAAATCCGAAATTAATTCCTAAACCAAATACTTCTCTGGTTTGTAAACCTTTAAGTGCATTGTCGTCATAAATCGCCTGAAACGATAAATTTGCCGATAGATATTTGTTTACTTTCATGATAATGTTCAATGAATAATTGATATCGACGTTTTGCGGATCTTCCAGATAATTAGAATATAAGTTTAATGTGTTCTCAGCTGTAACGTTTGTCATTATGGCCAATTTGTAATAAACAGACGCGTAGAATCCCAATTCGTAACGCATACTTTTGTTGGCGTCTACACCAAAATAATCACCTTCAACATAAGGTAAACCTGTTTTTTGATCGATTCCTGTTGTATAAGCAGGATCTACAAAAGTGAATTTAGAAGTTAATGGGGCGAAGTTTATTTTAAGATTATCATCTTTTGTCCAATAAATACCGGGACCTGTTGTAAGATATCCAGGAGACATAAATTTGGTATTTTCCGTTCTGATTTCTTTTCCGTTTTCATCCTTACCATAAATGTAACCTGTTGAAAATTGCGTTCTAAAATTTAAGAAATAGGAATAATACCATTGCCCGAAAGCTTTTTTTCCTACGATCGAATTAAATTCAAGACGGTCATCTGTCTTTTTTCCAAAGTCGGTATTTTTGGTTTGTAAAAGCCCGTAAGAAGCTAAAACTTTGTTGTCCCAAGTTACATCATCTTTTTTGTAATTGAAGTCGTAGTTGATCCCCAATGTTCCTGAAAAGCTATCTTCACCTCCGGCAATCCAATTATTAAAGCTTGATTGATTCAGTAAAAGTGATACGGTTCCTTTTGCTTTCCAGCCTTCATCTTCAATTGTGTCGTTTATTTTCTGGACTGCTTTTTCAGTATTTTGAATTAATTCCTTTTCGCTATTTTGAGCCTGAACAAAAGTAAAGTTAGCTAGTATAAAAAGTAATAACGTTATCTTTTTCATGGTGTCTAGTTTAAGTGTATGTTAACAAATATACTAAAAACCGTTAAAAGGTTTGGCCTTATTGGCTGTAAAAAGAGAGTTATTTCTTAGTTTCTTTGTATAAAGGTACAGCAGAACAAGCTTCGCCATACATAATACTTCTTGCAAATGGCTGTAAGTAGTTTGTAGCTAAAATGTAAGCTCGCATTGGAACCGGTTTTCTGGAACATCCTTTTACAATAACAGGTTTGTTTTTGTAAGCTGAATAATCAATTTTGCTTAAGATTTCTTCGTATAAACTTCCTTCTAGATCCTCGATTGTTCCGTTAACAATTTTTTTGGCAAAAGGAGCCAATTGAACAGCTACTAAAATAGAGGCCCACGCAGGAACAATAGCATCTGTACTGCAATTTATTGCTACGAATTGATCTTGATATTGCGACCAATCGTGATTTTTTAAATGTTCTCTAAAGTCTTTTTCTTTCAAAAGAAATCCTTCCAAAAGCCATTGCGAAATGTCTAGCTGCACTCGCATTCCTTTTGGATAATAATCTTCAAGATCAAAAACTTCTAAAGCGCTGTTGGCAACTTTATTGATGATTTCTTCCATAATGAAAAGTTGGTTTCAAGTTTCAGGTTTCAAGTTGTTGGAACCTGAAACCTGAAACTTGAAACAAATTTTATTAAAGCATTCCTAATTCTAATTTTGCTTCTTCGCTCATTAAATCTTTGCTCCAAGGCGGATCAAAAGTAATTTCAACATCAACATCTTTAATGTTTTCTATTGTTTTTACTTTCTCTTCGACTTCTCTTGGTAAGCTTTCTGCAACCGGACAGTTTGGAGATGTTAATGTCATTAAGATTTTTACTTCGTAATCTGTATTAACCATTACGTCATAAATTAATCCTAATTCATAAATATCTACAGGAATCTCAGGATCGTAAATACTTTTTAAAACCTTTACAATTGATTCTCCTAATTCGTTTGTGTCTATTTCTTGTTCCATTTTTTTCTGTTTTTCCACCATATAAGTTATATAAGTTCATTTAAATTGGACGCTTATATAAATAATAGATGCTTCTTTCTTATATTTAATCTTCAAGCCAGCGATAAAGTTCGTTGACATATGTTTTTTGACCTTCGTGGTAAATATTTGTTACATTAAAGTTTATCATTAATCCTATTGGAGACTTTAAAAGTTTCATATAAGACATTAGTTTTGCAATGTGCACAGGCACTATTTGATCAACTGCTTTTAATTCGAGAACTAAACAATTTTCGATAAATAAATCACATCTTAAATCTGATTCTAATTCTAAACCTTTGTACTCGACAGGGATTTTTAGTTCAGACTTAAAATTAATTCCTCTCAAAGATAATTCCTTAATCATACACTGATGATAGATATTCTCTAAAAGCCCGGCCCCAATATTTTTATGAACTTCAATTGCTGCTCCGTTAACTCGATAAATTAAATCAGTTAAATATTTCTTTGTTATCATCTGCTTTTTCCGCAATAATAATAAATTAAAAAGAAAGATAAAACCTACTTTATTGTTTTTTTAGCATATAAGTAATATAAGTTCATTTTTAAATAGAAGACTTATATATTTTATACTTATCCACATAATTATTGAAGCGCTAAAACTTAAATTATCTTATATCACTTATATGGTTCAAATTTTAATTCTTATTTTTTGCATTAAAAGCCAAAGCATACATTTTGATGTTTTTAATCATCGAAACTAAGCCGTTGGCACGTGTTGCTGATAAATGTTCTTTTAAGCCAATTTCGTCTATAAATTGAGTATCAGCATTTATAATATCTTCTGCTTTTTGATTAGAGAAAGCACGAATCAAAATGGCAATTATTCCTTTGGTCAAAATTGCATCGCTATCTGCCGTAAAAACAATTTTATCATCGTTTTGCTCTCCTTGTAGCCAAACTTTTGACTGGCAGCCTTTGATTAAATTCTCTTCTGTTTTGTATTCTTCTTTAATTAACGGAAGACTTTTTCCAAGTTCGATGATGTATTCGTAACGTTGCATCCAATCATCAAACATCGAAAATTCGTCTATTATTTCGTTTTGAATTTCTTTTATCGTCATAATTATTCTTTCGTAAAATCAACTAACAAATTTACCAATTTTTCGATTTCTTTTGGAGGATTTCCATTATCGAAACTTGTAGATTCGTAGGTTTTTTGATTCTGAGTAATCTTTAAATTTCCAATGGCAGCGCCATCATAAGCGCGCTTATCACTTGGAGCTTTTAAGGTTGCAATTTGCTCCAAATTTACTTTTTCGAATTCAGCTACAATTTGGTTCCATTTTGCGGTGTTTATTTTGCTTTCAACCGGCTGTTGGTCTCTTCCGTTTGTAACTGAAACAGTTTGATTTTGAACCACAATCTTTTTGTAAAATCCGCGTGAAAGAGCTGAATATTCAATTTGAGTTGAAGTCATATCTGCTTTTTTTTGGCTTGAACAACCTGATCCGATAAAAATGGTCAATAATAATAAAGATAATATTCTCATAAATGTTTTTTTAGCTTAACATGATTTGTGCCTTTTTAACGGCTTCGACCATTACGTCGATTTCTTCTTTAGTATTATAAAAAGAGAATGAAGCACGAACCGTTCCAGGAATACAAAAGAAATTCATAATGGGTTGTGCGCAATGATGTCCGGTACGAACAGCAATTCCTAATTTATCGATAATCGAACCAATATCATAAGGATGAATTCCATCAATATTAAAAGAAACTACAGAAGCTTTTTTTCCGGTTCCGTAAATTTTTAAACCTTCAATTTCTAACAGACGTTTTGTAGCGTGCTCTAATAATTCGTTCTCGTATTTTTGAATATTGTGAAAACCAATATTGTTTAAATAATCAATTGCAGTTCCAAGCACAATTCCGCCCGCAATGTTTGGAGTTCCGGCTTCAAACTTATGAGGAAGATCGGCATAAGTTGTTTTCTCAAAAGTAACTTCTTTGATCATTTCTCCACCGCCTTGATAAGGAGGAAGTTTATTCAGCCATTCTTCTTTTCCATATAAAATTCCGGTTCCGGTTGGACCACACATTTTATGACCTGAAAAAGCATAAAAATCGCAATCTAATTCCTGAACATCAGGTTTTAAATGCGGAACAGCCTGAGCGCCGTCAATTAAAACAGCGGCACCAACAGCGTGAGCTTTGTCAATAATATATTTTATCGGATTGATGATTCCGAGTGCGTTTGAAATATGATTAACCGTAACAACTTTTGTTTTTTCTGAAAGAAGAGCATCAAAAGCTTCAATAATCAATTCACCGTTTTCATTTATCGGAATAACTTTTAAAACTGCTCCGGTTTTTTCGCATAACATTTGCCAGGGGACAATATTACTATGATGCTCTAATGAAGAAACAATTACTTCGTCGCCAGGCTTTAAAATAGATGCAAAACCATTGCTTACCAAGTTAATTCCGTGCGTTGTTCCGGAAGTAAAAAGTACTTCGTGAGAAAATTTCGCATTGATATGATGTTGAATTTTTACTCTTGAAATTTCATAAGCATCAGTAGCTAATTGGCTTAGCGAATGAACGCCACGGTGAATGTTGGCGTTAATTTCCTGATAGTATTTTACTTCGGCATCAATCACGATTTGTGGTTTTTGCGAAGTGGCACCGTTGTCGAAATATACTAAAGGTTTTCCGTTTACTTTTTGTGAAAGAATGGGAAAATCTGCTCTTATTTTTTGGATATCTAGCATGTCTTATTTAGAAAAAATCTATTTACAAAAGTACTAAAACAAAATTGGTTTATCCACGAAAACTATAATTTCCTTTTATGACGCCATCAATAGAAGGCTTAATTGATAATTCTCTAATTTTTAATTCTGTTTTATAAATTATCCGAATCTGAAATCTAAATTGGGTTCTAAAATCATGAACATAAATTAATTATATTGCATTAAAAATATCCCGTAGTCACTATGAAAAAAATTCTAAAATTACTTGCACTTGTATTACTTCTTGCCTTTTTATATTTCGGATTCACGACTTATCCAAAACTTGATCTTATTTCCGGTTTCTCTGCCAAAAGTATTGCTTCGGGACATTTCATTGACAATCGATCAAAAGAGTTAATTGAAAAGACAGACAATGATATTAAAATGATTGATTTGGCTTCGAATACAATTGATGATGCAGGCAAATTTGCAACTTCAGCAGTTTATGGATTAAAAGAGCGAAAAGCTATTTACAGAGAAGGCTTAGGAGCTGTTTTAATTAATGATGATTTTGATATTTCGAAACCTTACCTGCTTCCAAAAAGAACAAAATTGGTAAATAATCTTGCTTTTCCTTACGGGAATAACGAACCAAAAGATACTGTTTTTGCCAATGTTGATTACTCAAAATTAAAGAATGCCGTTCAAAATGCTTTTGATAAAACCGGAGGAAAAACCAAAAGAACCCGTGCCGTTGTGGTTTTGTATAAAGACAAACTTATTGCCGAGAAGTACGATACAGGTTTTAATAAAGACAGTAAAATTTTAGGCTGGTCGATGACAAAAAGTATCACAAGTTCTGCTTTTGGAGTTTTAGCCAAACAAGGAAAAATTGATATTTACAAACCTGCTCCAATTGCAGAATGGCAAAATGACGATCGTAAAATTATTACCATTAATGATTTGCTTCACATGAATTCCGGTTTAGAATGGGAAGAGAATTACAGCACAATTTGTGACGCCACAAAAATGCTTTTCCAGGCAGAAGATATGGGAAAAGTACAAATGGACAAACCAGCTCAGTTTAAGCCAAACACACACTGGAATTATTCCTCTGGAACAACCAATTTATTATCCCGAATTTTAAAAAACCAATTTAAAACCCAGCAGGAATACCTGGATTTTTGGTATAGTGCCATAATCGACAAAATCGGAATGAATTCTATGATTGTCGAACAAGATATGTCTGGAACTTTTGTGGGTTCTTCGTACGGATGGGCAACGCCAAGAGACTGGTCAAAATTTGGTTTGTTATACCTAAGAAAAGGAAACTGGAACGGAGAACAAATTCTAGACGAAAGCTGGGTAAAATACACTGCAACACCAACCAATACTTCTGAAGGAAAATATGGAGCTCAATTTTGGCTTAACGCCGGAGGAAAATTTCCGGATGTTCCTCGCGATATGTTTTATTGTAGCGGATATCAGGGTCAAATGGTTGCGATTATTCCGTCTCTGGATATGGTGATCGTAAGAATGGGTTTAAAGGAAGAAGATCAGGGATTTGATTTTAATGGTTTTTTGAAGGGGATAATTTCTTCTATAAAAAAATAGTTTCAATTTTAAAAATATAGGATTTAGATTACTATTTTTGCCCAAATATTATTTTATGTCTGATACAAAAGACCTCGAATTAAAAAAATTACGGAAATTATAGTTGATGAGGTTGCCTATGTTGAAAACGCATGTTCAAAAAACGCAAAAAAGATTAATGATATATCTGAGAATATTATTACAGAGTTTTGGATTGATAAGCATTATTCAATTAGAGATCAACATGGCGATGATTTTGGGAAAAGAGAAGGTATTGATATAAAAACAGTACAGGATGTTGTAAATAAGTCTTTTAAAATATTGAAGTATTTTAATTTCAAAAATGGAAAGTTTCAGTTTGTAAATTTCCCACCTAAAAAAATTAGACCATTAAGAATAGTTTTAAAACAAATTTTTGAAGATAATGAAACTTTAAATATTATTGCTGAGTATAATTTTATTGAACTTAATTTATATGAAGTGACGGTTATTACAGCTTTAAGAAAAGAAAATTTTACTTTGTCAGATGGTCAATATGGGATTATTTTTGATTTAGATAAAATCAAATTAATGTTTAAAGCGAGAGGAAATGAAGTTGAGATAGATGATTATATATTAAGAGAGCAATAAAGTTTTATAATAGAAATATATATTGATTTTTTTAAAGTATGAATTAAAAATATTACCTTTGTATGAAGAGCAGGATAATACTCTGGGAAGTCTAATAGACAGGACAAAAATCTGGGAAGCTCTTTTTTACAAAATAAAAAAACCACTCTTTTGAGTGGTTTTTTGTATTTATTAAATCTCTACAAATCAAATCCTAAATTCACGCCCAATTTCATGGCAATGATTTTAGTAATTCTTTGTTTTAATTCCGGTATTTTGATGCTTTCGATGACAGCATTTGAGAATGCGTACATCAATAAAGCTTTTGCTTCTTTTTTAGGGATTCCACGAGATTGCATGTAGAACATTGCTGTTTCATCAAGTTGCCCAACTGTACAACCGTGAGAACATTTTACATCATCTGCAAAAATCTCTAACTGTGGTTTTGCGTTGATCGTTGCTTTGTCGCTCAATAAAATGTTATTGCTTTTTTGGAAAGCATTAGTTTTTTGAGCTTCTTTTTCAACCAAAACTTTTCCATTGAAAACTCCTGTTGAGCGATCAGAGAAAATTCCTTTATAATCCTGAAAACTCTCGCAATTTGGCGTTGCATGGTTTACCAAAGTATAGTGATCAACATGTTGTTTTTCTCCGATAATAGTAATTCCGTTTAGTGTGCTTGTCAATCTTTCTCCAAAATGATAAAAGTTCAAATTGTTACGCGTTAGATTTCCTCCAAACGAGAATGTATGTACGTAAACGTGACTTTCTTGTTGTTGCGAAACGTAAGTGTTATCAATTAAATTCGCTTCAAGATTGTCATTTTGAATTTTGTAGTGGTCTACAATGGCACGTTTTTGAGCGAAAATCTCTGTAACCGAATTGGTTAAAACCGGATTCTCATTCAAACTCTGGTGGCGTTCAATAATTTGAACATGTGAATTCTCTCCAACAATAATCAAGTTTCTTGGCTGAACTAACAAAGCAGATTCATTTCCTGTTGAAAAATACATGATCTCAATTGGTTTGTCAGCTACTTTCTTTTTCGGAATATTGATAAAAGCTCCTTCAGATGCAAAAGCAGTATTCAACGAAGTCAAACTTTCGTCTTTGCTTGCAATTTGATTGAAATAGGTATCAATAATCATTTTATATTTTGGTTTGGTCAATGCCGATGACATCAAACAAACATCGATTCCGTCATGTGTTGTAGAAGACAAATGCGAACTAAAAACCCCATCGATAAACACTAATTTATAAGTGTCGATTTCGTGTAAAAAGTATTTTTTTACCTGATTAAATTCAATTGCATTTTCCTGCTTAGGAAAAACCGTAAAGTCATTTTTTAAGATGGCGTTTAGCGATGTATATTTCCAAGCTTCTTCTTTTTTGGTTGGGAAACCTTTATTTTCGAAGTTTTTTAAGGCATTTGTGCGAATGTCATGCAAATCTGAATGTACATCAACACGCTCTTCAAAAGCCATAAAAGACGATACTAATTTTTCTTTTAAATCCATTGTTCTTTTGTTTCCTTCGGTGTTTCAGGTTTCAAGTTTCAGGTTGCCTGTTGGGACTTGTTACCTTTGAGATCCGTTTTTTTGTTTCAGGTTTTGATGTTTCAAGTTTTTTACTGAAACTTATTTCCTTTGAAATCTTTTTTATTAAGATAAGTGATAAAGTTTTTTATTTTACCGCTTAAATTTTCATAATCTTTTTTTAAAGCTTCGAATTTTTCTTCTGAAATATATTCAAAATCAAAAATGCGATATAACTGAGATCTTGTTTCTCCGGCTGAGCCTTTTGCAATAGATAAAAATTGTCGAAACTCTAAATTCCCATCTCTTTCAAATCCTTCAGCAATATTATCCATTACTGAACCCGAAGAATCTTTTATTTGATTTTTAAATCTGAGATCTGATCGTAACTCTGTATGAACCGCAATAAGATGAACTTCTTTGGCTAGTCTTCGAGCTTCTTTCCAAATTTCTAAATCCTCAAATCGATTAATTGTTGCCATATTTCCGTTTTTAATTTTTAAGTTTAAACCTACAAATGTAGCTCAACTTGAAACTAAAAAAACATGAAACCTGAAACAAAAATTTTAGTTTTCTGCTTTAATCCAGTCGTATCCTTTTTCTTCTAATTCGTAAGCCAATTCTTTTCCTCCTGATTTTACGATTCTTCCGTTGTAAAGAACGTGAACGAAATCCGGAACGATATAATCTAACAAACGTTGGTAGTGCGTGATCACGATAATTGCATTTTTCTCGCTTTTCAATTTGTTAACTCCGTTAGCCACAATTCTTAAAGCATCGATGTCAAGACCAGAATCAGTTTCATCAAGGATGGCTAATTTTGGTTCTAACATTGCCATTTGAAAAATCTCGTTTCTTTTTTTCTCTCCTCCGGAAAAACCTTCGTTTAAAGAACGAGATAAAAATTTACGATCTATTTCTAACAATTCAGATTTCTCACGAATTACTTTTAGCATTTCGTTCGCTGGCATTTCGGCTTGACCGTTTGCTTTACGAGTTTCGTTGATTGCAGTTTTCATGAAGTTTGTTACACTCACTCCAGGAATTTCTACAGGATATTGAAATGAAAGGAAAACACCTTTATGTGCTCTTTCTTCAGGAGCTAAATCTGCAAGATCTTCTCCGTCAAGGAAAACTTCTCCATCAGTAACTTCATAGTTTTCGTTTCCGGCAATTACAGCCGAAAGTGTACTTTTTCCGGAACCGTTTGGTCCCATGATAGCGTGTACTTCGCCAGCTTTAACTTCTATATTAATTCCTTTCAGGATTTCTTTATCACCAATTGAGGCGTGAAGGTTTTTTATTGATAACATTGTTTTTTTATTTTATATAAATGTCAATTCTATTTTTGTTGTTTGGTTTAAGACGTTAGCATTAAAATGCGCGTGTCCTAAATATTCCATGCCTAAATAATCGGCTGTTTTTTTGAACGGAATGTAAAAACTTTCTTCAATTTCATTATCGTGTGAATTTGATATCACGCCAATTTTCTTTCCTCTAAGTTTTCTACCGGTTTCTTTTTCAATTCGGATTAAATCTGAAAATCGATCAAAGAAAACCTTCAAAATTCCACTCATATTATACCAATATACAGGCGTTGCAAAAATTAAAGTATCGTAATTTTCGATTATTCCTTTTATTAAAGGAAAAAAATCGTCTTCTCTGTTTTTGCTTTCGTAATCGTAATAAGAAATATTAAAATCACTTAAATTAATTACCTCTATTCCGTGTTCTTTAGAAATCTCGTCTACAATTTTTGTTGTATTTCCGTTTTTTCTTGATGAACCTAAAATAATAACTTTTCTATTTTCCATTAATACTTATTCGTATATATCTTTTTAGTGAAAATAATTATTTCCACAATTTGTCTATATCTTCAATATTCATTTTAATGCCTCTTCTTGTAAAATCTCTTTTACAAATTCGGGATTATATGGTTTTTCTTGTACCTCAATCTCGAATCCAAGACGTTTTGCCAAAGCTTTTAGAAGTGGCAAATCTTTTTTCTTGACATTTTTCAGCATTAGATCCATATTGTCTATTTTTTAAGCTAAAGATTTTCTTTTTTTGTTCAAACCAACAACTTGAAACTTTAAACTTGAAACAAATTTTAACCTACAGAACCTTCTAAAGAAATCTCTAATAATTTTTGAGCTTCAACAGCAAATTCCATTGGCAGCTTGTTCAATACATCTTTACTGAAACCGTTTACAATTAAGGCAATCGCTTTTTCAGTCGGAATACCTCTTTGGTTGCAATAAAAAACCTGATCTTCTCCAATTTTACTTGTAGTTGCTTCGTGCTCTATTTTAGCCGATGGGTTTTTACTTTCGATATAAGGGAAAGTATGTGCTCCACAATTGTTTCCCATTAAAAGAGAATCACATTGCGAGAAGTTACGTGCATTCTCAGCTCTAGGGCTAATTTGCACTAATCCACGGTAACTGTTTTGTGATTTACCAGCCGAAATACCTTTAGAAATAATTGTCGATTTAGTGTTTTTACCTAAATGGATCATTTTAGTTCCCGTATCGGCTTGTTGGTAATTATTGGTAACGGCAATTGAATAAAATTCACCAACCGAATTATCTCCTTTTAATACACAAGAAGGATATTTCCACGTAACTGCAGAACCTGTTTCAACTTGTGTCCAGGAAATTTTAGCGTTTGTTTCGCATAAACCTCTTTTGGTTACGAAGTTGTAAACTCCACCTTTTCCTTCTTTGTTTCCTGGGAACCAGTTTTGAACGGTAGAATATTTAATTTCTGCATCATCCAAAGCAATTAATTCAACTACAGCAGCGTGTAATTGATTTTCGTCACGGCTTGGAGCAGTACATCCTTCTAAATAAGAAACGTAACTTCCTTCATCAGCAATAACAAGCGTTCTTTCGAATTGTCCTGTTCCTGCCTGATTGATTCTGAAATATGTTGAAAGTTCCATTGGGCAACGAACGCCTTTTGGAATATAACAGAAACTTCCATCAGAGAAAACCGCTGAGTTTAATGCTGCGTAGAAGTTGTCTTTTTGAGGTACAACGCTTCCTAAATATTTACGAACTAATTCAGGATGTTCTTTGATAGCTTCAGAAATTGGACAGAAAATAATTCCTTTTTCGCCCAAAGTTTTCTTGAAAGTCGTAGCCACAGAAACAGAATCGACAACAATATCCATAGCGACATTGTTCATCATTTTTTGTTCATCGACAGAAATCCCAAGCTTTTTGTACATCTCTAAAAGTTCAGGATCAACATCATCCAAAGTTTTATTAGGATCTACTTGTTTAGGGGCAGAATAATAAGATATGGCCTGAAAATCCGGTTTTGTATAATGAACATTTGCCCATTCCGGCTCGATCATTTCTTTCCATGCACGAAAAGCTTCAATGCGCCATTCGGTCATCCATTCCGGTTCTTCTTTTTTAAGAGAAATAGCTCTTACAATATCTTCGTTTAGGCCAATAGGAAACGTCTCAGACTCTATATCAGTATAAAATCCGTATTCGTATTCTTTGGTTTCGAGTTCGATTTTTAAATCGTCTTCTGTATATTTTGACATTTTTTTGTTTTTTAAAACGCTTAAAAATTAAATTTTTTAAGCGTTAAAATTTCTTAGATTCTTTTAATTTTAAAGAGAAAAAGATTCTCCGCAACCACAAGTTCTGCTTGCATTTGGATTATTAAAAACAAATCCTTTTCCATTTAATCCGCCAGAAAATTCTAAAATTGTTCCGGCTAAATATAGAAATGATTTTTTTTCAACTGCAATTGTTATGTCGTTGTCTACAAATATTTTATCGTCGTCGCCTTTGGTTTTATCAAATTTTAAATCATATGACAAACCAGAGCATCCGCCACTTTTAACACCTACACGTACGTAATCCTGTGCGGCATCAAAACCATCGTCTTTCATCAAATCGATGATTTTCTTTTTGGCTGTATCAGAAACTTTTATCATTGTTTATGGTATTTAATATTTCATACAAATCAATTTGCCTGTAAATAGTAATTAAATTATTACATTTTAAAGTGCTGAACTTCAATGTTGAAATGAAATTATCTGCAAAGATACGACTTAAAAACCTTTTTCCATAACGGTTGACATTATTATAACAAATGTTAAAATAGATAATAGTTATTTTGATAAATGAAGTCATTGTTACTAGTGTGTTTTTTTGATTTTAATTTAATAATGAATGACAGAGGATTACTATTTTAATTTATTTTTTTAGCATAACGAAATCCAATTTCCTAGCTTTGTTTTTAATATTAGAAATTTATTCAAATGAAACTTTATCCAATAGAATCAGGAAATTTTAAATTAGATGGAGGTGCTATGTTTGGGGTTGTGCCCAAAACAATTTGGAACAAAACCAATCCTGCAGATGCCAATAATTTAATTGATATTGCTGCGAGATGTTTGCTTATTGAAGATGGAAATCGCCTGATTTTGATTGATACCGGAATGGGTGATAAACAATCAGAAAAGTTTTTTGGATATTATTCGCTTTGGGGTTCTCACTCTATAGATAAATCATTGGCAAAATATGGTTTTCACCGAGATGATATCACCGATGTTTTTATGACACATTTGCATTTTGATCATTGTGGAGGAAGTGTACAATGGAATTCAGCTAAAACCGGATACGATCCAGCGTTTAAAAATGCTAAATATTGGAGCAACGAAAATCATTGGGAATGGGCAACAAAACCAAACCCTCGTGAAAAAGCATCTTTTTTATCAGAGAATATTCTGCCAATGCAGGATAGCGGACAATTGAATTTTATCAAAAAACCAACAGGAGACTTTGGACATTCGGAAGAATTAGGATTTGATATTTTTTATGTTGACGGCCATACCGAAAAACAAATGATTCCACACCTTCAATATAAAGACAAAACCATAGTTTTTTGTGCCGATTTATTGGCGACAGCCGGACATATTCCTTTACCTTATGTTATGGGTTATGATACACGACCATTATTAACAATGCCGGAGAAAGCAAAATTTCTAAATGCCGCGGCAGATCATAATCATTATTTGTTTTTGGAACACGACGCACACAACCAAATTATAACGGTTGAACATACTGAAAAAGGTGTTCGTTTAAAAGATGTTTTTACTTGCGAAGAGATTTTTTAAAACAAGATGTGTACTACGTAGTTTAAGTTGTAAGAATAAGATGTATGAGTTGTTGATAAATTGTTATAATTTCATAACACACTGTTAACAGTTAGTTTTTTGTAACAAAATATCATAATTTAGGCGCTTGTTTTAATAAAAATCAAAAAAATCATATAATGAGTCATATAAAACCTTTTACTTTATCTGCTTGGGTATTACTAGCTTTAGCAGGAACTGCATCAGTACAAGCACAAGTTTCAGCTTCAAAAGAATTAATTACTGCACCTTTGGCTGTTGTCAAAAAAGCCCCACTTTCTGAGAATGATTTAAAAAGATGGAGTCATCTTGATTTAATCAAAGATTCTATTCCCGGAATGAGTGTTGATAGGGCTTACGCCGAATTATTACAAGGAAAAAAAGGTCAAAAAGTAATTGTAGGTATTGTAGATTCAGGTGTTGATATAGAGCATGAAGATTTGAAAGGAATGATCTGGACAAATCCTAAAGAAATTGCAGGTAACGGAATCGATGATGATAAAAACGGTTTTATTGATGATGTTCACGGATGGAATTTTCTTGGAAATGCTGTAGGTGAAAATCTTGAAATGACACGTATTATCAAAAAAAAGGATGACGGTTCTGCAGAATATAAAAATGCTTTAGCACAATATAATGAAAAATACGAGGACGCATTAAAAAACAAACAACAAGTCGATTTCTTATTAGACGTTCATAATACTATTAAAAAAGAGCTTAATAAAACTACTTATAAAGTTGAAGATTTAAACACTATTAAATCAACGGATCAAAAAGTTGCGCAAAGCAAAGCTATAATGTTGCAAATTTTCACGAGCCAAGGCCCAACATTTGACCCTGAAAGTAGCTTTGAAGAATACAGAGAACAAGTTTATGATGAGTTAAATTATAACTTAAACAAAGAATTTGACGGAAGAAAAGTTGTAGGCGATAATCCTGATGATATAAAAAACAATCATTACGGAAATAACATTGTTTTTGGTCCGGATAAAGAAAAAGCACTTCACGGAACTCACGTTGCCGGAATCATTGCTCAGGTTCGCGGTAATAATTTAGGTGGAGATGGTGTTGCAAGCAATGTTGAAATTTTAACGGTAAGAGCCGTTCCTGATGGAGATGAATATGATAAAGATATTGCTTTGGCAATTCGTTATGCAGTTGATAATGGAGCAAAAGTAATCAACGGAAGTTTTGGAAAAAGTTTTTCTCCACACAAACAATGGGTTTATGATGCTATAAAATATGCAGCAAAAAAAGATGTTTTAATTGTTCACGCTGCCGGTAATGACGGTTATAATATCGATGAAACAAAAAACATCAATTATCCAAATGATTCTGAAGATAACATCAAAGAATTTGCTAATAATGTAATCACAATTGGTGCTATTAATAAACAATATGGAGAAACTGTTGTTGCAGGATTTTCAAACTTTGGTAAAATAAATGTTGACGTTTTTGCTCCGGGAGAAGAAATTTATGCAACAGTTCCAAACAATAAATACAAATATTTGCAAGGAACATCTATGGCGTCTCCAAATGCAGCAGGTGTTGCAGCATTAATTCGTTCATACTATCCAAAATTAAAAGCTTCTCAGGTAAAACAAATATTAATGGATTCCGGAGTTGCGCTTCCGGCAAAAGTAATTTTAGGAGAAAGCGAAAATCCTAATCAGGCGCCTGTAGCAGTTTCTTCTGCAGAATCATCAAAAACAGCTAAAATAGTGAATGCATACAATGCTTTATTATTGGCTGAAAAAATGTCTAAGAAATAAAAAATACAGAGTACTAATCCGATGGAAGAGTGCAAACTCTTCCATTTTTATTTATACAAACATGCGTAAAATTATTCTACTTTCTTTTTTGAGTTTTGGTTTAAACTCAACTTTCGCACAAAATGCTCCGTATTGGCAACAACATGCCGATTACAAAATGGAGGTTTCGATGGATGTGAAAAACTATCAATACAAAGGGAAACAAGAATTGGTTTATACCAATAATTCTCCGGATACTTTGAGAAAGGTATTTTATCATTTATTTCCGAATGCTTTTCAGCCCGGAAGTGAAATGGATGCCCGCCTGCACTTTATTAAAGATCCTGACGGAAGAATGGTCAACAAGGTAAAAGGAGCTGATGGAAAAGACATAAAACAAAGCCGAATTGAAAGTTTGAAGCCAAATGAAATTGGATTTTTGAAAATCTCTGATTTCAAACAAGATGGCGTTACAGCTCAAACAAGAGTTTCAGGAACAGTTTTGGAAGTGACTTTAGTGAAACCAATTTTACCAAATTCTAAATCGACTTTTACATTAGATTTTGACGGACAAGTTCCGGTTCAGGTGCGTCGTTCGGGAAGAAATAATTCAGAAGGAGTTGAATTATCAATGTCGCAATGGTATCCAAAATTAGCCGAATTTGATTTCGAAGGCTGGCATGCAGATCCATACATTGCAAGAGAATTTCACGGAGTTTGGGGTAATTTTGATGTAAAAATCACGATCGACAAAGATTACACTTTAGGTGGTTCAGGATATTTGCAAGATAAAAACACAATCGGACATGGTTATGAAGATGCAGGTACAACAGTTGTTTATCCAAAAAAAGCAAAAACATTAACATGGCATTTTATTGCACCAAACGTTCACGATTTTACATGGGCAGCTGATAAAGAATATACACATGATATTGTAAAAGGACCAAACGATGTCGATTTGCATTTTTTCTACAAAAACAACGAAAAAACAACTGCAAACTGGAAACAACTAGAACCGTTAATGGTAAAAGTTATGGATTATTACAATCATAGAGTTGGAGCATATCCGTACAAACAATATTCATTTATTCAGGGCGGCGACGGCGGAATGGAATATGCAATGTGTACTTTGATGTTAGGAAACGGAACGCTTGAAGGAATTTTAGGAACCGCAACACACGAGCTGGGACATTCCTGGTTTCAGCATATTTTAGCTTCAAACGAATCAAAACACCCATGGATGGATGAAGGTTTTACAACTTACATCGAAGACAGTGCTTTGAACGAATTAAAGGGAGATAAAAAAGAAGTAAATCCGTTTAAAGGGACTTACGCAGCGTATTACAGTTTAGTTAATTCCGGAAAAGAACAACCGCAAACAACACATGGTGATCGTTATGATGAAAACAGACCTTATAGTATTTCATCTTATGTAAAAGGATGTATCTTTTTATCGCAATTAGAATATGTAATTGGAAAAGAAAATCTTGATGCAACTTTAAAAAGATATTTTAATGATTTCAAATTCAAACATCCAACTCCAAATGATATCAAAAGATCGGCAGAAAGAGTTTCAGGAGCTGAGTTAGATTGGTATTTAATTGATTGGGCTGAAACAACCAACACAATTGATTACGGAATAAAAGATGTGGCTGACAATGCAGGAAAAACAACAATTTCTTTAGAAAGAATTGGAAGAATGCCAATGCCAATTGATTTAAAAGTAGAATATACAGACGGAACTTCTGAGAACTTCTATATTCCATTAAGAATGATGAATTTCATTAAACCAAATCCAAATTCAAACGAAAAAAGAAGCGTTTTAGAAGATTGGGCCTGGGCACAGTCAAACTATAGTTTTACAATTGACAAAAACAAAACAGCGATTAAAAAAATCACCATAGATCCAAGCGGATTAATGGCTGATGTAAAACCTGCAAATAATGTTTTTGAAGTAAAGTAATTCAAATACTCAAACAAAAAAGCCCTTAAAATATTTTTAAGGGCTTTTCTTTTTTTCAAATTTATCTAAAAGTTTATGTTGTTTTTATTTCTGTAACAGCGGTTGCCTGCACTTTTTTCAACGGAAAAAATTCACGGTAACTGGCCGATCTCCATAGCCATTCTATTGGGCCGTAATTATATTTTGATAGCCACCATTTGCTGATAAATAACTGAAGAATAAAAACGAAAACCGCCAAAGTAAAATAAAACCAATACGGCATTGTATTTGCAATTCCCAAACCAATTCCGTAGAAAATAAAGGCAGCCAATATGTTTTGTGCCATATAATTGGTCAAAGTCATTTTTCCACCTGCGCTAAAAAAACTGAAGATCGTTTTTAGCTTTCCATTAGAGTATAATAAACTAATTCCGGTAGCGATAAAAATCATCGTACTTAGAACCAACCAATAAAACGGATTAAAGATTTTAAAAATAGCGTCTTGTTTATAGAAAATGATCAGATTAAAAACAACACCAATTGTAACTGCCACAGCTAAACTGATCCAAAGTGTGCGTTTTAGTAATTTTTTCAGTTCATTTAAACGATTAAAAAAATCTAATTTTTGAAGTAAAAATCCAAAAAGCATACAAGCAAACATTACAATATGTGCTGTAATGGCATATCCCGGAATAATAATTTGTTCGTAGAATGAAGCCAGCAAATTAAACTTAAAAAAGTCAATCCAGTTTCCGGAATGATATAGTTTTAGATATTCCGGATTTGATGTAATTTCCAGATGTTCGAACTTAAAACCGTTAATATAAGCCATTACAAAAGGAATGGTAAGAACAAGTATGGCAGAAATTACCGCTAATGTTCTGGCAGAACATTTATAAAAAAGCAACATTACAAGTCCTAAAAAAGCATAATCTTTTAAAATATCGCCCAGCCAAAAAGACGAATTAATAAAAGCCAATATAAAAAGTAGAATCATTCGCCAGGCAAAAAAAGCAACAGGATTTTTGCCTTTAGCAGCAACATTATTAATTAAAATGGCAAAACCATAGCCAAATAATAGCGTTAATAATGTCCATGATTTAGCAGCAAAAAAATACCGGTTAAAGGTTAAAAGTATTTCTGATAAAATACTGTGTGTGATTTTGTGAGGAGCGCCAATGAATAAAAAATCAGAATAATTGCCAATTGCAACGCCCAAAATGGCCCAGCCACGAAGAATGTCGACAATAGCAGTTCTTTTGCTTTGTTCGACAGGATGATAATAATTTGTCATTTGATTAACATTTTTTGTTGTGATTTGATTGATGATTTTAGATAAATTTGAAATTATTTTTAACGAATTCAAAAGTAAGAAAATTATATAGCTGGCAATTTTTATCTTAAAATATATTTCATAAAATGCTCCAGAATATCTTTTGTAATCGATTCAAGATCATGTTTCCGGTTCCATCCTTCTCTTATAGAACTATCATCTAATTGCCGGCCAGCTGTCTGCAATTTTCTGACGAAAATCTGATTAAAAGTAAATTCAGGATATGTTTTTTAATTGCAGCAGCAATTTCAGACAGTGTAAAACTTATAGTTGAAGAAAGTTATAAGCCAATACACTTTTATTGAGTTATAATTCCAACAACAGCGTACTTTACTTTAGAAAGGAGATATTGAATTTAGTGCAGCTATAAATATTGGCAAATGCCAAATACGATGGTATTCTACTAGTGAAATTTAATAATTAAATTACTACCTTGGAGCCGTCAAAATAGCAAATATTAATAATTTTGTGAATTGACAATCTAGAAACAAATTAACAAAACTTACCTATTTACAAATGAAAATTAGAAAAATTGGACCCAATAATGATTTACATGATATTAACGATAAAAAAAGAAAACCTTATAAAATTATCTTTTTTGCTATAATCATTCTCTCAACAGCAACTTTTTTTGGTTTTAAATATTTAAAAAAGCCAGCTGCTGCTGTTTGTTTAGATTCAGATACAAAAGTCTATAACGAATACAAAGACGCAGTTGTACTGATAAAACACAGCTATGGTTATTTTGCAAAAATTAAGGGAAAGGAAATTCAGCTTACTAATCAGGATACTAAAGAAGAAACGGTTTTCGGAACAGGTTTTTTCATAGATAGAGATGGAAAAATATTAACCAATAGTCATGTTTTACAACCATGGAACTCATCAAGTGAAGAGCAGGAAAAAGCAAATACTACTATAAGAAACCTAAGAATGAAAATTGCTTCAATTCTTACTACTGATATTTCAGAAGATGATTATCAAAGTTTTATTGAAAGAAACTGGAAAATTGCATCTGCTTATGAAGAAAGTGAAGGCGATTATGAAGGTGAAGGCGAAGGCGAAGGTGAAGAAACAACCCAAGAGCCAGCGGGTGAAGAGTTTGTCAGTTCAAATGATACAGAAGAAGATACAGCCAAAGTCACAACAGATATTGCAGCTGCTATTCCGGTTAAAGAATATGTATCGAAAGATGATATTGAGGTATATGTAAAAACGATAGAGATTTCGGTAGCTCTTCATGATTCAGATGACCAATGGCTTAGTTGCGAGATCGAAAAAATTTCAGAAGATACTAATATAGATTTAGGTACTGTAAGACTTACGGACCATACAACCCCGCAAAGTGTTGTAAACATCATCAATGTTGACAATGCAATTGAGGATGATACCTCTTTAAATCCCGGACAAAAAGCAATAATGGTTGGCTATCCTTTGGGAATGGATTTGGCACAGACAAATTCAGGAATAAAAGTGCAGCTTTATGATGGTAAAATAAGTAAAGAATCAGACGGAAATAAAATTCAATACAGTATTACTTCTACGCATGGTGCCAGTGGAGCACCGGTATTT
Source organism: Flavobacteriaceae bacterium CRH (assembly GCA_001507425.1). Lineage (GTDB taxonomy): Bacteria > Bacteroidota > Bacteroidia > Flavobacteriales > Flavobacteriaceae > Flavobacterium. The sequence continues at coordinate 28,584 of LMAJ01000003.1, forward strand.
AATGAGTGCGGTCAGTTAATCGCGGTCAATTTTAGCGGAGTAGATGAAGTACAGGGTATTAATTTTGGAATTGTCGCTAAGCATATTCGCACTTTCTAAAGGAGTGCCTCTTAAGAATTTATTATTTTTTCTCTTTTGTAATTAAATAAAAAATCACTTTTTTAATATGAATAAAATTTTTACGATATGTGCACTAATGTTTTATAGTGCAGTTTTTTCTCAAATCCCAACTCTGGACGTAGAAAATCAAAAAAAACATCCAGTCATCCTGCAGGAAGCGAAAATTGAGACCAAGATTTTGGCAAATCTTGCCACAACAACAGCAATTTATACATTTTACAATCCGAGCAATAGAATTTTAGAAGGAAAACTTACCATTCCGTTACCTGAAGGAGTAAGCATAAGCGGCTATGCTTTAGATATCAACGGAAAATTAAGAGATGCAGTTCCTGTTCCTAAAGAACGAGCTAAGGAAGTATTTGAAAGTCTTGAAAAACGAAATATAGATCCGGGAATTATTGAAAAAGTAGAGGGAAATAATTTCCGAACAAGAATTTATCCGATTCCGGCGAACGGCAGCAGAACCATTAAAATTACCTATCATCAGGAACTAAAGATTTTTGCCTCTGACTATCAATATCTTTTAACTTTTGCCAATGAAACTGTCAGAATTCCAAAATTTAATCTGAAAGTATTAATTAATGAAAGTCCGATAATTCCCAAAATTACTGAAAATCCAGATGGAAGTTTTGCTTTTGAGAAAAAAGGAAATCAATGGGTTGCTGAGATTAGTAAAGAAAATTTTACACCAAATGAAAATCTTAAAATAGCGATACCAAAAGCAAATCAGTCTTCAAATATTTTGTTACAGAAAACCGCCGGTGATAAATTTTATTTTGCAGCGAGTGTTTCGACGGATTTCCCTGTGAAGGAAAAATCAAAATCTCATAAGATTGCAATTATTTGGGATAATTCATTCAGCGGATCAAAGAGAAACCATCAAAAAGAACTTGACTTTCTTAATGCCTATTTTCTGAGCAATAAAGATATTTCAGTATCTTTTGTACTTTTAAATAATATTCTGGAGAAGACAGAAGAATTTACTGTTTCCGGTGGAAACTGGAGTACTTTAAAAAATAGAATTGTCAATTTGAAATACGATGGTGGAACCGATTTTGGTGCATTAAAAGAGATTTCAGAAATAGAAGAGTATCTTTTGTTTTCTGACGGAATTTCAAATTTTGGTGATTTGACATTAAAATTCAAAAAACCTGTAAATAGTATAGTAAGTACACCTACTTCCGATTTTAACCTTCTAAAACTTTTAGCATCGCAATCTGGAGGTAATTTTATCAATCTTAATGAATTAGACACGCAGTCTGCTCTAAAAGCATATAATAAACAGCCTGTTAAATTTTTAGGATTTAAAGAAAATGCAGATATTCAGGAATTATTTCCAAATGTTGGAACTGTAGTAAATGAGCCAGTCAATATATTTGGAATTTCATCTCCAAATTTGGGCAAGCTAACCGCTATTTTTTCCATAGGGAATAAAAATTATGAAGTGCCTGTAGATTTCAATACTGCTGCGCAAGCAGATAACTGGCCAATTGCGCAATTTTGGGCACAAAGGAAAATCAATGACCTTGAACTCAATTCAACTCAAAACCGTGATGAAATCAGAAATCTGAGCGAACAATTTGGGGTAGTAAGTAAGAACACCAGTCTTATTGTATTGGATGATGTGAATGATTATGTGCATTACGGAATCACACCACCTCAGGAATTATTATCTGAATACAACAAAATCATTTCAAGAAACAAAAAGGAAATTTTAGAAAAAAGAAAAAACCTTCTATCCAAATCTTTTGATATAACCCGTGAACTGGTAACCTGGTGGAATAGCGAGTTTAAACCTGTCGAAAAAAAGCAGTACCCTAAGATTTCTAATCAGTCATTATCAGAATCAACAAATAAAGATCGATTAGAAGATAATGCTGTTTACAGTAGTGCCGAAAATGTCGGGTCAGCAAAATCGAAAGGAAAGATAACTTTAGTAGAGGTAGAAAGCAACGAAGAGTATATGAAAGATTTTCAGGCGTTGCAGACTGCTGAATTGATCTACCAAAAATATCTTGAAAATCGTCCTAAATATGAAAAGCAGGTAACCTATTATTTTGATATTTCTAAATTGCTGTTCAAAAAAGGAGATAAAGTACTTTCTTTAAAAGTTTTAAGCACATTAGCAGAGCTTGATCTGGAAAATGAAGAGTTATACAAGACAATATATTATCTGCTAAAACAGAGAGGTAATTATGAGAAAGAATTATGGATTACCCAGAAAATTCTGGAATGGAGACCTTTCGATTCTCAAAGCCACAGGGATTATGCATTGGCCTTGATTGATAATAAAAAACCTCAGGAAGCTCTTAATGTTTATAAATCCATGCTTTATCAGGAATATACCGATGAAATTTCAGTAAGAGACAACGGTATAGAGGAGATTTTGATTATGGAAATTAATAATATCCTGAGCCAAAACAAAAATGTAGATGCGAGCAAAATAGACGATCGTCTAAAAGCAAATTTACCGATAGACATTCGTGTTGTAATTAACTGGAATAAAGACAATACAGATATAGACCTTTGGGTTACAGATCCGAGAGGAGAAGATTGTTCCTATTCTCATAAATCTACAGAAATTGGAGGAAGATTAAGTAATGATTTCACTCAGGGTTTTGGTCCTGAACAGTTTTTACTAAAAAAAGCCATAAAAGGTAAATATAAAATTAAAACCAATTTTTTTGGAGAGAGACAAAATATACTTTCCGGGCCAACAACAGTAATGGCTGAAGTATATTTGTACTATTCTGATGGAAGACAAGAACGTAAAATCGCTGTTTTCCAGAGTCAGAAAGAAAATAAACGCGAAAACGACAGCAAAATCCTGATTGGAGAATTTGAGTTTTAAAAAATATATAAACAAAAAAATACCGAAGATTAACGCTTCGGTATTTTTTTGTTTAAAATTTTCTGCTGTACAAAAATTTCTTTATGAAAATCCTGAAAATTGCGGGTTCTTTTGTCTTTAATAAATTTTACCCCAAATGTTCCAGCATATCTTTAGTCATCGATTCCAGGTCAAAAGTATGTTTCCAGTTCCAGTCTTCTCTGGCAGAAGAATCGTCGATACTTGCCGGCCAGCTGTCTGCAATTTTCTGACGGAAATCAGGTTCGTAAGTAATCTCAAATTCAGGAATATGTTTTTTAATTTCAGCAGCAATTTCTGTTGGCGTAAAACTCATCGCTGCTAAATTGTATGACGAATGTATTTTGATGTCTTCAGCCGGAGCTTTCATAATATTGATGGTTGCTTCAATCGCATCATCCATATACATCATTGGCATTTTAGTTTCAGAGGATAAAAAGCATTCGTATTTTTTATCGGCAATAGCCTTATAAAAAATATCAACAGCATAATCTGTAGTTCCGCCGCCCGGAGGTGTCGACCAACTGATTAAACCAGGATAACGAATGCTGCGAACATCAACACCATAAATATTATGGTAGTATTCGCACCATCTTTCGCCGGCTTGTTTACTGATTCCATAAACCGTAGAAGGCTCCATAATCGTATATTGTGGCGTATTTTCTTTTGGAGTTGTTGGTCCAAAAACAGCGATACTTGAAGGCCAGAAAATCTTTTTAATTTTTTTTGCTTTCGCCAAATTCAAAACATGAAAAAGAGAATTCATATTTAAATCCCAGGCAAAAGCAGGATTTTTTTCAGCTGTAGCCGATAAAAGAGCCGCCATCAAATAAATATCTGTAATTTGATGTATTTCGACAAGATGTTCAATTTGATTAAAATCTAAAGCATTGACCACTTCAAAAGGACCTGAATTAACAACGTCAGTATTTAATTTTCGGATATCAGAAGCAATTACATTTTCTGTTCCGTATAACTTGCGTAGTTTTTGAGTCAACTCTGTCCCAATTTGTCCGCAAGCACCAATGATCAATATTTTTGGATTCATTTATGTAGATTTTAATATTGCAAATATAACGTTTTCGCAAATAATTTTACTTTTCAGAACAACAAATTATAAATTTAACAACGATGAAGTTCGTTTTTTATTTTTACCGCAAAGCACGCGAAGTTTTTTATCTTGCAGTAACTTAGAAAACACAAAGTTCGCAAAGCTGGTTTAATATCTAGCTTTGCGAACTTTGTGTTTTTATAAAACCGCTTAATTAAAAAATCTTAGCGCCCTTTGCGGTAAAATTTTCCAGACATAGATTCCAAAAATAACGAGGTATTTATTAAAAATTAAATCCTTTTAATCTGTGAAATCAGTGGCAAAAAAATAACCTTGATTTATAGAATCTTTAGCTAAAATCAGAATTCGTAATTGTAAATTTACTTTGTAACTTTGTAGCTTAATGTTTTACCAAATGAAATATAAAATATCGCTTTTTCTGGTTTTGATTTTTGTACTGAATTCATGTCAAAATGAAGATGATAAACGTCGTGCTGAAAATGAAAAAGAAGCAAAAAAGAAAGAAAAAATCTTCGATAACATTAATAAAGCCTGGATTTTTATTGATGAACCAATCAATGAAGTTTCAGAACAAAATGTACGAAACTGGGCTGAGTGGCGTAATTTTCTGGATGAAATTGGAGAAAAACCAAGAAAAACAATTGGAGCATTTCAAAAAAAATCAGCAGCAATTTCAAAAAGAGCAATGGCTTTGAATAGCAATATTCCAACACAATTTAATCAGCCACAGATAAAAAGCCGAATTTCGATTTTGATAACTAAAATCAAAATGATGGATTTATTTATTCATTTAAATCAAATTCCGGATGAAAAAGTCACTTTTTTAATTGGAGACATTAATAAAGAACTGGTTTCTTTAGAAAGACAAATGGATAAAATTGTCGAGAAAAGTAAAATTCCGAAAGAACAAGGAGAAGCTGATTTCTTAAGAATGCTAGATACAACACGCGCCATTAAAAGTACAGTTGTAGCGCCGGTTCCGGAAAAAAAAATAGATCAAAATCCGCCAAAAGTTGAGTAAAAACGCCTTATATACTATGTATGATAATCTGCCAAAAAATCAGCAGATTGCCACACAATTATTAGAACAAAACCAGATCAAAATGCATCTTAACGGCTTGTTAGGATCTGCAGTTTCATTTGTAATTCGTGCTGTTTTCAAAAAAACAGAACTGCCTTTTTTGATTGTTTTAGACAATAAAGAAGAAGCTGCCTATTACCTGAACGATCTCGAACAAATGATAGGCGAGCAGGATGTTTTATTTTATCCCGCATCTTTCCGCCGTCCGTATCAGGTTGATGAAACCGATAATGCCAATGTTTTGCTTCGCGCTGAGGTTTTAAACCGAATCAATTCAAGAAAAAAACCGGCTATAATTGTTACGTATCCTGAAGCACTTTTTGAGAAAGTTGTTACCCGCCAGCAATTAGATAAAAACACTTTAAAAGTCGCTTTAAACGATAAAATTTCGATAGATTTTATAAATGAAGTTTTGTTTGAATACGAATTTAAAAGAGTAGATTTTATTACAGAACCCGGTGAATTTTCGGTTCGTGGAGGAATTGTCGATGTCTTCTCGTTTTCAAATGATCATCCGTACCGAATCGAGTTTTTTGGAAATGAAGTAGATAGTATCAGAAGTTTTGATGTTGAAACACAGTTATCTGTCGAAACCCATAAAAAAATCACCATTATCCCGAATGTCGAAAACAAGATATTTCAGGAAAACCGCGAAAGCTTTTTAGATTATATTTCCGAAAAAACAGTTCTTTTCATTCAAAATACGGACGGGCTTTTTAGTCAGTTAGACAAACAATTTGCAAGGGCAGAAGAAGCTTTTGAGAAATTATCAAAAGAAATAAAACACGCCGAACCTGAGCAGTTATTTTTAAATCAAGCCTCTTTTATTAGACGGGCATTAGATTTTTCGATTGTAGAATTGGCTTCAAAACCCATTTTTAAAACGACTAAAAATTTTGAATTTCATATTCAGCCGCAACCTTCATTCAATAAACAATTTGATTTACTGCTGAATAATTTGAGCGACAATCATTTTAACGGATATAAAAATTATTTGTTTTGTTCGAATGAAACGCAGGCCAAACGTTTTCACGATATTTTTGAAACTTTAGACGAAGCCAATTCAGAAAATATCAGAAAACAATATCACACAATCGTATTGCCTTTATATCAAGGTTTTATTGATGAAGAAAATCAAATAACAGCGTATACAGATCATCAGATTTTTGAGCGTTATCATAAATTCAACATCAAAAACGGCTATTCGAAAAAACAGAATATTACACTAAAAGAATTGACCTCACTTTCTGTTGGCGATTATGTAACGCACATCGATCACGGAATTGGAAAGTTTGGAGGATTGCAAAAAATTCAGGTCGAAGGCAAAACGCAGGAAGCCATAAAATTGGTTTATGCCGATAATGATATTGTGTACGTGAGCATTCATTCACTTCATAAAATATCCAAATACAACGGAAAAGACGGAACGCCGCCAAAAATTTATAAATTAGGATCGAACGCCTGGAAAATTTTAAAACAAAAAACCAAAGCGCGCGTCAAACATATTGCTTTCAACTTGATTCAGTTGTATGCAAAACGTCGATTAGAAAAAGGTTTTCAGTTTGCTCCTGATAGTTATCTTCAAAACGAATTAGAAAGTTCGTTTATTTATGAAGATACGCCAGACCAAACCAAATCAACGCAAGAGGTAAAAGCGGACATGGAGAGCGATCGCCCAATGGACCGTTTGGTTTGTGGTGACGTAGGTTTCGGAAAAACAGAAGTTGCGATTCGTGCCGCTTTTAAAGCAGTTGATAATAGTAAACAAGTTGCCATTTTGGTTCCGACGACGATTTTGGCTTACCAGCATTACAGAACTTTTTCGGAACGTTTGAAAGATATGCCAGTTTCAATTGGCTATTTAAACCGATTTAGAACCGCAAAACAAAAAGCGCAAACCTTAAAAGATTTAGCTGAAGGAAAGTTAGATATTGTTATTGGAACGCATCAATTAGTAAACAAAAATGTTGTTTTTAAAGATCTTGGCTTATTGATTGTCGATGAAGAACAAAAGTTTGGAGTTAACGTAAAAGATAAATTGAAAACCATTGCGGCAAATGTCGATACGCTGACATTAACGGCAACGCCAATTCCGAGAACGCTTCAGTTTTCGTTGATGGCAGCACGTGATTTATCGGTAATTACAACGCCTCCGCCAAACCGTTATCCGATAGAAACTAATGTGGTTGGTTTTAATGAAGAGGTAATTCGTGATGCGATTTCGTATGAAATTCAGCGAAACGGACAGGTTTTCTTCATTAATAACCGAATCGAAAATATAAAAGAAGTAGCAGGAATGATTCAGCGTTTGGTTCCAAATGCAAGAGTGGGAATTGGTCACGGACAAATGGAAGGCGCCAAATTGGAGGAATTGATGTTAGGTTTCATGAACGGAGATTTTGATGTTTTGGTGGCAACCACCATTATCGAAAGTGGTTTGGACGTTCCAAATGCCAACACGATCTTCATTAACAATGCGAACAATTTCGGATTATCAGATTTGCATCAAATGCGTGGACGTGTGGGACGAAGCAATAAAAAAGCATTTTGTTACTTTATCTGTCCGCCGTATTCTTCTATGACCGAAGATGCCAGAAAACGTATTCAGGCTTTGGAACAATTCAGCGAATTGGGAAGCGGTTTCAACATCGCCATGAAGGATCTTGAAATTCGTGGAGCAGGAGATTTATTAGGCGGAGAACAAAGCGGTTTCATTAATGAAATTGGTTTTGATACGTACCAAAAAATCATGAACGAAGCCATTGAAGAATTGAAGGAAAACGAGTTCAAAGATTTATATCCCGAAGAAAACGATATTGAAACCAAAGAATACGTAAAAGATTTGCAAATCGATACCGATTTTGAGCTGTTATTTTCTGATGAATATATCAATAATGTGACCGAACGTTTAAGCTTATATAACGAATTGGGTTCTGTGAAAAATGAAGCCGAATTAGTCATTTTCCAAAATAAATTAATCGACCGTTTCGGACCAATGCCACCGCGTGCCAATGCGCTGATGAACAGTATTCGCATCAAATGGATTGCCACAAACATAGGTATTGAAAAACTGGTGATGAAAAAAGGTAAAATGATTTGCTATTTTATTTCAGATCAACAGTCTGATTATTATCAGTCGTCTAAGTTTAGAAAGGTTTTACAATTTGTACAAAAATATAGTAATCTTTGTCAAATGAAAGAAAAACAAACACCAAACGGTTTACGACTTTTACTGACTTTTGAGAATGTAAAATCTACGAAAAGAGCTTTGGAGTTGATGGAAATGTTGGGTGAGTAATAGGGAATTTATACTAAAAGACTAATGATAATTGAATTTGAAAATTCGCTGGAAGATTATTCTAAAAGTTCGCGTGAAATTTTAAAAAAGTATTTTTTCAATACTATTTTGGCATCAGCTGGAATTGCATCGATTATAACTTTTTTTACCGTTTCTATTATAGGATTAAATTTTGACTGGTTAGAAACCTGTTTAATTTTTCTTGTTTCAACGATAATAATTACCTTTTTATATAATTTAAAAACAGCTTACAACGGTTATACAATACGCAAAATAGTCAGTAAAAACAGTTTGTTTTTAGGTAAGAAAATAATTATTACAGACGAAGACGGATTGAATTACGGTAGTCAGAATAAAAAATATGAATGGAGTTCCATTAAAAAAATGGACAATTTACCCAATTACATTTATTTGATTTTGCATAACAATACTTCGATATTGATTAATAAAAAAGGGTTACAAAATTCTGAGATTAATAATTTTGTTCGCGAATTATCTGACAACATCATTGTCAAAAAAACATTTTTAGAAAAAATTACTTCAAAAAAGCTTTATAAATTGGGTTTTTTGGGATTTATTCCAAATTTTGGATTGCTAGCCGGAATAGTTTTAATTTTTGAGGGTTTTATTAGAAAAGACAACAAGATGAAATTAATAGGGTTAGCAGGAATTTTTTTCACTCCTTTATTTTGGTATTTTTTTCTTAATAGTGATTTTCATGAACGACATTTAATTCAGTTTACAGATCATCGATTGAATGAAGTGGTAAAAGATTTGGAGTTTTATAAAAGTAAAAAAGGTCAATACCCGGATAGTTTAGGACAATTAAAATCAAAAAATAAATTCTTTTTTGATGAAGAGTTTTTTAGTGATGAATTTGATTTTAAGAAATCAAAACCTGCAAGATTTTATTATAAAAAAACAGATAAAGATTATGTTCTAAAATCATTCGGGCCAGATTTGATTTTAGATACAAAGGATGATATTTATCCGGAATTGTAATGGAAATGAATTCGTGCTGTTTCATATAATTCGTGCTGAAAAAATATTAAGTTTTATTTATCTTTTACTTAAGAAAAATCTTATAACTAAAAAGTTTTCTTTGAGACTCAATCAAACAAAACTTTTTTATGCAATACCACTTCCTTCTTTTATTTTTACTTTTAGGATTAACCTCAATTTCAGCACAGGAAAAGAAACATATCGTTTTAAATGATACTTTAAAATCAGAAACAATTGACCCATTACGTCCGGCAAAAGCAGCATTTTATTCGGCTATTTTACCAGGTTTAGGACAGCTTTACAATAAAAAGTATTGGAAACTTCCTTTAGTTTACGGAGCAATTGGTACGAGTGCTTACTTTTATATTGATAGTCATAAAAATTATAATATTTATAGAGACGAATATAAAAGCAGACTTGCAGGAAACACAAGTAATTCTGAATATTTGGCGAATTTAAGTGAAAGCCAATTACTCTCTGCACAAAAACAATTTCAAAGAAACAGAGATTTATCTGCTTTGTTTATTGTTGGTTTTTATGTTTTAAATATTATTGATGCGAATATTGATGCAGCTTTGTCTCAGTTTAATGTCAGTGCAAATTTAACTTTTAAACCTGCAGTTATAAACAATGCTGTAACATTTAAAAATGATTTTGGGTTTGCGCTAAACTATTCTTTTTAAAAAGAAAAAAGGAACGCAGCTTTTAAACGGCGCTCCTTTTTTGAAAGAGATTTCTACAACTTTTTCAATCCCTTGAATTCTGTAGCATTTCCTTCTTTAATACTAATAGCAACACCACCGCCCGGAGCTAAATACTGTTTCAAAACAGTTTTAGAAGTAACAACAAATTTAGTCACGGTATATTTTTGTGGATTTTTGTTCCAATTCGCTTCTTTAGCATCAGCATAAATGGTTGCGATGAAATTTTTTCCGGCAGGTAAATAATCAAAAGTGATGTTTGCGGTTCTTGCATTTTCATCTGTAATTCCGCCGATGAACCATTCGTTTTTGCCTTTTGCTTTACGGGCAATCGTGATATAATCTCCAGGTTCAGCTTCCAAAATGTAACTGTTATCCCAATCTACAGCAACATCTTTAATGAACTGAAAGGCATCTGGAAAACGCTCGTAATTACCCGGAATATCTGCTGCCATTTGCAACGGACTGTACATCGTAACATAATACGCCAATTGTTTTACCAAAGTGGTATTAACGCGTTGTGTACTTCCTGTTCCGTAATACGAAAGATCAGTCTGGAAAATTCCTGGTGTATAATCCATTGGGCCTCCCATTAATCTTGTAAATGGCAAAATCGTGGTGTGATCCGGTGCTAAACCGCCCATCGATTCAAACTCAGTTCCTCGGGCAGATTCCTGAGCAATCCAGTTCGGGAAAGTTCGGTGTAAACCAGTTGGTCGAACGGCTTCGTGGCTGTCAATCATAATTTTATAATCGGCGGCACGTTTGGCTACGTTGATGTAATGATTCACCATCCATTGTCCGTCATGATGCTCGCCACGCGGAATAATTTTACCCACATAACCTGTTTTTACTGCATCGTAACCGTTGTCATTCATAAACTCAAAAGCACGATCTAAACGACGCTCATAATTGGTTGCAGATCCTGAAGTTTCGTGGTGCATGATAATTTTTACGCCTTTTGAAGCCGCATAGGCATGAACTGCTTTTACATCAAAATCCGGATAAGCAGTTACGTAATCAAAAACTTCTTCTTTCCAGTTTCCAATCCAGTCTTCCCAACCAATATTCCAGCCTTCGATCAATATTGCATCGAAACCATTTTTAGAAGCAAAATCAATATATTCTTTTGCACGTTCTGTTGTAGCTCCGTGTTTTCCGTTTGGTGTAAGTTTGGTAAAATCATCTGTCAGTTTTACATTGTTTTCTTTTCCGAAAGCCCATGTACTTTTTCCTGCAACAAAATATTCCCACCAAATCCCGATATATTTTACAGGTTTTATCCACGAAACATCTTTATAACTTGTTGGTTCGTTAAGGTTCAGAATTAATTTTGAAGCCAAAATCTCCGTTGCTTTATCGCTTACTACAATCGTTCTCCAAGGCGATTGTGCATCAGTTTGCATATATCCTTTTGCTCCAACGGCATCTGGTGCCAAATGACTTTTCATTTTGTTATTTACTGCATCAACTTCAAGGTACATTGCAGGATAATTGATTAAACCTGCTTCGTGAATGTTGATGTATAAACCGTCATCAGATTTCATCATAGATGGTGTTTGAACAGAAAGTTCTTTTATTGGCCACTGCGAATTGATTTCGATGGTAGCCTTTTTCATCAATGAAGGGATCTCTGAAATTTTTGATGTAGTATATGCATATTCGTTGGTGTCATAATCTCCGGGAATCCAGAAAATTTTATGATTTCCGGCCAGATTAAATTCAGAACGCTCTTCTTTAATTACAAAATAACTCAAATCATTTTGCTTCGGAAATTCATATCTAAAACCTAATCCGTCGTTGAATAAACGGAAACGAATTCTAATATATCTGTTGTTGTTTTTCGCTTGTGCTAAAGTAACAACCAATTCATTGTAATTATTTCGAATTGTTTTTTCTTCTCCTAAAACCGGATTCCAAGAATCATCAACAGAAGATTGTGCTGTATTGGTTACAGTAAAACCATCCATAAACGAAGGCGAATTTTGAAGTTCTAAACCCAATGAACTTGGTTTTATAACTGCTTTTTGTTTGTATGATAATTGGTAAGACGGAATTCCGCCTTCTTTTAATTCAAATTTTAAAGAAAGATTTTTGTTTGGCGAAGTTATTTCCTGCGCCTGAACCCATAGCGAATTGGCACAGATAATAAGACACAACGCGATTTTTTTGCCTAATCGAATTTGAAGCAATGATTTGTGGGATTGAAAATTCATGTTTTATTTAGTTTTTTGCAAATCTAATTTATTAAAGTGCTTTTATCTTAGTTTTTCAATATTAAATATTGAAAAGGTTCTAATGTTATCTCTGCACCAACTGTTACAGCTGTTCCTGTAAAAGCATCTTTCCAGTTTCCTTTTAAAGCAGACGGAACTAAATATTTTGCAGTATTATTAGTTAAATTAGAAAGCACAAGAACTTTTTCACTATCGTTTATCATTGTAAAAGCACTTATGGCATCACTGCTATATCCTGTAAAAGTTCCTTTTTTAATGGCATTGCTTGTGTTTCTAAAGGCGATTAACTTTTTATATTCGGCAAGCATTTCTGTATCTGCAGCAGACCAATTTATTGGAGTGCGGGAAAAATAATTTAATCTTTGTGCATATCCAATTTCCTGACCGTTGTAAATCATCGGGACAGATTTTAAATAAGCTGCCACAACAAATGCTGCTACAGATCCTTTTTTACCTCCAAAAAGTTCCAAAGGTGTTCCGTCTGAAAGGTTTACGTCATGATTGGTTGTATAACGCACAACTCTGTTTGCCGGATCGTAAGTATTTGCATATTCAGTAGCATTAGAATCCTGAATTGTAGTTGCAGATTTATTTTCTTTAAAAACTTTTTCTAATGTGCTGAAGAAATTGAAGCCAAATGTATAATCAAAACCTGAAACGAAATGGCTTACTTTAGAACCTTCGGCCAACATTAATATGGTTTGATTTTTTTTGATGCTTCTTAATTTTGTAATCGCATCTGTCCAGAAACCTTGTGGAACTAAATCGGCATAGTCGCATCTAAAACCATCTACATTTGCAGTGTAAACCCAATAGGACATGGCATCGATCATGGCATTTTTCATTTCCTGATTATTGAAATCTAATTGGGCTACGTCAGTATAATTAGTTCCGGGTGGAATTATAATTTCTCCTTTTTCATTTTTTTGATACCAATTTGGATGTTCTGTAATCCAGGCATTATCCCACGAAGTGTGATTGGCAACCCAGTCTAAAACTACAGCCATGTTTTTTTTGTGCGCTTCTTCAACTAAAGTCTGAAGATCCTGTAAAGTTCCAAAATCTGGATTTACGGCTTTATAATCTTTTACAGCATACGGCGATCCCAATTCTCCGGAAGCTTTTATTTTTCCAACAGGATAAATTGGCATTAAATAAATCACATTGGCACCCAATTCCTGAATTTGAGTCAATCTGTCCTGAACGCCTTTTAAGGTTCCGGCTTCACTAAAAGCACGAATATTTACCTGATAAATTATGGCATCTTCCTTTTTTGGCATTTTGTCAAATGAAGCTCCATATTGTGGATATGGAGAAACAGGCGTTGAATCATTATCTGATGAACTACAGGAAAAAAATGCCAGTGCAAGCAGTAAAGTGTAGACGATATTTATATTTGATTTCATTTTTTTAGATTTTTTTTAAATAAGTCCGGAGTTAAAGATATCCTGCCTTTCGCTCAAAAAAGGCAGGTATTACTCAACTAATCTGGCTTATTTTAAATGTTAGCTTATTTTTTAATAATAGTATAATTTGCAGTTGCCGGATATCCAACCCCAAGAGGATCAACATCGTTTATTTGATAGGTGATTTCATAAGTTCCTGCTTCACCTACATAATGCGCGCCCTGATCATCAAGATAGGCAATTCCGTCTGTAGTATTTTTAGAACCGTAGTTCACTGCCCAGTCATTGTTTAGTCTGAATTTTACGTTTCCGGGTACTAAATTTACGGTTATTTTCCAGGTTTTTGTTTGGTAATCGTAGTTCATTGGTGTACTTGTACCCCAGTTTCCGGGTGTTCCATCGCCAACAATTCCCCATGAATAGGCTACAGAACTCCATTTTAAAGTATTTAAATTTACTTTTACCTGATAAGAACCTTCTCCCGGAAGTGCAAAATCAGTAGTACTCATGTTTTTCAGGTCGTTGTTTGTCGCTCCTGCACCGTAAAATTGTTCCCAGCCTCTTTCCGTATTTAATTTAAATACAGGACCATAACCCGGTAAAACAGTTACATAACCCTGATAAACACCTTTTGAAATTGCCGTTAAAGCCAGAGCAGTATCTATATTCCATACACCCTGATAAGCTCCCGGCATATAAATTTCGCCAAAAACAACACTTCGTTCATATGGTGTAACCGTTATTGTGGTCGTGTTTGAATAAATTTTGCGATCCATTGTAGCTTCTATGCGAATGGCTAATTGTCCCTGAACATCTATTGGAAGTCCTAAATCTGTTGCGATTTTGTTTAAATCCCTGTCGAGAAACGATTTGCTTAAAACATCTTCACCAACAACAATTCGTTTTGCTTTTTGCCAGGCCTGACTTCCGCTTATATCATTAACTAAATCAAATTGTATGGCGTAAGTAACCGGTGCAGCAATTGGAAAAGTAACTTCCGGCCATGAAACAAGCAAAGCCTGATCGTCTGCAGTTTCTTCTGTAAGGACTATGTTACTTGACGACACTTCAAATGCCGAAGGAAAACTTGCTGCTTTTAAAGTTGTTAATTGACCGTCGCTTTCACAGGATGAACCTAAAAAAAGCAACCCGCTTAACAAGATTAATTTATTTATATATTTTTTCATGATAGTTTTGTTTTTAGTAATAACCTTCGTTTTGTTTTAATCCTCTGTTTGCATCTAAAGCAGATGTTGGAATTGGAAACAATTTTCTATAAGCAGGGGACGCTGGTCTGAATTCGTTTGCCAATAAAAATTTGTCAAAACGAATCATGTCTTGTCTTCTGTGACCTTCCCAGTTTAACTCAAATCCTCTTTCGTTGTAAACATCATCCAAAGTTGGGTTTGCAGCTAATTCGTTTAAGCCTGCACGAACTCTGATTTGGTCTATAAAAGGTTTTGCAGCGCCGGGATTTCCTAAACGCACATTACACTCGGCTTTCATTAAAATTACGTCAGCATATCTGAAGATGGGAAAGTCATTTGAAGCTCCTCCACCGCTTCTTGGTGTTGCCGGATAAAATTTAACGTTGCGAACTCCTGCCTGAGGTGCAGCTCCCGGATTGTCTAAAGAAGCAACATCAAGTGTATAATTAAATCCGCCTGGTTGTTCTCCAACTAAAAATTGTTTTATACGAATATCATTTGCATCATATTTCAGGAAGAAATCTTTAGGGACAATAGTTCCGTTCCAGCCATCATATCCAAATAAACTTTTACCATGCGGGCCATATAAACTGCGAGTTGCATAAATATTACGGGAAACGACATCGAGTGTTGCGTAAATAGGCAAAATAGTTTCATCATCAGGAAGTACATCTCCAAATAATTCGTAATATTTATTTCCTAACGGACTAGCGTCGTTTGGTGCGCCAGAGTGAAGGGTATAGCCGCCTTCGCTAACTTTATTACAAGCAGCTAAACATTCATTCCATTTTGATTCTCCGGTATAAACTTCGGCATTCAGATATACTTTTGCCAATAATGTATAACCTGCAAATCTGTTGAATCTTCCGTAATAGTTTCCTCCTTTTGTGATAGCAAGCAGGTCTACGTTTTCAGTAATTTCTTTTACAATAAAAGCATAAACTTCCTTACGGCTTGATTGTGGAATTTTATCTACTGTAATGTCATTATTAGTATAAAAAGGAACATTCCCAAAATCATCAATTAATAAATAATAAAAGAAAGCGCGTAATACTTTTGCTTCGGCAATTTTTGAAGCTTCGGCATTTGATTTTTCTAATAATTGTATGGCTAAATTGGCATTGAAAATAGATTTGTACAGCCAATTCCAGGTATTATTAATAATGAAATCTGTTGGAAGCCATTCGTGTTTGTGCAAACGGGCAAAATCCTGTTGCCAGTCACCAGTATTTCTATGCGGAATTACCTGCTCATCTGATGACATACAGTTCATATCATACCAGCCGTTATCTGCTCCTGCGTAACCAACGCCGGGTACATTATTACGTACAAAATCTCCCGGAATTTCTGCATAAACGCTGGCAAGTGCAATATCTGCACCTTCAGGAGTTCCATAAAAGCTGTCCGGCTGATATTTGTCGTATATATTTTCGTTGATATCTGTACAGCTAAAAAGTGTTAGGAAACATGCGCTTCCTGCTATTACTATATTTTTAATTTTCATTTCTTTTACTATTTAAATTTTACAGTCAAACCAAATGCAACACTTCTGGTACGCGGATAAATTCCTCGGTCTCCACCAAAATTATCATTAGGATCACCACTTCCGCTGATGTTTAATTCAGGGTCAACGCCCGTATAGTCTGTAATCAGCAATAAATTATTCCCTGTAAGAGAAAGTCGAACATTGTCTATATACTTATCCGTAAAACGGAATGTATAACCTGCTGTAAGATTTTCTAAACGTACAAATGAACCGTCTTCTAACCATACATCAGAACCGTATGGAGAAGAATGAATTCCTTTGTCAACTGCACTTTCTAAAATGTTTGATTTACCTGTATTTTCAAGCATACTTAAGTTTTGATTCAGTGCGTTGTAAATTTTATTTCCGCCTGAACCTCTTACTAACATTGAAGCATCAAAATTTTTATATCGGTAAGATGGGTTGAATGCAAAGGTGTACGTTGGCAATGCTGAACCTGCATAATAACGATCCGGACTTTTAACTCCCTGATCGATTAAACCGTTTCCGTCACGATCCAATACGGTTTCAACACCATTGTCGTTTACGCCTGTATGCTCTAAAATATAAAATGCACCAATTGGTTTTCCTTGCACTAAGTAAGAGTTTGCAGCTCCCCAGCCTACGTAATCTGTATTTAAAGGAATCCCATTAATACTGCCGCTTAAATTAAGTACTTCATTTTTCATGAAAGAAACGTTTCCTGCTAATGTCAGCGTACTGTTTTCAGTTTTGATAACATCATATCCAAGGGCAATTTCTAAACCTTTGTTTGAAATACTTCCAACATTGGCTTTGATTTTATTAAAAGGATAAGGTGGTTGAGGTACTGTATAATCAAATAGAAGATTATCTGTTCTGGAATCGTAAACATCAACACTTCCTCTTAATCTATTGTCAAAAAGAGCAAAATCAAGTCCGATGTTCGTTTGCTTTTTGGTTTCCCATTTCAAATCAGCATTTGCATTTTGAGAAATTCCGAAGTTCGTAATCAGAGCTCCTCCAAAATAAGTGTTTCCGGAACTATCCACTAATGGCAATGAAGTTTGCGGATAAAGACCTTGCTGATTACCGGTTTCACCATAACCAACACGTAACTTTAATTCATTAAACAAGGTTTGAGTTGTCATAAACGACTCTTTGTTGATTTGCCATGCCACAGATGCCGATGGGAAATTTCCCCATTTGTTGTTTGTACCAAATACAGATGAACCATCTCGTCTGATACTTGCTGTAAGTAAATAACGGTCTAATAAAGAGTAGTTTAATCTTCCTAAATAAGAAACTAAAGTTCGGTCGTTTTTATAAGATCTTTGATCTCCCGGTCTTACTTTAGATAAATCTCCAAACTGAAGCGCATTGTAAGTAGCTTCATCACTTATAAAACCTCTTGCCTGAGCAAAATTACCCTGATAAGTCTGGCTTTGCCATTCGTATAAAGCCAATGCATTAAAGCTATGAACTCCGAAAGTTTTTTTATAAGTAAGACTGATATTCGTTAATTTTTCGTTTTGTCTCTTATTATCGATATTAGCATATCCTTTCTGTTCAACGGCTGAAGCTTCTGTTGATGACATAGGAAGGAAATATCCCTGAGTAGAATTTGTTTTTCTCCAGCTTCCAAACCAGTTTGCCGAAAATCCTTTGCCTAAATCTAAATCGGCTTTTAAACTTCCAAATAAATTATCTTCTTGTCTTTCATTCTTTACAGATTGAGCAGCTGCATAAGGGTTTAAATATTGAAATACAGTTGAATCAGTAAAATAATTTCCTTCAGTATCATAAACAGGATCTGTTGGTCTTGCTAATAATGAGTTTGTAATTAAGTTTGACTGATACGAAACGGCACCAATTCTGGCAATACTTCCTATTACGTTATTTACTCCCGTATTTAAATTAAAAGTCAGTTTTAATTTGTCATTAAGCGCCAATTGCGTTGCCTGAACACGCCCAATATATTTTTGGTTGCTTGAATTAATTACAACACCATCCTGCATAATGGCAGTTATAGAAGCTCTGTAATTGAATTTATCAGTCCCTCCGCCAAACGATAGCGTATGCGTTTGTGTAATTCCGGTTTGAGTCAAAAGCCCATACCAGTCTGTATCAGAACCGTGATTTGCAGATGCGGGAACGCCAACACTTTGAGCCGTTTCCCACCATTGGTTTGCATCCAGCATTTCTAATTTCTTCGGAATAAAATCGATGGAAGTATATCCGATATATTCCATAGTCGTTTTTCCTGCTTTATTTTTTTTGGTTGTTACGATGATAACTCCCGGTGCTCCTCTTGAACCGTATACCGCTGTAGCTGAGGCATCTTTTAAAACATCTATACTTTCAATCTCACTTGGCGGAACCTGATTTAATAAATCCATGTTTCCCTGAATTCCGTCAACAACAACAAGCGGATCATTTCCTCCAATTAATGAAGAAATACCACGAATACGAACACTTGGTCCTGCACCCGGCTCGCTACCAATTTGAGTGATATTTACACCCGCAGCTTTTCCTGAAATCAACGATAACGGGTTTACAATTGCGCCTTGGTTCATGTCTTTGGCAGCTATTGAAGAAACTGCTCCCGTAACATCTTTTCTCGCTGTAGTACCGTAACCAACCACTACAATTTCCTGTAAGTTTGTAGCGTCCGGAAATAATTGAATGTTGATATTGCTTTGGTTAGCCGTTACTTTTTTCTCTTTATAGCCAATAAAAGTCACCACAATTACAGATGCACTGCTTTCAACAGTAAGTTTGTACTTTCCGTCAAAATCAGTTACCATTCCGTTTTTAGTTCCTTCTTCAATAACCGAAGCTCCCGGCAAAGGCAAACCATTTTCATCGGTTATAATTCCCGAAACGGTTTCTTTATCATAAGAAATGTTTTGAGTTCTCAGCTCCGGTTTTTTGAGTATAATTTGTGTATCACGAACTTTAAATTCGGTTGGAGTTCCTTTAAAAAGTTTATTTAGAACAATATCAATGGTCTGGTTTTTTACCGAAATCGAAATTACACGATCAAGATCAATGTCATTTAATTTGTAAATAAACCTGAAATCTGTTTTTTGTTCTATGGTCTCAATAACCTTTTCGATTGTTGAATTGTTTAATTCCAGGGTTACTTTTGTTTTTTGGGCATAAGTATTTCCTCGAATATTAAACATGGCGACCAAAATAAGTAGTGTAGTTAGTTTCAATTTTAGGTCATTTTGGAATATAGAGTATAGGAACCCAATATTCTTAGATTTTTTTTTCATAATTTTGTTAATTGATTGTAGTTAATTCGTTATATTCAATCACTTAGTAAATCGGAAATTGTTCGCAGCTCTTTCCGATTTTTTTATTCCTGTACTTTTAGTTCTTCATGTTTTTTCATTGGTTAGTGGTTATTTAATTAGTATCTGATTGTTTTTTATCGTGTAATTAATGCCATGAATGTCATTAAAATAACTCATTACTTTTTCTATAGATTCGTCACCAAAACTTGCATTGAATTTTTCGTTAGCCAGTTTTTCGTTTTTGTTTACAATTGTTACATTGTAGCGTCTTTCCAGTTTTGTAATGATGTTTTTGAAAGTCATATTTCTAAAAGTAAGACCGCCATTAATCCATGAAGTATAAATATCCGTAATAACAGCTTTAGTAGAAATAGCAGCATTTTGCCTGTTGAAACTTCCTTTGTAACCAGGCTTCAGAATCGTGTTTTTATCCGCATTAAACGCTTCGCTTGTGTTGTACATTCCCACAGAACCTTCCACTAAAACGACATCTGTAACATCGTCTTCAGGATAATTCGAAACATTAAAATGCGTTCCTAAAACACGTACGTTGAGGTTGTCAGCATTTACTATAAAAGGATGTTTTTTATCTTTGGCAACATCAAAAAATGCTTCTCCGTCAAGATAAACCCGCCTATTTTCGCCAGCAATAAATTTTACAGGATATTTTAAAGTTGTTCCAGCATTGAGGTGAACCAGAGTTCCGTCTGACAATTGCAACTGGAATTTTTTACCGTATGGAATTTTAATCGTGTTGTAGGCTACTTTCTCTACATCTGAATTATTTTCATAAACCAATTTGTTCCCATTCTGATTTCCAACAACATTTCCTTTTGAATCTACAACCTGAACCGTATTGTCTTCATGAATTACCTGAACTTTTCCGTCTTCTAATTGCAAAACAATGTCTGTACTTTTAAAATCGAATTTTGGCTCAGCTATTTTATTGATAATGTTCTGTTTGTAGAAAATTCCAACTCCTAATAAAACAACAACTGATGCAGCAATCGCAATGTATTTTGTGAAATTTGATTTTTTAACAGAAACAGGAATTGTAATTTCATTTTCTTTAGATGCAGATAAAATATTCAGAAAAATATCATCAGCCTTTTGTGGATTCATTTTTGGCATTTCACCCAAAAGATTTTGAACATCTTCTACCGAAGGAAAATCTTCTGTAAGTTTATTTTTTTTGTAATAGGCAATTACTTCATTTGTTTCTTCGGGTGTACATTGGTTTAAAACAAACTTTTGTAAAAGGGCTTTTATTTCAGAATTTGAATTCATTACGAATTGATTTTAGTTCGGGTTCTGATATAATACAGTTGAAAGAGATTTGACTACTACTCAAACGTTGTAATTTTTTCAATTTTAACATTTGAGGATATAGAAAAACTTGTTAAGTATTTATTTTGCTGAGGTTTATGTGATAAAATATTTTTAATTTTTTTTATGGAATAAGTTGCCGTTTCATTTCGAGCGAAGGGAGAAAATACATCCAGAGAGCAACGAACGGTGTGATTATTGAACGCGGATAACGCGGATTCGCTCTGCGAAAACACAAATTGCCGAAGATTTAACGCAATTTTTGTCATCCTGACGAAGGAAGGATCACACTAGAAACTCCGCAAAGAAAATCGCCAATCTTTATCGAGTTACTGGTGTGATCCTTCCTTCGTCAGGATGACAACGGTCAAAAAAAAATCACTCGAAAGAGTGATTTTAATGGTTAAAAGGGTATTTTGGTTTAGATAATCTCATCATGAACTTGAAAAAAGACTCGCATAGATTCTAATGCTTTGCTCATTTGGTTCTTGACTGTATTTATAGAGATGCCGAGTTCCTGACTAATTTCTTCATAACTCATGCCTTTCTTTCGGGACATTTTAAAAATTTGCTTTCGTTTTGGCGGTAATTGCTTCATGGCTTCTTTCCGAAGTTTTTTGCAATCGGCTTCGCGAATCGAGTAATCGCCGTATTCATGGGATTTCTGGCTTTCATAAAAAATCTCTTCTTTGAGCAAAACTTCATTTGCTGCTTTGTTTAAGAAATTAAAAGCCTGATTTCTGGCAATTGTAAAAATATAGGCTTTAAAAGATTGTTCGAGATTTAAGTTTTCGCGATTTTGCCAAACTTTCATAAAAACATCCTGAACATTTTCTTCGGCAGCTTCTTTAGATTTTAAAAGACTAATGCTATAGCCATAGATATCCTGATAGTACAAATCAAAAAGTTTACGAAATGCTTTTTCGTTGCCATTTTTGAGTTCACTTACCAATAATTTTTCGCTATAGTTCTTTGCTTCTAACATTAATTTAATTAGTCTTTATTTAATTCTAATTATATTAGGATACTATCAAAATGAGTAGTCTTATCTGTTGACAGGTTAGCAAATATATAAAAATATAATTCTCATTAAATAGTGTATAAAAAAACTTAATTGAAGTTTTTTTAATAAAATTTTAAGAAATCTCTAGCAATGGCAGTAAAAATTGACTTTGGCAAGGTTCTGAAATTTCTAACTAAAATTTATTAAAATGTGAAATGATAAAATTTATAGAGAATATTCCTATTTTGAGTTTAATTCGGCATTCATTTTAAAAGCAAAAATCCCTTTATCGAAGTGATAAAGGGATTTTACAAGTAAGGAAATTGTTTTAAACTCTGATTAATTTTTCAAATCTTTAATTACTTTAAAGGCAACGTCAACCTGATCTTCTCCAACTAAAATCGTAAATTCATTTGAAGTCGAAATCACCTCGTTAATGATGATTCCTTCCCATGCTAAACGTTGAAAAATGAAATAATAAATTCCGGGAACAACGATATTTTCTTTTGGTAATTTTACCGTAATAGAAGCAAGGTTATCTAATTTCTGAATTAACTTTTCGCGCATAAAATGTTTCTCAACTAAATGATTTACACTGCTGCTTACCACGATATTCGTTTCGTTTACACCACGGGATGAGGTATAAAAAATATCAGATAAAACATTAATATCAGAAATTAAATCGGCTTGTTTGTTTAAAACAGTTTCAGAAGCAGCAAAGGTATAATCTGTCAATTCTGAGCGAACCGTTATCTCGCCAATATTCTTTATTACCTTATTAATTTTATGATTTAATTTAAAATCTAATTCTTCAGTTAGTCGTTTCAGCGACATCACAACAGCGCCTTGTTTCACTTCTTTGCCAAATTCACTTTCCAGTTCGGTCATAATGTTCCGGGACAGGGAAGTTAAATTGATGATTCCAAGCGATAACGCATTCAATAAAAATGGCTTTGTTTTGATGTAATTTTCTACAATTGAAGAAACAGTTTTCATAATTTTTTCTTTTTTTTTGTAACGTAATTTGGTTGTTGTAGTTATAGATTTGTGTTATAAATCTCTGCAAATATAAATAAAAAAACAATTTGTTACAATTATAACAATAAAAAATTATGTTAAAAGTGATAAAAAGCATCTGTAAGATGTTCAATTGCAAATGTTTCGCCTGTTTTTTGTACGGCAATAATGTCAAAACGAATTTCTAAATCATCTTTAAAATCTTTTTCCCTATAGTTTATGTAGGCATTTACTGCTTTAACCAATAATTGAATTTTTTTTGGTTTAACAAATTCCTGTGGTAAACCAAAATCTGTACTTGATCTTGTTTTGACTTCTATTACTGCCAAAAAATGATCTTTTTGTGCGATAATATCTATTTCTGCTTTCTGATATGTCCAGTTTCGATCCAGAATTTCATATCCATCTTTTTGAAGATATTCTGCAGCAAGTTCTTCTCCCTTTTTTCCGAGTTCGTTGTGTTCTGCCATTTTTAAGTTGTGAATTGTGAGTTGTGAATTGTGAGTTGTGAATTGTGAGTTGTGAATTGTGAATTGTGAATTGTATTTTTTTGTGCCTCGCAAAAATTTTAGCACAAAGACGCAAAGTCGCAAAGAATGAAATTCAAACTTTGCGACTTTGCGTCTTTGCGAGATTTTTTTATGTGGTATTTAAAATTTCTAGAGAAAGAAATTCTCAGATAATATTATTTTTGAAAAGAAACGGTGCTTCCCGATTCATTCACTTCAATGGTAACCGTACTTCCCATAATTAAAGCTCTGTTGTCCTGAATGTGTCCCGCAGGAAAATTGAAGATTACAGGAATATTATACTTTTTAGTAACATCATCGACAATTTCAACAGCATTTTTGCCCCAAGGCACTTCGTTGTCTTTCATTTTGGTCATAGCACCAACAATAATTCCTTTTAGGTTTTCGATGCATCCGTTACGTCTCAGATTCATCATCATACGATCGATATGGTATAAATATTCGTCTAAATCTTCAATAAATAAAATTTTATCCTTGCAATCTATAGCCGATTGTGATCCTAATAAACTGTATAAAATAGATAAGTTTCCACCCACTAATTCGCCGGTTGCTTTTCCGAAACGATTCATTTTATCCGGACCAACCGAGTACGATAAAGGTTCGCCAAATAAACTCGATTTCATAGAACTTACAGCCGACGGAGTAGCGCGCGGAATCGTTACAGGCATAATGCCATGAATTGATTTATAGCCCATCGTGTTTAAATGGTTGTGCAAAACAGTAACATCACTAAAACCAATAATCCATTTTGGATGTTGTTTGAATTTGGTAAAATCTAAAAGATCAATCATTCTCACCGTTCCGTAACCGCCACGAACACACCAGATAGCTTTAATATTAGGATTGTCTAATTGATGCTGAAAATCAGCAGCACGCTGTTCATCAGTTCCTGCCAATTGGTTTACATCAAGTCCAATTGTTGTACCAACAACGGCTTCTAAACCCCAACTGTGCAGTAAATCTATAGTAGGTTTTAAGTTATCGTCGATGTTTTTTCTGGCAGTTGCTAAAATAGCTACAGTATCTCCTTTTTGTAAATAGGGTGGTGTTATCATGTTTTGTTGAGATTGACAGGTGAATGATTGTAAAGCAAAAATAAGAAATACGAATTTACTAAAAGCAAAGTGTTTCTTGTAGTATTGGAAGCTTTTCATGTTCTTTTTTCTTTTTACCTAAAATTATACTATTATTTTTAAATCGGCTTCAATTAAATGATGGAGCGCCATATTTCTTTTCTAATTCTTTTAAAATTAAAACTAATCCTTTATCAGCTTCTTCAGATTGTACGTTGGCAAAAAGAATAAAAGCTTTGTTTATAGCGGGACAAAGATACACTTTGGTTAAAAACGTTCCCGGATTTCCGTTATGAAAAGAGTATTTTAAATCATTATTCTTTTTAATTTCAGAATTCCATCCAAAAGAAAATTCAGGTAAACCAAAATGCATATAATTGAATTCTTCTGCGGTAAATAATTTTGATTTACCAAGCAAACCCTGAAGTTGCATCTGAACAAATTTACTATAATCCGGCAAACTGACCTTGATATTTCCTGCAGATGAAAGCCAGTTTAGTTTATAATTCAATGCCGGAGCTTCGGGTTTTAAATCTTCGTCATGACCCCACGGCTGATTTTTATCTTTTAAATTCGGCTGACCAAATTCAAAATCAATATTTAAGCTTTTACCTAATTCTTTAACCAAAGTTTCATACGTTTTGCCAGTTGCTTTTTCAAGCATAAGCCCCGCAGCCACATAACCCGGATTTGACCAATATAAATCTTGCTTTTCTAAGACAGTTTCTTGTTGCAGAAACCAGGCAATAAATTCATAACGTTGTTGCTGATCATTTCCTCTAATTTCTTTTTGAGTTGGAGTTTCGTTTCCGTAAGACCAGGTATTAATATTGGCTCGAAAAGTTATAAAATCCTGTAGGGTAAAATTGTAAGTCGAAGGTTTGCTTTTTGCTTTTAATTCAGGATATAAATCAAAAAATTTAGTATCCCATTTCATTTTTCCTTCTTTGACCAAAACCGCTGCAAGATAACTTGTAATGGTTTTGGTAACAGATCCTAAACGAAACTTATCATCAATTTTTGCTTTAAATTTTGAATTAATACGCTGATATCCCAAAGCACTAATTTCTAAAACAGAATCGGCAGAAACTACGGCATAAGCCAATTCAGGAATGTTGTATTTAATTCTGATACTATCAGCAAACGAACTGTTTTTTTGCGCATGAGAGCTATTGAAAATGATAGATAATACAAAAGCAAAAAACAGTTTTTTCATTTTTAGAAAGGGTAAATTTAGTAAGCAAGGTACAAGACATTTTAGGATTAACAAAAAATAATTCAAAAATAAAATTAAATAAAATTCCTACAAAATAAATTAATTTTATAAATTGGATTTTTTAAATATCAATAATTATGAGATTTGTTATCGTTTGGGTTTACTTAATTACTTTCCCTCTTTTTTCATTACAGGCACAAGCTAAAAAATACATTGTTCATACAGTTGCATTTTATAATTTCGAAAATTTATTCGATACAAAAGATGATCTTAATACGAATGATGACGAGTGGACACCAACGGGAGCGCAACATTGGACAGAAGAAAAATACCAGCAAAAATTACAAAATCTTTCGAGAGTTTTATCTGAAATCGGAACACCTGAAAACCCAAATGCTCCGGTTATTATTGGAGGTTCTGAAATTGAAAATCGTAGCGTTTTAGAAGACTTAATCAAACAACCTAAACTTGAACCTTTTGATTACGGAATTATTCATTTTGATTCGCCCGATAAACGTGGAATTGATGTGGCTTTATTATACCAAAAGAAATATTTCAGACCAACTTCTTTTTCTAATATTCCTTTATTGATTTATAAAAATAAGGCATTACTAAAAGAAGAAAAACCAGAAGAAACGGATGATGAAGTTGAAGTAAAAATTGAAAATAAGAATCGTGTTTTTACACGTGATCAGCTTTTGGTTTCCGGTTTTTTAGAAGGCGAAGAAGTTCATATTATTGTCAATCACTGGCCGTCGCGATCAGGAGGAGAAAAGGCGAGTAGTCCGTTTCGGGAAGCTGCGGGCAGATTAAACAGGAAAATTATCGATTCGTTACAACAAATAAACCCTAATGCAAAAGTGATGACAATGGGCGATTTAAACGATGGTCCGTTTAATAAAAGTTTGAAAATAGCTTTAGGAGCAAAATCAAAAAAGAATGAAGTGCCTGAGTTTGGAGTTTTTAATCCGTTTGAGGAAATGGCCAATAAAGGAATGGGAACAATTGCTTTTCGTGATTCCTGGGATATTTTCGATCAGATTATAATGACTGAATCCTTAATACAACCTGATTTTTCAAGTTTTAAATTCTGGAAAGCCGGTATCTTTAATAAATCTTATCTTGTTCAGACTACAGGGCAATACAAAGGATATCCACTACGAGATAGTCAAACAGAAGTAGGTTTTAGTGATCATTTTCCGGTTTATATTTATTTGATAAAAGAAATGAAATAGTTCAATATTCAGTCTCAGTTTTCAGTCACAACTTCCTGAAAACTGCGACTGCGACTGAAAACTTTTCCTTAACTTAGCTACTTACAAACTTAGTACCTTATAAAATGGCAATAGCAAAACCTTTCAACCTTACCAAATGGATCGACGAAAACCGTCATTTACTTAAACCGCCAGTTGGAAATAAAAATCTTTATGTTGATTCCGGAGATTATATTGTAATGATTGTTGCGGGTCCGAACGCCAGAAAAGATTATCATTATAATGAAACGGAAGAACTTTTTTATCAACTGGAAGGAAGTATAAAAGTCGTTATTCAGGAAGATGGCGAGCGCAAAGAAATGGAATTACACGCCGGAGATATGTATCTTCATCCAGCAAAAATTCCGCATTCTCCCGTTCGTTCTGAAGGTTCAATCGGATTAGTGATTGAACGTAAACGTGCCGGAAAAGGATATACTGACGGATTACTTTGGCATTGCGATAATTGCAATCATAAACTATATGAAGTGTTTTTTGAACTGCATAATATCGAAAAAGATTTTCTGCCTCACTTCGAACATTTTTATAATTCAGAAGAACTAAGAACCTGCGATAATTGTGGAACTGTTATGGAATCTGATCCTAGATTTGTGGCGAAGAAGTAGTTTAATTTGGAGCTAATCCCGCTATCCGTTCCAATCTTTTGCGCCGAACCCCGGCACAAAAGGATTTACACTTCTATCGGGGCTAGGGCACTCGTTTTCAAACGAAATTTAATAAGTAAAATAATTAGAATGAAAAATCCAGATGAAATAAAAGAAACTATTTCTATTGAGAAGATTATTAAATAGCTTCATTTCAAAGAATTAAAAGCAGAAATAGAAGAAGCAAAATTAGATTTTAAAGAAGGTAGATTTATTACTCATGAAGAAATGCTTCTGGAGTTGAAAAATAAAGGAATTATATAAATTTTAATTATAGATTGAACATAAGACCTTTGTCAAAATTTAAACTTTGACAAAGGTTTACACAAGAATTTTTTTTTTAATCTAATAATAATCTGTGGCTAAAAAAACTACAACTCAAATTTTTTCCCTTGTTCAGGATAAATAATCTTCAATCCTAAATCATTTTGACTTTTAATTTGCTCCTTAATTTTTACAATATTTTTAGTTGGTGGTTTCAAATGTGTGATGATAATTTTAAAACCTTTCAAAGAATCTTTTCCTGCCAAATCTTCTAAATCATGAAGTTCTTTCATTAGATAATTAGGAGTCAAATGGCCGAATAAAAATTGATCAGGTTGCTCGTTCGGAAAAGAAACCTCAATAAAAATCCCTTTCAATTGTTTGTTTTTAACTAATGGCGCAACTGCAGTCCATAACGATTTTAATTTATCGCTTTTTTCTACAGTGTCAGCTCCAGTATCTCCAAGATATAATGCGTAATTTTCTCCATTTTTGATTAAAAACGCCGTGCTCTCAAAAGGGTTAACATGACTTAACGGAAACGCTTTTACCGTCATTGTTGTGTTTGTAATTGAAGTTTCTTCAGAAATATTTAAAGTTTGAAAGTGATATTTCTTTAGAGGAAAACCAACGCCCGCATCACCAAAATTGGCCCAGGTTTGATCGTTGAAATAATGGTTTTCCATCATTTCCATACACTTGCTTGTTGCGTAAACTGTTTTAGATGAATCGGCTGGGGAATTGATAATCAAGCCCGAAACGTGATCTAAATGGGCATGCGAAATTAAATAACCTTTGATGTATTTACGTAAAACTTCGCTAGTCGAAACTTTAAAAACGTTGTTTTCAATTGCTTTTTCGATTCCGGCATTTACAGTTCCCGCGTCAAGACAGATATAATCTTTTGTATTTATTGGAGCTAATAAATAAGCTGAAAGGTTTTTCTCGTCGATTCCGCCTTTTACGCCTAAAGGAACAACCTGAAAAGAAGGTTTTTGGTCTTTTTGAGAAAATGCGTTAACTGAAATTAAAAGTAAGAAAAGTATAAAACGATTGAGAACAGACATATTTTGTATTTTTGTAGTTACAAATTTCATCAATTATCATGAATAAATTGCGGTATATTTCAGTAATTCATTTTATTTAACTCTAATTTTACTTTTGATTTTAACAACTCAATTGAATTGAAATTCACTTCGAAACAATATCTTTACATAAAAATATAACAATTTTAACTAAAAAAGTTACAATGACAACAATTGCATCACAATTTGGAATGAATGAGGCTCTGGAAAAATTGGGCATCAAATTGATAAATGAAGGAACATCAACAGGTGTAGAAAATTTTTCATCAGGAGAAATCTTAGATAGTTTTTCGCCGGTTGACGGAAAATTGATTGCTTCGGTAAAAACGTCTACTCTTGAAGATTATGAGAAAGTAATGCGTTCTGCGACAGAAGCTTTTAAAACTTTTCGTTTGATTCCAGCGCCACAGCGTGGTGAAATTGTGCGTCAGTTTGGACAAAAGTTACGTGAAAATAAAGAGGCTCTTGGTAAATTAGTTTCTTATGAAATGGGGAAATCATTACAGGAAGGTTATGGAGAAGTTCAGGAAATGATCGATATCTGTGATTTTGCTGTTGGTTTATCGCGCCAGCTGCACGGATTAACAATGCATTCTGAGAGACCAGGACATAGAATGTATGAACAATATCATTCATTGGGAATTGTCGGTATTATTTCGGCATTTAATTTCCCAGTTGCAGTTTGGTCGTGGAATACAGCTTTAGCCTGGATTTCCGGAGATGTTTGCGTTTGGAAACCTTCTGAAAAAACACCTTTATGCGGAATTGCATGTCAAAATATTATTGCACAGGTTATTAAAGAAAACAATTTACCAGAAGGAATTTCTTGTCTAATTAATGGAGATTATCAAATTGGTGAATTGATGACAAAAGACACACGAATTCCATTAATTTCTGCAACAGGTTCGACCCGAATGGGAAAAATCGTTGCTCAGGCAGTTGCGGGCCGTTTAGGAAAATCATTGTTAGAATTAGGTGGAAATAATTCAATCATTGTAACTCCTGATGCTGATATTAAAATGACTGTTATTGGCGCTGTTTTTGGTGCTGTAGGAACTGCTGGTCAACGTTGTACATCAACACGCAGATTGATTATTCACGAAAGTATATATGATAAAGTAAAAGATGCTTTAGTGGCCGCTTATAAACAATTACGTATAGGAAATCCGCTTGACGAAAACAATCACGTTGGGCCGCTTATTGACACTCATGCTGTCGAAATGTACGCTGTTGCTTTAAAAAGGGTTGTTTCCGAAGGTGGAAAAATTTTGGTTGAAGGCGGCGTACTTTCAGGAGAAGGTTATGAGAGTGGTTGTTATGTGAAACCTGCAATTGCAGAAGCTCAAAACTCATTCGCCATTGTACAACACGAGACTTTTGCACCTGTTTTATATCTTATTAAATATTCAGGAGAAGTAGATAATGCTATCGATCTTCAAAATGGAGTTGCACAAGGATTGTCATCTGCAATTATGACCAATAATTTACGTGAAGCTGAGAGATTTTTATCAGTCGTAGGTTCAGATTGTGGAATTGCGAATGTGAATATCGGAACTTCCGGAGCTGAAATTGGAGGTGCTTTTGGTGGCGAAAAAGAAACTGGCGGAGGCCGTGAGTCAGGATCTGATGCCTGGAAAATCTACATGAGACGTCAAACCAATACGATCAATTATACGACTAGTTTGCCATTGGCACAAGGAATTAAATTTGATTTGTAAAAAAACATTTTATAATAAGAACCGCTTTTTCTGAATGAATGAAAAAGCGGTTTTTTTAATGCTTGTTTTTTATAATATTTTATTTATGTTTGATTTAAATTCCCAACAAATGAAATGTAAAATATTTTTACTTTTAGTTGCAGTTTGTGCTTTAAGTTGCAATAAAAAGTCAGATTTAAAAGCTGTAGTAGTGTCAAATAAAGACACTTTAAATCAAGAAGTTTTTGATGAAGAATATGAAAGTGAACCAGAAGAGGTAGCTTTAAAAGATCTGAAATTTCCAACAACAGGAAAAAATGCGGAAGATTTTGTTCTGGAACCTTGTGAAATAAAAATGCGGGCAGAAGGTTTTTTAAATGACGACGATCTTAAAGATATTGTAATTGTTTTGCAGAATCAAAACAACAGGGCTGATTCGCGTGCAACATTGGTTCTATTACAACAAGAAACAGGAGGCTATAAATTACAGGAACTTTCGTGGGAAGCAGTTAGTCCGGAATATCTTGAAGATGGTATTCCATTTTATGATGTTGGAGATATTTCTATACATGAGGATAAAACATTGCATATTTCGCTTGAGGGAATGGGGCCTGTGGGTTCAAGGGAAACAGTATATAAATTTGTAAATGATAAATTAGTTCTTATTAAAATAGGAACTTTTCATTCTGGAGCTGGTTCTCATGTGGCGAGTGAGTATGATCTTGTTTCTGGTGAAGTTGATCATGAAGTTACGAATACATTGCACGATGATTGGCCAAGTGAACATCAAATTAAAAAGTTTAAATTGAAAGATGAAATTCTATTTGCGAATGATGATCCAGATCAAATTTTAGAAAAACTTCCGCATGCAGAATGGTAACTAACGTTCTCTTAAATATTAAAAAAGGCTTCCAAATTTTGGAAGCCTTTAATTTTAGTAATAAATCTTATTTATTTTTTAATAATAGTTTGATTGAAAGAACCATCTGCTGTGAAAACTTTTGCTAAATAAGTTCCAGAATTTAGTTGGCTTATATCTGTACTTTCATTTCCTTTCTGAATCGTTTTTACAAGAGATCCGAAGATATTATAAATCAAAACTTTTTCTACTTTCTGATTCGCGTCAGATAAAAATAAAGTACTTGATGCCGGATTTGGATATAAAAATACTTTTGCTTCACTATTACTTACTGTTTCTATGTTGGCAACACGAAGTGTACCAGAGTTATAAACCGTACTCATATAGAATAGATTAGCCGTGTCTTTTTTGGTAATTGTGTGACTTCCTGCGGCAAGCGAAACAGTTACAATTCCTCCCGAAGCAGTTTTATCTACATTGTCAACTTTAATTGTTGCTGCAGCTTCAACAAATACCAAAGTCAAAGTGCTTGCCTGAGTTGTTGTAAAAGTAATGGTAGTAGAAGATTCAATTTTAAGGCATTGTGTCAATGTTAAGCCGTTGTATGTTACAGTTCCTTTTGATGTTGAAAGATTTCCTGTTATGGTATAAAAAGAACTTGTTTTTCCGGAAGTTGTAAAATTGTGTATTTCATTTCCTGCCGGCGTTCCCGTTGTAACTGTTATTGTTCCAGATCCCGTTGCTGCTGTTCCAGAAGTTCCTGTTGTAGCAATAGAATAAGATAACGTAGCAGTTGGAGTTCCTGTAATAGTGATTGTTTTAGCAGAGGTATTTTTAACAAAACTAATTCCTGATGCCGGTAATCCCGTTACAGTAGCATCTGTTGCTGTTCCGCCCCAGGTAAATACTATTGATGTAATTGCTGAACCACTCGCAACTGTTTGATTGTTATTTGATGCAGAAGTCAATGTTTGCGATCCCGCTGCAGTAAGTGTTATTGTTCCGGATCCTGTTGCAGGCGTTCCAGCTGTTCCGGTTGTAGCAATGGAGTATGATACTGTTGCTGTTGGAGTTCCGGTTATTGTAATTGTTTTTGCAGTTGCATTTTTCACAAAACTAATTCCTGATGCAGGCAATCCCGTTACAGTTGCATCTGTTGCATCGCCACCCCAGGTAAATACAATTGTGCCAATAGCTGTACCGCTGGAAACAGTTTGATTGTTGTTGCTTGTCGATGTTAAAGTCTGGTTGCTTACAGGAGGATTTCCTTCGCCTTGTATTGCCACTAATGTTGTTGCATAGTTGGTAAGTGCTGATTTTAATGCTGTAATAACAAGTGATGAAGTATCATCTACGGCATTGTTAAACACCCATTTTAAATCACCTCCTGAAACACGTCCAGCATATTGTGTGGTTTTTGTTTTTGCAGTTGCCGGCTGGTCTATAACTAAGTTTTTTACGTATAATGCAGCATCGGTATCAAAATTATTATAAGTATTGGCACCAGATTTAGATTTTACATTGCTGCTTACCGTTTCGCCTCTTGTGGTTGCTACATAAGCGTCAAAATCAGTTAAAGAGCTAATTTTACCTGAAATATTATATAGAGGATTTGGATCGTTATAAGCAACAAAACGCATATTGTTTGTTCCGTTTGAAGCGTCAAAAGTATTATTAAAAGCTTTTATAGAACCTCCGGCTTCACCAGAAAAAGTTCCCATTGTTCCCGCATTATTTACCTGGTTTGCTTCGTCCCAAATGTCAGTTCCCTGTAATGAAGTTAGCATTGGATGTTTACTGTTACGGAAATAATTTCCTTCAACAAATAACGAAGAACCTAATGTAGAACCAGATCCGTATTTTGCAACACCATCAAAATAGTTGTTATAAATGTGTGCAGAATAATAACGAACACGTGGATGACGAGAGTCTGAATGATCAAACCAGTTGTGATGATACGTAATATACAAGCCACTAGTTGTGCCTTCGCTTAATCCTAAAAGACTTGCTTTTCCACTATCCCAAAAATGATTGTAAGCTAAAGTAATATATGTTGATGTTTTATTGTCCAGAGCTCCGTCTCCTTTTATTTGATCTGCGTCGCTTCCTGCATTTCCATAAAATAAATCGCAATTATGAACCCAAACGTGATCATTGTCCTGTTGCATTCCGATATTATCCCCTGCCGTACTGTTGCAATTCATAACACCAATATTGCTAACTTCAATATTCGAAGCAGATTTAAGGCGTACTCCCCAACCATTAGCAACAGCATCTGTACCAACACCTTCCAGTGTTACGTAACTAGAAGCGTTGTTAGCATTTTCAATTACTACGTCTCCACCTTCCATCACCGTCATATCAGTAATATTTCCTACCAAACGAAAAATAAACGTACGTGTGTCTTTACCTTTTTTAATGGCGTATAGAATATTTTGTAATCCTACACAAGGGTTTGCACTTGCACCTGTAATATTCATCGAAACAGTATTTTTAGTGTTCTGCGTAATGTAAACAATTACAGCATTGTCTTTTGGAGTTCCGTCAGCTTTGTAACCTCCGGGAACTCGTCCTCCTTCAAATGCAAACCCATTACGATCCTGCGCTACAACGGTTAGATTGCCGGTTGTAGTTCCTGATCCTTCGCTTCCTGAAATTACAGGTTTTATTTTAACCGTATAAGTTCCGGCTTTCAGTCCCGGGATATCAGCACGAAAATAAGTGCCATAACTTCGAATAAGCTGATCGTCAATTTTCCTGTCTGTAATTCCTTCTCCGCTATAATATACATTATAAGTTTGTGCATTATTTACAGGTTGCCATTTTACAAATACAGATTCCAGCCAGCCCGATGATTCATTAATTTGCTGCGCCCAACTTTGGAAAGCAAAT
Organism: Flavobacteriaceae bacterium CRH; assembly: GCA_001507425.1. Taxonomy (GTDB): domain Bacteria; phylum Bacteroidota; class Bacteroidia; order Flavobacteriales; family Flavobacteriaceae; genus Flavobacterium. The sequence goes on from LMAJ01000003.1 coordinate 63,264, forward strand.
AGCAATAATGTCAAAATGAGTAAGTTTTTTTTCATGATAGTTTGTTTAAGTTAGTAAAAACAATTGTGTGGTTATTTCATATTACAAAAAGTGGTTTTATTGTAATCGATTACACAAAAATAAATAAAATTTCGATATTCAAAATTATTTTATCATAAAAAAACATTTAGTATAAAAATTGATTAATTAAAATAGTAAATATGTAATAAATTGCATTAATTGTAATTTATTACATATTTGTAAGAAACTAGCTTAAGTGCTATTTTTATTACATTTATTAATTTTCAAGATAGCCTTGAAACCTATAATATGTCTCTGAATTAAACCTTTTTAGAGTCAAACTACTATAAATTAAATAAACAAGAAAAAGATGGTTAATTTTTATTCAGATATAAATCTAGTAAATGAAAATCAATTTTTTGGATGCGTATAAATATTTATTTGAGATAAAAATTGCATGTATATATTATCCACAGTTTGAAGATTTAGGATCAAAATAAAAACAATCAAGTTGAGTTATCGCAAATTTTTCAAAGTTGCACCAAATAAAAAAGCCTTTCTGAATTTCAGAAAGGCTTTAAATTTTATAATGTAGAAAGATTAATTTTTACTAGATAATTTCGAAAGTAATCTTAAGAATTCAATATACAACCAAACTAATGTAATAATTAATCCCATTGCACCATACCATTCCATGAATTTTGGCATTCTTTCCTGAACACCTTTTTCAATCTGATCAAAATCTAAGAATAAGTTTAAAGCTGCAATAATAATCACAAAAACACTAATTCCAATACTCATCATAGAGTTTCCGTAATGTACTGGTGTAAAACTTGTAAACATTGATACTAACCACGAAATTAAATAATAAGTAGCAATTGCCAAAGTAGCAGCAACTACAACAGACTTAAATTTTTCGGTTACTTTTACAATTTTAAATTTGTATAAGCCTAAGCAAACTAAAAAAGTAACTAAAGTTGCACCAACAGCATTGATCACAATTCCAGGATACATAGCCTCAAAAATAGCTGAGATTCCTCCAATGAATAAACCTTCGAATAAAGCATAACCCGGAGCTAAATATGGAGAATATTGTGGTTTGAATGCTGAAATTACAACTAAAATAAGTCCAACAATTGCACCACCCATAGCTGGTAACATTATGTTAAGTCCGTTAAATGCCATCCACCATGTTGTCATTGCAGATCCGCATAATATCAAAAATAAAATAGCTGTTTTATTTATCGTACCTGACAAAGTCATTTCCTGATTATAATCAATAATTTGTGCCTGGTGTACTTCTTCAGCTTTTGAAACAGCATTTGATGAAAAACGCTTGTTGCTTAAAAATGGATTTTTTGAATTGAAGTTCATATTTCTAATACTTTTATTTTATCCTCAAATATATGGAGTTTTTTTGATGTGTACTTGTTTCCGTAAATTTTTTAACATGATTTTCTGTTCTAATTAGATTATGTTAAAATAAAAAATCCATCCGTTGTATCGGATGGATTTGTATATATTTTGAATGAAATTTTTATTTCAATAAATCTAAAACTAAAGAAGGAAATAAACCTAAAGCAATATTTAAAGTAATTGAGATAACAGCAACAGCATAAATAAGGAATGGTTTTCCTGTGCGCTCTTCGTTTGGCTCTTTTGAGTACATAGCTAAAATTAGTTTGAAATAATAACCAACACTAATAATAGAGTTAATAACAGCTACAATTACCAAAGCAATATATCCAGCCTGAATTGTCTGGTCAAACAAGAATAATTTAGCAAAGAATCCTGAGAAAATAGGAATACCAGCCATCGATAATAATGAACCCGTTAAAATCGCAGCCAATAATGGATTTGTTTTTCCAAGGCCGTGAAAGTTGGTTACATCTTCGTTATCCTGATTTTTACAAACATATAAAATAACACTAAAAGCAGCAATTCCTGCTAAAGCATAAGCCGCGGTGTAATAAAGTAAAACACTTGCTGAAGTAGCAACGCTCAATAAAGTCATCAACATAAAACCTGCATGCGAAATTCCTGAGAATGCCAACATTCGTTTTACATTTACCTGACGCAATGCCATAATGTTTCCAACAGTCATAGATGCGATAGAAACAAATACAACAATATTTTCGAAAGTTCCTAAAAGGTCTTGATTGTCAAGTGATGGAATTAAGTTTAGCCCTTCGATTAATTTATATAATGTTGCGATGGCAATAACTTTTGCAAGTGTGCTCATTAAAGCAGTTGTTAATGCAGGAGAACCTTCATATACATCCGGAGCCCAGAAATGAAATGGAACCGCAGCAACTTTAAACAACATTCCGATAATCATTAAAATCATTCCGATTGGAAACCAGATTGGCAATTCTGCAGATAAAGAACTTTCGTGAATTTCTGCAACGTCAAAACTTCCCATTGCTCCGTAAATTAAGCAAATACCAAATAAAATAATTCCTGAAGCAAAAGATCCCATCAAAAAGTATTTCATACCGGCTTCGTTACTCTTTAAATTCAAACGTTCACTTGCCGCTAATACATATAGTGCAATGGATAAAATCTCAATTCCCAAAAAGAACATAGCTAAATTTCCAAAAGAAACCATCGCTACTCCTCCAGCTAATAAAAATATTTTGATAGCAACAAAATCTGAAATTTTAGTGGGATGATTTTCATAAAAATTATGGCTTAATGCTACAAGAAAGATGGTCAGAACAATAAACAATGACGAAAATGCAGTAGAGAATTTACTTACTGTAATCATGTTATTATAGTAACTTGCTGTTGCTCCAAATTCGCAATAATTAAGTGCCAAAACACCCAATAAACCAATAATGGTAATAGGAACAATGGCCTTTCTTAAATTAAGAATTTCAAACAATAGGCAGAAAATACCCAATCCTGTTATAGCTATTAATGTATTCATTTTTGTTTTTTTGATTTAGGAAATCTAAAACTAATGATGCCCTAATTTATTTTTATTTAAAATATTAATTCTTGTTGATAACGTTTAAAATGCTTTCTAAACTTGGAGTAATCAAATCTGTAATTGGTTTTGGATAAAATCCGAAGAAAATTAAAAATGCAATAATCACTACTAAAGAAATTCCTTCATTAATAGAAACATCTGCAAATACTTTAGAATTTGTTTCTCCTAACATTACATTTTGAAACATTTTAAGCATATAATAAGCTCCCAATATAATCGTTGTTCCACCTAAAATAGCGAACCAAATATTAATTTGAGAAAGACTATACAAAACGGTAAACTCTCCAACAAAGTTAAAAGTACTTGGCAAAGCAACTGAAGCTAAAACCAAAATTAAAAACATTGAAGTAAATTTTGGAGACTGAATACGAATTCCGCCCATTGCACCAATTTCTCTTGTTTCAAATCTTCTAAAGATGATTTCAGCAGCGAAAAACAATCCAACCACCACAAAACCGTGAGCAATCATTTGTAAAACCGCTCCGCGTAAACCGTCAATTGTTAACGTATAAGTCCCTGCAGCAATTAACCCAACGTGAGCTAATGAAGAATACGCAAGTAATTTTTTTAAATCTTTTTGTCTTAAAGCAACGATTGATCCGTAAATAACTCCGGCGATTCCCAGAGCAATAAAAATGTTCATGTATTCTTTTGCAGCAAGCGGTGCAATTGGCAATTGCCAACGAATAACACTATATAATCCCATTTTTAGCATGATACCAGATAAAAGCATTGTTCCAACCGTTGGTGCTTTTTGGTAAACGTTTGCCTGCCATGTGTGGAAAGGAATAATTGGAATTTTAATTGCGTAAGCGAAAAAGAAAGCTAAGAAAATCCAAAGTTGTTCCGTTGCTGATAAGTTTAAACTGTATAAATCTTCAAGTAAAAAACTATGTTTCTTTTGATATAAATAGATAAAAGCTACTAACATGAACAATGAACCTGCAAGCGTATAAATAAAGAATTTCACCACTGCTTTTCTACGTTCTTCCGCATCACCATTACCCCAAATAAGGGCAATAAAGTAAATAGGAATAAGAGCTAACTCCCAAAAAATGTAATATAAAAGACCATCTGCCGCAAGGAAAGTTCCTGTCATAGCAAAGGCCATAAATAAAATTAAAGCATAAAAACCTTTAGCATTTTTATATTCATTTCCAAAAGAAGAGAATATAATAATTGGCGTTAAGGCAACAGTTAACAAAAGCATTGCAATTCCCAATCCATCAGCATTTAGTGCAAATGAAATTTTAGGCTGATTAATCCAGGCGTTAATTAAACTAATGTTTTCACCTGCATTAAAATGACTTAACAAAACCAATGAACAGCCCAAAGCTGCTAAACTAAAGAACAAAGCAACTTTTGAAGCTAGTTTGTCACCAACAAAATAAGTGGCAAATGCACCAATTAAAAGAATAATTAATATAAGAGAAACGTTCATAGTTGTTAAATTATTTAGCTAAAAATATGTAGGAAACAATGGCGCAAAGACCTAAAACAAAAGCAAAAAGATATAATCCTATGCTTCCGCTTTGTAATTTTCTACCTTGAAAACTTATTTCATTAGTTACTTTTCCTAATCCGAATACAAGTGCTGATAAACCAGTTTCAATATAATCCCTAAAGAATCTTGATAATGCGTTTATTGAACGAACAAATATTGCGTCGTAGATTTCATCAACATAATATTTATTGTATAAAACTTTGGTTAAACCAGTAATATTTTCATCTGCTTCAGGAACATTATCTTGTTTGAAGTATTTGATGTAAGCAATTAAGATTCCTAATAAACCACCTAAAACAGCAACGCCCATTAAAGTATATTCCGTAGTTCCTAAATGATGTTCCTCACCTGCCACTTTTGCAAAAAGAGGAGCCAAATATTCATTTAACCAACTATTTCCAGGTAAACTAATTAGTCCGCCAAAAGTAGCTAAAATTGCTAAAATGATTAAAGGAAAAGTAATCAATCCGTCACTTTCATGTAAATGATGTTTTTGTTCTTCAGTTCCTCTAAAATCTTTAAAGAAAGTCAGGAACATTAATCTAAACATATAAAAAGCTGTCATGATTGAAGCAATAGATCCAACAACATATAATGGAATACTGTGGTGGAACGCTGTCATTAAAATTTCATCTTTAGAAAAGAAACCTGAGAAAAACGGAACTCCTGAAATCGCTAATGATGAAATTAACATTGTCCAGAATGTTACAGGCATTGCTTTACGCAAACCACCCATTTTACGCATATCTTGTTCTCCGTGCAAACCGTGAATAACAGATCCTGAACCTAAGAATAAACAAGCCTTAAAGAAAGCATGTGTGATTACGTGAAAAACAGCTACTTCATAAGCACCTAATCCTAAGGCTAAGAACATTAATCCTAATTGAGAAACGGTAGAGTAAGCTAATACTTTTTTAATATCTGTCTGAACCAAACCAATTGTTGCAGCAACTAATGAAGTTACAGCTCCAATAACTGCAATAACAGTTTGAACGTCTGGTGCTAAATCAAAAACAAAGTGTAATCTCGTTACCATAAAAATACCTGCAGTAACCATTGTCGCAGCGTGAATCAAAGCTGAAACAGGAGTTGGTCCTGCCATTGCATCAGGTAACCAGGTATATAACGGAATTTGTGCAGATTTACCACAAGCTCCAATAAACAAGCATAAAGCAGCCAGAGAAAGTAATGGTAAATTTAAATTAGTAGTTCCGGCAATTGCTGTTTGTAAAGTAGCATAATCTAAAGTCGAGAACATTGAACCAATAATGAACATTCCGATCAAAAGACCTAAATCTCCAATTCTGTTCATAATAAAAGCTTTTTTCGCAGCATCATTGTAATCCTGGTTTTTATACCAAAATCCGATTAATAGATACGAGCAAAGTCCAACACCTTCCCAGCCAATGAATAAAACTAACAGGTTACTTCCAATTACAAGTGTAATCATGAAGAATACGAACAGATTTAAATACGCAAAAAATTTGTGCATATTTTCATCATCGTGCATATAACTAATAGAATATAAGTGAATCAAAGAACCAATACCGGTTACAAAAAGCAACCAAAGCAGCGATAATTGATCTAATAAAAATCCAAGATTAATATGTAAATTACTGATCTGAATCCAGTCAAATAAAGTGATTTGAATGGCTTTTTCAGTTTGAGTAAGTTGATTGAAAAAGAAAATTGTAACAAGAAAAGAAACTACAACAGAAGCAGTCCCGATAATTCCGGAAACTGTTTTCCCTAGAGTTTTCCCAAAGAAAACATTGATTAAAAATCCTAAAAAAGGAGCTAATACTAAAACTAAAGCTAAATTGGTATCCATTTCCATTTATCCTTTTAAATTTTTTAAATTATCGATACTAATCGAACCTAAATTTCTAAAGATCGAAACTAAAATAGCCAATCCTACTGCAACTTCTGCTGCAGCAACTGCCATCGAAAAGAATACAAAAACTTGTCCTTGTGCATCTTGATGATAGGTTGAAAAAGCAACAAATAAAAGGTTTACAGCATTCAACATGATTTCGATAGACATGAAAACAATAATTGCATTTCGTCTATACAATACACCAAAAACACCAATACAGAAAAGTACAACACTTAAAAAGATGTAGTTTTCAATACCTATTTGATTTAATATATTACCCATTATTTATTTAATTTTTCTTTTTTAGACAATAGTACAGTTCCAATCATTGCTACTAAAAGCAAAACAGAAGCAAATTCAAACGGAACCATATATTCGTTCAGTAATATTTTACCTAATACTTTAATAGATTGGAAATCTTCTCCTGTAGAATCGTATGATCCAACAATTGGTTTCGAATTAATGAAAATTGCAATCAATACAATACAAATCAAACAGAAAGAAACGATTGCACCTAAACGCGTAATTCTTGGTCGGTGTACGTCTCGTTGTTCGTTCAGATTCATCAACATAATCGTAAACAGGAACAGAATCATAATCGCTCCGGAATAGACTATAATATGTACAATAGCCAAAAACTGAGCATTTAAAAGTAAATAGTGACCTGCAATAGAAAAGAAACATATTACCAAATAAATGGCACTGTGAATTGGATTTCTGCTAAAAATGGTCAAAAATGCGGTTATTACCGTGATAAACGCCAAGAAACAGAATATAACTTGAACAGTTGTTGCGTGAGCAAAATCAGGAATATGTATCATTTAGTTAGCATTATTAAGTTGAGCATTTTTGATCGCCACGTCAAGAGGCATCACTAATCTGTCTTTTCCAAAAATAAAATCTTCTCTTTCATAGCTAGAAGGAACTAATACTTTTGAGGTAGTCAAATAAATGGCATCTTTTGGACATGCTTCTTCGCATAAACCGCAAAAAATACAACGTAACATATTGATTTCATAGATAGAAGCATATTTTTCTTCTCTGTACAAATGTTTTTCATCAGCTTTACGCTCAGCAGCTTTCATTGTGATAGCTTCTGCAGGACATGATAAAGCACATAATCCACAAGCCGTACAGTTTTCACGACCTTGTTCATCACGTTTCAATTGATGCTGACCGCGATAAACAGGGCTCATTTCACGTACTTGTTCAGGATAGTGAATCGTCACTTTTTTTCTGAATAAGTGTTTAAGTGTAATAAACAATCCTTTCACAATCGCCACAAGATACAATCGCTCCCAAAAAGTCATCTCTTTGTTTGAGACCATCTTTTTTCTACCCGATAATGATATAGTTTCTATTGACATTTTTTTTATTTTTATTTTGAAGCTTAATCCTGTTTTCGCTAAATCTCTTATCCACGGCGGACAAAAGGATTTCGTTTCTATCAGGGCTAGGACATTTTGGTATTAATGAATTTTATTTTTTATAACCAATTTTAGTTCTTTCAATTTTATTTTCTTGTTTGTCCATTAACTCATCAAGATAAGTAAAGACTAATTCAATATTTTTACTCTGATTTGATAATTTTGTTTTTATCTCTTCAATTTCCAATTTCATATTCAAAGTTTCCGAAATCTCCTGACGGATTTTTGTAAAAACACGAATAATTTGAATATTAACTCTAATGGCTGTTGCACTATTCAAAACACTTGATAACATTGCAACTCCTTGTTCAGTAAATACCATCGGAACATATCGTGTGCCTCCCCAACTTGAGGTGCCAATTTGGCTCCTCAAGATTTCGCTTTCAATTTCAGTTAATTCAAACATAAAATCTTCAGGAAATCTTTCTATGTTTCTACGAACTTGTCTTTTGAGCTGCTTAGTTTCTACCCCATAAAGTATTGCTAATTCTGAATCAAGCATCACCTTTTGTCCTCTAATAAGCAATATTTTGCTAATTATGAATCCTTCTGTAATAATTAATTCTTCACTCATTCATTTTTTTTATGCGATGGTCATAATTATAACCGATTTTTTGTTTTGGTGCCACAAATTGTGATACCTCAGATTATACGCAACTTTATTTTAGAATCCTAAATATGCTACGATATCGTGTCTTAATATAACAACTCCAGTAATCATAATATTTATAATCGAAAGTGGAATCAATATTCTCCATCCCAAATTCATTAATTGATCATATCTAAATCTTGGAATTGTCCAACGTACCCACATATAGAAAAAGATGAAGAAACATACTTTTGCAAACAAGACAACCATTCCTAAAACGTTTCCAATATTTACTCCAACATTTTCTACCATCCATTGCATTCCAGGATAGTTATATCCTCCAAAAAACAATACAGAAATAATCGTTGCAGAAGTGAACATACTTGCATATTCAGCAAATAAATAGAATCCCATTTTCATGGAAGAATATTCAGTATGATAACCTCCAATTAATTCGCTTTCACATTCTGCCAAATCAAAAGGAGTTCTGTTAGTTTCTGCAAATGAACAAATTAAGAAAATTAAGAATGATAAAGGCTGATAGAAAACATTCCAGTTCATTCCTTGTTGCTGTAATGAAATTTCTTTTAAACTCATTGTTCCGGTCATCATCAATAATGCAATCATCGATAATCCCATAGCAACTTCATAAGAAACCATTTGCGAAGCTGCACGAACAGCTCCCATTAAGGAGAATTTATTGTTAGAAGCCCATCCACCAATCATGATTCCGTAAACTCCAACAGAAAGAACTCCAAAAATGTATAATAAAGCAATATTGATGTCAGTTGCCTGAAGAATTATATCTCTACCAAAAAGGTGAAGCCTGTCTCCCCAAGGAATTACAGCACTTGTCATCAAGGCTGTACTCATGGCAATTGCCGGACCTACAACAAATAAGAATTTGTTAGGCGTATTTGGAAAAAATTCTTCTTTCGAAAATAATTTCATACCATCAGCAAGAGGTTGTAACAATCCTCCCCAACCTGCACGGTTAGGTCCTACACGATCCTGAAGAAAAGCAGCAACTTTACGTTCAGCCCAGGTAGAATACATTGCCATAATCATTGTCACGGCAAAAACCACAACAATTACAACACTTTTTTCTATAATAAACGCACCATCTACCATCATTAAGAAATTTTGTTGTTAGTGTTTAATGGAATTTCAGCCATACTAATTTTTTTACGGTCTTCATCTCTACCTAAAAGAATATTCTTTTCAGTATCGATTCGTACTTTTTCTAATTTTTGCGTGTAGTTATTTTGGTTGATAACAGAATCTTTTTCAAATTCTCTTGGACCTTCAATAACCCAGTCATTAACATTTTTATGATCAAAACGGCAAGAGTTACAAATAAACTCTTCCACTTCATGATACTCATCTTTACGACCCGTTACACGTTGAATTTCTCCACCAAACATCCAAACTGTTGTTTTTCCACAACATCCCGGAGTTGTACATTCTCTGTGTGCATTATAAGGTTTGTTGAACCAAACTCTTGATTTGAAACGGAAAGTTTTATCAGTTAAAGCTCCAACAGGGCAAACATCAATCATATTTCCAGAAAACTCATTATCAATAGCTTTTGAGATTCCAGTTGAAATGTTAGCGTGATCTCCACGATCTAATACTCCGTGAACTCTGTTGTCTGTCAATTGATCTGCAACTTGTACACATCTTTGGCATAAAATACAACGGTTCATATGCAATTGAATATTCGGACCAATATCTTCTGGTTCAAATGTTCTTTTTTCTTCTATAAAACGGGATTTTGGATTTCCGTGTTCGAAACTTAAGTTTTGAAGATCACATTCTCCAGCCTGATCACATACCGGGCAATCAAGAGGGTGATTAATCAATAAAAATTCTGTTACAGATTTACGGGCTTCCGTTACTCTGTCAGAAGATTTACTGTTTACTTCCATTCCGTCCATACATCCTGTTACACAAGATGCCATTAGTTTTGGCATTGGTCTTGGGTCAGCTTCACTTCCTTTAGAAACTTCAACTAAACAACAACGGCATTTACCGCCACTGCCTTTTAATTTTGAGTAATAGCACATGGCTGGCGGAACTAAATCTCCACCAATCATACGTGCAGCCTGCAGGATCGTTGTTCCTGGCTCTACGTCTATACTTTGACCGTCTATGGTTACTTTCATCTCTTACTTTTGTTTTTTTAGTTTCAGGTTTCAGGTTTCATGTTTTCACTTGAAACTAAAAAAACTTGAAACTTTAAACTATTTTTAAACTGTTTGTCTGCCTACTAAATGCTTCACTTGTGAAAAAGGTTCAGCAACAAAGTGATCTCTGTTTTTAATCTTTTCCGGGAAACGAACATGATATTCAAATTCATCTCTAAAGTGACGAATCGCTGCTGCTACTGGCCAGGAAGCGGCGTCACCAAGTGGACAAATTGTGTTTCCTTCAATTTTACTTTGAATGCTCCACAACAATTCGATATCCTCTTCACGGCCTTGACCGTTTTCGATTCTCCACAATATTTTTTCTAACCAACCTGTTCCTTCACGGCAAGGTGTACATTGTCCGCAAGATTCGTGGTGGTAGAAACGAGCAAAGTTCCAAGTGTTTCTTACTACACAAGCAGTATCGTTATAAACGATAAATCCGCCTGATCCTAACATCGATCCGGTAGCAAAACCACCATCACTTAAAGATTCATAAGTCATTAAACGATCTTCGCCGTTTGCTGTTTTAAAAATCAATTCAGCTGGCAAAATTGGCACAGAAGATCCTCCGGGAACAAATGCTTTTAAAGGTCTGCTTGAAGACATTCCTCCTAAATATTCATCAGAATTCATGAATTCGTCTACACTTAAACCTAATTCAATTTCGTAAACTCCAGGATTTTTAATGTGCCCCGAAGCAGAGATTAATTTAGTTCCGGTTGAACGACCGATTCCTATTTTTGCATAATCATCACCAGAATTGTTGATGATCCAAGGCACAGTTGCAATAGTTTCCACATTGTTTACTACTGTTGGATTTGCCCAAAGTCCTGAAACCGCTGGGAAAGGTGGTTTAATACGAGGATTTCCTCTTTTACCTTCCAAAGATTCTATAAGTGCAGTTTCTTCTCCACAAATATAAGCTCCTGCTCCACAGTGTACGTGTAACTCTAAATCGTAACCTGTACCTAATATATTTTTTCCTAACCAACCAGCAGCTTTAGCTTCGGCGATTGCTCTTTCTAAAATTTTGAAAACCCACATATATTCTCCACGAATGTAGATGTATGATAGGTTAGCGCCTAAAGCAAAACTAGAAGTAATCATTCCTTCAATCAATAAGTGAGGAATAAATTCCATCAAATAACGATCTTTAAAAGTTCCTGGTTCAGACTCATCGGCATTGCAAACTAAATGTCTTGGTTTTCCTGATTTTTTATCAATAAAACTCCATTTCATTCCCGCCGGGAAACCTGCGCCTCCACGACCACGAAGTCCTGATTTTTTTACTTCTTCAACAACTTCGTCTGGCGTAAGTGTTTTTAAAGCTTTTTCTACAGAAGCATAACCACCATTTTGGCGATACACTTCGTAGGTTTTGATTCCCGGAACATTGATTTTATCTAATAATATTTTTTGTGACATATTATTTATCGTGTAATATTATTTTATCATCTCTGCAATCAGCAATTAGCTGATCGATTTTTTCTTCTGTCAATTTTTCTTTGTAGAAATCGCCTAACTGCATCATCGGAGCGTATCCGCAAGCACCTAAACATTCTACGCCGGCTATGGTAAACATTCCGTCGGGAGTTGTTTCGCCCATTTTAATGCCTAATTTTTCAGAAGTATAATCCATTAAATTTTCGGCACCATTTAAACAACAACAAGAAGTCTGGCAAAATTCGAACATGTATTTTCCAATTGGTTTTTGGTTGTACATGGTGTAAAAAGTAACCACTTCGTAAACCTCAATTGGTTTGATGTGCAAAATTTCGGCAACTTTATCCTGCAACTCCGTACTTAACCAGTTATCGTGCGCATCCTGCACTTCGTGCAAAACAGGCAACAATGCTGATTTTCTTTTGTCTTCAGGATAATGACTGATTAATTCATTGATGCGGGTCATCAATGCTTCAGTCATGTTTATTTCTTGTTTGTAATGTTTACGTTCCATTTTTATTTTAGATTTTAGATTTTAGATTTCAGATTTATCTGTTGTCTATAATCTATATTCTGCAATCGTTGTTTAAGTTTTAGATTCTTCAATCTGAATTCTTTTTGTATAAAGCTTGATTTTTAATCTAAATTCTAAAATCTTCTCAATGAAATCTAAAATCTAAACTCTAAAATCTACAATTTTTTTACGCGTCTAATTCTCCTGCAATTACATTTAAACTTGATAAAATCACAATTGCATCTGATAATAAAGCGCCTTTGATCATTTCCGGATATGCCTGATAATATATGAAGCACGGTCTTCTGAAATGTAATCTATATGGAGTTCTGCTTCCGTCAGTAACTAAATAGAATCCTAATTCTCCATTTCCTCCTTCAACCGGGTGATAAATTTCTGCAACTGGTACAGGAACTTCTCCCATTACAATTTTAAAGTGATAAATTAAAGATTCCATAGAAGTGTAAACATCTTCTTTTGGAGGAAGGTAGTAATCAGGAACTTCTGCATGGTATTCGTTTCCGGCTGGCATTTTATCCAACGCCTGACGAATAATGCTCAAACTTTCCCAAACTTCAGCATTACGAACACAGAAACGATCATAAGTATCGCCTGATTTTCCAACAGGAACAATAAAATCGAAATCTTCGTAAGATGAGTAAGGTTGTGCAACACGAACATCGTAATCAACTCCGGCAGCACGTAAGTTTGGGCCTGTAAATCCGTAAGCCATTGCCTGCTCTGCAGTAATTGCTCCTACGTTTACGGTTCTATCAAGGAAAATTCTGTTTCTTTCAAATAAGTTTACAAACTCTTGCCAGGCAACAGGAAAATCTTTTAAAAAGACATCTAGTTTGCGGAAAGCTTCTGGTGACCAATCTCTTTCGAAACCACCAATTCTTCCCATATTTGTTGTTAGACGAGCTCCACAAATTTCTTCGTAAATCTCGTATACTTTTTCTCTGAATTGGAAAACATATAAGAAACCAGTATAAGCACCAGTATCAACACCCAAAATCGAGTTACAGATTAAGTGGTCTGTAATACGAGCCAGCTCCATTACGATAACTCTTAAATATTGAGCTCTTTTAGGAACTTCAATGTTTAATAGTTTTTCTAAAGTCATCCACCATCCCATATTATTAATAGGAGAGGAGCAATAGTTCATACGGTCTGTAAGAGGCGTAATTTGATAAAAAGGACGATTTTCGGCAATTTTTTCGAAAGCTCTGTGAATGTAACCAATAGTTGGTTCAGCCTCAAGAATTCTTTCACCATCCATCAATAAGATATTCTGAAAAATACCGTGTGTAGCTGGGTGTGTAGGACCTAAATTTAGTACCGAAAGCTCGCTTCCGTCTTCGTTTAGTTTTTCCTTTACTATTTTAGCATATCTATGCTCTGGTGGTAATAATAGTTCTGACATTTTATAATGTTGAATTATTTATTTTTTAGCAATTTGTTGTTGTTCTTCCAAAGAATCTGTCATCCTTATCTGTTCTTCCGCTGTCTTCCATTGGGAATTCTTTTCGCATTGGGAACGATACCATTTCATCCATATTCAAAATACGTTTCAATTGCGGGTGTCCAATAAAGTTAACGCCAAAGAAATCGTAGGTTTCTCTTTCCATCCAGTTTGAACTTAAGAAAATATTTGAAATCGTTTTTATTTCCGGTTTTTCACCATTAATAAAAACTTTGATTTTAATACGTTTGTTTTCGTACCAGTTATGCAAATGGTATACTATTGCGAACTGACGATCTGTTTCGTTGTCCGGATAGTGAATGCCACATAAATCTGTTAAAAAGTGAAAACGCAAATCAGAATCGTTTTTCAGAAAAAGAATCAAAGCTGTAATTTTATCAGCTGTTGTTTCTAATGAAAAAATATCTCTTTCTTCTTGAAAGTTAAAAACACTTGCGTCAAATGTTTCTGTAAGTTTATCTTGGATCAGGGTATTTTCTAAAGCCATCTTATGAAATATTATATGAAGCTAGTAATTCTTGGTATTCCGGTGAACTTCTGCGTCTTACAGATTCGCTTCTTACCAATTCCTGAAGTTTCATTACGCCATCAACAATTTGTTCTGGTCTTGGAGGACATCCGGGAACATAAACGTCAACAGGAATTACTTTGTCAATTCCTTGTAAAACAGAATAAGTATCGAAGATTCCACCTGATGAAGCACAAGCTCCAACTGCAATTACCCAGCGAGGTTCAGACATTTGTTCGTAAACCTGTCTTAAAATTGGTGCCATTTTTTTAGAAATAGTTCCCATTACTAATAACATATCTGCCTGACGAGGAGAGAAACTCACACGCTCAGAACCAAATCGTGCTAAATCGTAGTGAGAAGCCATTGTAGCCATGAATTCGATACCACAACATGAAGTTGCAAAAGGCAAAGGCCATAATGAATTGGCTCTTGCTAAACCTACAACATCATTTAGTTTTGTAGCGAAGAAACCTTCTCCTACAACCCCTTCCGGCGCCGCAACCATCTTTACATTTGAATCGCTCATTTTATTTTAGATTTTAGATTTCTGATTTTAGATTTTTGCAAATCGTTGAATCGAAATCAATATTTAAAAGTCAATATTATATTTTGAAAAATTTATCTTTCAAATTTAAAATTCTAAATCAAAACAATCTAAAATTTAAAATCTGAAATCTAATTTTTTATTCCCACTCTAATGCTTTCTTTTTGATGATATAGAAGAAACCAACTAAAAGCAAAGCCATAAAGACAAGCATTTTTAGCATTCCCTCAATACCAAGTTCTTTAAAGTTTATTGCCCAAGGATAAAGGAAAATAACCTCTACATCGAATAATACAAACAGAATGGCTACTAAGAAGTATTTTACAGAAAAAGGGATACGGGCGTTACCAACAGATTCGATACCGCACTCAAAGTTTTTATCTTTAACTTCAGAAGTTCTTTTTGGACCTAATTTTCCAGAAATAATGATGGTTCCTACCACAAAACCTACAGCTAAAATAAACTGCATTAAAATAGGAAGATAACTGTATTGATCAGATTGCATAATCTTGGGGGTTTTTACTTAAAAAATGAGCCACAAAGATAGCTTTCAACTCTGTAAATCACAAGCTAAAAAAGGATTTAAGTAGGTAGCAAAAGGGTGATTGAATGTAATTTTTATTGATTATAAATAACACTAACCTATTTTATGCTTTTTTTAAGATTTGAGCAAAAAAAAACGTCTCGAAATTAATCGAAACGTTTTTGAACCATTCAGAGGCAAAAAAAATAAATTGCTATATTTTTCTTAGATTACTGCTACTTTAGCAGCAACTTTCCCTTTTCTTCCTTCTTCTTCTTCATAGCTTACACGGTCACCTTCGCGTAATTCTTCCGCGTTAATTCCTGAAGCGTGAACGAAGATATCTTTTCCTGTTTCTTCGTCTGTAATGAATCCATAACCTTTAGATTCATTGAAAAATTTTACTGTACCTGTACGCATTGTAATTGTAATAATAATTTATAATGTAGCAAATGTAACATATAAATTCATACAAAAGACAATAAGGTGTTAATTTTTTGTAAAAATTATTGATTCACAGTGTTTTCGCTATTTATATTGCATCAATTGGGATACAGATATGCTTTAATTGAGAATCGTTTATTGTAAGAATAAAAAGTAGGAAATTTTTAAATTATCTTCAACAATATTTTTTGTTAGTTAGGATTTGTAATATTAATCTTTAATCATAAGTTTAAGCAGCTCATTTTCCCAGCAAAACATACTTTGCTTCATTATCAAGCATAAAAAAACTGCGGTTAAATCCAGCCGCAGTTTTTTTTATTTTAAATTTCTTTAGAAATTATATGATATCTACTTTAATATGTAGTTCTTTCAATTGAGCATCATCAATTTTTGCAGGTGCATCGATCATTACATCACGTCCTGAATTGTTTTTAGGGAAAGCAATAAAGTCTCTAATTGTTTCTTGGCCTCCTAAAATAGCAACTAATCTGTCTAAGCCAAATGCTAAACCTCCGTGTGGCGGTGCTCCAAATTGAAATGCGTCCATTAAGAAACCAAATTGAGCTTTTGCTTCTTCTTCGGTAAATCCTAAATATTTGAACATTAATTGTTGTGTTGCTTTATCGTGAATACGAATAGAACCTCCGCCAATTTCATTTCCGTTTAAAACCATATCATAGGCATTTGCACGAACTTTTCCCGGTTCTGTTTCCAACAAAGCCATATCTTCCGGTTTTGGAGATGTAAATGGGTGGTGCATGGCATGATAACGGCCAGTTTCTTCGTCAAGTTCTAATAACGGGAAATCTACAACCCATAATGGAGCAAATTCTTCCGGTTTACGCAATCCTAAACGAGTTGCCAATTCCATACGAAGTGCAGAAAGTTGTGCGCGGGTTTTATCAGCAGGGCCAGAAAGTACAAAAATCATATCTCCGGGTTTTGCTCCGGTAATTTTTGCCCATTGTGCTAAATCATCCTGATCGTAAAATTTATCTACAGATGATTTAAAAGTTCCATCGTCATTGCATTTAGAATATACCATCCCTGATGCTCCAACCTGCGGACGTTTAACCCAGTCAATTAGCCCGTCAATTTCTTTACGAGTATAATTTCCTGCTCCCGGAACTGCAATTCCAACAACCAATTCAGCTGCATTAAATACAGGGAAATCTTTGTGTTTTGCAAATTCGTTTAATTCACCAAATTTCATTCCGAAACGAATGTCCGGTTTGTCATTTCCGTATGTTTTCATAGCATAGTCGTAGGTAATTCTTGGAAATTTATCTACTTCAATGCCTTTTATTTCTTTTAATAAGTGTCTTGTCAAGCCTTCAAAAACATTCAAAATGTCTTCTTGTTCTACAAATGCCATTTCGCAATCGATTTGTGTAAACTCAGGTTGACGGTCTGCACGTAAGTCTTCATCACGGAAACATTTCACGATTTGGAAATATTTATCCATTCCACCAACCATCAAAAGCTGCTTGAAAGTTTGTGGAGATTGTGGCAATGCATAAAATTGTCCTTCGTTCATTCTACTAGGAACAACGAAATCTCTCGCTCCTTCCGGAGTCGATTTAATTAAGTATGGCGTTTCAACTTCGCAAAAATCTAAATCAGATAAATATTTACGAACTTCCATCGCTACTTTATGACGGAACAATAAACTGTTTTTTACAGGATTACGACGAATATCTAAATAGCGATATTTCATTCTGATATCTTCTCCACCATCCGTTTCATCTTCAATTGTAAACGGAGGCGTTAATGCTGCATTTAAAATTGTTAATTCGGTTACTAAAATTTCGATTTCACCAGTCGGAATATTTTTGTTTTTGGCTTCACGCTCAATGACAGTTCCTTTTACCTGAATCACAAACTCTCTACCAAGTGTTTTTGCCAGTTCAAAAACAGTTTTATCAGAACGGCTTTCGTCGAAAATAAGTTGCGTAATTCCGTAACGGTCGCGTAAATCAACCCAATTCATAAATCCTTTATCGCGTGATTTTTGAACCCAGCCTGCAAGTGTAACTTCGGTATTAATATTTGAAGCGTTTAATTCGCCGCAATTATGACTTCTATACATGATCTAAATTTTAGACTGCAAAAGTAAACACAAAATTCAAATTAATATAGTAAAGTGACAACTTGATGTTCAATAATTTGAAATATTTTGTTAATTGTTAAATTTCAAACCCCGAATTTCTTTAGATTTGAACTACTAAAAACAAACTTTAATATATATGAAGAAAATTTTCGTTTCCGGACTATTGATTTTAAGCGCTTTGAATGTTGTTGGTCAAGCCAAAAGTCAAATTGCATTTACGGCTAAAATTGCCAACAGAAACAGCGATACTTTAGTAATTAAAGGAGCGAATAATTTTAAACAAGTAATTCCGATCAATAAAAAAGAATTATTTGTTGCCAATTTTGAAGCTCCAAAAGGATTTTATATGTTTTCTGACGGCGTTGAGTCTTCTAATTTTTATTTAAAACCAAATTCTGAAGTAAATCTGACGATGAATGCTAAAGAATTTGATGAAACGATTGTATATAAAGGTAAAGGTGTTAACGAAAGTAACTTTCTTGCACAATATGCATTATCAAATGAAAAATTTCTAAATGAAGCTTTTAAGAAAAATGCAACTGAATTTGCATTGTTAGTTGAAACCAAGAAAAAATCTGATTTAGAAAAAATAGAAAAAGGAGATTATGATCCTGAATTTAAAACTGCTTTGAAAAAATCTTTTGAAGAGTTCAATCAGTATGCTGTTCAGGAATATGACAGAGCTTCTTTAATGGATAAGCTGAACGGAAAACCTTCTGCAGAATTTGACTATGAAAATCATAAAGGAGGAAAAACAAAACTTTCTGATTTAAAAGGGAAATATGTTTACATTGATCTTTGGGCGACCTGGTGTGGACCGTGCAGAGCAGAAATTCCGTACTTGCAAAAAGTTGAAGAAAAGTATCACGGTAAAAATATTGAGTTTGTGAGCGTTTCTGTTGATGTTGTAAAAGATCATGATAAATGGCAAAAATTTGTAACAGATAAACAATTAGGAGGAATTCAATTGATTTCGGATAAAGACTGGCAATCAGAATTTGTTAAAAGTTATGCAGTAATGTCAATTCCGAGATTTATTTTGATCGATCCAAAAGGGAATGTTTTAAATGCAGATGCCCCAAGACCTTCTTCTCAAGAGCTTCAAACTAAGTTAGATGCCCTGTTGAATTAAATTTCGTAATAATTATAACGATATCGTAATTTTAGAGTTTTTGTCTAAAAACCAGTAAAACCAATGCCTGAGCATTGGTTTTTTTATATGTGACACATTTCCAATGTTAAGTTTTCACTCAATGTTACCAAATTGTTAAGCAAAAGTTTTTTTAATGTAAACATTTAATTATATTTGGTAAAGATTTGATAACATTAATACCTAAAGATATGAAAAAATGTGTGATTTTAGTTGCAATGATGTTCTCTGGAATTTTAGTTGCACAAGAAGTAAAACCAGAATTAGAAGCTGTTGGAAATAAAGTAAAAGCTACTTATTACTATGAAAATGGTAAAGTACAACAAGAAGGTTTCTATAAAGATGGTAAATTAGATGGCGTTTGGGTATCTTATGATGAAAATGGTAATAAACTTGCGGTAGGAGAGTACACAAACGGATTGAAAACAGGAAATTGGATTTTCTTTAATGATAATAAACTTTCTGAAGTTGCTTACGAAAACAGCAAAATCACCTCAATTAAAAATTTACAAAAAAATGCTTTGGCAAATAGAAATTAAGATGATTTCAATAATTTAAAAAACCGCTTTAATGAGCGGTTTTTTTATGCCTTGATTTTTTTAGACTTTTTTCTTCTTCCATACCAAATTACAAAACCCGTTACAGGTAGCGCAGCTGCAATTAAGCTTACTGTAAAAGCAATTATTTTTCCGGGTAAATCCAGGATTTGTCCTGTGTGAATTCCATAATTCATTTCAACGACTTGCAAACCAAAGCTTTTTTTGGCATAAGGTTGGCTTTGAATTAATTTTCCATCGTTTGGATGAAAATAATAATTGCTTTGATGATCAAATCGCAAAGCATGCGGATATGCACCTGTATTAATAATATCGCCTTTTTGCTGCGGAAGCATTACATAAAACATTTCTGCCTTTGGCTGAAGTTTCATCGTTTCTGTAAAAGCAATATCTACGGCACCAAGTGTGTTTGTTTTAAAATTTGTTGTGTCTATTACAGGAGCTTTTGTTTCTAACGCTTTATCTCCGCCAAAATTGAAGGTTTTATAAATACCGTCGCCAACCCATCCGTACGTAAAGGTTAAACCTGTTATAGCAATAATGGCAGCAATAATTGAAATGTAAAATCCCGAAGTGTTGTGCCAGTCATAATTTACGCGACGCCATTTTGCAGACCATTTTACGGAAAAACTTCTTTTAATGTCACTTTTTCTTTTTGGCCACCACTGAATAATTCCGGAAATAAGCAACAAAATAAAGATAATCGTGGCAACACCAATAATATGTTTGCCAATATAATCAGGCAAAAGGAGATACAAATGAATGTATTCGACAATGATAAAAAAGTCAGTTTCAGGATTTTCTGTTTTTAAATATTTTCCTGTGTAAGGATTAAAATATAAATATAAATTCCCTGTATCAGTATAGGTATAAACCACAGCAGATCGATCTTTACCGTAATAAGAAACCATACTTGATTTATTATTTGGAAGAACTTCTTTTGCTTTTTCCTGTAAAATCGAAGGATTTAAAAATGGTTTGTTTTGAGGTTCAACCAAACGCCATTCTTTTCGGGTAATATCTTTTATTTCGTCATGAAAACAAAATAGACAGCCAGTAATACTGACAATAAAAACAATAAGCCCGGAAATTAATCCGAGCCATTTGTGTATAAATCGTATTTGTGTTTTAAATCCCATTTTAAATAAAACCGTAAATGTATACGCTAATTTGATATGGGGCAAATTATTCTAAAGTATTTTAGTATTAATGATTATTAGATTGCGTAATGATGCGAAGCCTCAAAATATTTTTCACGCAGATCGAAAAAGATTTAAGCAGATCTAAAGAGGATTTTTTACAATTAGTAATAATCTATCTGCTCAAATCTGCGTGAAAAACCATTATTTAATCCTTTTAAGAAACAGCTTCTGTTTTAGGTTTTAAATGATAAGCGACATAAAGTGATATTGAAGCTAAAACAATCCAGAAAACATCAATAAAGAAAACCTGAATATGATTTTGAATGAAAGAACTCCAAAACCATCTTCCTGTAACAATTCCGTTTGTGATTGGAATTAAAAATCCTAAAATACTTCCTGAAATCAAGCAGAATTTATTGGTAAAGCCATCATCTTTTTTAAGGATAAAAAAGATTGCCAACAATAACCATCCGCCAAAATAAAGTATAAACAAATTTGTCTGACTTAACGGATAAAAGATTTTACTGCCAATAAAAGTAAGTGCTGTAATTGGGTACATACTTAAACAAACAGCTAAATAAATGCGAACAACGGCTGCGTTGAAACGTCTTTTCTTTTCAGGCATATTCTTTTTTTGCCTTGCTACAAGCCAAATCATAACTCCTGAAATGATGACAAAACAAGTTATAATTCCTAAAATGAAACTCACGATTTTTAATGCATAACCGCCGTAATCACCAAAGTGAATTCGGTATAAAACATTTTTTACAATATCTAAATAACTGTTTTCTGTAATTGGGTTTTTTCGAAGCACTTCTTTTCCGTCAGAAACGTGGTAAACCACTTTTCCCATTCCGGTAAAATTTTTCTGATGCGGTATTTCGCCTTCTACTAAAACATGCATGTTGGTGTCTCCGTAGTTTTGAATAGTAACGTTTGTAACTTGAAAATCAGGCCAGTTGTTTTTTGCTTTTGCAACAAGCTCCTCTATATTAAAAGGATTTGCCAACCTTTTATTTTCAAATTCATAAACGGGTTTATCATACTCTAATTCTTTGTACAATTTCGCCTGATCGCCTTTGTACAAAGCCATTACGGCTGGAGCAACAATTAAAAGCTTAATCATAAAGAAAGTTCCCGTTACAGCATATACAAATTGAAACGGCAAACCAATCATTCCTAAAGCAGTGTGTGCATCTGTCCACAACGTTTTTAATTTTTCTTTTGGACGGAAAACATAAAAGTTAGAAACAATTTTTTTCCAATGTAATAAAACACCCGTCACAATGGCAAACAAGAAAAATAAAGCAATAAAACCTGAAAGATAATAGCCAACAGGATAAGGAATTTGAGCTAAAAAGTGTAAACGATATAATAATTCTCCCAGCGAATATGATTCTTCATAAGTGTAGGATTTAAGATTTTGATTGTCAAGGAAAAAATACGCCCCTTCTTTTTGTTTGGCTTTTGCCGAAGTATTTTTAGTTCCTTCTAAGGAAACGAAGACTCTTTTTTCATTAATTGGCTGAGAAATGGAGATGTTTCTTCCAAATAATATATATTCTTTGTCAAGCTTTTTTAAAGCCTTATTATAATCTAATTGAATTTCTTTTGAAATAGGAGCAGATTCGCTTCTTTCCCAATTGATAATTTCATGCTTAAAAAAAGAAAAAGATCCTGCGAAAAAAATCACAAAAAGAACAACGCTGATAACAATTCCGCTAACAGTATGTGTATGAAAATAAATATTATAATTGCGATTGTTCATAGGTTATTTGGCTATTGGATTATAGGTTTGACCCAGATAAATAAAAAGAGAAAAAACTAAGGTAAGAAGTAGATAAATAACCCAGATTTTCCAAGCGCTTTTTGCCAGAAAGGCAATTACCATTAATGCTACCCAAAGAATAAAACCTGTAAAAGCCGTTGTCATTAAAACATTTGCTCTGTTAAACCATGAAGCCAAAGCCAGATGGAAAGTGACAGAAACAAAATAACCGCCCAAAATGGCAGCTGTTATTTTGGCAAATCGTTGCCATTTAGATTGTGTCAGATATTTAGGATTTGCAGGCATATTTTGTTCAAAGAGAATTAGTTGTAATAAAATTCTAGTAAAGCAACAATTACAAATAGTGCAATAATAGCTTTATTGCTTATTTTTTTTAATGGGCTTAAAAGGACAATTAAACTGCCAATTGTCATTAACTGAATAAAAAACATCAGTGTTCCGCAACATAAAGATTGCGTAAAAAGCCAAAGTACATAAGCTAACAGGAGCAAACTTAATCCTGTGATTTTGGTTTGCTTCGGATTGTTTTTCATCCATTTTTCAAAACCTAAATCATACGAAAGAGTTGCTCTTTTTGATGTATAATATAAGGTGTAGAAAGCTAAAAAAACGATAAGGCTGGCGATTGTTATCATAATTTTAAAAATTTAAAAACACCTTTCCGGTTAAAGAGAAAGGTGTTTGTTGGTTTTTTTATTAGAATCTATAAGTAAAACTTCCCACTATAGCTCTTGGATCTTTAGGGTGGATTGTTGACCAACCATCATAGATTTCTTTATTGGCTATGTTGTTTAATTTAGCTGTGATCGTAAATTTTTCAGCGCTATAAAATAAAGATGAATTTAGAACGGTGTACTCAGGAATTGTAAATGTTCCGGTAGTTTTTCTGTTCATGATCATATTATCTCCAACATAATTTCCTCCAAAACCTAAACCAAAACCTCTTAAGAAACCATTTGTAAACTTGTAACTTGCCCAAAGGTTTGCCAGGTTTCTAGGACCTGCATTTTCAGATCTGCGGTTTACAAACTCAGGATCTCCTTTGGTTAAAACGGCATCGTTATAACTATATCCTAAAACAATGTTTAAACCGTTAATTGGGTTTGCCACAAATTCTGCTTCAAAACCTTTATTTTTCTGAGCTCCATCTTGGTATGTAGTCTGATTATTTGGCTGTGGAGTTGTTGGGTCTGCCGGATCTATGTAAGGAGTTTCAACTACATAAGTCTGATCAACAACTTTAATATCATAATAGCTGAAAGTAGCATAAAGTTTATCTTTAAAAAGATTCAGTTTTGTTCCAACTTCAAATTGATCTGCATGTTCAGGATTAAGTATTATTGGCGTAGCAACAGCAGCACTACGATTTTGACCCGGCGCAATGTTTACGAATCCGTTCATGTAATTTGCAAAAATAGAAACCTTATCCAGAATTGGTTGGTAAACCAGTCCAAATTTTGGAGAAAAAGCAGTTTGGTTGTATCCGTCGTTTTTTGCATTCATAAAACGGTCAGCACGTAAACTTAACATCGCAGATAATTCAGGAGTAAAATTGATTACATCAGA
Source organism: Flavobacteriaceae bacterium CRH (assembly GCA_001507425.1). Taxonomy (GTDB): domain Bacteria; phylum Bacteroidota; class Bacteroidia; order Flavobacteriales; family Flavobacteriaceae; genus Flavobacterium. Next base: position 87,623 of record LMAJ01000003.1, read on the forward strand.
AACGTAAGCACTATAAGTTTCTTGTTTCGTATTATTGTCGTTTCTTGGATTACCTGCAATAATTGCATCAGCTCCGGCTTTTGTCAAATCTCCTGTATCACCGTTTGATGGTCCAAAAACAGCATTAAAAGCAGCCAAATTATCTCCAATATAGACATAACCATTACCAAAATATTCGGTACTGTGATCAGTAGCGGTTCTTTTGAAATAATCAAAACCAACAACGATTCTATTTCTTATGCTTCCAATTTTAAAATCACCATTGAAATTTTGTTGAATGTCTGTAGTGATATTTTGATTGTCCTGATCTGTAAAATAACGAGCTAATACAATTCCGTCATTAATTGGCGTAAATTGTGTTGCTTCATATAAATAAGAATAGTTTCCTACTGATTTTGCTGAACTTGTAGAGAAAACCGTTTGAGAACTCCATTGATCAGAAAACTTATAATTCATTTGAGCCTGAATGTTATAAGAAGGAGTCTTCATTGTAAGTTCATCACTCGTGTAAGAACGTTCATTGTCGTATTTTAATTCATTAATGTTATGAACTCTTAATGGAGCGCCTCTGTCTAAAAACAACATTGTTGGGTTTGTAGATTCGTTGCTCATAAACTCAGTATTAACCAAGAATGATAATCTGTCATTTACTTCATAAGATAATGAAGGAGCAATAAAATAGGATTCTCTAAAACCAGCATCCTGAAAACTATTTTGTTTGTTGTAAGCTGAATTTATTCTGAAATTTAAAGTTTTTTTCTCATTAAGAGGTGTGTTCAAATCGACAGTTGCACGATTTAAACCATAACTTCCTACGGTATAATTTATTTCTCCACCAAAAGTTTTATAAGGTCTTTTTGTAGTGGTATTGATTAAACCTCCATAAGAGATTAAGCTGCTTCCGAACAAAGTTCCGGACGGACCTCTGATAATTTCAATTTTGTCAATATTTGCAGGATCTAAACTTCCGTTTGTTAAACCAGGTAAACCATTAACCATTGTAGGCTGAACTGGAAATCCTCTTAAAGAATAATAAGCAGCTCCATCTCCGGCACGGCCTGTTGCAGCCCAAAGAGGTGTAATACCAGATGCATTTTTCAAAGCATCGTCAAAATTTGTAACGACTTGCTCTTTTAATAATTCTCCTGTAATAGTAGTGTAAGATTGTGGATTTTCAAGATTTTTAAGAGGCAATCTCGAAACTTGTTTAGTGTCTTTGCGGGCAAAATGATTTTTACCGCCATTTACAACCACTTCTGTTAAATCTTCTGAATTTGTAGAAATAGTAAAATTTTGAACTAAGTTATCTCCTTCTTTAACTACAATTGTTTTTTCTTGCGCAATGTATCCTACTGAAGAAACCTTTAAAGTATAAGTTCCGGGTTTAATGTTTTTTAATGTATAATTACCTTTGTCATCAGTAGTAGTTCCTGATTTTGTACCTTTTAAAACAACAGAAATGCTCTCTGGAGACTCATCATTGTTTACAGTAATTTGACCTTTTATAGTTGCTTTCTCCTGAGACCAAGCCGTGGCGCTTGCTAACAAAATAAAACAGAAACTCAAAAACAATATTTTAAATTTTGATTTCATTTTTATTTAGAATTGATTTTAATAGCGCAAATTTAGTTGTTGATAATTAACTAAACAAGCTATTCTTATTTATTCTAAATAAAATATTATTTAAAAGGTAAATTTTACATTTTATTAATAATTTTACAATTTATTACAGATTAATTTTGTTTTTATATTAAAAAAACCTGCTCAAATTCATGAACAGGTTTTAATTTATAATAAAAATTACTTAGAATTATAATTCTAAAGCACGTTTAGCATCGCCATTCATTAATAATTCTAGCGGATTTTCTAAAGCTTCTTTTACGGCCACCAGGAAACCAACTGACTCACGTCCGTCGATAATTCTGTGATCGTATGAAAGTGCAACATACATCATTGGGTGAATTTCAACTTTACCGTTTACAGCAATCGGGCGCTCAATAATATTGTGCATTCCTAAAATTCCTGATTGTGGAGGATTGATAATTGGAGTACTCAACATACTTCCAAAAACACCACCATTAGTAATAGTGAAAGTTCCACCTGTCATATCATCAACCGTAATTTGACCGTCACGCGCTCTGATAGCTAATCTTTTAATTTCAGCTTCAATTCCACGGAAAGATAAATTTTCAGCATTACGAACTACAGGAACCATTAAACCTTTTGGTCCTGAAACTGCGATAGAAATATCAGCAAAATCGTAAGCCACTTTATAATCACCATCCATCATAGAGTTAACATCAGGAAACAATTCTAAAGCTCTTGTAACTGCTTTTGTAAAGAATGACATGTAACCTAATCCAAGTCCACCATGTTTTGCTTTGAAAGCATCTTTATATTCGTTACGAATCTGGTTGATTGGCGTCATGTTAACTTCGTTGAAAGTCGTTAACATTGCCGTTTCGTTTTTAGCAGCAACTAATCGCTCTGCTACTTTACGACGTAACATTGATAATTTTGTACGCTCAGATCCACGGTTTCCACCAGTTGGAGTTCCCATTGAAGGTACTGCGTTTAAAGCATCTTCTTTAGTAATTCTTCCGTCTTTACCAGTTCCTGAAACTGTTGTTGGCGCTATATTTTTTTCGTCTAATATTTTTCTTGCTGCCGGAGATGGAGTTCCGGAAGCATATGTTGTTGCTGCCGCAGGTGCCGCCTTTGGAGCTTCTGCTTTTACTTCAGCTTTTGGAGCCTCAGCTTTCGGTGCTTCAGCCTTTGGAGCTTCAGTTGCTGGTTTAGCCGGAGCATCACCTGCAGGTTTTACACCATCAGTATCAATTAAACAAACTACAGCTCCTACTGCAACTGCGTCACCTTCTTCTGCTTTAAGCGTAATAATTCCGCTCATTTCAGCCGGTAATTCAAGAGTTGCTTTATCTGAATCAACTTCAGCAATAGCTTGATCTTTTTCTACATAATCTCCGTCTTTTACTAACCAAGTTGCAATTTCAACTTCTTTTATTGATTCCCCTGGTGATGGGACTTTCATTTCTAAAATCATCTTTGTTTTTGTTTAAGGTTTTTATGGTTTAAAGTTTCATGTAGGTGTTAAACCTGAAACTCTAAACTTGAAACATTCTTTTTATCTAAATAAATCTTTATCGAATACCATTCTGATCGCATCTGCATGACGACGTTTTGCACGTGTATAACTTCCTGATGCAGGTGCAGCATAAGCTTTTAATGAAGCTAATCTCCATTTTACAAGATCAAAGTTCATTAACATAAAGCTGTAAGCTCCCATGTTTTTAGGCTCTTCTTGTGCCCAAACATAATCATCAGCATTTGGATATTGTGCTATAATTGCTTTCAATTGCTCAACTGGCAATGGAAACAATTGTTCGATACGAACAACAGCAACATCTTTTCTTCCGTTGTTTTCTCTTTCGGCAACAATGTCGTAGTAGAATTTACCGGTAACAAAAACTAACGTTTTTACTCCTTTTTTGTCTACTGTATTGTCATCGATTGTTTCCTGGAAACTTCCGTTTGCCAACTCTTCAACTGTAGATACACATCTTGGATCACGTAACAAACTTTTTGGAGAGAAAACTACCAAAGGTTTACGGAAATTAGTTTTCATTTGTCTTCTCAACAAGTGGAAGAAATTGGCTGGCGTTGTACAATCTGCAACATACATATTTTGTCTTGCACAAAGTTGTAAATAACGCTCCATTCTTGCAGAAGAGTGTTCTGCACCCTGACCTTCGTATCCGTGAGGTAATAATAAAACAATACCATTTTGGTTGTTCCATTTATCTTCACCACAAGAAATATATTGGTCAATCATAATTTGAGCTCCGTTAGAGAAATCTCCAAATTGTGCTTCCCAAATTGTTAAAGCTTTTGGATTAGCCAATGCATATCCATAATCAAAACCAAGAACTCCATATTCAGATAAAAGTGAATTGAATACGCCAAATTTTCCTTTTTTGTTTTCGATAGCATCTAATAGAATTACTTCTTCTTCAGAATCTTCAACTTTAACTACAGCATGACGGTGAGAGAAAGTTCCACGCTCCACGTCTTGTCCTGAAATACGAATATCAAAACCTTCTGTTAAAAGTGAACCGTAAGCTAAAGCTTCTGCAGTTCCCCAATCAATAGTGTTATTGTCGTATCCTGCTTTTCTATCTGTAACAATTTTAGTTATTTTATTGATGAACTTCTTTTCTGATGGTAAAGTTGAGATTGTATTGATGATAGAATCCAATCCTTTTTTGTCGAAAGAAGTATCTACTTTTTCAAGCATTTGCGTATCTGTTACCTGAACAAATCCGTCCCATTCGTTTTTCATGAATGGTGTTATAATCGTTAAATCTTTTTTACGGGAAGCTTCTAAGTTTTCCTCCATCAAAGATTTGTATTCTTTTTCTAAAGCATTTACATAAGTTGCATCAATTACGCCATCAGACAATAATTTCTCTGCATAAATATCTCTTGGATTTTTATGTTTTGCAATGATTTTATATAAAACCGGTTGTGTAAAACGAGGCTCATCACCTTCGTTATGACCGTATTTTCTGTATCCTAATAAATCGATAAATACATCACGTCCAAATTGCATTCTGTAATCTAATGCAAAAGACATAGCATGTACAACAGCTTCAGCATCATCAGCATTTACGTGTAATACTGGTGAAAGTGTTACTTTAGCAACATCTGTACAATAAGTAGATGAACGGGCATCTAAATAATTCGTTGTAAAACCAACCTGATTGTTGATTACAATATGAATAGTCCCTCCGGTTTTGTAACCGTCAAGTTGTGCCATTTGAATAATCTCATATAAGATTCCCTGACCTGCAATTGCAGCATCTCCGTGAACGGCGATAGGTAACACTTTAGAGAAATCATTAGCATAATATTTATCTTGTTTTGCTCTTGTAATTCCTTCAATTACAGCTCCAACCGTTTCTAAGTGAGAAGGGTTTGGTGCTAAATTGATATTGATATTTTTTCCTGATCTTGTTTTTTTGTCAGCCGTAAGACCTAAGTGGTATTTTACGTCACCGTCAAAATATTCCTGATCGTAATCTTTACCGTCAAATTCTCCAAAGATATCCTGAGTCGATTTTCCGAAGATGTTTGCCAAAACGTTCAAACGGCCACGGTGAGCCATTCCCATTACGAATTGTTCAACACCTTTTTCAGCAGCTTGTTCGATCAAAGCATCTAAAGCCGGAATAATAGATTCTCCACCCTCAAGTGAAAAACGTTTTTGACCAACATATTTAGTATGAAGGAAGTTCTCGAAAGAAACAGCTTCATTTAATTTGTCTAAGATGATTTTCTTTTCTTCAGAAGAAAAATTAGGCTGATTAACATTTACAGCTAGTTTTTCCTGAATCCATTTTACAACACCAGGATTTCTGATGTACATATATTCAATACCAATATGCTGGCAATAAATAGACTGAAGACGAGTTACAATATCCTGCAAAGAAGATGGTCCTACTCCGATAGTCTGAGCAGCATCAAAAACCGTAGAAAGGTCAGCAGTTGTTAATCCGAAATTTTCAATATCTAAAGTTGGAGATGAAGTTCTACGGTCACGAACAGGATTTGTTTTTGTAAACAAGTGTCCGCGGGTACGATATCCATCAATTAATTTTAGAACGTTAAATTCTTTTTGCAGTTTTTCTGAAACCTGACTGTAATCTGTGTTTGGGCTAGTCACATATTCAACAATGTGTTGAACCGGATTTTCGTCATTATAAGTCGTTTGTCCAAAGTCGAAACCCTGAAAAAAACTTCTCCAGCTTGGCTCAACGCTATCTGGGTTTACTAAATATTGATCATATAATTGTGCGAAAAACTCTGTATGCGCTGCATTTAAAAATGAAAACCTATCCATAATATTAGTGAATATACTTTTTGTTAAATAGAATGGCAAAAGTACAACAATCGCATTTATTTAAATCTTTTTTTTGCTTACTTTTACGTAAAAATTTGTTAAAAAAACTGTTAAGCCATGAATAAAAATCAAATTTCAAACGTTTTCAAATCATTTTTTGTGATTTTGATACTCTTGTTTTCAAGTTATTCAATGGCACAGGAAAATTACGCTGAAGATAACTCTAATGATTTTTGGGACAAGGTTCAGTTTGGCGGCGGACTCGGTTTAGGAATTGGTTCAGGCTACACTGATATTTCTGTAATGCCAAGTGCGATTTATAATGTTAACCAAATTTTTGCCGTTGGAGTTGGTTTGCAGTTTGGTTATTTATCTTCTAAAAATTATTATGATTCTTATGTATACGGAGGAAGTTTAATTACACTCGTAAACCCTATTCCGGAAGTTCAATTATCTGCCGAATTAGAACAAGTCAGAGTTGATACCAGATACGAATCTAACATCAACAGACCTGCATTCTCAGATAATTATTGGAATACCGCTTTATATCTCGGAGCCGGATACAGAACCGGAAATGTAACTATTGGCGGACGTTATGATGTTTTGTTTAGAGACGACAGAAGTCTTTACGGATCTGCGTTTATGCCTTTTGTGAGAGTTTATTTCTGATAGGTTCAAAGGTTCAGAGCAACAAAGGTTCAAAGTTTTTTGTAATGCTCAAGAATTTTATCGCAAAGAAAGAAAACCTTTGTCGCTTTGCAACTTTGAACCTTTGTATCTTACTTATAATAATTCCGAAACCAAACCTTCTGCCATTCTCTTTTTAAAACCAAAAAAGAAACCTGTTCCGCCAAAATCACTAAGTCTGAACCATCGAGTTTTTTGATTTCGATTTCAGAAACATCAATAATATAAAGCAGATTAAGATATTCAGCAAATTTGTACTGAATCATTCTGTAGATTTTTTCGTGAAGCTGGATTTTTAATTCCTCAGGAGAAATACTTAACGGAAAATCGATTCCTTCATTAGCCAAATTAAAATCTTTATTAATTTGTTCAATTAAGTTTAGATATAAATTTTTACTTTCGGCATCAGCCAATAAAAAATCAGTATTTTCAGGAATCGGAAACATTGATGCGCTTTAAGAATTAGCGCAAAGTTAAAACTAAAAAATCATTTAACAGTCGATTCTCGTTCTATGATTCTCGTTGGAAGTTCTATAATTTGATGCACAACAGGCCGATGTTCTTTTATATCTGCAATTTCATCAATTAAAATCGAAACCGCTGTGTGTCCCATTTCAAAACCGGGCTGATCAATTGTCGTTAATTTTGGAGAAATTACAGTACTCATAAACCAATTGCTAAACCCAAAAACGGCCACTTGGTGTGGTGTTTTTATTCCCGCTTCATTAAAGTATTTAATAATTCCGATAGCGACCAAATCTGTAATCGCAAAAATAGCGTCGATATCCGGATGTTCTGCCATTATTTTTTGCGCATTTTCGTAACCGTCTTCAAAATCGGTATTGTTATCGCAAACATAAACCAGCTTAGAATCATACTCAATTCCGTGTGCTTCAAGAGCTCTTTTATATCCAAGAAAGCGATCGATAGAATTTTGAGGAACATAAGAACCTCTAAAATGAGCAATTTTTTTATAGCCTTTATTAATAAGATACGTAACGGCATCATAAGCCGCTTTTGCATCATTTATCACCACTTTAGAGCAATCAACTCTTTTGGCAATTTTGTCAAATAAAACTACCGGCGTATTTTTTCGAATCGCTTCATTAATATGAGAGAAATCATCTGTCTCGTTCGAAAGAGACATTAAAACGCCGTCAACTCGTTTTTGAATTAGTAAAGCAAGTTGCTTTTTCTCCAACTCATATTTTTCATTTGATTGTAATATAATCACCAAATAACCTCTTTTTTCGGCTTCTTCTAAAATGCCATTCAAAACGCTCGAAAAAAAATGATGAACCGTTGCCGGAATAATGACACCAATAGTTTTGGTTTCGTTGGTTCTTAAATTAACCGCAACAGAATTAGGGATATAGTTCATCGTCTCCGCCATTTCTATAACTCGGGCGCGGGTCGATTTGCTAATATCTGTGTACCCTTTTAATGCCTTTGAAACGGTTGTAACCGAAATTCCTAATGCCGAGGCGATATCTATTAATTTAGTGTCATTCATGAAATAAATGTACTAAAAATAAAATGCATTGATAATAAATTAACTTTCGAAAACGTTTTCGGTCATTTCGAAAACGTTTTCGATTCCTAATTCTTAAATAGAAGATAATTAGTGTTTAAGTTTACATTCGTTAATCCGTTAGGTGTAATTCGTAAAATTCATTTAACACATAGAAACATAGATTTTTTTCTTTTTTTATAGAAGATTAAAATAAATGATACATCATTAACATATAGCTATGTGCATTTAAAATAAGTGAAATGCCTTTTTTGAGGATGCAAAATCTATGTTTCTATGTGTTAAAAATAATTACATCCAATTGAAATTTATTAATAAAAAACTTTACTAACTAAACCAAATAATCATGAAACCGAAACAATCTTATTTAGGCTTATTATTTTTGATAATGTGCCTGATTTCTGTTCCAAATAACCTGTTCGCCCAGGTAAAAAATACCATTTCCGGAAAAGTATTCGACGAAAACGGACAAACAGTTCCGGGTGCCAATGTAACTTTAAAAGACACCGGAAAAAGTGTAGTAACAGACGAAAACGGAAGTTATATTTTTTCCGATGTCCTTGCCGGAAACTACAGTATAGAAGTCTCGAACGTGGGCTACAAAACCTACCGAAAAGAAATTTCAGTAAAAGAAGGAGAATCAGTAAAGGCAGATTTGTTGCTTGAAAGCGAATCTCAAAACTTAAAAGAAGTTGTAGTTACAGGATCTTCAACGCCAAGATCAAAACTAGAATCGAGTGTTGCCATTACAACAATGGGCGCAAAAGCAATCGAAGACAGAGCGCCTTCAAGTACGGCAGCTTTATTACAGACAATTCCCGGATTTGTGGTTGAAGCATCGGGAGGAGAAATTGGAAACAACCTTTTTGCAAGAGGAATTCCGTCTGCAGGAGCGTATGAATATGTGCAGATCCAGGAAGACGGTTTGCCGGTTTTTGAAGATGGAGCTTTACAATTTGCCAATGCAGATACTTTTTACAGACTTGACGAAACTGTAAGTAAAATGGAAGCCGTTCGTGGAGGTTCTGCATCAATTTTCGCAAACAATGCTCCGGGTGGAATCATCAACTTTATTTCGAAAACAGGTCAGAATGAATTTATGGGAAGAGCTAAATTCACGACTTCAGATTATGGAATGTTCAGAACAGATCTTAATTTATCCGGCGCTTTAATTCAGGATAAATTATTTTTTAATGTTGGAGGATTTTACAGAGCCGATAATGGTGTGAGAAACACAGGTTTTACAGCCAATAAAGGCGGACAAATAAAAGGAAATATTACATATAAATTTGATGACAGCGATTATTTGAGAGTTAACTTCAAACATCTTGATGACAGAAATACATTCTATTTGCCAATTCCGCTAAAAAACAATAACGGAAAAATTGAAGGTATCGATGGATTTAATCCGAATTATGGAACATTAACTTCAGTAAACTTCAGTCATTTGAATGTACCTCAATATGGAGGCGGAACTTTTAGCACCGATTTAGAAGACGGTTCACATCCTGTTATTAACTCGGTTGGAGCTGAATTTAAAAAGAAAATCTCTGAAAAAGTGACTTTCAAAAATGCCTTTAAACAAACTAGTATTGATTTAAATTACAATGCCATTTTCCCAAATGGCGGACCTTGGACACAAGATGCTTACACAACAGGCGTTCAGAATACTACAGCAGGAAATCTTGATTATACTTATGTGGATAATGGTGCAGCATTAGATCCAAACGCTTTGATTATGAGAGCAGATCTTTGGCACATTGAAAAAAAGATGAACAATTTTGCTAATAATTTCTCTTTTTCTTTTGATTTAGATCCGGTGAAATTAACGGCTGGTTACTATTATTCGAATTGGAAATCAAACCAATACTGGAACTGGAATTCTTATTTAGTAAGTGTTTCAGACAATCCAAGATTATTAAATGTAACCGATAATACAACAGGAGTTGAGCATACTTTTAATGGTGTAGAAAGAATTACATGGTTAGAAAGAGACGCACAAACAAAAGGGCTTCTGAATGATATTTATGCTGATGCCGAAATAAAAGCGACAGACAATTTAACCTTCAATGCGGGTTTAAGATACAATAAAGATAAATATTCAGGATACAGAGACAACGCCCGTTTTTTTGCTGAAGATTTAGGAATTCTAGACAACAATACGGCCGATGATGCGGTTACAACCGTAAAAGGAAATCCGTATACCTATTGGAGATATGATGTGAGCGAATGGTCGTATACTGCGGCAGGAAACTACAAATTCAACGACAATATGGCTTCGTATGTTCGTTACAGCCACGGATTTAGATCGCCAATCGAAGAGTCTTTTTATGATAATGCAGCCGATTTAAGTAAATTAGAAAATACCGAAGTGAACCAGTTTGAATTAGGGTACAAATATTCAAATTCTTTCTTCTCTGTAAATGCGAATTTATTTCACATGAACTTAAAAAATGTGGCTTTCACTGATATTTTATCTGATGGATCTTCAGAAAATAAATTCGCCGATGTAAACAATATTGGTCTTGAAGTAGAAACAAATGCCAGATATGAATTTGTAAAGTTGAATTTTACATTCACCGTTCAAAAACCGGAGTACGATAATTTTACAGGAACAAATGCTGATGGTTCTACTTTTGATTTTAACGGAAATACCGCAAGAAGAATCCCTAAATTTTTCTGTAATCTAAGACCAGAAGTTGATATTACAAAAGATTTTACGGCTTATGTTCAGTTTTCTTATTATGATAAAAAATTCACGAATCAGGATAACAAACAAGTTTTGCCGGCTTACAAAGAAGTTGGAGCAGGTTTAAATTACACGTACAATAATCTTCGTTTTGCAGTCGATGCTTCGAATTTATTTAACGAAATTGGTTTAACAGAAGGAGATCCAAGACAAACAACATCTGCCGCAAGCGATGTGTTCATGGCAAGACCTATTTTAGGACGCGCCTTTAGATTTTCGGTAGCCGTTAATTTCTAAATCTAATATACACAAAGTTACTGTAGAGGCGCACAGCAGTGCGTCTCCACACAGTAACCACAACAAATAAAAAAAACCTTTGGGTGTAGGATAAAAAAATATTAAACACATAGAAACATAGATTTTATCGTTAAAAAAGAGTAGAAAAGAAACTAGTTTCCACACATAGTCTATGTTAATTAATGCAAGTGAAATGCCTTTTGAACGCAAACCAAACTATGTTTCTATGTGTTAAAATAGTTATCCGCAACGGGTTAAATCCAAATCCAGATACTGTAGAGGCGCACAGCAGTGCGTCTCCGCAACGTAACTACAAAGCATAGACATATAAAAAAATGAAAAACCTAGGAATCAAAATATCACTTTACCTCAATTATTTCGTCTTCGCTATTTTATTAAACAGCGTAGGCATTGTGATTTTAAAATCGCAAAAAAATTACGGAGTCGATGAGGTCCAAGCGAGTATTTTAGAAGCTTTTAAAGACATGCCAATTGCTATTGTATCCTTTTTTATAGCCTCTTTTTTACCCAGAATCGGTTACAGAAAAGCAATGTTAATAGGTTTGGGCTTAGTGACTTTTGCCTGTATTTCTATGTATTTTGGAAACTCATTTGACAACGCTAAAATCCTTTTTGCAACCGTTGGAGTTTCATTTGCTTTGATCAAAGTTTCCGTTTATTCCTTAATAGGAACCGTGACCGAAACTAAAAAAGAGCACAACGCTTTAATGAGCAGTATCGAAGGTTTTTTTATGGTTGGAATTGCGTTGGCTTATTTTTTATTTCCGGCTTTTAATAATGAAAATGATCCTAATTCATGGTTAAATGTCTATTGGTTTTTAGCCGGATTATCGTTTCTGTCTTTTCTGTTTTTATTTTTTGTAAAGTTCGAAGAAGCAGAAGTTTCAGCAGGCGCAAACCTCAAAGATGATTTCCTGCAAATGTTCAAATTAATGGCAAAATTGCTTACCGTTATTTTTGTAATCAGCGTCTTTTTATTTGTCATGATCGAACAGGGAATCCTTTCGTGGTTACCAACATTCAACACAAAAGTGCTTCATTTACCGGAAAATATAAGCATCATGATGGCCAGTATTTTGGCAATTTCATTAGCAATAGGAAGGCTTGTCGCAGGAATCGTAACCAAAAAAGTAAACTGGATTTATGTTTTAAGCGTTTGTATTATTTCTGCGATGTTAATTGTTGTTTTTGTACTTCCAAAAACAGTCGGATTAGAAGTGAAAAACATCAATACACTTTCGGATATTCCGCTGATTGGGTTTGCTTTCCCTTTAATCGGATTATTTATTGCGCCCATTTATCCGTTATTAAATTCGATTGTATTAAGTGCTCTGCCTAAAAATCTGCAAAGTTCTATGACCGGATTAATTGTCATTTTTTCTGCACTTGGCGGCACTTTAGGTTCCAGAATAACAGGTTGGCTGTTTAAAAATGAAGGCCCTGAAAAAGCATTTTATTTTACCTTAATTCCGATGACATTATTACTGATTTCCTTTTTTATTCTTAAAAAAATAACTGCAAAAGATGAAATTTAAAATCCATATAGCCCAAACCATCGAAAAATTATTGGCTCAGGAAGATACTGACGGCGATAAAAAAATTACGATTGATGATCATGGTCCAAAAAGCTTTTTGCTTAACGATGAAAACGGAAATTCAGCATTGATTGAAGGAACGTATCAGCTTTCAAATTTGCTACAGGAATTGGCTTTGGCTAAAAAAAACAATACAGAATTTGCTGAAATAGATCTCAATGAAATCACCGAAGATCCTGTAAAAAGAATTTCGCGAAAAATAAAAGACTTATACTGGAAAGGTTTAACCAGAACAATTGACGCTATTGGCGTAAAGAAAATTCTCGAAGACGATAAAATCGAAAATGAAATTGCGTATTTGTATGTACCATTTGGCGATGAAATTGTTTTTGATTATTTCAAGAAATTAGAAGCTACCACTCCAAAGTTGAAAGTAGTACAAATGCCCAAAAATATTTCACCGGAATATGTTTTATCATTGAACAAAAAACCGGGAATTCTGGCTTTGGCACTTCAAATAAAAAACAATGAAATCTCCGGAGTTCCGTTTGTGGTTCCTGGCGGAAGGTTTAATGAAATGTACGGTTGGGACAGTTATTTTATTGCCAAAGGACTTTTGATCGATGATAAAATTGACCTTGCTTTAGGCATTGCCGAGAACTTTAAATATCAAATAGATCATTACGGGAAAATACTAAATGCAAACCGCAGTTATTATTTGACCCGCACGCAGCCACCACTTTATACGTCCTTAATTATGGATGTTTTAGAAAAGTCGAATCCGGATATTTTTTGGATTGAAAGACATTTAAAAACGGCCATAAAAGAATACCAAACCGTTTGGATGGAAGAAGGAAAACGACTCACAGCAAATGGTTTAAATCGTTATAAAGCAGAGGGAATCGGGCTTCCGTTTGAAGTTGAAGAAGGACATTTTGATGATATTTTGGAGCAATATGCGCCAAAGTACAACCTATCAACCCGTGAATTTGAAAAGAAATATCTTGAGAGAGAAGTTGTAGACACTGAACTTGATAAGTACTTTATTCACGATCGAAGCATGCGCGAAAGCGGACACGACACAACCAATAGATTAGTTGGAGTTTGTGCCAATTTAAACACGGTTGCGATTAATAGTTTGCTCTATAAATACGAAACGGATATTGCTTTTTTGATTCAGAAATACTTTAAAAATGAATTTCAATATTTTGAAGATAAATCTTTTTCAAGTGAATATTGGATTTCAAAAGCAATTTCCAGAAAGGAAAAAATCAACAAAATGTGTTGGAATCCTGAAAATGGAATTTATTTTGATTATGATTTTGTAAATGAAAAACAGCATGTTTTTGATGCTGCAACAACTTTTTATCCGCTTTGGGCAAAAATAAGTACGCAGGAACAAGCGGAGATTTTGGTTAAAAAAACACTTTCGAAATTTAAAATGAAAGGGGGAATTGCAGGAAGCAGCAAAGAATCGATTGCTGGTTTAGATAAAAATTCACCAGTACGACAATGGGATTATCCGTTTGGCTGGGCGCCGCATCAAATGCTTTTGTGGGAAGGTTTACTGAATTATAATTTTAATGAAGAGGCGCAGGAAATGGTGTATCGCTGGCTTTGGCTAATAACCAGAAATGCCGTTGATTACAACGGAACGATTCCGGAGAAGTTTGATTTATCGATAAGCTCGCACAAAATTTTTGCAGAATACGGAAACGTAGGAACCGAGTTTAATTATATAACCGAAGAAGGTTTTGGATGGATGAACGCTTCGTACCAATTCGGTTTGACCATTTTAAAAGACGATTTAAAACAAAAATTATCAGATTTAGTTGATCCTGATGAGCTTTTCTAAATATCCGTAAATGACAAACCCGACAGTCTCGAAGCCTCGGGATAAAACCTGTCGGGTTACTATGCGCGAAAAACTGCCACAGATTAAAAGATTTTCACAGATTAATCTTTTTTAATTCTTTAATCTGTGGCAAAAAAAATTAAACCTTTCTTCCCATTAAATTCTCACCAAAAGCTCTAAGGATATTTTTCTTTTCAGTATTAATATCCATTTTTTCTAAAGTTTCAAAAGCTTTAAAAGTATACATTTCTATTGCTTCCTGAGTAGCTTTTGAAGCTCCTGATTCGTTAAAAATAGTTTTTGCTGTTTCTATTTTTTCTGTATTATCTTCTAATTGTAAACAGAATAATTTTTGTAATTCTGTGGCTTTTTCTTCAGATGAAAATTCTAAAGCTTTTAGGTATAAATAGGTTTTTTTATTCTCAATAATATCGCCGCCAACTTGTTTTCCAAACGTTTCAGGATCTCCAAAAGCGTCTAAATAATCATCTTGCAATTGAAAAGCCAATCCTAAATTCAATCCGAAATCATAAATTGAATCGGCTTCTTTTTCAGAAGTTTTAGCTACGATTGCGCCCATTTTCATGGCTGCAGCCACTAAAACGGCTGTTTTATATTCGATCATTTTCAGGTATTCCGGAATGGTTACATTGCTTCTTTCTTCAAAATCAACATCCCATTGTTGTCCTTCACAAACTTCAAGAGCCGTTTTGCTGAATAATTTTGCTAAATCTCTAAAAATGATTGGTTCGTATTGCTCAAAATATTGATACGCAAGAATTAGCATTGCATCACCAGAAAGAATTCCGGTATTGATATTCCATTTTTCATGAACCGTTACTTGTCCTCTTCTCAAAGGCGCATCATCCATAATATCATCATGAACTAACGAAAAATTATGAAAAACTTCGACAGCCATTGCAGCCGGAAGTGCCACTTTATAATCGGTATCAAAAACTTCTGCGGTCATTAAAGTTAGTACCGGACGCATTCGTTTTCCGCCAAGGCCTAAAATATATTCAATTGGTTCATAAAGATTTTTTGGCTCTTTGGTTATACTTTGGTTTTTTAAATAACTAATAAAAAAATCCTGGTACTGACTAATATTGTGCATAAAATGAAATTCTGATTATCGTGGTTCAAAGATACAATTCAAATATGAATTTACTTTCTTAAAATTTAATTCATAATTAGAGCTTTAAAAACAAGGTTTATTTACACTCATTTTTGAAGTGTTAAAATTATTTTCAAAAAAACTCGGAAACTTTCTTGGTGTTTAGAGTTTCCTGTTTATATTTGCACTTTTAATTGGAAACTCGAAACACTGAAAAAGTTTCCGTGATGAGTTTAAGAAGATTGGAAACTCAATAAAATCAAATATTTATGAAAACAACTTGGACCATAAATTCTAGTCAGTCAGATGTTTTAATCAAAATGAGACATTCGATTATTGCCTATATAGGCGGAACTGCAAACAAATTTGACGGTTATGTAAATATTGAAGACAATGAAATTGAAGATGCTTCAGTTGAATTTTCATTAGATATAAATAATAAAAGCGACAGTTTTCAGCAAATTGATACGCATTTGCAGTTGAATGATTTTTTTAATGTAAACGAACATCCGATTATTAGTTTCAAATCGACTTCTTTTCAGAAAATAAATAATAACATCAATTTTTTTAAAGGTGATTTAACGATAAAAGATGTTACTAAGGTTGTAGAGCTTGATGCCGAGTTTATCGGAATCAATTCTTATAACGGAGAAAGAAAGGTTGCTTTTGAAATTAAAGGAGATATTAAACGTCAGGACTTTGGTTTAGATTTTAATTCTTTTAACCATAATGGAGGTTTAGCTCTTGGAAAAGATATTAAGCTTATAGCGAATCTGGAATTTAGCATATAAAATCTTATTCAATCAATAAATTAATGTAAAATTATTACAAAAATAGCGGAAACTATTTTTAGAATAAAGTTTCCGACTTATATTTGTTAAGCAATTTGAAAATTAAAATGAAAGAAAAAATCATAGCAAAAGCAAGCGATTTATTTTTAAAGCTCGGTTTTAAAAGTGTTACGATGGATGACATTGCAGGTGAAATGTGTATTTCAAAAAAAACGATTTACAAATATTTTTGTAACAAAGAAGTTTTAATTGAAGAAAGTACTTCGATGGTTCACGGGCAAGTACATGAAATCATTGATACGATCGTAGCTAAAAATTATAACGCCATTCATGAAAATTTTGAAATTAGAGAAATGTTCAGAGATATGTTCAAAAACAACACAGACACTTCTCCTATTTATCAATTGAAAAAGCATTATCCTGAAATATATCAAAATGTATTGTCTCACGAAATTGATCAGTGCACGCAATATTTTACGGAAAACATACAAAAAGGAATAAGCGAAGGCTTGTATCGTAAGGAATTAAATGTAGAAATCTATGTGAAATTTTATTACACTTTAATTTTTCACATCAATGAAACTACCGTTTCTGAACGAGAAGCACAGGAAATTGAACTGGAAGCATTAGAATATCATACGAGAGCTATGGCAACTGAAAAAGGAATAGTAGAATTAGAAAAACAACTTAAAAAAATTACCACTTAATCATCAATCTATAATTTATGAAAAGAATAATTCTTATATTATTGTGTTCAATTGGCTTGTCAGTCAACGCACAAGTCACAACTTTAACCTTAAAAGATGCTCTTACGTATGCGCTTCAGAATAAATCTGACGCAAAGAAATCGAAATTGCAGGTTGAAAACAGCGAATATAAAATTCAGGAAGTACGTTCAAGAGCGTTACCTCAGATTTCTGCAAACGGAAATTTAACATACAATCCGGTTATTCAGACAACAGTAATTGACGGAGCAGGATTTGGAGCGCCGGGAACTACAATTCAGGCAGCATTTGGTCAAAAATGGACTTCAACTGCGGGAGTTTCTTTAACTCAGGCAATCTTTGATCAATCTGTTTTTACAGGTTTGAAAGCAGCAAAATCTACTCGTGAGTTTTACCAGATAAACGATCAGTTAACAGAAGAACAAGTTATAGAAAGAGTTGCAAATAACTACTATTCTGTATATGTACAAAAAGAAAGATTGATTTTATTAGACAGCAATTACGTAAACACATCAAAAGTTCGTGATATCGTAAAAGGACAATTTGATAACGGTTTAGCCAAAAAAATTGACTTAGATCGTATTGTTGTAAAAATGTCAAATATAGATACAGAGCGTCAGCAAATTAAAAATCAAATTACGTTACAGGAAAATGCTTTGAAGTTTTATATGGGAATGCCTATTGAAACTCAAATCGATATGCCTAAAGAAGAATTTGAAGTTGTTCCGGCATCATTAACAGAACAACCAACTGTTGAAAACAGAACAGAATATTTGCTTTTGAAAAAACAAGAAGAGCTTTTAGTTTATAATAAGAAAGCTGTAGAAGCAGGATATTATCCAACACTTTCATTAACTGCGGGTTATAATTATATTGGACAAGGCCCTGAATTTCCTTGGTTTGCAAAACCTGATAAAGGGGTTTATTGGTCAGATTACTCTGCAATTGGATTAAACTTACACGTACCAATCTTTACTGGTTTTGGAACCCGTGCAAAAGTAAGACAGGCAGATGTTGAAATCAGATCACTTCAGGAAGATATTAAAGACACGAAACTTTCTCTTGATTTAGATTACAGAAATGCAATAGCTCAAATTGATAACAATCTTGTAACGATTGAAAATCAAAAAGAAAACATGCGTTTGGCAACTGAAATTTTGAGTAATACTAAAAACAATTACCTTCAGGGACTGGCATCATTAACAGATTTGTTAGATGCTGAAAATGCATCACTTGAAGCACAAAATAATTATACCAGAGCAGTCTTAAATTACAAAATTGCCGAAGTAGCATTAATCAAATCAAAAGGCGAACTAAAAACTCTTATTAAATAACTAAACAAAATGAAGAAGACACTTATAACAATCGTAATCATAATCGCATCATTGGGTCTGATTGGATATGTATTAACTAAAAATAAAGAAAAGAATAAAGCTAAAACAGATATTGTTGCTGAGAAAAATGCAGCAGTTTCTGTAAAAGTTGCAGCAGTAAAAACAGAAGAAGTTGCATTGGATTTCGTGGCAAACGGAAATTTTCAACCCATTCAGGAATTAACTTTCTCTGCTGAAAAATCTGGAAAAGTAATCAGCGTTTTAGCTAAAGAAGGAGATTATGTAAGAGTTGGTCAGACTTTATTAACAGTAAGAGGTGATGTAATTAACGTAAGTGCACAACAAGCACAAGCAGTTTTTCAAAACGCAAAATCTGATTATAGCAGATACGAAAATGCTTTTAAAACCGGAGGAGTTACGAAACAACAATTAGATCAGGCAAAATTGGCTTTAACAAATGCAGAGTCTAGCTTAAAACAAGCGAATATTAATGTTGGAGATACTAAAGTAAAAGCGCCAATAAACGGTTTTATCAATAAAAAATATATTGAGCCGGGATCTATTTTAGCAGCAACACCTGCAACTGCATTGTTTGATATTGTGAACGTTTCTAAACTAAAATTAGTAGTTACAGTAAACGAAAATCAAGTTGCAAGTTTAAAAGTAGGAAACACAATTAATGTTACAGCAAGTGTTTATCCTGATAAAACTTTTTCTGGAAAAATTACTTTCATCGCTTCAAAATCTGATGAGTCTTTAAACTTTCCTGTAGAAATTGAAATCGCAAACAATTCAAATAACGACTTGAAAGCAGGTATGTACGGAACGGCAAACTTCGGTTCTAAACAACAAAAACAAAACCTGATGGTTGTACCGCGTAATGCTTTCGTAGGAAGTGTGAGCAGCAACGAAATCTTTGTAGTTGATAAAGGAATTGCGAAATTAAGAAAAGTAACTGCCGGAAGAATTTTAGGAGACCAGGTAGAAATCATCAACGGATTATCTGACGGAGAAACTGTAATTGTTACAGGTCAAATTAACTTACAAGACGGTAATACAGTAGAAATTATTAAGTAAGCTTTAAGCAATAAGCTATAGGCAATAAGCAATTCAAAAGCATAAAGCCTAAAAGCATAAAGAAAACTGTAAAATTAAACCTTAAAGCTTAAAGCATACAGCCTAAAGCCTATAGCAATAAAAAAATATGAAATTAGCCGAAATATCCATAAAACGTCCGTCGTTAGTGATTGTATTGTTTACAATCCTGATACTTGGTGGATTGTTCAGTTACAGCCAATTGGGCTATGAGCTGATCCCTAAATTTGAACAAAACGTTATTACAATTTCTACAATTTATCCTGGAGCTTCTCCAAGTGAGGTAGAAAATACCGTAACCAAAAAGATTGAAGATGCAATTGCATCCTTAGAAAATGTCAAGAAAATTGACTCGAAATCATACGAAAGTTTATCCATCGTTTCGATTACACTGACGTCAAATGCAAAAGTCGATTTCTCACTAAATGATGCACAGCGTAAAATTAATGCGATCATTAGTGATTTACCGGATGATGTTAAAACGCCGGCACTGACCAAGTTCTCATTGAGTGATTTACCAATTATGACGCTTGGTGCCAATGGAAAAATGGATGAAGCAGCATTTTATGACTTAATTGATAAAAAAATTGCGCCTATTTTATCTCGTGTGCAAGGTGTTGCTCAGGTAAATATTATTGGTGGTTCAGAGCGTGAAGTTCAGGTGAATCTTGACGCTATAAAAATGCAGGGTTACGGATTATCTGTTCCTCAGGTACAACAAACGATTTTGACATCGAATTTAGATTTCCCAACAGGAAACATCCAGACTCGTAATCAAAAAATATTAATTCGTTTAGCGGGTAAATATAAAAGTGTTGAAGAATTAAGAAACTTAGTAGTTTCATCTCAAAACGGAATTCAGGTTCGTTTAAGTGATATTGCTGACGTTCAGGATACTCAAAAAGTAGCTGAAAAAATATCACGTGTAGATCAAAAAAGTGCCATTGTTTTGCAAATTGTAAAACAATCTGATGCGAATGCGGTGGCAGTAAGTGAGCAATTATTAAAAACGATTGCTACTCTTGAAAAAGATTACAGTGAAAACAAATTAAAATTACAAGTTGCAAAAGACAGTACAATTTTTACTCTTGAAGCTGCAGATTCTGTAGTTCACGATTTATTAATTGCGGTAGTTCTGGTAGCTTTTGTAATGTTGTTCTTCCTTCACAGTATTAGAAACTCGTTGATCGTAATGGTTTCTATTCCGGCATCGTTGATTGCAACCTTTATTGGTATTTATTTAATGGGATATACCCTGAACTTAATGAGTTTATTAGGATTGTCTCTGGTGGTAGGTATTCTGGTCGATGACGCGATTGTGGTCCTCGAGAATATTTATCGACACATGGAAATGGGTAAAAGCAAGATTCGTGCTTCTTATGACGGAACTGCAGAAATTGGAGGAACGGTAACATCAATTACATTGGTAATTGTGGTTGTGTTCTTGCCTATTGCAATGAGTTCTGGTTTAGTTTCTAATATCATTACACAATTTTGTGTTACGGTAATTATATCAACTTTACTGTCACTTTTGGCTTCGTTTACAATTATTCCATGGTTATCATCTCGTTATGGAAAATTAGAGCACATTGAAGGAAAGAATTTATTTGGAAGAATCATTCTTGGTTTCGAAAGCTATTTAACTCGTTTTACAAACTGGGTTTCAGAATTATTGACTTGGTGTTTAGATCATTATATTAAAACCATTTTAGTTGTATTAGTATTGTTCTTCGGATCAACAATAGGATTAATGGGTGGAGGATTTATTGGTGGAGAGTTTTTTGCTTCTTCTGATAGTGGAGAATTCTTAGTTCAAATCGAAATGCCGAAAGACGCTTCGTTAGAACAAACCAACTTCATGACCCAAAAAGCAGAAGCTTATTTAAAAGGACAAGAATATGTTCACAGTCAAATTACAACGGTAGGACAAACCAGTGAAGGTTTTGGAGCATCGCAAGCTACAGCTTATAAAGCAGAGATTGACGTAAAAATGATCGAACAAAAAGACCGTACGGATGATGCCAATGTTTATGCTGCAAAAATTAAACGTAAACTTGAAAAAGTATTAGTTGGAGCAAAAGTAAAAACAGTTCCGGTAGGTATTTTAGGAACAGCAGAAGATGCAACTTTAGGATTAATCGTAACTGGTCCGTCAACAGAAAGTGCTATGGCATTTGCTAAATTGGCAGAAGCTGAATTGCGTACAATTCCCGGAACAACAGAGATTAAATTAACGGTTGAAGACGGAAACCCTGAAATCAATGTTAAAGTAGATCGTGATAAAATGGCTGCTTTAGGATTAACACTTCAAACTGTTGGTTTAACAATGCAAACGGCTTACAGTGGAAATACAGATGGTAAATACAGAGCCGGAGAATACGAATATGACATCAACATCAGATACAATGCTTTCGACAGAAAAAGTATTAATGATGTAAGTAATTTGATTTTCATTAACGCTGCAGGTCAACAAATTAAGTTATCTCAATTTGCAACTATTACAGAAGGTTCAGGACCTAGCCAGTTAGAGCGTAGAGACAAATCAGCGTCGGTAACTGTAAAAGGACAAAACGTTGGGGTTCCTTCAGGAACAATTGTTGGAATATGGCAGGGAAAACTGGACAAACTTAAAAAACCTGCTGGTGTAAACTATATTTGGGGTGGAGATCAAGAGAACCAATCAGAAGGATTTGGTACTTTAGGAATCGCTTTACTAGCCGCTATTATCTTAGTTTACCTTGTAATGGTGAGTTTGTACGACAGTTTCGTTCACCCGTTTGTAGTATTGTTTGCTATCCCGCTTTCGTTTATCGGTGCGATGTTAGCTTTAGCATTAACAAACAACTCATTAAACATATTTACCATTTTAGGTATCATCATGTTGATTGGTCTAGTGTGTAAGAATGCGATCATGCTTGTCGATTATACCAACCAAAGAAGAGCTGCAGGAGAATCAATCAGAACGGCATTAATTCAGGCGAATCACGCTCGTTTACGTCCAATTTTGATGACTACAATTGCGATGGTATTTGGTATGTTCCCAATTGCATTAGCATCTGGAGCAGGAGCAGAATGGAAAAACGGTTTGGCTTGGGTAATTATCGGAGGATTAATTTCTTCGTTATTCTTAACCTTAATTGTAGTTCCGGTTATTTACAACATCATGGAGAAAATAATTGCCAGACTAAGCAAAGGAGAAAAAATCGATTACGAAGCAGAAATGGTTGCTGATTATGAGCATACAGAATTAAGCGAAGACGGTTTTAATCCTAAACATACACATTAAGGTTTTAAATCTCAATCCCGAAGCCTCGGGAGAAATTCCAAATTCCAAAGGAGTTTCAAACATAAAAAATCCCAAATTCCAATTAAGGAGTTTGGGATTTTTTTATTGATTTATCCAAAGTGCAGAGATTGGAATTTGGAATTTATTTCGTAACCTCGAGATTGGAATTTAATTCACTTATTTCTTCACAATTTTAATTGTTTTCGTTTGCCCTTCAGCTTTTACTTTTAAGAAATAAAACCCTGAAGAAACATTCGATAAATCAATTTCTGAATTTGTATTGTTGATTTTTTTAGTCAAAATAGATTTTCCTGAAACAGAGAATATTTCAATTTCATCAATAGCAGTACTATTTTTTATCGTTAATGTATGTTGCACCGGATTTGGATAATATTTAAAATCAGGCAAAACAAAATCAGGAGTAGAAAGCGTACCTTTTGCTTTAGCTGTAACAGCAAGACGTTCTTTACTTTCAATTCCGTTAATAGTTTGCGAGGCATAATAAGTAGTTCCGTTAACTAGAGCCGTTGTTGATGATAAAGTTGTTTCTGCAGCTTTACCTGTTTTAGCAGTTGGAGTAGTTTTAGTGCTGTACCATTTTATGTTTTGACCATTAACAATAAGATCACCTAAAGTTTGTCCTGGCGTAAATTCTACAGTTAGCGTGTTTTTGCCGTCTATTAAAGGTGCTGGAGGATCAACAGTAACAGTCATTACTGCACCACATAAATTTTGATCTTTAATAATTAAAGTATAATTCCCTGGAGTTAAATTGCTAAAAATATTATTTGTTGAAAATTTATCTAAATTAGGAGAAAGCGCATACATAATTTCACCAGATCCACCAGTTGCATTAACTGTTAACGTTTGATTTTCTACAGTCAAAATGTAACTTAAAGGTGTTGATGGCTGTAAGATTTGTACTTCTATTGATACAATGCAACCACTGGTATCTTTACTAGTTACTAAATAAGTGCCTGCACGAAGATTAGTGAAATAATTATTACTTGTATTACTAATAAGAGTTACACTATTTTTAGAAAGAGAATAGGTGTAAGAACCGGATCCTCCAGTAGCATTGATTTCTATTGATCCGGAATTATCTCCAAAACAACTTACATCTTTACGTTTTGCAACTACAACTAATGGTGTTAGTTGTGAAACACCTACAGATAAAGAAGCTACACAACCTAAATCATCTTTTGTAGTGATAGTATAAACTCCCGGATCTAAATTATTAAAAATATTATTTGAAACGTATGGTTTACCATCTATTGAAAATTGATAAGGAGATTTTCCTCCAGATCCAAAAATGCTAATTATTCCTTTTTGATTAGTGCAAGAAATTGGTTCAGTGTAGGCATACGATTTTAATGTAGATCTTAATTGTTTTACCGTTACAGTTGTACTAAAAGTACAGTCATTACTATCTTTCACCACTAAAGTGCTAGTTCCTAAAACATTAGTTGATGTGTTTTTGTCTGAAAATGAATTCCCATAATTAAAAGAGTAAGTATAAGGCGCTTGTCCTCCAGTTGCTGTAATAGTTACAGAATCCTGATCTCCACAATTTACACCTTCTGTAATAACAGCTGTTGCGTTTAATGTTGAAGGCGTGTCTATAATTATTGTTGTAGTAAATATACATCCTGCACTATCTTTAACATCGACAGTATGAGTTCCTGCAAGTACACCGTAGTAAAAACTATTTGTCCCAAAATCGGTTTTGTCTAATGAATATTGATATGGAAATTGTCCACCAACAGCGTTGATTGTTACCGTAGAAACGGGAGTATTAGAACAGTCTGTGATTTTTGTACTTCCAACTGTGGCAGTAACAGGAATTGGTTGCCCTATTGTTATAGTATAAGAATTTGAAATATTATTAAGTGCATCTTTTACCTCTATATTATACGAGCCTGCAACCAAATCAGTTAAAACAGTGTTAGCTTGATATGCTCCTCCATTTATAGAGAAAGTATATGGTGCTTTTCCGCCAGTAGCAACAAGGTTTATTATGGCATTGCTGTTACAATCTATTTGTTTCACAATAGAAGCAGCAGCCATCAATGGAGGTAAAATAGTAGTTGCTGGTAATGATTTTTCACAGCCTTGAGAATCTTTTACTTTTACAAAATAGGTACCAGGAGAAAGATTTGAAAAAACATTACTAGTTTGATAAGTACCTCCATTCAAAGAATATTGATATTGACCAACTCCTCCTGAGGCAGTAACAATTATTACATTTTGATTTTGTATACTAACCGTTGCAGATAAAATTGCAGGTTCTGTTATTTGAACTATGTTAAACGGCGTTGCACACCCTAGTGCATCTTTTACTTGTATTCGATGGGAGCCTGGTGATAAGTTAGTAAAAATAACAGAAGTACCCGCATAAGATATAAAAGCCCCCCCATTTAAACTATATAAATAAGGAGCTTTACCTCCTGATGAAATCATGTGTGCGGTCCCGTTGTTTGCACCATTACAAATAATTGATGTTGCAGTAAATAAAACATTTAATTGTTCATATACTTTTAAATTAAAAGAATTAGTAGTTACAGTTCCGTTATTATCTATTCTGGCATAAATAGTTGTAGAACTTGCAGAACTTACATAATTTGTTGGACTTGCAATTGCATTCAAATTATTTTGAGCATCAGTTAAGCTTAAATGATAGCTAACGGTAGTTAGAGCAGGATCTAAATTACCAATCAAAAGTGTTTTTTGAGAAGTTAGATTAAAGGAGGTATCTCCGGCGCAATGCTCAATATCGCTAACTTGAGCATAAAAAATAGTAGTAAACAATAATAGAAAAAAAAGTAGAGTTTTTTTCATACGTATAGGTTTGTTAAATTCGTTTCAACAAATATATGTAAAAAACTCGCACTCAATAAAAAGGAAGTAATTTTGTTAAAAAAGAAAACTTCAAATTTTTTAATTGGAATTTGGAATTTTAAATATTGGATTTTCTATTTAAGATACACATAATGATTAAAATAATCAATAATCGCTTTTCCTTCAAGCAAAACATCGGCACCAATAATGCCGTGAACCGGTTTTGCCTTAAAAGATTCTAAAGCTTCATTTACATGAGAAAGATCAAAAATTACGATGCTGAAATCTTTGTTTTTCCAGCTTCCAATTTGTAGTTTATTTTGAGCAGAGATTTGTGTTTTCATTCCTGTTCCTCCGGCTCCGGACGCTTTTGTTTTTGATTTCTTTGCAGACAATTCAAAACGTTCGATGCTTTCAAATCCTACGCAGGTGTTAGAAGCTCCGGTATCTAAAATGAAATTTCCTGAAACGCCGTTGATTTTTGCTTTTATTAAAAGATGTTGTGTTTTGGTAACTTTGAATTTTATTTTTTTGTATTTCTCTTTTTTGAGAACTTCGTGAAGATTTTCCATTTTCGATACTGATTGAATATCAAAAATAAACCAATTAACCCCAATAAACTAATGATGTAATAGATATAATTTGTCGATTTTTCTTCTGTTGAGATAGAGCCATAATACACAAAAGAACTCCAATAATAAGGAGATTTTTTAGCATTTGGAATCGATTTATCGTTCAAAAAATCAAGTTTTGCATTGGCATTGGCTTCAAAATAAGGAACATCATTTTTAATGTTTCTATAAAAATCAGCCATAAAAACCGATGTAGTGTAATCGTTTACTTTCCATAAAGAAAAAAGTAAATTTTGTGCACCGGCAAACTGAAAACCTCTTGCCACGCTCATCGCGCCTTCGGCTTTATAGAGCTTTCCAATTCCGGTTTCGCAGGCACTTAAAACTACTAAATCAGGATTAATGTTTAAATTATAAAGTTCCGAATACAATATTTCCTGATCATAAAATTTAATGCTTGCCGGAGTTTCAATATCGCCGGAAGATGCATGCGTGCTTAAATGCAAAATGGAATAATGAGAAGCATCGTTTTTAAAATTGGAAAAACTCGCATTTGCATTTTCTAAATATTTCCCCTTGAAATTAGATTGTATCGATTGCAATTCTTTCTTAGAATAACTCAATTCAAAAGCTGTTTTTTCGAAAACCGGAAAAACGCCCAAAACCATTTTTTCTGAATTTGAGACAGGTTTTGAGTTCAGGTAAATGTTAGCCGAATTATTATAAGCAATCTTGAAATCATTCAATAAATAATGCATTTTGGCAAAATTCGTTGTATTTGATTCTTGTGTAATTAAAGCTTCAAAAGGCAGGAAATTTAAAATTCCGTCAGGAACAATGATTAGGTTTTTGTAGATAACATTTGACGGGAATTTTAACATGTCATAGACTCTTTTTCCATAATAATTATATCCCGAAATATCGTTTGTAATAGCATCGGCAGAATTGAAATAATCTATAAATTTCACAATTTCTAGCATAGCTCTGTGTGCAGTATAAATATGTCTAAGATTGATTCTCTTGTTTTGTAAAGTGAAATAAAACAAATTTTCATTTCCCATAAAATAATAAACCAGAACAGCTTTATTTTTCTCCAATTTTGAAAATAAAGTGTTTAGATCACAATTTTCGGGAATATAATCCGGGTTTTCAGACTGAACTTTTTTCAGCGAAAGCATCAATTCGTTTTGCTTTTTAATAAACTGATTTATTTTTAAAATATCAGCTGAATTGCCTTTTTGCTGTTCTTTTATAATATTGTTATTTAAATTTTGAAGATCTTGCAAAAGCTGTTTTTCTTCTGCGGAAGCGTTTTTAATACTTGAACGGTAATTTTTTAATATTCCTGATTTTGTTTTTTCAGAAAGTTGAAAAGCATCTTCTAAATATTGAATTTTATTCTCTTTTTGATACAATCGATCATAAATCAAAAGACATTTTTCGGTACGATTTCGTGCTCGAATTTGCGTAATGATTTTCGAATTTTCATAAACCACAACATTCATCAATAAATCTTCAATGTAAAAAGAAAGCCCAAAAGCTTCAAGTGCTTTTTTGGGTTGATTTTGTTTGATGAAAATTTCAGCCTGCAAATCAAGAATATCAATTAAAACCATTTCAGCATAAAGTTCGTTCTTCTTGGGAAGAATATTTTTTGGTTTGTTTGTAATTAAAATTTTAAAAACAGCTTCTATCTGCCTGGAACTTTCATCATATTTCTGTTCATCAAAAAGCAATAAAGCCTTTTCATAATACAGTTTTGCTGTTTTTCTGGGTTGTTGATTTGGCGTTTCTAAAAACAGTTTTTCTGCTTTTTCCATATAAGAATTAGCGATATCAAATCGTTGCCATTGCCTGTTCATCGAAGCGAGATTTCGATAAGAATTGGATAAGGTTTCTGATTGATCTTTTTCGTTTTGCAAATATTTTATAGAAGATTGAAATGCATTTTCGGTATTGTCAACTCGATTTAAAATTAATACTAATTTCTGTGACTCCAACAAATAATTGTTCCCAAGATTATTCCATAAAATTCCTTTTTGAACATTCGATAATTTCTCGTTTTTTAAAGTACTTTCTAATAATTCAATGGCCTGAGAAATTTTGCCGGAACTCTGATAAACATTCGATAAATTCAAAATTGCAGCAAATTTTTGCTTTTGTGCTTCGGGATAATTTTTAGAAGTATTTATTATAAAAAAGTACTGTTTTATAGTATTTTCGGCACTGTCATAATCGCCTAAAACGGTATATAAATTGCCTAGAGGTTTTAAGCAAAATTCAATTATATCGTAATTAGAAAGTTTCTTTTTTTGATAGATTTGCCATGCTTTTTCATAACTCGCAATGGCATTTTGAGTTTGCCCAAATTGGTTTTCATAATACGCTTTATTGCAGTTTAAAACCACGATCGCCAGTAATTCATCATTGGTTTTTGGTTTAGGATTTTTCCAGAAAGCAGCTTCTGTATTCCTTAAATTTTGTAACGCTTTCGCGGAAGGATTCGCAACAAAAACATCAATTGCATTATATATTTTATCTTCCTGACTTTGCCCGAAAATATTCAGACTTAGGAAAAAGAAAATTAAACCATATAAGTTCATATTACGTTGTTTTTTAATTTCACAGAGATGCACAAAGTTTTTTCGCAAAGATTCACAAAATAAAAAAGACCTTTGTGTATCTCTGTGAAACCTTCGTGAATCTTTGTGTAACAACTCTAAAACTTCCAAATTCCGTAAAATTGAAAATAATTAAAACCCTGTTCAAAGTTAATCACATATCGAGCGCCTAAACTTGGCCCGATTCTGGCAAAACCTGCTGTTAAGTCAAATAATAAACCAGTATTAAAATTAGCAAAAGAAGTTTTCGTTCTATTAGATGTTGTAGTTGTACTGATTAAAAAGTTTTCTTTATCTCCTTCAAAAGTCTCAATTTTTATATTTTGGTTGTGTTCTTCAGAAACATTGATGTTGGCCTGAATTCCGGCGCCAACCCCAATATAGTTATTAATGTTATACCGAATCAAAACTGGAACTTCCCAATTAATATTTTTGTTTTCAGTTCCTGTGGTTGTGCGTACCAATTGCCTAACTCCGTTTGGACTTGTGTTTATTTGATCTGTAATAGTAGCTGCATTGTCGTATTTGTTTAAAGCATTAACCCATTCGGCCTGCCAATAAAAACGATACGATTTAAAAGGCGAAATCGTCGCGCCAACAAAATAACTTGTCGATTTTTCTAAATCAGGGTAAAGATTATAACCCGCTTTTACGCCAATAGAAATTCCGGGCAAAAATCGGGTAGTGGCATAATTGGTAATTATGGGTTCATTTTTATCGAAAATAATAGCCGTTCTGCTTCTGGTTTTTACTTTATGAAAATCTTCGGCAAACTTCATCGAGTATTTTACAAAACCTTTTGTACTGTCTTTTTCATGTACATTTTTTTGCTCGCTTCCCGGTAAATAAATGTTTTTGAAAGTAAAGAAAATCTGTTTTTGTTTGATAATAGTATCCAGACAGCTGACAGTTGGAACTTCGTCTTTTGGACAAATTGGACATTTAGGATACATGTCTTCGATCTGAAAAGTCTTTTTATCAAACATATCAGGAATATCCGTTTCTAACCGAATCATTCGTGCCGGACCTTCGCCGTTGTTTTGAAAACGGGTTTTAAAATTCACCCTTTTAAAACGCACTAATCTGTAATTCATAAAACTTCCGTTAGAACCCATTTTGTTTGGATCGTGAGAAGTTACGATTTCCATTTCGAGGTTTTTTATTTTATGGTTTTTATAACTCCTATTCGGCACATAAATCCCGCGCATTGTAACCGTTGCGCTGGTATCTTTAATCATTTCAGGAGTTGTTTTAAAAGTATAAAAAACATTGCGCGTTTCGCCCGGATTTGCATCATCAAATTCTAAAACAGAAACATTATGATAGGTTTTATTTGCATCTAATAATGAAGCATCAAGATCTTCTTCAGAAGTTGTATTTCTATATTTTTTAAGTTTGATTGTATTTTCGGCAGAAGCCAAATAAGATTTTGTATCGTCAAGATCATCAACCGAAGCGACCAAATTTTCTTTTACTTCCCGCTCGCCCGCATACGTTCTAAAATCGACCAATTCGAAATTATTGCTCTTAAATTGTTTCTCATTATAAAAAAGATAAAGCTTTCCACCTGAAACATAATTTTCCAGATTTTGATAACCTACAACGACTACCATTTCCTGTTCCGGAATTGGATCACAGTTTTTTAAGATCGCAAATCCGTTTTGGTCTGCAATTGAAGCAATGTCTTTAAAATTATTATCTGTAATGTCGTTAATAGCAACTTTTTTCGGGCGTGTTGCCGGAGGTTTTCCGTTGTCGTAATTGTTGGTCACGGCAAGTCTTGTGGTATAGGTTCCTTTGTTCTTGTAAACGTGTTTAGGTTCGGCTTCTTTGCTATAATGTCCGTCGCCAAGTTCCCATAAATAAGAATAACTTGGTTTTGGTGCACCCGCAATCGGAATCAAAGGCGGTGTTTCAGGTTTATAAGAAATAGCATTTCCGTTTTGGATCAAACCAATGTTGGCTCTTCGGGTTATGGTGTCTTTTACTTTGGTTTGCGAGAAAGAGAATATAGAAAATAGAAGAAAGAGAATAGATGATAGTGGTTTCATAACTAGATACTTTTTTAGCCCTGATAGTAGTGGAAATCCTTTTTTGCCGGTCCCGAGGCTTCGGGAGGCAAAAAAGATTGCAACGGATATCAGGATTAGCTTCTGAAAATCATCAGAATTATTTGAAAACTGGATTAAATGTAAAAAAAAGTGATGAGCAAATCATCACTTTTTCTTAAAAAATATTTTGTAAGTTACTGAATAGCATTGATTGCAGCTACCAGTTGCGCTTCTGTACCAACCGTTGTTTCGGCAACTGTAAAGGTGTAAACAGCATTTGCAGTTATGGTTACCGCTTTGATCGCATATCGCCATTGACCGTTATCTTCTGTAACAAAAATCACGTGACAAGCTAAACCAATTGGAATTTGACCGTAATGTTCGCTAAATAATCCTTCTGCTGTATAAGTATCTAATTTAGCAAGTGCGTTGGTTCCTTCTCCATCATAAGATAAATAAACAGCACTATTGTCGTTATCATAACCTTCAGGAGCATCGACAAGAAGTGTAGTTTTTGGTCTAGGATCACTATAAAAACGGTCTACGTTTGTCCATCCAAAGTTACCAAAAGTTACATAATAATTAGTTCCTTCGCCTTGTACGCCGCCTTTTCCGCCATTAGCATCTCTCGCTTCTTTCCATGCTAATTCTCCTTCTTCATCAACTACGCCTGTCCATAATGTCATTGCGTTATCAAGACCATCGGTTAAAGTTGTCGGAACGATTAAATTCATTGAGCAAGAAGTTTGAAGCGCAACACCGCCCTGAGTTGCTTTTATAAAGAATTCTCCACCAGAAATTAATAAGTTTTTCTTTCCGTCAGCAGTAATTCCCATTGTTGGTTTGTTGGTTACCAACATGTTTCCTTTGTCAAAAAGTTCAATGTATTCAATATCAACAGCTCCGGTTACAGCAACTCCGTTTTTAGTTAAACAGTCTCCGTTAATGTTTAATTTAACTCCTTTTGCAGAAGTTATCGTGATTAGGCCGTTTCCTGCTGTAACAGTAAAGTTTTGAGTGTTTCTTTTAATCCCTTTTTCAGTTATGCCTTTAAAAGCGCCTGAAGTTGGAGGAAGAACAAGATTGTCATCGCCATCGTTGTTGTCGCAGCTTACGAATGAAGTTAAAGCTAAAAATAAAAATGCAAGTGTTTTAAATTTTGTGTTCATGATTTCTAATTTTTATAAATCTGTCCTGATTGTTATCAAGTGGTTTTCAGATTCTGGTTAATTATAGTTTTTATATTCTTATATCAATTCGGGTTTGATATTGTTACCCTTATTTTTAAAATTTATTTTTCGAGCTGTTTTATAATGTTATATCAATTTGCTTTTAAAATTGTTACCCCTAATTTTAATTTACTTTAAAACCCAGCGCAATATAAGGTTGTGCAAAGTCGGGAGCAGGACCTCCGGCACCATAAAAGTTGGAGCTTAAAAACACAGCAGTTCCTTGAGTAATAGGATAAGGAACAGTTGTATTATTTGATTTTCTCAGTAAGCGGCCAACAGTTTGGTTAAGCATGGTATATCCCGGAAGAATGGTTCTTTTTACAGTAATAATATCACCGGAGTTTACTAAAACAGGAGTTATAGATTGATAATCTAAAGTAGTTTGCGAAAAAGTATGCACTCCGCTATAACTTGTGTTGGTAGTTGTATTAATAACTTCCATAGTATAACCGCCCGTATATGTAGTTGGGTTTTGATATCCTACGCTGCAAATTTCGCCATTGGCATTAATCTGGAGCGTATATTCATGCGTTTCCA
Source organism: Flavobacteriaceae bacterium CRH (assembly GCA_001507425.1). GTDB lineage: Bacteria > Bacteroidota > Bacteroidia > Flavobacteriales > Flavobacteriaceae > Flavobacterium. The sequence continues at coordinate 120,351 of LMAJ01000003.1, forward strand.
AATCCATGGTTGTAATGTCATTGTAGCCATTTGCAGTAGAAAATGCATTTGTAATTAATGTAGAAACATAAGTAGTATCACAGATATTATTGGTTGGGTCGTTGTCATTGTCGCAACTTATTATGGAAGCCGCTGCCAAACAAAATATAAAGGTTTTAATTGTTTTCATGATTTCTGGTTTTATAAGTTTTATAGTAATAGATGTTTTGTGTTGAAAAATTGTTACCCTAAATTTTTAATTATTTTTAAATTCTATTTGGAGAGGCATTTTTCTTCAAATAAATTTCCGTCTTCGTCTAAGGCGACCAGAATGTCTTTTTTCTGCGAAAGCGTAACAATCAGATAAAACCAGATAATAGACCAAAATCCTAAAGTGAAAAGCGTAAGAATAAAATGAAGCCCATGATTAATTTCTTTTTTTTCTTTGGATAAAACCACGTAGGGTAATTTCTCATTATGCTCTATAACCACAAAGCCATTTCTAATTTTAGAAGAAAGTATTTTGTGAAACTGATCCAGATTTTTGTCGTCTATAAATTGGTAACTTTCCATTTCTCTTAATTTTTTAATGGTTTTAAAAGATTGTTGTTAACTTTATATCAACTTGATTTTATAATTGTTACCCCAATCGTTAAAATTTATTTTGAGATTATATTTACATTAGCTAATTAAAAAGTTGTTTTATGGGCAAAATCAAAATTCATCCTGACCAAAAATATATTGAAGGACTTGCGGTAAATAATTCAGCAATCATTCAGGAGATTTATAAAAAGTTCGTTCCCAAAGTTGTTTTTTACATTAAGAACAATTCCGGAGATCAGGATCAGGCGCAAGACATTGTTCAGGAAATAATGATTTTGCTTTTTAATCAGGCCAAAGCCAATACCCTGCAATTGACTTGCCCGTTTGATGCTTACTTTTTTTTGTTATGCAAAAGAAAATGGCTTAACGAATTGAAAAAAACATCAAATAAAGGGGTAACAATTAATGAAGATGTGGGATCTATAAATGAATCCGGACTTGAACTGGTTGAGCAAACAGAACAATTTGATGAAAAACAGCAGCTTTTTGATGCCATGTTTCTAAAATTGGGAGATAAATGCCAGGAATTGCTAAAGTTGAGTTTTTCCATTAAATCAATGGAAGAAGTCGCTGAAAAACTTAACGTTACCTACGGTTATGTCCGTAAGAAAAAATCGTTATGTATTGGCCAGCTCACACAATGGATTCAGGAAAACAACAACTTTAAATCCCTAAAAAACAATTAGTCATGAACGAGGAACGCTACATATTATTTGATCAATATCTTCAGGATGAAATGGCTGTTGAAGAAAGAAATAGTTTTGAAAATCAATTATCAGAAGATCAGGAACTTGCTGCTGCATTTGAAACTTTTAAAGCAATAAACCTTCAGTTAGAAAATAAATTTGAATATGAAGTTGAAAGAGAAGCATTCAAAGAAAATCTAACTAAGATTTCTGATAAACATTTCAACGCAAATAAACCAAAAGTGATTCCATTACGACCTTGGCATTACGGAGTTGCTGCGTCTGCCGTAATTTTGTTTGGATTACTTCTTTACAATTACAATCAAAATCCTTCATTTGAAGATTTTAACCATCCTGAACAAGCTTATTTTACAGAAAGAAGCGATGCAAATGCAACATTGAAAGAAGCAGAAACGGCGTTTAATTCAGGAGAATACAAAAAAGCAGTTGCGCTATTTGAATCCATTTTAAAAACAAATAATACGCCCGAGATTCAGTATTTTTATGGCGTTTCATTATTAGAAGTAAATAATACTAAGAAAGCTGAAACTATTTTTAATACGCTAAAATCCGGAACATCTGTTTATAAAGATAAAGCAATATGGAATCTTGCGTTAATAAAATTAAAACAACGAGATTATAAAGCCTGTAAAGAAATTTTACTGACCATTTCAGAAGATTATGAAGATTATGTTGAGGTTCAGATTTTATTAAAAGAACTGGAATAAATTTTTCCGCAAAAGACACAAAGAGTTTCCATAGAGATTCGCAAAGAGTTAAAATACTTTGCGATTTTTTTTGTTATACGTTGCGGTCCCGAAACTTCGGGATCGACTTCGCTCAGTCTGACAAAGGTTTTAGCGTTTTGTATGTCATCCTGACGGAGGAAGGATCACACAAGAAGCTCGACAATCTGAATAATACATTGTGTTAGTTATTAGTGTGATACTTCCTCCCTCAGGATTGACAAAAAAATCAGCGTTTTCACGAAGTGAATCCGCGTCATCCGTGTTCCATCTCCTCAAGATTGGAAAGTTTTTAATATTGTCGTAATTTTGGCTTCTTAAAAAATGACAATTGAATTCAACACCAATTATTACGGATACTCATACACACTTATATTCTGAAGAATTTGATCAGGATCGTGACGAAATGATTCAAAGAGCAATTACCGCCGGAGTAACCCGTTTTTTTATTCCTGCTATCGATGCTGCGGCGACAAAATCTATGTACGATTTAGAGCAAAATTATCCGGATCATGTTTTTTTAATGATGGGTTTGCATCCCACTTACGTGAAAGATAATTACGAAGAAGAGCTGCAACACGTAGAAACTGAATTATCAAAACGAAAATTCTACGCTGTCGGCGAAATCGGAATCGATTTGTATTGGGATAAAACACACTTAAAAGAACAGCAAATTGCTTTTAGAAGACAAATTCAATTAGCCAAACAATACAAACTTCCAATTGTAATTCATTGCCGTGAAGCCTTTGATGAAATCTTTGAAATTCTTGAAGAAGAAAAATCTGAAGAATTATTTGGGATTTTTCATTGTTTTTCCGGAACTTTAGTACAGGCTAAACAGGCAATTTCTTACAATATGAAATTAGGTATAGGAGGAGTAGTTACTTTCAAAAACGGAAAAATAGATCAGTTTTTAAACCAAATCGATTTGAAACATATCGTTCTCGAAACAGATTCACCCTATTTGGCGCCAATTCCGTATCGAGGAAAACGAAATGAAAGCAGTTATTTGGTAAATGTAATTGCAAAACTCGCCGATATTTATACTATTTCTGAAGAAGAAATCGCAGCAATTACAACCCAAAACTCAAAAGACGTTTTTGGTATTTAACCCAATAGTTACTTTAATTTAATTTTTTTTTTGTTCATTTGCCCACTTAAAAATAGATATGATGCAGAAATTTGATGCTATTCGACCGTTTTATGATTCTGAAATAAATGAAGCTCTTCATGATGTTGTCAATCATCCGATGATGAAAACCATGATGAACTTTACTTTTCCGGAAGTAGAAGATGAGGTTTGGAAAGATCAATTAAAGAAAACACATTCGATTCGTGATTTTCAATGTAATTTTATTTATAACACCATACAAAAGGTTCTCGAAAAAAGCTCTGAAGGACTTACAACTTCAGGTTTTGATAAACTTGAAAAAAACACCTCTTATTTATTTATCTCCAATCACAGGGATATTCTTTTAGATACAACATTATTAAATGTTTGTTTGTTCGAACATGGTTTAGTAATGACAGCTTCTGCAATTGGAGATAATCTGGTTAAAAAAGCTTTTCTGGCAACTTTAGCAAAATTAAATAGAAACTTTTTGGTTTTGAGAGGTTTAACGCCGAGAGAAATGCTGCAAAGTTCAAAATTGTTGGCAGAATATATGGGACAATTATTGCTTCGTGAAAATCGTTCGGTTTGGATTGCCCAGAGAGAAGGAAGAACGAAAGACGGAAATGATGAAACCAATCCGGGAGTTTTAAAAATGATCGGGATGGGTTCTGATGAAGCCAATTTAATGGATTATTTTAAGAAATTAAAAATTGTTCCCGTTTCTATTTCATACGAATATGACCCGACAGATGTTTTAAAAATGCCGCAATTAATGGCAGAAGCAAACAACGAAGTTTACATTAAAGATAAAAATGAGGATTTCATGACCATTTTAAGTGGAATCATGGGAACCAAAAAAAGAATACATATTTCAGTTGGAGATGTTCTTGATACTGAAATTGATCAGATTGTGGCTGAAAATGACAATGCAAACAAACAAATTCAGGCTTTAGCACAAGTTATAGATGATTCTATTTTGAGAAATTATCAATTATGGCCAACTAATTTTATTGCGTACGATATTTTAAACGAAACCGATAAATTCTCTCATTTATATAAAGAGAATGAAAAATCGCTGTTTGAACGTCGTTTAGAAATGCGTATCGGAAGTGAAAATCCCGTGACCAGACTTGGATTTTTATCGATGTATGCCAATCCTGTTGTCAATAAATTAAAATACCAGGATGTCATCTAAAGCTAAAATACTTTTAATATATACCGGTGGAACTATTGGTATGAGCAAAGATTTTGAAACGGGTGCGCTTAAAGCATTCAACTTTGGGAAATTATTGCAAAATATCCCTGAAATCAAGCAGCTAGATTGTGAGATCGAAACCGTTTCATTTGAAAATCCGATAGATTCATCGAACATGAATCCTGCAGAATGGACTAAAATTGCAGAAATTATCGAAGAAAATTATATTTCTTTTGATGGTTTTGTGGTCTTGCATGGTTCAGATACAATGTCATATTCAGCTTCAGCATTGAGTTTTATGTTGGAGAATTTAGCCAAACCAGTTGTATTTACAGGATCACAATTGCCAATTGGAGATCTTCGTACAGACGCTAAAGAAAACCTGATTACAGCGATTCAAATAGCTTCTCTTCAGGAAAATGGAAATCCTGTTATTAAGGAAGTTTGTTTGTATTTTGAATATAAATTATACCGCGGAAACCGAACTTCAAAGGTAAATGCAGAACATTTTAGAGCTTTTACGGCTCCAAATTATCCTGAATTAGTAGAATCAGGTGTTCATTTGAAATTAAATAAACATTTATTCCTTCCGGTAAAGAAAGATGCTAAACTAATTGTCCATAAAAATTTAGACAATCATGTTGCCATCATAAAAATGTTTCCGGGAATGAGCGAAGTTGTTTTGTCCTCAATTCTATCCATTAAAGATTTACGCGGAATTGTTTTAGAAACCTACGGTTCAGGAAATGCTCCAACCGAAGATTGGTTTTTAAATTTAATTCAGAAAGCGATTCAGTCAGGATTACACATTGTAAATGTAACGCAATGTTCGGGCGGAAGTGTCAATATGGGACAATACGAAACCAGCACAAAACTAAAATCGCTTGGCGTTATTTCAGGAAAAGACATTACTACAGAAGCTGCAATTACAAAATTGATGTATTTGCTGGGTCATAATATTCCACAATCTGAATTTAAAAACGTTTTTGAAACTGCTTTACGCGGAGAGATTTCTCTTTAATTTTTTTCACCATATAAGTGATATAAGTTCATTTAATTAAAGTGAAATCATAGTTTTGTCATCCTGACGGAGGAAGGATCACACTCGAAAATCTACAAAGATTGGCAATACTGTGCGGAGCTATTTGTGTGATCCTTCGTCCCTCAGGATGACAAGTTTGAGAATAATTGGAATTTGGAATTTTAATTATTAGAATTTCTATATGGAACCGGACAAGTTTCTAATTCCTCTTCAGAAGCACTATGGTTTTTATAATACACATAAACAATTACTGAAAGAATACAAATAATGCCTTGAATTGCAACGGTATTTCGTGTTCCGATAATGTGTGAAACATATCCGATGATCAAACTTCCCACAGGAATCATTCCCTGATAAGCCATTAAATAATAACTGATACTTCGCGAACGCATATTTACAGCACTTTGTGTCTGAACATAAATATTTATAGATGAAGTTTGTGCCATCATTCCCAAACCGCTCAAAGCCATGCAAATAAGCGCTACAGTTAAATTGTTTGAAAAAGCAAGTATGATGATGCTTAAACCTAATAATAAGCTCGCAGCGATCATTATTTTGTTCATATTGTCTGATTTTTTAAGATTTGCCAGATAAATTGCTGAAATAATCGAACCAATTCCGGCCGCACTTTCAAACCAGCTAAATGTCTGAGCGTTTCCGCTAAAAATATCTTTTGCAAAAACCGGCATCAAAGTATTAAATGAAATAACAAATAAACTACTGCACATCAACATTAAAAGCATTTTGGCCATCTCATTTTCTTTTTTGATATAATCGAAGCCTTCAATAAAATCTTCCAGCATTTTGAATTTATCTGTAGCTTTAATGTGTGGAGTGATTTTCATCATTAATAATGAAATTAAAACTGGAATATAGCTCAGGAAATTTCCAATAAAACAAATGTCTTCACCATAAGTGTGCAGAATAATTCCGGCCATTGCAGGACCAGCAATTCGGGCAAAATTATTTAAAGTTGAGTTTAGCGCGACGGCATTAGGCAAATCTTCTTTATTGTCTACAATGTCAATCATCATGGTTTGTCGGCACGTCATGTCGAAAGAATTTATAATTCCCTGAATTAAACTCAGCGCCAGAATAAAGTTGATGTTGTAGATTTTTAGATAAATCAATAAAGCCAGAGCACCCGCCTGAAGCATTGCCAACGATTGTAACAAAATCATGGCACGATGTTTATCATAACGACCAATAATACTTCCTGCTAATGGAGCAAGAAAGAGCGACGGAATCATACTTAAAAAAGTAGTTAAACCCAGTAAAAAAACAGAACCGGTAACGCTGTAAACCATCCAGCTTACTGCTGTTTTTTGAAGCCAGGTTCCAACTACAGAAACCGATTGTCCGTAAAAGAATAATTTGAAGTTTTTTGATTTTAAGGCCTTAAACATAATATTCGATATTTTTTTTACAAAGGTCGGGATTATGATTTCATTAGAAAAATTAATAATTTTACTGATAATAAGTATTTAAACTTATCAATATGGAGATTTTTCAATTAGAATATTTTATTATAACCGCTGAGGTTCTTCACTTTACAAAAGCAGCCGAATTATGTTTTGTAACGCAATCCGGTTTATCGCAACAAATAAAAAAGCTGGAAGAAGAACTCGGAATGCCTTTATTTGTGAGGATTGGAAAAAAAGTACAGCTTACCGAAGCCGGTTCTGTTTTTCTAATTCACGCTAAACAAGTGATAGAAAATGTACAAAGCGGAAAACAGGCAATCGACGATTTGAACCAAATGATTGGTGGAGAATTACGAATTGGTGTTACGTATATTTTTGGACTTTTGGTTTTGCCAATCGTTAATTCGTTTGCTAAAACATATCCACATCTAAAAATTGTTGTCGAATATGGAACTACTGAACCTTTGGAACAAAAATTATTAAACAATGAATTAGATCTGGTTTTGGTTATTTCATCAAACGAAATTGAACTTCCTTTTCAAAAAGTCCCCTTATTTACTTCGAAGTTGGTTATGGCCGTTTCAAAAACGCATGAATTAGCGGTATTAGATAAAATTGCCTTTAAGAAAATAGAAAATATCCCGCTTATTTTGCCGGTAAAAGGATTTAATTCGAGAGAAATGTTAGATGAATTATTTTTAAAAAATAATATGAAACCAAAAGTGTCGATTGAATTAAATGCAGTTCATGCATTATTGCGATTGGTTGGTGACAGCGATTGGGCAACAATTGTTACAGAAAAAGCCTTAAAAGGCTGGGATAATTTGAAAGCAATAGATATTACAGGCGTGGCAACACAAAGAGATTCGTTTATGTTAACAATCGAAGGAGCTTACCAAAAAAAGGCTGTAAAACTGTTTATGGAAGAATTTAGAAAAAGCATGTAAAGTAATGTTTGATTTTACTTTTGTAAGTCACTTTTTTTTGTGTTCTTTGCAAACCAAAATAGAGAGGTGTCCGAGTGGTTGAAGGAGCTAGCCTGGAAAGCTAGTATATGGGTAACTGTATCGTGGGTTCGAATCCCATCCTCTCTGCAAAATGTAAAAACCCTTGTGAATAGAACTTCACAAGGGTTTTGTTCTTTATATAATATTAAACCTAAACCTTAATCTCAAACAAACTAAAAGAACCTTCTTTATAATGTTCCGGTAGTTCGTTTGTCCATTCAATAGTACTAATGCCTTTATAGTCAAAACCGCAGCTCATATAATATTTATTTATTCTCTCGTTTCCGCTGTGCGTGTCAAGCCTAATATATTGTTTGTTATTTTCTTTAGCATATAGTTTTGCCCATTCTACAATTTTTTTGACATAAGATTGCCCTCTGAATTTTGGGTTTGTAGCAATTCTATGGAGATATATGGCGGGATCTGCGCTGGCTTCTTTCCAAATAATTAAATCATCAAACGTTAACACAAATGTGCACGCAACTTCATTTTTTTCTTTAATTATAAAATGACGGTTTTCGGCTATTTCTTTTTCGATTAATGCTCTTTCAAAACCTCTCCAGCTTTTATTATTTACCGTTTTTTGATACGACGTAGCTTCGTTATAGATCTCGAAAACAACATTGATATCTTCATTTGTAGTTTTAAAAAATTCCATTATATATTGGATTGTGAATAATTAGTCAATTTTTCAAAGATAATTTGTCATTTAGTAGTAAACCAATATCTAATCTAAAAAAATTAATCCTGCAAGGCCACTTTTACTTTTGGCAAAATGCGATCTACAAATAATGTATAAGCATCTTTTGATGGATGTAAGCCATCTCCAGCGACTAAAGAAGGAACTTCAATACCTCTTTGAGTAATATCTGTAATCGAAATAAACAACACTCCGTTTGTCTTGCAATAATTTTCTGCAAAAGTATTGTACTCACTTATTTCTTTTGAAATTTTTGCTGTTCCGCCAAACATAGTTCCAAAAGGAGTGTAGGCATAATCAGGAATCGAAAGAACAATTACATTTTTTTTGTCGCCTTTGGCTAACGTTATTGCTTTGGTAAGTAGTTCAGGAAATTCTTTTTCATAAAAAGAAAAATTGATACCTTGATATTGATTATTTACTCCGATTAATAAAGTAACTAAATCGTAATTTGATTGTGGATTTTGTTCGTTTATTGCTGAGATTAAATTTGAAGTTGTCCAGCCTGTCTTGGCAATTATATTTAAAGAAAAACTTGTTTCAGGATAAATTGCTTCCAAATTTGCTTTTAATTGCTCGGGATAGCGGCAGGTTTCGCAAACACTTTGACCAATAGTATAACTGTCCCCTAAAGTTAGAAGTCTAATTTTACTTGCAAGTGGAATTTTTGGAATTGAAATTATCGGAGAATTTGAAGTCTCAGAATCTGAATCATCAGAACTGCAGCTTAAAAGAAATACAGAAAGAATAACGGTAACTATTTGTTTGAATTGTGGTTTCATAATTTGTTTAAATTAGATTCAGGCTCGTTCTAAACAAATAGTTACGTTAAATATGTTGTTTTGGTTTTTAGGCCATTTCAGTTTTCATCAGAATTTGTTCTTCAATAGCATTCCAAAGACCAATTCGCTTTTCTAACGCTAGAATTGAAATCTCTTCAACCTCTTTCCATTTTTGAGCATCATCTTCACATAAGTCAGAAATCATTTGCATGGCCATTGGTCCGTGCTCATCTGCGTCAAGTTCTATATGTCTTTCAAAATAATAAAGTAATTTGCTCAAATCTGTATCGGGCAGGTTTTTTTGAAAGTTTTTCAGGATCTCAGTAAACATACTCGGGATTAAGTCTTCTCTTCCAAAAGTAAAAGCAGCAGCAATTTCATGTGGTTTACCTTGCTCGATAACTCTAAAAGTAAAATCTAAAAAAGCTTTAACATTTGGGTGCAATGAACTTTGTTTTATCGCAACAAAAATATTGTGAAGTGAAGTTACTTCAGCTAAAAATGTATTAATTCCGGTGGTATCAGCCCCGCAATCTTCCATAGCTTCAAGATACATTTCGTAATGGCTTTGTCTTCTTCCGTCAATCGTTAAATCAGTTTCTTCTGCAAGAACGATTTCGTTGATTAAGTATCTTGTTTCGGGATTTTTGGTAGCAAACCAAGGTGTTGTTGTACAAGTAAGTTTGGCTTGTAAAGCTTTTAACAGTGACATAAAATCCCAAACAGCAAAAACATGATTTTCCAAGAAACTGTGTAAATCATCAATACTCTGAATTTTATTGTATAAAGAATGTTGTAAAAGTTGGTCTTTTTGAGGTTGAATGCTATTGTGTATAGTTTCAATATTCATTTGCGTAATTTTTGTGCAAAGATAAAAAAGCTTCTCGGTAAGAAGAAGCTTTTCATATTGTTTTTGTATATATTTTAATAGTTGTCTATTATTTAAAAGCTGGAATACCAGTTACATCCATTCCGGTTATCAATAAATGAATGTCGTGTGTGCCTTCATAAGTAATAACGCTTTCGAGATTCATCATATGGCGCATGATCGAATATTCGCCAGTAATTCCCATTCCGCCTAACATTTGTCTGGCTTCTCGTGCAATATGAATGGCCATATCGACATTATTACGTTTTGCCATCGAAATTTGAGAAGTTGTTGCTTTTCCTTCGTTTCTCAAAACGCCTAAACGCCAGGTTAATAATTGTGCTTTTGTAATTTCGGTGATCATTTCGGCTAATTTCTTTTGTTGCAATTGTGTTCCTCCAATTGGTTTTCCAAACTGAATTCTTTCTTTTGCGTAACGTAAAGCTGTATCATAACAATCCATTGCCGCTCCAATTGCGCCCCAGGCGATTCCGTATCGTGCTGAATCTAAACAGCCAAGTGGCGCTCCCAATCCAGATTTATTAGGTAATAAATTCTCTTTAGGAACTTTTACATTATCAAAAATTAATTCTCCTGTAGATGATGCACGAAGCGACCATTTGTTATGCGTTTCCGGAGTTGTAAAACCTTCCATTCCTCGCTCTACAATTAAACCGTGAATTCTTCCTTCTTCATTTTTAGCCCAAACAACTGCAATGTCTGCAAAAGGAGCATTCGAAATCCACATTTTAGCACCATTTAAAAGATAATGATCTCCCATATCTTTAAAATTAGTAATCATACTTCCGGGATCAGAACCGTGGTCTGGCTCCGTTAAACCAAAACAACCCATAAATTCACCTGTGGCTAATTTTGGTAAATATTTCATTCGTTGTTCTTCATTTCCGTATTTCCAAATAGGATACATTACTAATGAAGACTGAACTGATGAAGTCGATCTTACGCCAGAATCACCACGTTCAATTTCCTGCATGATTAAACCATAAGAAATTTGATCAAGTCCGGCTCCACCATATTCTACCGGAATATAAGGGCCAAAACCGCCAATTTCTCCAAGTCCTTTTATAATTTGTTTAGGAAATTCTGCTTTTTGAGCGTACTCTTCTATAATAGGAGAAACTTCTCTTTTAACCCATGCGCGTGCTGATTCACGAACTAGTTTATGTTCGTCAGTGAATAAATCATCAAGGTTATAATAATCAGGGGCTTGAAATAGGTCTGGTTTCATGTTTAGTTATTTTTACAAAAACAAATTTACGCAATAAAAATATAACAAAACAAAGCAAAATTGTTATATTTTTACCATGATAAACAAAAATAAATAAGAATAAGACGAATTAATACTAGTTTATTGGGTATATATAAACTAATTTTGAGTTCCAAAAACATCATAAATGAGGCTGATCATCTCTTTTTTACTATTTTTTGCTCTGAATATAACTTCTGCTCAACAAAAGAAGGAATTGACAGAACAAGAATATTTACTCTTGCAAGATAAAATACGCCTAAATATAAGTAAAAACTTAGATAGCTCTTTTGTATATGTACATATAATGGAAAAATCTAATAATGATAAACATCTGGCTTTTGCTAATGGTACATTATCTTATTTATTTCAGCTTAAAGGAAATAGTATAAAATCTAAAGAAAAATATATTCTGGCTTTTAAATATGCAGACAGACTACCTGATTCCAGAGAAAAAATTCGCCTTAAATCATATTTGTATAATTACGGAGGATTGTCAGAATATATAAGAGGCAATTTTAGTAAAGCACTGGAAAATTATCAACTTGGAATAAAACTTTCTTTACAATTAGATGATATTATTCAAATAGTAAAATTTAAAAGTAATATTGCATTCGTTAATGAAGCGGTTGGGAATTACGAACTGGCAATTAAAAATTTGAAACAGCTTGATGTTGTGGTTGATAATAATGAAAATTTTTACACAAAAGAACAATTTAATACTATAAAAAGTAATAACAATATTACTATAGGAGGTTCGTACGAAAGTCTTTATGTGAAAAATCAAAGCAAGAAATATTTGCTTGATTCGGCCGCTTATTTTTATAAAAAAACAATTTTCTACTCTCAAAATAATCCAAGTAATAAAATTGCTGCCAAAATAAGTTTGGGAAATGTTTATTTTCTTAAAAATGATTATCAAAATGCTGAGAAAATGTATTATGATATTGTATTTTTTGCAAAACAAAACAATCTCAAAAGAGAATTTACAATCGCAAACTTTAATCTGGGGAATTTATATTTTGATATAAAAAAATATGATAAAGCATTGGTTCTTTTAAAAAGGGTTGATTCAATCTCTAAAGTTAATAATACTAAAGATGAGAATTTTTTAAAGGCAAATTATTATTTAGCTAAAATTTACAACATAAAGAAAGAACCTGAACTGGCTTATAAATATTCTAAAATTTATTTAGATAATTATGAAAAATCAGAAGCCAAATTAAATAACGAGGCATTAGAAGTTAATTATAGACTTGGAACAGGTGATTTAAGTGATGAAATGGTCACTATTCAGGAAAAATATGCAAATGAAGTGCTATTTAGTAAAGTACTCAAAGTGTTTTATGTTTTATTAGTTGTTGGAATTGTCTTTTTATTAATAAAAAATATAAGAGACAAAAATAAGGCGCACAAGAAAATGAACGCTTTAATTGAAGAATTTAAGGCAAATTTAGAAAAGAAAGAAAAAACGCCTATACCGGAACCTGTTTTAGAGCCTGAAATATTGCAATTAGAAGACATTCAGTTTAAAAAAGAGAATGTAAATTTAAGTATTGATGAGGCTAAAGAAAATAAAATTGTAGAAAAATTGTTAGCACTGGAAAATAAATTAGAATATTTGAATCCAGATTTTACATTGCAATATGTTGCAAAAAAAATAAAAACCAATACAACTTATTTGTCCTATGTAGTAAATAAACGATTTGGTAAATCTTTTGGAGAATACTCTAACGAGCTTAAAATTAATTATGTAATCAATGAAATGATTACCAATCACATGTATCGTAAATATTCTACACAAGCCATTGCAGAAAGTGTAGGTTTTAAGAATGCTGTTTCTTTTGCCAAGTCATTTCGCAAAAGAACCGGAGTATCTCCGGCTCAATTTGCGAATAATATTTAAGATTTCTTTTAAAGAAATTTTTTAAATTTTTATGGAGTTCCACCTGTACCTCCACCACCTTTGGTTGGTTCTTTTGTACCTGGAGGATCTATGTCATCGTCTCCTCCTAATACTATTTTTAGCTGATTTTTAGTCAATTTTTCTACTTCAAAATCTTCGAATTTTAAATTTTTTGTTATCATTTTTTTATCAATTATGGTTGTTAACTGTATTTGTAAATTTATTTTTTAAGCTTCATGGATTACCTCCAGTGCCTCCTCCTCCTTTAGTAGGTTCACCATCATCAATAGGTTCTGCATCGTCAGTAGGGTCACCTCCCAGAATTGTTTTTAATTGGTTTTTTGTCAATTTTTCTACTTCAAAATCTTCAAATCTTAAGCTCATATGTGTCATGTTTTTGCGTATTAATGTTATTGATATTTCAAAACTAGACAAAAAGAGAAACCCTTAATCGGAAATGGGTTTTTGTGGTTTTTTGAGAAAGTAAATTTAGTATAATTTATTGATATACAGTTCTTTAATTGAATTATTCTGACTGATATAATTTATAAATTGTATGTAGTATAATTAATAAAATGTGTGCCTTTGGGCATTTTTTTCCAATTAAAACTTCAATATTTGCACTGTCGTTATGATTTAAAAGGCAAAAAGAGATGTTAAAACTAGTACAGAAATTTCTTCAAATTAATAAATACTCGGAAGCTAAAAATGAGTTCAAAGATTTGTTTCTTTCTCATCCAAATTATCCAAGTTTATTTGCGATAACAGATTCGTTAGATTTGTTGTCTGTGGAGAATGCTGCTCTAAGAGTTTCTAAAGAACAGATCGAAAATTTACCATCTAATTTTTTAGCCTATTTTAAAAATGAACTTACCCTTGTCGAAAGAGTAAAAGATTTTGTTCGAATTGATACCATTAAAAATGGAGTTCAAAAAATATCGTACGATAGTTTTCTTTTAGATTGGAATGGAGTCATTGTTGCAATTGAACCTAATAATATTATTGCAAGAGAGAATTTTCAAAATGAATATAAAGATTTAAAGTATTATTTTCCTTTGTTGCTTTTAGTAGGCGTTTCATTTTTCTATAATACCTACAATGTATTTAGTCTGGTATTTTTGACAACTTCGATTTTAGGATTAATCATTAGTGTTTTTATTGTTCAGGAAAAATTAGGTTTTAAAACTAATATCATATCTAAATTTTGCAATCTTACAACAAACACTTCTTGCAATGAGGTTATTAATTTTGATAATAAAAATTCAAAATGGATTAGTTTTTCAGATTTGCCATTGATTTTCTTTAGCTCATCGTTCCTTGCCATATTGTTTCAACCTTTAAATTCGGTAATTTTTATAGGATTTTTAAGTCTCTTGGCTATTCCTATAATTGTAACATCTGTATGGATACAAAAATTTGAAATTCAAAAATGGTGTGTTATGTGTTTGGCAGTTTCATTTTTAGTATTGACACAAAGCATTCTTTGGTTCGCTTCAGACTTATTTACATTAAGCTTTAGCTTGACAAATATATTTCCGTTTTTATTTTCTATGTTTCTTTTAACGTCAATTTGGTTAGTTGCAAAACCAGTTGTAAAAAACATATTAAATAGTGATACTAACTTAAAAGAGCTTAAAAAATTTAAAAGAAACTATACAGTATTAAATTTCTTGTCAAAAAAAGTTCCTTACACAAATGGATTAGAAGATTTAAGGGGTTTACATTTTGGGAACAGAAATGCCGGAATTAAACTTTCTATAATTCTAAGTCCAAGTTGCGGACATTGCCATAAAACATTTCAGGAAGCTTTTGATTTAGTTTTAAAATTTCCGGATAAAATTTTTCTGAATATATTATTTAATGTTAATCCTGAAAATGCTGATAATCCATACAAAATTGTTGTCGAAAGACTTTTAACAATAAACAGATCTACACCAGGAAAAATTGTAGAAGCAATTTCAGATTGGCATATTAAGAAATTAGGCCTTAAAAAATGGTTGAAAAAATGGAATACTGAACCAGTTAGTATGATGATTAATCAGGAAATACAAAAACAATATGAATTGTGCTCTAAAAATAATTTTAATTATACACCAGTTAAAATTGTAAATGGAAAAATATTTCCTCATGAATATGAGTTAAGTGAATTGAAATATTTCTTAAATGATTTTGTTGAAGAAGTTGAAATTTTGGAAGAAGAACGATTTGAAAAGATAGCTTAAAGTTAAAATTACCCTCACAGTAATTCATACACAAATGTTAGACTATTATTAACCCAAACAAAAAACAATCATTATGTTAAAAAACATTTTAAAACTTGAAGGGGCTGAAGAGCTTTCTAAAGATGAAAAAAAAGTTATCAAAGGTGGATTAGCATGCTATGAGGACGGTACATGTCCTAAAGGATCTATTTGTGAATATGATTCTTGGCGATGTATAATAGCCTAGTTTAAGATTAAGAATAAAACAAAATAACAGAGGAAGTAAAAAATATTTCTCTGTTATTTAAAATAGGGGTTGAATTTATAGCTAGCAAAATAATTTATAAAAACGCAATTATGTTAAAAAAAATTATAAACCTGGATGGATCTGAAATGCTAAGTGTAAATGAGCAAAAAAGCATTTTAGGGGGGGTACCGGTTCAGCCTGCGAATTGTAAATGTTTTTGTTACAATACATCGAGCCAAAAAGTAAATGCTTACTGTTTCTCTTATTGTCCTGATGGAACAATACCTGGATTAGAAGAAGGTAGCACAGGGAATTGCAAATTTCCTCTTATGCCAAATCCGGAATTATAATTTAATTTATAGTTCAGTATAAAATTAAAGAATATGTTAAAGAAAATTTTAAATCTTGAAACTGCTCAAAGAATAACAAAAATTGAGCCAAAAACAATTAAGGGAGGAATTCCTGAATGTTGGGTTTATGCAATCGAAGCGGGATGTGTTTTAATATCAGTTGGTCAAGCGTGTCCGTTGGATACTACAGCAGGTACTTGTGAATCTAATCGTCTTTGTTGCTAGTTTTCTTAAACTTTTAAACAATAAACAATAATACAACAATACAGCCTTATTAAAATTTAGTCATGTTTTTTTTAATTTGTAGGCGCTCGATCGTGGAACATTGAGCAAATATCCCAACATTGATGATTGGTGTCGGGATTCTCAGGAAAGGTGGCCACTGAGTTGGTTTTAATTGGTTAGGGCTAACCAGTGCCATATCCTAGAGAAAATTTGTATTATTAAATTTTACACTTTTTAGATATTGAAACAGAGAGGAAAATTTTCTCTCTGTTTTTTTTACGCCAAAATAAATGTCGTATGAATTTTATTAATAAATACACGGTCAAACAGACAAAAACTTCAAATGTCTTAAAATGATTGAAGTATTAACAAATCAAAAAACAAATTATGAAAAAATTAAAAGATTTAATTGGAGTAGAAGTTTTAGGTGTTAATGAGAAAAAAAACATTAACGGCGGCGGTGTCGGAGCTGAGGCGTGTTACTGTCCCGGAACAAACATTCTTGCAGGTATTATACATCCAAATGAAGGTGAAACTTGTGGGCCAGTTATTGAGGAAGGTTGTCCATTAGATTCATAACGGTTAAATAGCATTTTAAATATCTTAAAGTAACCAATTAAGAAAAAGAGAGCTATAAAAAAACACAGAATTAAAAGTAATAGAAAAGCTTTGTTATTTATTTAGCAAAGCTTTTCTATTGTCAAAAAAATACGGAAATTAAAAGTTTATTTTTTATTTTCTAAATTCTTTTAAATCCAAGAAGAATATTATTGGTGTAAGAGATTGATATGTAAAGTTTTAATTGTAGTAGTAGAAGGCTTAAAATTTGATTACAGTGAAACTTTGTCATTTACATATTTAAACAACGTACTTCTTTTTTTAAGAATTTTTGTATAATATTGCTATAAAATAAACCAACTAAGAATTGAAAAAATTCATCAATTACAAACAAGCAGATCATAAGGATTGCGGACCAACGTGTTTAAAAATAATAGCTAAACATTACGGAAAAACAATTCATATTCAGGAGTTGAGAGACAATAGTGAAACAACTCGTGAAGGAAGCAATTTGCTTTTTTTAAGCGATGCGGCTGAGAAAATTGGTTTCAGGACTTTAGGGGTTAAATTAAATGTAAAAAGATTAGAAGAAGCACCATTGCCTTGTATTTTGCATTGGAACAAAAATCATTACGTAGTTCTCTATAAAATAAAAAGAGGAATTTATTATATTTCTGACCCGGGTTTTGGTTTAATTGAATATAATAAACAAGATTTCATTAAATTTTGGATAGGCAATAATGCAGACGATTCTACTCAGGAAGGAATTGCACTATTAGTAGAGGCAACTCCAAAATTTTTTCAAACAGATTTTGATAAAGAAGATAAAAAAGGAATAGGATTTGGATTGTTATCACAATATGTCCTGAGATACAAATCATTTCTGGTACAGTTAAGTATCGGATTGTTGGCAAGTAGTTTGTTGCAGCTAATTTTTCCGTTTTTAACCCAAAGTATCGTTGATATTGGGATTCAAAACCAAAACATACATTTTATCTATTTAATTCTTTTTGCGCAATTATTTCTCTTTGCCGGAAGAACAGGTTTAGAGCTTATCAGAAGCTGGATATTATTACATCTTTCTACAAGAATAAATATATCCCTGATCTCAGATTTCTTTATCAAATTAATGAATCTTCCTATTTCATTTTTTGATGTTCGTATGACAGGCGATATTATGCAGCGAATAAACGATCATCGAAGAATAGAACGAATTCTGACTACATCTTCTCTAAATGTTTTGTTTTCTGTGATAAACATGGTAGTTATGGGAGGTGTTTTGGCTTATTTTAATATTCAGATATTTTTAGTCTTTTTTGCTGGAAGCATACTTTATTTTGGATGGATTACTTTATTCTTAAAAAGAAGAGAGGTCCTCGATTACAAGCGTTTTGCAGAGGTTTCTCAGGAGCAAAGCAAAGTAATGGAACTCATTAACGGAATGCAGGAAATAAAGCTTCACAATGCCGAAAAGCAAAAACGCTGGGGCTGGGAATATGTTCAGGCAAGACTTTTTAGAGTTTCGATAAAAGGATTGGTTTTAGAGCAAACGCAAACCATTGGTTCTTCTGTAATTAATGAATTAAAAAACATTTTTATCATTTTTCTATCTGCAAAATTGGTCATCGATGGATCGATTACACTCGGTATGATGTTGGCGATAAGTTCGATTGTAGGAAGCTTAAACGGACCAATAACACAACTTATTGAGTTTGTTCGGGAACTTCAGGATGCTAAAATATCATTGGCAAGATTATCTGAAATTCATGAAAAAGAAGATGAAACACAACAAGAAGTGAATCAGACGAGTGATGTTCCTTATGATGTTGACATTGACATTAAAAATATTACTTACCGTTATTTAGGATCTGATATTCCTGTGCTGGAAAATTTAAGCTTAATTATTCCTGCCAATAAAGTTACAGCCATAGTAGGCGTTAGCGGAAGCGGAAAAACAACGCTTATGAAATTGCTGCTTAAATTTTATGAACCCAACAGTGGCGAGATAAATCTTGGCAATACACAATTAAAAAACATCTCTCAAAGAGCCTGGCGATCAAATATTGGTGCCGTAATGCAGGAAGGGTTTATTTTTAGCGATACCATTGCCAATAACATCGCGATTGGTGTTGATAAAGTAGACAAAGAACGATTAGTTTATGCCGCAGATGTGGCCAATATAAAAGAATATGTAAGCGGTTTGCCGCTGGGGTATAATACCAAAATTGGTGCAGAAGGTTTAGGGATGAGCAGCGGACAAAAACAGCGTTTGTTAATAGCCAGAGCCGTTTATAAAAATCCTGAAATATTATTTTTTGACGAAGCAACCTCTGCTTTGGATGCCAATAATGAAAGAGAAATTATGCGTAAACTGGATATTTTCTTTAAAAATAAAACCGTTGTTGTTATTGCACACCGATTGAGTACGGTTATGAATGCAGATCAGATTGTGGTTTTGGATAAAGGAAAAATCATCGAAATTGGCTCTCATTCCGCTTTAGTCGAACAAAAAGGAAATTATTTTGAGCTGGTTAGAAATCAATTACAATTAGGAAATTAATCATGGCTGAAGATAATACTACATTTGAATTAAGAAGTGAAGAAGTTCAGGACATTCTCACCAAAGTGCCACATTGGATGATACGCTGGGGGACCGTTTTGATTTTTGTTATAATTTTTATGCTCTTTTTTGTTTCCTGGTTTATTAAATATCCGGATGTTGTCAATACCGAAATCATAATAACAACGAACATTCCGCCAGAGAAAATAGTTTCTAAAACTTCAGGTAGAATTGAAGCTATATTGGTGAAAAACAAATCGATAATAGAAAAAAATACAACATTAGCTATTATTGAAAATACGGCGAATTATAAAGACGTCTTTGTATTAAAAAATATTGTCGAGAGCTACAATATAAATAATTCAACGAAAGATTTTCCATTTGCTGTGCTAAGAAACTCGCAATTGGGAGAAATCGAAAGCGCTTATGCCGTTTTTCAGAAAGATTATCAGGCACACGAATTAAACAAAAACCTACAGCCTTTTGAAGTAGAAAACAGGGCTCAAAGTTCTGAAAATATTCAAATAAAAGAGAGATTGGAGATCCTACAGGATCAGAAAGCAATTAACGAAAGCGAATTGCAGCTTCAAAAAAATGAAGTTGCCCGTTTTGAAACGCTCTTTAACAAGGGAATTGTTTCTACCCAGGAAATGGAAGCTAAAAAACTGACTTATCTTCAGGCTCAGAAGAATTATAAGAGCCTTCTGTCGTCTATTTCTCAGCTGAGGTCTTCTCTTATCGATAATAAAAAATCTAGCCAGAGTTCCCATATAAATAGCACTAAAGAAGAAGTTAACCTCGGACGAAACATGGCGCAATCCTTTTATCAGCTAAAAAAAGTAATAAAAGACTGGGAACTTAATTATACCCTAAAATCATCCGTTAGCGGTGTTGTCACTTTTTTGCAGGTTTGGACAGAAAATCAAACTATAAATTCCGGCGATAATGTTTTTTCTATAATTCCCGATGCTAAAAATGGTTTTGTAGGCAAAGTAAAAGCACCGGCACTTAATTCCGGGAAAATAAAAGTAGGGCAAAAGGTAAATATTCGCCTCTCTAATTTTCCTGATAGAGAATTTGGTGTTTTATATGGTACAATCCAGAATATTTCTTTGATTCCGGATAAAGATGGAAATTTATTGTTGGATGTTGCGCTTACAAACGGATTGCGAACCTCGTATAAAAAACAAATTATATTTCAGCAGGAAATGAAAGGAAGCGCTGAAATTGTTACCGAAGATTTGCGATTAATTGAAAGAATTTTATATCAATTTAAGAATATATTTGAACAAGTTTAAAATTAACCCAAAACTAAATAACTAACCTAACTAATTTTTTTAATGAAAAAAACGCTACTTCTTGTTCTTGTTTTATTATTTCAAAATGTATTTTCAAAACCCATTACCGAAACTCAAAAACTAGCTGCAACCTGTAAAGTTTGGGGTTTTCTGAAATATTATCATCCAAAGGTGACGGATGGCAGTAAAAATTGGGACGAACAATTGTTTCAAATTTTGTTAAAGGTTGAAGAAGCGCAGACCTCCGAAGCATTCTCTTTGGTAATCGAAAATTGGGTAACTTCTTTAGGAGAAGTAAAAGCATATAAAATTTCGACGCCTGCTTCAAAAAGAGAATATTTTGATAAAAACTTTGACTTATCATGGTTTTCAAAAAATGATTTGTTCTCTAAATCGCTTTCAAAAAAATTAAAATTTATTGAAGAAAACAGAAATCAGGGAAAACAATTTTATGTTGATTACGAATTAAATTCCGGAAAAATACCTTTGCAGTTTAACAACGAAATAAAGTACAGCGATTTTAAGTGGACAGATAAAAAATTACGTCTTCTGGCATTGTTTAGATATTGGAATTATATAGAATACTTTTTTCCATACAAATATCAAATGGATGAAAACTGGGATAAAGTATTAATTACGATGCTCCCAAGATTTTATGCTCCGGAATCTGAGAAAGATTTTGTTTTGGCAATGCGTGAGATTTCTATAAAGCTTAATGATACGCATGCATCAACCCAGATGTCTCAATTGTTTGATTATTTTGGAGATAAATTTATCCCTGCGGATGTCAAAATTATTGATGAAAAGGCAGTGATCATTAGTTTAAAAAACGATTCGTTGGCAAAAATAAATGATTTAAAAGTAGGTGATGTAATTACAAAAGTTGATGGAAAAACTATTGCAGAACTATTAAAAGAAAATAGGAAATATGTTGAAGGATCAAACGAACCTTCTGTCCTAAAGAATGCCTATTGGGCAATTTTTAATGGAAAAACACCCTCTGTTGAAGTAGAGTTTGTCCGCGACGGAAAAACGGCGCTAAAATCTTTAAATCGTTATAAATATCAAGATTTAAAGATTCAGTTTTCCAACAACGAAAAGTGGAAAATTTTAGAGGGAAATATTGGTTATGTTAATTATGATGAAGTTGATGAAAAAGATGTTCCGGATTTAATTAAAGCCCTTAATAATACTAGTGCGATTATTTTTGATAATAGAATGCGTCCGCGAGATGTTATGTTTACTATTTCAGAATGGCTTAATTCAGAACCTAAAGAGTTTGCTAAATTTTTGGATCCCGATATCAGTTATCCCGGACGTTATTATTGGAGAGAAGGGATAGAAAAATGCGGTAAAAACAATCCGGATTACTACAAAGGGACAGTAATTGTTTTGCTAGATGAAAAAGCAGTAAGTCATGCTGAAATGAATGCGATGTCTTTGCAAACTGCTCCAAAAGTCAAAGTAATAGGAAGTCAAACTGGCGGTGCTGACGGTGGGAAATATGGATTTCCAATTATTAAAGGTTTTTACACAACATTTACTTGTTATGGTGTTTTTTATCCCAACAAAAAAGAAACCCAACGCATTGGTATCGTTCCGGATATTGAAATAAAACCTACTATTTTAGGCATTCAACAAGGAAAAGATGAAATTTTAGACCGAGCTGTTCTTTTTGCTAAAAGTGGAAAATAATGAAATCAGAAACAATAATCAAACAAGTAATTTTATTCGTGTTTTTGTTCTTACAGTCTTTTTTATACGCTCAGAAATCAAAGAATTTGTATGATTCTTTTAGTGTTTTCGGAGTTGTTAAAGATTCAAAATCGGATACTGTAATTGCAAACGCTGATCTTTATCTTCTAAATTGCAATAAAAGTGTAGTTGCAAATTCAGAAGGAAATTTTCAATTCAATGTTTCTAAAAGCAGTTTTAACGATAAATTAATTATTTCGGCTTTGGGATATTTTTCAGATACAATTCTGGTTTCAGAACTCGAAAAATTGCAAAATGAACCATTACAGATTAAATTAAATAAAGAAACAAATGCTGAAGTTTCATTGAATGAAACAATTATTACTTCTAAAAAGAAATCAAATACTTTATCTGCAGCAGCAATTTTAAAGAAAGCAAAAGAAAGGATTGAGATTAATTATTTTCAAAAACCATTCAATCAGAAATTCTTTTTTAGAGCTCAAACCAATAAAGACGGTATTTTTACTATAAATGAAGAAGGATCAATAAACACTTACAGTCCAAACGGAATTAAAGTTTCAAACGATGCTGCAGAAAATTATTTTGGAGAAATATTGCAGTTCCGAAAAAAATCAGATTCAATTTCAAGTGAAAACTGGAAAGGAATAGGGTATTTTGGAGTCGTAATTTTCAGGAACATAATGTTAAGCAATCAGAATTTGCTTTATGAAACAAAAGATTTCGAATTAAAGAAAGAAGGAACGACGACTTACGGAGGCAAAAAGGTCTATGTAATTAGTTTTACAAATTTAAATCCAACTGTTTTTTCCACCGGTTTTGGAAATCCCGCACCACAATCTGCAATTGGGTTTATTTATGTTGAAACAGATTCCTTTGCTATTGTAAAATTTGAACAATATGTAGTTTTAAAGAGAGACAGGTCGAATGATAATGACGATATTGTGATCGAATCATCGTTGAAGATTACCCAGACTTATAAAAATGTTGATGGACGATATTTTATTAATTATTGCAATGAAAAAGTAGAAAGCAGTTATTTTTCACTAGCAAATAAAAAGCAAATAAGTATTGAGAATTCTAATTACGATTTAATGTCAGAAGATATTATTACAAAAAATGCATCCGTAATAAAACGCCCGATTGATCGTCTGAAATTAGATGCAAAAGTTAAAGAAGATGTTGAATATTGGAAAAATAACAATTTTATTATGGAGAATAAAAAGTTAGAATTCTAGAGCTACATCTTCAAGTAAAATTCTTTTGTCAATTCAATATATTCAGGAGTATAAACGTGTCTGTCTATTTCTATTGTTAATTCATCAATTTCAATTTCAATAGTTTCATTTCTACTAAAAGCCAATAAACTTCTCTTGATGTCAGATTTTGGAGTTCCTTTTACACGCGTAATTTTTATCGGATATAATTCTGATTCTTTTGCTAAAGCGATAAATTTTTCTTCTTCTTTGAATGGAAGAATTAAAGCAAATATTCCGTTTTCAGAAAGTAATAAATCAGCAGCTTCAACCAGTTCTTCAAAAGGCATTGCGTCTTGAAAACGCGCTAAATCACGTTGTTCACTTTCTGTTTTGTAATCTTCAGCATAAAAAGGAGGATTTGAAACAATCAAATCATATTCATCTTCCGGTTCATCAATAAATTCATCTAAACCAGCATGAAAACAAAATAAACGATCTCCCCAGGGTGAATTTTCGAAATTCCCGACAGCTTGTTCATACGCATCTTCATCAATTTCCAGAGCATCAATTTGTTCAGCATGGGTTCGCTGAGCGAGCATTAAAGCAATAATTCCGGTTCCAGCACCAATATCTAAAACACTAAACGGATTATTATGAATTGGAGCCCAGGCACCAAGTAAAACACCGTCAGTGCCAACTTTCATAGCGGTTTTGTCTTGTTGGATAGAAAATTGCTTGAATTGAAACATAAAGTAGAAATTCCAAATTTTTTAAATTCCAAATTCCAATCGGGAATGAAATTCTAAAATGAAGTTCTAAATTCCAATCGTAAAGGAGTAAATTTATATAGTTTTAAAGTACAAAAATAGGATTAAAATATCAATTTATTGTTTTGAAATCTTAGTAATTATAGTGGATAGAATTTTTCTTAATTCTTCTACTTCGAACAATAAAGAATCGGAAAGTGTTTTCTGATCCGGATTTAATTCATGTAGTAATCGTAACCAGAATTTAGATTCTTTTGCCTCTTTTCGGGAAATTTTTAGTCTAAATATTAAATCTCGATCTCCAAGCTTTTCATTCGCTTCAATATAATTTGCCCCCACAGAGCCTGAAGATCTCACTAATTGCTTTCCATCTTCAATATTTGATGTTGTTTTTGGCAGAGACCTAATATAGATTCTGCATTGCTTTGCAAACAAAAAAGTTCTTTCTTCTAGATCGTAAGGTTTATTCATATATTAAGTTCAAATTAATTGAAGCTTTAAAAATAAATAAAATTCACAAAAAATAAGTATTTTCTTTCAAAATATATTATAATTGAATTTACATGAAATACATTATAACTTTTTCTAAATTGGAATTTGGAATTTGAGTTTTATAATTTTTCTTTTTCCAGGTTGGAATTTGGAATTTAAAATTTGAAATTTTAACCTTAAAGGTACATCTCCACCAATCCTTCCGGAAGGTTCATGATTACTTTTTTATTCTCGCGGTCAATTTTTACAAGAAAGTGGTCAATCATCGGAATTAAAATTTCGACTTCACCATTTATAACTTCAAAAAGTGGTTGAGCGGTAGTATCGTTTACGGCAACAATTTTTCCGAAAACACCCAAGCGTTGGTCTTCAATTTCAAAACCAATCACCTCATGAAAATAAAATTTGTTGCCGGAAAGTTTTGGCAACATACTTAAAGGAAGATAAATAGCATTTCCCATAATGGCATCTGCATCTTCTTCTGTATTCATATCCTCAAAACGAATTCTTAAAAAATCGTTTTTGTGCAATGAACTTTTTTCAATAAAAAAAGGAACCAGGTGTTTATTGCATTCAATAAACACTGATTCCAGATTTTCGTATAACTCAGGTTCGTCCGTGTCTAAATAAGCCAGAACTTCACCTTTGAAACTAAATTTTTTAGCGATTTTACCTAAATAAAAACATTCTTCTTTACGCATTCTCGCTAAATATAATTATGCTTCAGTTGTTTCGTTATTTTCTTCAGCAGCAGGAGCTTCTTCAGTTGATTCTTCAACTTCAGCAACTTCTTCTTCAACTGCAGGAGTTGCAGCAGCGATAGCATCAGCTTCAGCCTGAGCTGCAGCGGCTAAACGTTTAGCGTTAACTTCTTGTTCTGCTTTAAAAGCTTTAGCTTTAGCATCAGCTTGCGCTTTTGTTAAACCGTCTTTTTTAGCATCAACTTTTCCAGCTTTAGCATCTAACCAAGCAGA
Organism: Flavobacteriaceae bacterium CRH; assembly: GCA_001507425.1. GTDB lineage: Bacteria > Bacteroidota > Bacteroidia > Flavobacteriales > Flavobacteriaceae > Flavobacterium. Next base: position 146,254 of record LMAJ01000003.1, read on the forward strand.
TAATTTAGCATCAGCTTGCTCTTGAGTTAAAGCACCTTTACGAATACCTCCATCAAGGTGGTGTTTCAATAAAGCACCTTTATAAGAAAGGATTGCTCTTGCAGTATCAGTTGGTTGTGCACCATTGTGTAACCATTTAACTGCACTATCAAGGTTTAAGTCGATAGTTGCCGGGTTAGTGTTTGGATTGTAAGTACCGATTTTCTCTAAGTATTTACCATCTCTTTTTGAGCGTGCATCTGCAGCTACAACCCAGTAAAAAGGTTTTCCTTTTTTACCGTGTCTTTGTAATCTAATTTTTACTGACATAATCGTATGATTAAATTTTGAGGTACTCGACCTCTGTTAATTAAGGGCGCAAAGATATAATTTTTTTCTGAATTGTATGTTCAAATCACTATAAATAAACATTGGTCGTTTTTTGACTTAAAAACGGTATAAAAACAAAAATAAATTTTTAGAAGGTATTTTTTACAAAATTACTGTTTAGGCCAGCAATACGTTACATCAACGATAATTTCATTAATTCTGGATTGGTTTTAGTTAATTTGAGTTTTTAAATCAAAATAAAAACATAAATAAACTAATATATAGTAGATTAGAGAAAAATAAGACTACATTTGCTACATTATTATAAATAAGTACATATGAACATTTTTGTTGGAAGCCTTCCATTCAGTATTGAGGAAGCAGATTTAAGAGAGTCTTTCGAGGCTTACGGAGCAGTAGATTCAGTTAAAATTATTACAGATAAATTTACTGGAAGAAGCAAAGGTTTTGGTTTCGTAGAGATGCCAAACGATGCGGAAGCTCAAAAAGCAATTGATGAATTGAACGGAGCTACTGTTCAAGGTCGTGCAATTGTAGTTAATAAATCTGAACCGAAACCTGAAGGTGAAAGAAGAAGCTTTAACAATAACAGCCGTGGTGGAGATTCACGCGGAGGTTATGGTGGAGGAAACAGCCGTGGTGGAAATGACCGTGGTGGTAACAGAGGAGGATATTAATATTTTTTTCTAAATATATAAAAGGGATCAACGCAAGTTGATCCCTTTTTTTATGTAAAATTTTGTTTAAAGCTTCAGGTTTATTTTGTTTCACGTTTCAACAACCTGAAACTTGAAACAAAATAAACCTGAAACAAAATAAACTATAGATTCTCCACAAGCCAATCACCAACTTCGCTGGTTTTGTAAGCTTTAGATCCTTTTGTGGCTAAATCTTCGGTAACAATTCTTTCTTCTAAAGATTTGTTTACGACTGCTCTGATCGCTTCAGCTTCATCTTTTAAACCAAAAGCATCTTCGAACATCATTGCTGCAGATAATATAGTCGCCAAAGGATTAGCAATATTTAATCCGGTTGCCTGTGGGTAAGATCCGTGAATTGGTTCGTATAATGAAGTATGTTCTCCAACAGAAGCTGAAGGCATTAATCCCATTGATCCTGAAATGACAGAAGCTTCATCTGTTAAGATATCTCCAAATAAATTTTCAGTAATCAAAACATCATAAGAGTTTGGCCATTGAACCAAACGCATTGCAACTGCATCAACAAATTCGTAAGAAACCGTAACTTCCGGATACTCTTTTTCCATTGCCTGAACTGTTTCTCTCCATAAACGTGAAGTTTCCAAAACGTTTGCTTTATCAACGCAGCATAATTTTTTGCTACGAGTCATGGCTAATTCAAAACCTTTTTTAGCCAAACGCTGCACTTCTGCACGTGTATAAACACAATTGTCAAAAGCAGTTTCTCCGCCGTCTCTTCTTCCTTTTTCTCCAAAATAGATTCCGCCAGTTAATTCTCTTAAGAAAACCAAATCAGTTCCTTCGATTCTTTCTCTTTTTAAAGGAGAATTATCAATTAAAGAAGGAAATGTAAAAGTTGGGCGCACGTTAGCAAACAATCCTAATTTTTTACGCATCAACAACAAACCTTGCTCCGGACGAACTGGTGCACTTGGATCATTATCGTATTTTGGATGTCCGATTGCTCCAAATAAAACAGCATCAGCTTTCATGCAAACTTCGTGCGTTTCATCAGGATAAGGAACTCCAACAGCATCAATCGCTGCCGCTCCGGTAAGAGCAGGTGTCCATGTTATTTCGTGATTGAATTTTTTTGCAATAGCATCAGATACTTTTACAGCTTCATTAATTACCTCAGGACCAATTCCGTCTCCTGCTAAAAGGGCTATATTAAATTTCATATTTTATTTTTTAAAAAGGTTCTAAGATTCTGAGTTGCTAAGATTCTAAGGTTTTTATTCTTATTGGCTTAGTTTTATTTTTAAAGGACCTGAGTTACTAGATGCTAAGCTCAAAGAAAAAATCTTAGCAACTTAGAATCTTAGTAACTTAGTTCCTTAGGCTATTACATTCAACATCTTCTGCGTTGCAATAATTGCTGCAACGGTTTGATCTGAATCTAATCCGCGGGTTTTAAATTCTTTTCCGTTGTTTACCCATGTTATAATCGTTTCGCATAAAGCGTCTGAGCTACTTCCGGGTGGAATTCTCACGGCATAATCAATCAATTTTGGAAGCGTTAGTTTTTTGCTTTTGTAAATTTTAGATAATGCATTCATGAAAGCATCAAACTGACCGTCGCCCTGCGCATTTTCTTCGATGATTTCATCATCAATTTTTAATAGCAAAGTAGTTGAAGGGCGCATTCCTTTTGAATGCATTAATACATAAGATTCTATGGTAATTTTATCTTCATAAGTATGACTGTCCAAAACATCTGAAATAATGTATGGAAGATCTTCCTTAGTAACAGTTTCTTTTTTATCGCCCAATTCGATGATTCTTTGGGTAACCAATTTCAAATCTTCCTGGTTTAATTTTAAACCTAATTCCTGAAGATTTTTTTCGATATTAGCTTTTCCCGAAGTTTTTCCGAGAGCATATTTTCGTTTTCTCCCAAAGCGTTCCGGAAGCAAATCATTAAAATATAAATTGTTTTTGTTGTCGCCGTCGGCGTGAATTCCTGCGGTTTGTGTAAAAACATTATCGCCAACAATGGGTTTGTTGGCCGGAATTCTATATCCGGTAAAAGTCTCCACTAACTTACTTACAGTATAAAGAGAAGTTTCTTTTATATTGATGCTAACTTCAGGTAAATAATCGTTTATCACGGCAACCGTACTTTCAAGCGGTGCATTTCCGGCACGTTCTCCCATTCCGTTTACCGTTACGTGAAGTCCGTTTATACCGGCTTTTATAGCTTCCATGACATTAGCGATACTTAAATCGTAATCGTTATGAGCGTGAAAATCAAAATGAATTTGCGGATATTTTGCTCTGATTTTAGAAATAAATTCAAAGGTTTGAGACGGAATTAAAACGCCTAAAGTATCAGGAAGTAAGATTCTTTTAACAGGCTGCGTTGCTAAAAAATCCAGAAATTGAAAAACATATTCAGGAGAATTTCGCATTCCGTTGCTCCAGTCTTCCAGATAAACATTGGTTTCAATATTATTTTCTTTCGCTAATGCGATGATTTGAGCAATTTCAGAAAAGTGCTGCTCAGGCGTTTTTTTTAATTGATGCGTTAAGTGGTTCATTGAACCTTTAGTCAACAAATTCTGAACTTTGGCACCGGCTTTTTTCATCCATTCGATGGAAACACCACCGTCAACAAATGAAAGTACTTCGATTCTGTGAATATATCCTCTTTCTTCGGCCCAAGAAGTAATGCCTTTTACGGCTTGAAATTCTCCTTCGCTCACGCGTGCCGAAGCAATTTCGATTCTATCAATATTTAATTCCTCCAACAACAATTGTGCAATGGTCAGTTTTTCTGCAGCAGAAAAAGATACTCCGGAGGTTTGTTCACCATCACGAAGCGTCGTATCCATTATTTCAATTTTTCTTTTTTCCATTGATAATCTATATTTCTAACTTTACTGATAAACAGTTTCTAATTCGACGCAGATTTTACTGATTCGCTATCGCGAAGACACGGATTGACACAGATTTTTCACTTTAGCTAAAAAATAAAATCAGTTTTTTTCGGCGTCTTCGCGATAGCGAATCCGTAAAATCTGCGTTCTATGTTTTCTCATTTAATTTAGAAAGACCCGACTGGTTTTTGAAACCTGTCGGGTCTAATATCCTGAATGAGATTTCTTTTTAGTAAGGAAGTTTATCGGCGAAAGCCACAATATCTTCCTTGATATTTTGTAAATAATCAATGTCATCAAAGCCATTAATCATATTGTTCTTTTTGTATCCGTTAATTGCAAAAGATTCTTGTTGACCAGTTGCCAATAAAGTAATCGTTTGGTTTGGCAAGTTGATTTCCAATTCTGTTTTAGGATCAGCTTCAATGGCGCTAAAAATCGTATCAGCAAATTCCGGGCTAACCTGAACTGGCAAAACACCAATATTTAAACAGTTTCCTTTAAAGATATCAGCAAAGAAACTAGAAACTACAGCTCTAAAACCATAATCGTAAACTGCCCATGCAGCATGTTCTCTTGAAGATCCTGACCCGAAGTTTTTTCCTCCAACCAGAATTTTTCCGCTATAAGTTGAATCGTTTAAAACGAAATCAGCTTTTGGAGAATCGTCTCCGTTATATCTCCAGTCTCTAAAAAGATTATCTCCAAAACCTTCACGTTTTGTAGCTTTCAGGAAACGAGCCGGAATAATTTGATCTGTATCTACGTTTTCAATTGGCAGCGGCACTGCGCTGCTGGTAAGTATATTAAATTTATCGTATGCCATTTTTTGGAATTTTAGATTTTAGGATTTTAGGATTTTAGATTTTCTTTTGAAAACTTAAAATTTAGAACCTAAAAATGTTTGGTAATTAAATAATGTAAATCAATTTTTGTTTGAAAATGTTTAGATAGAAGATTACACAAAGTGAAAATCTAAAATCTAAAATCTTCAATCTAAAATAACTCTCTTGGGTCTGTTAGTTTTCCTGTAACAGCAGCTGCAGCAGCCATAATCGGACTTGCAAGAAGCGTTCTTGAACCAGGACCCTGACGACCTTCAAAGTTTCTGTTTGATGTACTTACTGCATATTTTCCGGCAGGAACTTTATCATCGTTCATAGCCAAACAAGCAGAACAACCCGGCTGACGTAATACAAAACCAGCTTCGGTCAAAATATCTAAAATACCTTCTTCTTTAATCTGAGCTTCAACAACGTGAGAACCCGGAACTAACCAAGCGGTAACATTATCTGCCTTTTTTCTTCCTTTTACAATTTCGGCGAAAGCCCTGAAATCTTCAATACGCCCGTTGGTACAACTTCCTAAGAAAACATAATCAATTGGTTTTCCAATCATTACATCATCTTCCTGAAAGCCCATATAAGCTAACGATTTTTTATAAGTTTCCTCACCGCCTTCAACCTGATTGGCATTCGGAATATGTTTTGAGATACCAATTCCCATTCCAGGGTTAGTACCATAAGTAATCATTGGTTCAATATCTGAAGCGTTGATGTTTAATTCGGCATCAAAAACAGCATCAGCATCCGTTTTTAGCGTTTTCCAGTATTCTACTGCTTTAGTCCAGGCTTCGCCTTTTGGAGCATATAATCTTCCTTCAAGAAAATCAAACGTTTTTTGGTCAGGAGCAATCATTCCACCACGAGCACCCATTTCGATACTTAGGTTACAAACCGTCATACGACCTTCCATCGTCATATTTTCGAAAACATCTCCGGCGTACTCCACAAAATAACCTGTTCCTCCAGAAGTCGTTAATTGAGCAATAATATAAAGTGCAACGTCTTTTGGACCAACACCTTTACTCAATTGACCATTTACGTTGATACGCATTTTCTTTGGTTTTGGCTGCATGATACATTGCGTAGAAAGTACCATTTCAACCTCAGAAGTTCCGATACCAAAAGCAATAGCTCCAAAAGCACCGTGAGTAGATGTATGTGAATCTCCACAAACAATAGTAGCACCTGGCAAAGTAATTCCGTTTTCAGGACCAACAACGTGCACAATTCCATTTTTAATATGACCTAAACCCCAGTGCGAAATACCGTATTCGGCAGCATTATCTTCAAGTGCTTTAAGCTGATTTGCAGATAAAGCATCTTCAACTGGTAAATGTTGGTTTATGGTTGGTGTATTGTGATCTGCAGTTGCAAAAGTTCGTTCAGGGTATAAAACCTTCACGTCTCTGGCTTTTAATCCTAAAAAAGCAACAGGACTCGTAACTTCATGAATGAAATGACGATCAATAAAAAACACATCTGGTCCATCTTCAATTTTACGCACTACATGTGAATCCCATACTTTGTCAAATAATGTCTTACTCATTTTTTATTTTTTTTAATTGTAATTCTGTAACCAAAGCAATTTCCTGCTTATTTATATTAGCAAAACAAAAGTAAAAAAAGATACAAAAGCGTCAATTTCAATATTTCATTATATACGATACCCAAACTAAAATACAAATTACATTTTGCATTTTGCAAGATCAATTTTGGTTTTAAAATGAAGGAAAAATTGCTTTTACTTTTCTTTTTCTATGTAAATTTATTTGCGATGCTTTTATTTTTAATAGTTGGCAAATTTATCTTAAAATTGACACAAAACATGGTGTTTACTTTGAAAATATGTAACAAAACAAATGAAAATAGTAATAATTGATATTTTTCATTTCTTTGTGACATGGATGAATTATTGATTTTGGAATGCTTTTAAATAGGCTTTTTGTTCGTTATTTAGACTCAATAAAGCATCAAAATACTACGACATCCAAGAAGTGTATTTTTATCAAATTTTATTAGTTTTTAAAGAAAAAATGAACTTATCTGAAAAAGTTTTTTTCCAACGGATATTTTGATCAGATAGTTTTAAGGTAGCTTTTTCTATTTTAAGTTTATAGAGAGAGAAGAGGAAAACCAAAATCCATTCTATATGTTTTAATTTGAATTTCATTTCCGATGAAATTTACTTGATATATTCGCGAGGATTTTTCATCAAAGTAACAATTAGAATAAATAGGATTTTCAGGATCCCATTGTTTTTTCATTAATTCGTAGTTTTTGTGAATTCTTATTTTTGCATCATCAGAATCCTCATATGGAAGATCAGAATTTGGGCGAAATGTTCTATAAATCATTACAGAATCTTTTTCCTGAATGTTTTTGCAGTTCAAAACAGAAGTCAATAATTCATTCATAATCAAGTATTGTTTAATTCCCTTTTTTCGATCAGTGTTAGGAATTAAAGTATTGATAGCACTATTAATTTCTTTTGAAAAAGTAGTTTTGATTTTAGGCACATCGGGTATTGGTTTGTCAAGAGGAAAATTCCAGAAATCTTTGTATTTGTTATTTAATAAAGGAAGTGCATAAACTTCATTTTTAGAATTGATAATAACAATGATTTGATTTTTATCAGGATATCCTTCCGGTTGTGAATAGAGCTGAATTTCAAAATTAAATTTTCCATTTCTAATACTTTTTTCGAATGAAAATTTGCTTTTAGGGAGTTTTTTTCCCGCTTGAAGCTCTGGGAATTTTTCAGTCAACTCTTCTATAGAACGATCTATTTTTGATTGGTTGCTTTGATCGCAGCCAAAGCAACAGAATAAGAGTAATAGAAAACCGGATATTTTAGGTAGTAGTTTCTTCATTTTTCAAATGGATATTTTTCGGGATTGAATATTCTTTTTTGCTCAAAACTCCCAGGTCCGCCAATTACTTCGTTTTCTTTGGTTTTTATTAAAAAAATATAGTTTACAAATGGTTTTTCTTTTGATAAAGCTAAAAGTACAACAGCTTTATCATTGTAACTTATAATATCATAATTAAAATCTCCCCAAGTCATAATACTGTCTTTTGTTACAGACCACTTTTGTGAACTTTCCATTTCTGTCTTTGCATATTCAGAAAACTGGGTACTGTCTTGATCTTTATAATAGCGAACACTTAAATGGTCTTCTTTAAATCTGAAATAGGTAAAAGTGCTTGAATTTGAAGTATAATAACGCCAATATTCGCCTGACTTTGTTTCTAGTGCTTTTTCTATAGGATTCTGTTGTGAACAGCCTGCAAATACAATAATTAGTATTACGTAAAACTTATTTCTCATCAAATTTTGAATTTAATTTTTGTTAGAAATGATTATTGTCAAACTTATAGTGTTAAAACGAATAAAGCTAATAATTTTGTCAAAATGATATATAAGTCTTTCTATTAATGTGAATTATATTTGAAACAAATATTTTATAAAAAAGTACTCAATAATGAAAAAATAGATACAATTCTTAACAAATTCGCTCATTAAATTCTCCAAAAAAAAGCTTAAATTTGAACCTCCGCCATATTTTATTTGTCGTTTTTCATGGTGCACATAATCAAGGATTTACAATAGTAAAAATTGGAATTTGGACACGAGCGAAAGCGAACTGGCGCAGCAATTTAAAAATTTGTCTTTTTACACACTATGTATTTAATATTCGATACCGAAACAACTGGATTACCAAAACGCTGGGATGCTCCAATAACCGATTCTGATAACTGGCCTCGCTGTATTCAGATTGCCTGGCAACTTCATGACGATATGGGAACGCTTATCGAACATCAGGATTATTTGGTTAAACCTGACGGATTCAACATTCCGTATGACGCCGAACGTATTCACGGAATTTCTACCGAATTGGCTGAAGCCGATGGAATTTCGCTTGCTGAAGTTTTAGAGAAATTCAACATCGCTTTAAGCAAGACCAAATTTATTGTCGGTCAGAATTTAGGATTCGACGTTAATATTATGGGAGCTGAATTTCATAGATTAGGTGTTGATTCTCCTATGGCAACAATGCCGGTTTTAGACACTTGTACCGAAGTTACGGCTTCGTTATTGCAACTTCCCGGAGGTCGTGGAGGAAAATTCAAACTGCCAACATTAACAGAATTACATAGTTATCTTTTTAATAAACCTTTCGCAGAAGCGCACAACGCAACCGCCGACGTTGAGGCAACTACGCGTTGTTTTTTAGAATTAATCAGAAGAGAAGTTTTTACCAAAGAAGAACTGGATGTTCCGAAGGACTATTTTAAGGAATTCCAAGATAGAAATCCACAAGAATTTCCGTTAATTGGATTAAAACACATCAATTTAAAAGCAGCTTCTGATAAAATCAGAGAGCAGTTAAAAGCTTTAGAATCTGTTGACAAACAAACTACAGTTTCACATTCTGACAGAGCTGATTTTAAAGCGGCAAAATATGCGCATTTACACAATCATACTCAGTTTTCGGTTTTACAATCAACTATAGGCATTGGGAACATTGTTTCGGCTACAGCCAAAAACGGTATGCCAGCCGTTGCTATGACCGATACCGGAAACATGATGGGTGCTTTTCACTTTGTGAGTGCTGTTATGAACCACAACAAAGCAGCATCAGGAAAAAATAAAGCGTTGGTTGAAGCTGGTGAAGAACCAACAGAAACGGAAATAAAACCAATTGTGGGTTGCGAATTTAATATTTGCGACAATCACTTAGATAAAAGCAAAAAAGACAACGGAAATCAGGTTGTATTGTTGGCCAAAAACAAAAAAGGCTATCACAATCTGGCAAAAATGTCGTCGATCGCTTTTACAGACGGATTTTATTATGTTCCGAGAATTGACCGAAAAATTATCGAGCAATATAAGGAAGATATCATGGTTTTGTCCGGGAATTTATACGGAGAAATTCAGAGTAAAATTCTAAATATTGGTGAAAATCAAGCCGAAGAAGCCTTGATTTGGTGGAAAGAACAATTTGGCGATGACTTTTATTTAGAAGTAATGCGCCACAATCAGGAAGATGAAAATCGTGTCAATAAAACCCTGATTGAATTTTCGCAAAAACACAATGTCAAATTAATTGCGACAAATAATACTTATTATTTAAATAAAGAAGATGCCAATGCACACGATATTTTGTTGTGTGTAAAAGATGGAGAAAAACAAGCGACGCCAATTGGCCGTGGCCGTGGTTACCGTTACGGATTACCAAATCAGGAATACTATTATAAGTCGGAAGAAGAGATGAAAAAGCTCTTTGCTGATTTGCCGGATGCGATTATCAATATTCAGGAAATTGTAGATAAGGTTGAGATTTATTCGCTTTATCGTGATGTATTACTTCCTAAATTTGATATTCCTGAAGAATTTGTTGTGGTTGAAGATGAAGCAGATGGCGGTGTTCGTGGAGAGAATAAATACCTGCGTCACCTTACTATGGTTGGGGCAGCAAAAAGATACGGAGAAATTACAGAATCGATTCAGGAACGTCTGGATTTTGAGTTATTAACTATTTCAAACTCCGGATATCCGGGTTACTTTTTGATTGTTCAGGATTTCATTGCCGAAGCCAGAAACATGGATGTTTCGGTAGGACCTGGACGTGGATCTGCAGCGGGTTCTGCCGTTGCGTATTGCCTCGGAATTACCAACATTGACCCTATCAAGTACGATTTGCTTTTTGAGCGTTTCTTAAATCCTGACCGTGTATCGATGCCCGATATTGATATCGATTTTGATGACGAGGGCCGTGGTCGTGTTATGGATTACGTAATCAATAAATACGGAAAAAATCAGGTGGCTCAGATTATCACTTACGGTAAAATGGCGACCAAATCGGCGATTCGTGATACGGCGCGTGTATTGGATTTGCCTTTATTTGAAGCCGATAGAATTGCGAAACTGATTCCGGGAATGATGCCTTCAAAATGGAATTTGGCGCGTTTTATTTCGGAGAGTGAAGATGAGGTTAAAAAAGCCCTTCGTTCTGACGAATTTGATAATGTAAAAGAATTAATCGCCATTGCCAATGAAGATGATTTGGCTGGAGAAACAATTCAGCAGGCAAAAATTCTGGAAGGATCGATGCGAAATACCGGAATTCACGCCTGTGGGGTAATCATTACGCCATCGGATATTACGAATTTCGTTCCCGTTACAACCGCAAAAGATTCTGATTTATATGTAACTCAGTTTGATAACTCGGTTGCAGAAAGTGCAGGATTACTAAAAATGGACTTCTTGGGTCTGAAGACCCTTACCCTGATAAAAGATACCGTTAAATTGGTAAAATACAGAACCAACATCGATTTAGATCCGGATACTTTTCCGATTGATGATGTTGAAACGTATGCGCTTTTCCAGAGAGGTGAAACGGTTGGAATCTTCCAATACGAGTCGCCCGGAATGCAGAAATACATGAAAGATCTGAAGCCAACGGTTTTTGGAGATTTAATTGCCATGAACGCCTTGTATCGTCCGGGACCTTTAGAATATATTCCGTCTTTCGTTCGAAGAAAAAATGGCGAAGAAGAAATCAAATACGATTTAGATGCCTGCGAAGAGTATCTTGGAGAAACTTACGGAATTACCGTTTATCAGGAGCAGGTAATGCTTTTGTCGCAATCGCTGGCTGATTTCACCAAAGGTGAGGCCGACGTTTTGCGTAAAGCGATGGGTAAGAAACAAAAAGACGTTCTTGATAAAATGAAACCTAAATTTGTTGAGCAAGCAGCGAAAAAGGGTCATGATGCCAAAATATTAGAGAAAATCTGGAAAGACTGGGAAGCATTTGCGAGTTACGCCTTCAACAAATCGCACTCGACTTGTTATGCCTGGATTGCTTATCAAACGGCATATTTAAAAGCGCATTATCCGGCAGAATATATGGCGGCTGTACTTTCAAATAACATGAATGATATTAAACAAGTATCATTTTTCATGGAAGAATGTAAGCGAATGGGACTGGAAGTTCTAGGTCCGGACGTAAACGAATCATACTATAAATTTACGGTAAACGATAATTACGCTGTCCGTTTTGGAATGGGAGCGATAAAAGGAGTAGGTTCCGGAGCTGTAAATACAATTGTAGAGTGCAGAAAAGACGGAAGATATAAATCGATTTTTGATTTGGCGAAACGTATAGATCTTCGTGCCGCTAATAAAAAAGCAATTGAAAATCTGGCACTTGCCGGAGGATTTGATTCGTTTGAAGGAACGACCAGAGCGCAATATTTTCATGATGATGGTGACGGAATCACGTTTTATGAAAAAGCAATGCGTTACGGATCGAAATTTCAGGAAAACGAAAATTCATCGCAAGTGAGTTTGTTTGGAGAAACCAGCGAAGTGCAAATTGCAGAACCGATTGTGCCTCCGTGCGAAGACTGGAGTACAATGGAAAAACTGGCTAAAGAAAAAGAAGTAGTTGGAATTTATCTTTCCGGACATCCGCTCGATGATTTTAGATTTGAGATGAAATACTTTTGTAATGCCCGATTAGAAGCGCTAAAAAGCATGAACGAATATGTAGGCAAAAACCTGACTTTCGCGGGAATCATTAATAATGTACAACATCGTGTGGCGAAAAACGGAAAAGGCTGGGCCGTATTTAATTTAGAAGGTTATGATGAAAGTTTTGAATTTAAGATTTTTGGTGAAGAGTATTTGAAATTCCGCCATTTCCTGATTCAGAATAATTTTGCTTTCCTGAAAATATTAATAAAAGATGGTTGGGTAAATCATGATACAGGAAAAAAATCTGATCCGAGAATGCAATTCGTTGAAGTAAGACAGTTGCAGGATATATTAGAAGCCTTTGCTAAAAAACTAGTTGTTTTATTGAATATAAAAGATCTGCAAACAGAATTTATTCATAAGCTAAGTCATTTATTTAATGATAATAAAGGAGATAATTCGGTGACTTTTGAAATCATGGAATTAGAAAAAATAAAACGTTTGGTTGAGGTGGAAACTACAAATGAATTTGAAGAAACCGAAGATGCTGTTTTTGTGGATGAAGAAAATGAAAATGATGATGGTGAAACTCTGACTGCAGAAACTAAAATGCAGGAAGTCAAGGAGGTTGAAGAAATTAAGGTTGTAACCAAATTAAGCATGCCAAGCAGAAGATTAAAAATCAAAATATCTGCAGAGTTATTGCAGGAATTAGAAAAAATGCAGGTTAATTTTAAGCTGAACTAAATTTTAACAGTTAAAATTTAGAAGAATGCATTTTTTTTAAGTTAAAATTATGCACGCATATTAGTTTTTTAGTAATATTGCTTGAAATTACAACGTTTTCGTAGGAAGTCTAACAAAGCAAACTAGAAGAATATGTTAAAATGATCTAAGTTTGTATTAAAACAATTAAAATCAGAATTATGAAAAAGAACCTATTTTTATTAGGATTATTAGTTTGCTCTATCGCTACAATGGCGCAAACTGAAAAAGCAGAAAAACAAGAAAGCTGGTATTTTAAATTAGGGGGATCTTATTTTAATCAAACGGCTTCTACAGAGTTTCCAACAGTTGGAGGTCAATTGCCTAATAGAGATGTCTATGAAGGTACTTTAGCAGATAATAAATTAGTTTCACGAGAAGGTGTTACAGGTTCTTTTGGACAAGGTTTTAGAAGTGGGATTACTGCGGGTTACCGTTTTTCTGAACGTTTAGGAGTTGAAATGGCGGCAAATTACTATGTTAGTAACTCTAAAACAATGGCACAAACTACAAATAGAATGGTTACGCCAGCCCCTTCAGCTACAACTCCAGTTACATATTTAAGCTTTACTGCAGAAGGAGAAATAAAAGCTTTCGACTTAGCACCTGCTCTTGTAATGTTTTTAGGAGAAGCTCATGGATTCGAACCTTATACTAAAGTTGGAATTATTGTTCCAATTCACGGTACATTAGATATTAAAACTGACAGACAATATAGTACATTTGTAGGGGCTAATCAAGTTGCTTCAACAAATGCTTATTCAAAAGATGTTGTAAAACCTAATCCTTCTCTTGGATTCATGGCATCTATTGGTACTTCTTATAAGTTAGGAAAACATATATCAGCTTTTGCTGAATTAGAATACCGTAACTTTACAGTACACGGAAAAACTAAAGAAACAGAAATATATACTGAAAATGGTGTAGACAAATTAAATACTCCAACTACAATCCGTCCGGATGCGTCATATTCTGCGAGTCATACTAAATATGTTGAGTCAATCAATTCTACTTCAAATAGTAAAGTAACTAATGCAGCTGGTTTTGATAATACGAGAGCTACTGATGATGTTAGTACTTATGTTGGAATTTCAGGTTTAGGTTTGACTTTAGGCCTTAAATACAGCCTATAATTCTAAAGAATTTATAAGTTTATAAAAAAGAGGATATTCGTTAGAATATCCTCTTTTTTTTTGTCTGTATTTGAATTCTTTTCTCTGTTTGTTATCATGACGGAGGAAGGATCACACTAGAAACGCTGCAAACAAAATCGCTTTGTCGAATCCCGCGTGTGATCCTTCCTCCGTCAGGATGACAATATTGCGCATAAAATATAGATTTTCAGGCTTTTATTTTATTTACTCAAAGCCCTAAACTCTTTCAAAACTTCATCAATAACCCAGGTCGTTCTTGCTCCTGAAGTTCCTTTTGATGGAGAAATTCCTTCATTGCCTAAAAGTTCTGCAACAACAGTTTCAATAAAAGGCTGTTGAATATGAAGTGGATTTTCAATCGTAATACTTTCTTTTTCGCCGTTTATGTATTGAATATGAATTGGATCATTTCCGAAAGTTGAAAAGGAAATTTTACCCTTATCACCCACAATTTCAGTATTGTCATAACGCTCAAAACTGGCGAAATTCCACAAGCCGGTTCCGTGAATTCCATTCTCAAATAAAAATGACATCGAAACAGAATCTTCGGCCGGATAAGCGAGAAGTTGAGAACTCGCATGCCCGCGAACCGACTTAATTGGTCCCAAAACAAAATCGAGAAAATCTAAAGTATGGCAAGCCAGATCAACAAAAATTCCACCTCCGGAAATATGTGGTAAAACTGTCCACGGCAAATTAATATCGTCATCATAGCGTGCTTCAAACGGATGGTATAAAACGCAATTTACATGTCTGATTTTGCCTAATTTATTCTGATCAATTATCTCTTTTATTTTTAAAAATCGGGGTAAACTTCTTCTGTAATAAGCAACAAACAAAGGAACGTTATGTTCTTTGCAAACGCTGATCATTTCGTTGCATTCTTCAAATGTCAAAGCCATTGGTTTTTCTACATAAACCGGTTTTCCGGCTTTGGCGCACAAAATAGTATATTCTTTATGAGATGAAGGAGGAGTAGCAATATAAACAGCGTCTACTTCAGGATCGTTGATTAAATCTACCGCGTTAGAATACCATTTAGCAACATTATGGCGTTTGGCGTAATCTTTGGCAAGTGCTGCATCTCTTCGCATTACGGCAACCAATGCTGAATTTGGGGCTTTCTGAAAAGCCGGACCGCTTTTAACTTCAGTTACATTTCCACAGCCAATAATTCCCCATTTTACAATTTTCATCTTTCTGGTTTTTTAGTTATTCAAATTTAAAAAAGGTTTGCTACCAATTACATTAATTTGCACGAATTATTTTCACGCAGATTTAAAAAGATTTAAGCAGATAAGCACAGATTTTTTACTAATAAATCGGCTTAAATCTGCCTAAATCTGCAGAATCTGCGTGAAATAATTAAAAATAAAACCACGAATCCACAAAAAATAATTGCGAATTCGTGGCTATTAAAAAACAGACTAAAGGTTACTTTTTTGGTAAAGTTTTAAAACCCATATTATAAAGCGTGAACGCCTGAATATCGACACTTTCCTGAATAGTTGCCGCAACAGATTTTCCTGCTCCGTGTCCTGCTTTTACATCAATGCGAATTAAAACCGGATTATCTCCTGTTTGTTTTTCCTGTAATTCAGCAGCAAATTTAAAACTATGCGCAGGTACAACGCGATCATCGTGATCTCCGGTTGTTACCATTGTTGCGGGATATTTAACACCGCTTTTTACATTTTGAACCGGAGAATATCCTTTTAGGTATTCAAACATTTCTTTATTATCCTGAGCTGTTCCATAATCGTAAGCCCAACCTGCGCCGGCTGTAAAAGTGTGGTAACGCAACATATCCATTACACCAACAGCTGGCAGTGCTACTTTCATTAAATCAGGTCGTTGTGTCATTGTTGCACCCACTAATAAACCTCCGTTAGAACCTCCGCGAATTGCTAAGAAATCTGATGAGGTGTATTTTTGAGCGATTAAATATTCTGCAGCAGCGATAAAATCTTCAAAAACATTTTGTTTATGTAGTTTTGTTCCCGCATCATGCCATTTTTTTCCGTACTCACCGCCGCCTCTTAAATTGGCAACAGCATAGACACCACCATTTTCCATCCAGACAGCATTTGCAATACTAAAAGCTGGCGTTAAACTAATGTTGAATCCACCATAACCATAAAGTATTGTTGGATTTTTACCATCTAATTTTGTTCCTTTTTTATAAGTAATAATCATCGGAATTTTTGTTCCGTCTTTTGAAGTGTAGAAAACTTGTTTCGATTCATAATCTTCACTTTTAAAGTCCACTTTTGGTTTTTGATATACTTCTGATTTTCCTGATTTAGGATCAAAAGCAAAAATACTTCCTGGAGTTGTGTAATTGGTAAAGCTGTAATACAATATTTTTTCATGCTTTTTTCCTCCAAATCCGCCCGCAGTTCCTACAGCAGGAAGTTTAATTTCACGAACAAGTTTTCCGTTATAATCATATTGCAATACTAGTGAAACAGCATCTTTTGTATAATTGGCAAAAAAGTATCCGCCACCGGTTGAAGGCGCTAAAACATTTTCAGTTTCTTTGATAAAATCCTTCCAGTTTTCAGGTTTCGGATTACTGAAATCTACAGATACTACACGCTTGTTTGGCGCATTAAAATCGGTTTCGATAAATAATTTGCTTCCTTCGTTTTCGATAATCGAATTTTCGCTGTTAAAATTGTCAACGATTGTGATAATCTCACTTTTTGGATCTGTTAAGTCTTTAATATAAAGCTCATTTCCGTAAGTAGAATTGGCCGCTGTAATGACTAAATAATGATTGTCTTCGGTAACAGAACCTCCAACATATCTTCTTTTCTGATCAGCGCCAAAAATTATTTTATCTTCTTTTTGAGAAGTTCCAAGTTTGTGGAAATACAATTTATGCTGGTCTGTTTTCGCAGATAATTCACTTCCTTTTGGTTTATCATAACTGGAGTAATAAAAACCTTCATTTCCCAGCCATGAAACGCCGCTAAATTTTACATCGACCAAAGTATCTTCAACCACTTTTTTAGATAAAGCATCTATAATAATTACTTTTCTCCAGTCGCTTCCTCCTTCAGAAATAGAATAAGCTGCTTTGTTTCCATCTTTAGAAAAATCTAAACCGCCCAGCGAAGTTGTTCCGTCTTTAGAGAAAGTATTTGGGTCAAGAAAAACTTCTTCTTTACCGCTTTGATCTTTTCTGTAAATAACAGATTGGTTTTGAAGTCCGTTGTTTTTAGAATAATAAGTAAATTTTCCTTCAATAAACGGGGCGCCTATTTTTTCGTAATTCCAAAGTTTTTCCATTCGTTGTTTAAGTGCTGCGCGAAACGGAATTTTATCTAAATAACCATAAGTAACTTCATTTTCTGCTTTTACCCAGGCGCCGGTTTCGGCAGATTTGTCATCTTCAAGCCAACGATACGGATCGCTTACTTTAGAATCAAAGTAAACATCAACAGTTTCGCCTTTTTTTGTCTCCGGATATTGTATTTTATTTTGCCCAAATGAAATTCCTGCAGTAGTAATAGCCATTATAAGAATTGTTTTTTTCATAGTTTAGTTTGTCAGTTGTAACAAAAATAAGACTTTTTTCGGAATATAATTTTACCGCAAAGTGCGCAAAGATTTTGCCGCAATCTTGTCATCCTGAGGAACGAAGGATCACACACGTAACTCAACAAAGATAATCGGTTTTGATTGCGGAGTTTCTGGTGCGATCCTTCGTTCCTCAGGATGACAAAAATGCGATTAATAGTAGTACAAACCTGTTTAAAGCATTGTCATCCACTTTCTGTTTTATAGCGAGCCTTGCGCAAACTTTGCGGTAAAAAAAAATTATATGGTGAAATTCACTCCCAAAACAATGTTTCTTCCAATATTCGGAATCCCATCTGTTTTTAGTCTTGAAAGGTGCGCGATATACGTTTTATCAAATAAATTGTTTCCGTTTAAGTTTACATCAAAAGCCGTTTTACCAAGTTTTACAGTTCCTCCAAAACCTAAATTTACTAAAGTATATCCTTTAGAAGCCGTTTCAAAACCACTCACATTATCCTGATCAAAAGTCGAAGAAATATTTAAAGTTGCATAACCTTCTTCTAACCAGTTTTTAATTTTGAATTCAGTTCTAATCGTATTATTCCAGTTGTTGGCAGGAATTAAAGGCAAATAATCGTTGTTGTCTTTTTTTCCTGTTACAGTTTCAAAACTAGTTTCAAAATGCAGCCAGTCTAAAGGATGCGGGTGAAAATGCAAACCAATTTCTCCACCGTATAATTTTGCATTATCCTGAACGTAAGCAAAAACATCATTATCATCTAAAACGTCTCCGGTTGGCGAAGTGTAGATGTAGTTGTTGATATGATTGTAAAATCCGTTTACGAAAAATTCAAAGTGAGAATTTTTATATTCTAAATTCAAATCCGTCTGAACATTTTGTTCCGTTTTCAAATCAGCATTTCCAATTTCATATCGGTTTGTACCTTCATGAACCCCGTTTGAAGTTAACTCGGCTAAGTTTGGCGCTCTAAAACCCGTTGCCACATTCAATCGAAGCGTTAACGGTTCTGCCAGTTTCGTTTTATATCCCAAAGAAGCATTAAAACTATCAAATGATTTGTCTAAAGCCTGAAAATAACCTTCTTCGCCTTCAGTTCCATGAGCTTCTGAGGTAATATTTCTGTTATCAAAACGTAATCCGGCTTGTAAAACACTATTTCCCCATTCATAATTTCCAGTTCCAAAAATACCAAAATCGTTTGTAGTGGCATCCGGAATTAAATATTCTTCACCAAAATTAGCATTCGTTTGGTGCATTCCCTGAACGCCTAAAATAGTTTCGAATTTGCCTAATTTCGGAAAATGATATTTTGCATTGTAGTTAAAAGTGTTTAGTTTCATTCTAAGAGAAGCATCGTTACTGTCTTCAAATTCACTTCTGTCATTGGCAATATAGCCCAAATCAACATCTAATTTTGAGTTTTCAAAAAAGATCACGTTGTTTAAACTCAATAAATGATTAAAAATTCCCTGTCTCGGAAACATGGTATTTTTGCTTGAAGATTGATCTGCAATTCCGTCTTCAGGCATTCCAAGATCTAATTTGTTATAGTTGTATCTTAAAACACTTGAAAAAGTCGAATTGCTGTAACCAATTCCGGTTTTAAAATCAGTTTCATTATAACGAGTATTTGTTACGCGTTCGCCGTTATCTCCAATTTTGTAATCAGAATGTGTGTTGAAACTTCCACGAGCCAGAAATTTCCAATTATCGGTAGACGTTTTTAATCCAATTGAAGAATTACTTCCTTGCGTATTCGTGAAATATTTTTGACTGAAATTTGCTTTAAAACTACCTGCATCGGCAAATTTTTCAGGATTAAAATACAAAACCCCGCCCAAAGCATCAGAACCATATAATAATGAAGCTGGCCCTTTAATAACTTCAACACTTTCGATTCCGGCATCGTTTAAACCTAAACCATGCTCGTCTCCAAATTGTTGATTTTCGATACGAACACCTTGAGAATAAACCAAAACGCGATTACCGCTAAGTCCGCGAATTACCGGTTTCCCGATAGAAGTTCCTGTCGAAATTTGCGAAACCCCGGGAATCGTTGCCAAACCTTCAATTAAAGTCGAAGTTCCTTTTTGTTGCAACGTTTTAATACTTTCATGCTCTACTTTCATTACGTTTTGCGATTGTAATTTGTTGAAAGGAGTTGAAACCACAACTTCATCCATTTCAAAAATAGATTCGGTAATAATAATGTCTAAAGTGTTTTCTTTTAATAGTTTAGCTATGGTTTTGTTTTGCGTGGTATAACCAACAAAAGCAAAAGCAAGTCGTAAACTTCCGTTTGGAAGGTTTTTAAATTCGTATTTTCCGTTTTCGTCCGTTGTAGTTCCTTTGTGCAATTCAGGAGCATAAACAGAAACGCCTTGTACGGGTTTATTTTCAAGATTTGTTACGGTTCCTGAAACAGAATTTTGAGCAGAAAGTATGCCCGAAAACCCTAAAATAAGGGCAATTATGATTTTTTTCATTTGAAAATGATGCTATAGTTAATTGGATTTTTTTCTTTTTAAACAAAAAAATAAAATAACAGTAAAGCTTTCCGATCCTGAAACAATTTCAAGACTGGGAAACCCAAAGTTTTTTTCCGATAAAAAGAATTTGATTTTTTATTCCGAATATTTCGAAATCTAAGAAACTAGAGCTGCGGGCGGACCACGTAATAAATAAGCGCTTTCTGGAGTTGAAAAGACTTTCTCTGAATGTGTAAAGAAATAAGGGATTTCTGTTTTGAAAGTATGAAACTCAAACGCAAATTCTTCAGGAACAATGTAACTTCCAAAAGCAAAATGACAAACATAACAAAGATCATAATTATGATGCTGGTGTGTTATTTCTCCACTTGGATCATTATAATTGTGATGGCATTGTTTTTCTGAAAGCTGTTTTGCAATATGCTCATAACTGTGTATCGACTGAAACAATATTGAGAACAATACCGTTAGAGCGAAAGAAACACTTAATATGAGTTGCTTTTTTTTCATTCAGGACAAAGGTATAAAAGAGCAATCAATAATCGATTTGTTTTTTTGATTCTATTGTCAATTTATTCAAAATTGTTCCGTAAACGATTTTATTCTTCAAGAAAAGAGCATAATTAATCCTATCTTGAACTAGCATTATATTATATTTGTAAGTGAAATAAATCAACTCTAAAAAACGTTTACTTGAAAACCTCCTTAAAACCAAAACACAATATGCGATTCCTTTTTAGTTGTTTATTTTTAGTTTCTTTTTTTAGTGTTTTTTCTCAGGAAGAAGTAAAACCTAAAATAGAGCCTGTTATAAAAATAGATTCTTTGTATCGTGAAGATCAGTTTTATTTTTCGGTTACGTATAATCTCTTATCTGATATTCCGAAGGGACTTAGGCAGGATAAGTTTTCTGCAGGACTTTCTCTCGGATTTCTTCGTGATATGCCCATCAATAAAAAAAGGACATTTGCTATTGCTGCAGGTTTAGGACTGAGTTATCAGAACTTTTTTCAAAACCTTACGATTTCAAAAGATGGAAATGGAGCATTGGTTTATGCGGTTAACGACTATAATGAAATTGTGTCGAATAAATACCGACAATATATGGTAGATCTTCCTATTGAGTTTAGATGGAGAAATTCTACTTATGAAAGTACTAAATTCTGGAGAATTTATGCCGGACTTAAATTAAGCTACGCTTTTTCGACCAAATCTATTTTAGATGACGGAGAAACTACTTATAAAATCGTAAACAATTCTGATGTCAATAAGTTTCAATATGGGCCTTATATTTCAGCGGGTTATAATACCTGGAATGTGTATATGTATTACGGATTAAACCCTTTGTTTAATAATATAAAAACAGCTTCAGGATCTAGCCTTGATGTAAAA
Organism: Flavobacteriaceae bacterium CRH; assembly: GCA_001507425.1. Classification (GTDB taxonomy): domain Bacteria; phylum Bacteroidota; class Bacteroidia; order Flavobacteriales; family Flavobacteriaceae; genus Flavobacterium. Next base: position 167,842 of record LMAJ01000003.1, read on the forward strand.
ACATTAAATATTGGTTTGATTTTTTATATTCTATAACCACAAATATAAAAACAGCAATTGCGGAAATATTCCGATAAAGGTACCAATAAGCAATTCATTATTAGAGTGCGCTTCCATTACTAATCGCGATGAAGCGACAATTCCCGTCATTAAAATCAAAAATGCTGCCCAATAAGGATTTTGCATTTGCAAATGAATATTTAAGCCAATTACAAAAATCGCAAGCGAACTAATGGCTAACATATGCAAACTGGCTTTTATTTTAAAAAGTGAGCAAACTAAAGCCAAAATCGTACTGAACAAAGCTCCCAGAAAAAAGAAATGAAGTTCGGGATATCGTGCTATAATTATGCTTCGTTTTACCAATAATATATACAGGAAACATTGTAAAATAAGTGGAATTTTACGCTGCGAAGTTTCATGAATCATAACTGAATTCACGTGTCCCGTTGAGCGAAGCAACAAAAAAAACAAAATAGGAACCAGTATAGTAATAATCAGAATTTGAAACAAAACATAATATTTTTCCTGATTTGAAAAGATATCGCCTTTGCAAAACAAGTAAAATAAAGTAGCATACATCGAGATAAAAATCGGATGTAATATATAAGAGAAAACGGGAAGTATTTTTTTCAAAATGCAGAAATTTTTGGTCTTTCAACAAATATAATAATTTTTTTCGCCACGAATTTCACAAATTTAAGCTAATTAAATGGTTGATTTTTTGGCACAAATTGCACAAATTTTCACAAATTATTGCTTTATATCTTTTCACGCAGATTTTGCAGATCTGTGCACCTCTGCCTAAATCTGCAAAATCTGCGTGAAAATAATTCATGAAAATTTGTGCAATTCGTGGCAAACCTTTTTTTAAATTTGACAAAAGAAATTTTCTAAATGAGCATAAACCTAAAAAGCCTAATTTCAGTTCTTGATGCCAAATGGATTGGCTTAGAAACTGATATTTTTATCGATCATATTTCTATAGACAGCCGTTCGTTGCAAAATGGTTCTCAAACTTTATTTTTTGCTTTATCAGGCATAAATAATGATGCTCATTTGTATATCCCTGAACTTATCGAAAAAGGCGTTCAGAATTTTGTCGTGCAATATATACCGGATAATTACGAAGGAAAAGCAAATTTTTTAGTGGTAAATGATTCGCTAAAAGCTTTGCAGGTATTTGCAGGTTATTATCGTAATCTTTTCGATTTTCCTATTATCGGATTAACAGGAAGTAACGGTAAAACGATTGTAAAAGAATGGCTCAACTTTTTATTGAGCCCCGATTATAATATTATCAGAAGCCCAAAAAGTTACAATTCTCAGGTTGGCGTTCCGCTGTCTGTAATTGCCATTAATGAAAAACATAATTTAGGTATTTTCGAAGCCGGAATTTCGACGGTTAACGAAATGGTTAATCTCGAAAAAATTATAAAACCTACAATTGGAGTGCTTACTAATATAGGAACTGCACACGACGAAGGGTTTTTAAATTTGGTACAAAAAATTGATGAAAAACTGCTTTTGTTTAAGGACTGTCCGGTTATTATTTATCAAAAAAATGAAACTGTAGATTCCTGTTTATCACAATTTGCAGCAGAATATATGATGCATCCGCGAAAGCTCTTTTCATGGAGTTTTAGCGATAAAACGGCAGACATTTTTATTTTAAATAAAGAAACGAAAAACGATATAACCGTTATTAAATATGAATATAAAAAAGAGATTTTTAATTTAGAAATCCCTTTTCAGGATTCAGCTTCTATAGAAAATGCCATTTCATGTTTATTGGTTTTGCTTTATTTTGAATATGATTCTAATACAATTCAGAGTCGTATGCAAATGCTTTATCCGGTAGAAATGCGTTTGGAGGTTAAAAACGGAATTAACAATTGCAGTATTATTGATGATAGTTACAGTTCTGATTTTCAGTCGCTAAAAATTGCTTTGGACTTTCTTGAAAGTCAAAAAAAGAACGCTTCAAAAACGGTTATTTTATCTGATATTTTTCAAAGCGGATTTTCAAATGAAGAATTGTATTCTAAAGTCGCCCAATTAATTGCTGATAATAAAATAAACCGAGTTATAGGAATTGGAAAAACGATTTCTTCTTTTCAGGATAAATTCCAAAATAGTATTATGTTTCAGAATACGGCAGAATTTACCGCCAATTTTGAAAGCCTAAACTTTTCAAATGAAACCATTCTTATAAAAGGAGCAAGAACGTTTCAGTTTGAAGAAATTGTGACTTTGCTCGAAGAAAAAACGCATGAAACCATTCTCGAAATCAATCTGAATTCAATAAGTCATAACCTGAATTTCTTTAAATCAAAATTAGCCGGCGATGTAAAAATCATGGTAATGGTAAAAGCTTTTGGTTATGGAAACGGAGGTTTGGAAATTGCAAAATTACTCGAACATCATAAAGTTGATTATTTAGGTGTGGCTTTCGCCGATGAAGGAATCTCGCTTAAAAATGGCGGCATTAAATTGCCAATTATGGTTTTAAATCCGGAATCGACCAGTTTTGCTTCGATTATTCAATATCAATTAGAACCTGAAATTTACAGCATAAAAGGCTTAAATGCCTTTTTGAAAATTGCACGCGAAAAGAATTTAAAAGATTTTCCTATTCATATAAAATTAGACACAGGAATGCATCGATTGGGTTTTGAAACCAATACAATCGATGAATTGATTGCTACTTTAAAAGGAAATTCAACCGTTCGTATTCAGAGTATTTTATCACATTTGGCAACAAGCGACGATATGAACCATTACGATTTTGTGATTTCTCAAATCAATTTATTCGAAAAATTGTCATCAAAATTAATGACTGAATTAAACGTAAACCCAATTCGTCATATTTTAAATACATCCGGAATCAGCAATTTTACTTCAGCACAATATAATATGGTACGTTTAGGAATTGGTTTATACGGAGTTTCGAATGATGCATCAGAACAAAAATACCTGGAGAATGTTGGAACTTTAAAATCGATTATTTCTCAGGTTCGCACGATTCCTGCCGGAGACAGCGTGGGTTACGGCCGAAGATTTATGGCTGAAAAAGAAACTAAAATCGCAACAATTCCAATTGGTTATGCCGACGGAATTTCGAGATTATGGGGAAATGGCGTAGGATATGTACTAATTAAAAACCAAAAAGCGCCCATTACCGGAAGTGTTTGTATGGATATGTTAATGGTTAATGTAACTGCAATTGATTGTAAAGAAGGCGATTCGGTAATTATTTTTGGAGAAAATCCAACCGTAACTGAAATTGCAAACGCCTTGAAAACAATTCCGTATGAAATTCTGACCAGTATTTCGCAACGTGTAAAAAGGGTATTTTTCAGATAGTTTTTGGCAACTTTCAAGAAAATTGCTTATTTTCGACATCAATTAATAATAAACTAAAATAAACAATTATGGGATTTATTTCAGAATTTAAAGAATTTGCAACGAAAGGCAATGTAGTCGATTTGGCTGTCGGTGTTATTATTGGAGCTGCATTTAGCAAAATTGTAACCTCATTAATTGAAAATGTAATTACACCATTAATATTAAAACCTGCATTAGACGCAGCTCATTTATCGACTATCGAGGAGCTAACGGCTTTTGGAGGAGTTAAATATGGTTTGTTTATTTCGGCAGTTATTAACTTTGTAATTGTTGCTTTTGTTTTATTTCTAATTATTAAAGCAATAAATAATCTTAAAAAGAAAGAAGTTCCGCCACCAGCTGCACCAGCAGGACCAACGCAGGAAGAACTTCTGATTCAAATTAGAGATCTTTTGAAAAATAAACAATAATAATATACCGCTACACTAAGTCTAACTTAACCGCTTCTTGATTGAGGCGGTTTTTTTTATGTTAATCAAAAACAGATGTGGTAATTTTATTGGGACATTAGAATATCAACCGTAACAGAAAGAAAAGTGGATACTCAAACAGCAAAATATATAATCAATTACTTTCCTAATTTGTTGACAGATTTGGAAAGAATGGCTATACGTCATACTAACTCAATCTATAAACTTGAAGATTTAACTTCAGAGAATGCAAATTTGATAAAAGTTTACAGAGAAAAGGGTTGGCTTACTTCTGATCAAAATGTACTAGATTTACTTGAAGATGGTTATCAACAGTTTGAATTAAACACTGCAAATAGAATTTTATATCAAAATCCTGATAAAGTATTCTTTAATAATTGTCCAAAATGCAGCCAACTTTCAAGAACACCATATGCAAGGCAATGTCACTTTTGCGGACACAATTGGCATGATTTATCGGTTGCACAATTTAAAATTTACAGCTCTTTTCAAATAACAGGAAGAGGATTTTTCATGTTAGGACAAATAGTAAAAGGAGAAATTAAAGTTGGACAATTTATAGACTTAACAATGTCGGGGCTCAATAAAAAACCAAAAATTGTAGCAATTGAATTCGCACTTAAACGACAAGACGGTAAAGTTTGGGAGGATATTGGGCTTGGAACAAACGAATTGACAGAAGAAGATAAAGAGTATTTAAAAAGTATTGGTTCATTTGGATCACCTTTTGATATAATTACCGAACGATAAAATCTGGATAGACTAGTTTGATTTGTATTAAATTTTAAATTTGTTTGTTTTGTAACATTTTGTTATTTTTTGTGAATCGCCTTGTTTTGATTTTTATTATGTATACTTTTGCAGAGTAATTTAGATTAATTCATACTAAAAATATAAAAATGAGAATAGCGGTTGTAGGTGCCACTGGTATGGTTGGCGAGATAATGCTTAAAGTTTTAGCGGAAAGAAATTTCCCTGTAACAGAATTAATTCCTGTTGCATCTGAAAAATCAATAGGAAAAGAAATTGAATATAAAGGTCAAAAATATAAAGTTGTTGGTTTACAAACTGCGGTTGATTTAAAAGCTGATATTGCAGTTTTTTCTGCCGGAGGAGATACTTCGTTAGAATGGGCTCCAAAATTTGCAGCAGCGGGAACAACCGTTATTGATAATTCATCAGCATGGAGAATGGATCCGACAAAAAAGTTAGTCGTTCCTGAAATCAATGCTTCCATTTTAACAAAAGAGGATAAAATTATTGCAAATCCAAATTGCTCTACGATTCAAATGGTATTGGCATTGGCGCCTTTGCATGCCAAATACAACATTAGAAGAATTATTGTTTCTACTTACCAATCTATCACTGGAACAGGTGTAAAAGCAGTAAGACAGTTAGAAAACGAGTACGCAGGAATTCAGGGAGAAATGGCGTATAAATATCCAATTCACAGAAATGCGATTCCACATTGCGATAGTTTTGAAGACAACGGATACACTAAAGAAGAAATGAAATTAGTTCGTGAGACTCAAAAAATCCTTGGTGACAATACCATCAGAGTTACAGCTACAGCAGTTCGTGTGCCCGTTGTTGGCGGACATAGCGAAGCGGTAAATGTTGAGTTTACAAATGATTTTGATGTAAATGAAGTTCGCGAAATTTTGCACCATACTGATGGAGTAGTAGTGCAGGATAATTTAGACACCTTTACCTACCCAATGCCATTATATGCAGAAGGTAAAAATGATGTTTTTGTTGGAAGAATTCGTCGTGACGAAAGCCAGGAAAACACTTTAAACATGTGGATTGTTGCTGACAACTTAAGAAAAGGGGCTGCTACAAACACGATTCAAATTGCTGAATATTTAATTGCAGCAGGTTTGGTGTAATAAAAAGAGGTTACAAAAATTGTTATAAAGAAAGCCGTAATTATGATTCGTAATTACGGTTTTTTTGTGCGTTTTTTTAATGCTATATTTGATTGTAAATACAACTATGATGCAGGACATAAACATTAAATATATTGAAGATAACTATCTCGAATTTGAAGAAATTGCAAGAGTAATGCAACTTACTTCAGATAAATTAAATCAGCTTATTGAAGCAAAACTTATTCCTGAACCTTCGTATGTTATTAATTCAGAAGTAACAATAAGTTCTTCTTTAAATGATAATTATAAGGTTGTTACATCTAAAAAATATTTTCCAAAAAACATCCTGAAACTTATCGAAAAAAACATCGAGAATAATAATCCTGAAAAGTTTAAAAGCGAGTTTAAGGAAAAGTTATTGTCTAATTTAATGAGCCATAAACACAAGATATTTGCGTACGGAAATACATTTGATGAAAATGGAAAAATAGATCTAATAAAAGCAGATAAGGCACTAGAAGAAGAATGGAATTATTTCTGCCAGGGAATTTATGGAATTTGCACTTTACAGAATAATGAAGAAGCCATTATCGAAAAAGAAATTGCTATAAAAAGAATATTAGATTTTATTGAAAATAAAGGTTCAGTTAAAGATAAAAATGAAACAAATCATTTAAAAGAACTGAATGATGCATTTAATAATTATACAAGTAATTTTGCTCCATACCAAAGAGAATTGAGCAGTCGGGGTAAATACTTAGATAGATTGCTAAAAGAATTTTCTTTGCAAGAACTGATTAAAAAATATGATTAGATATAAAGTTTAGTAGTATTGAAGATTTAAGCATAAGAAACCTTGAGAGGTTTAAAAAAATATAACTTCTAACATCTAACTTCTAAAACAAAAAAAAGCGAGAACCTAAATTCTCGCTTTTTTTGATATTTTTTAATATTCCGGAGCTAGCTCTAATTCTAATCCTTCTAATTCTGTAGTAATTGGAATCTGACAGCCTAAGCGACTATTAGATTTAACATAAAACGCTTCCGAAAGCATAGCTTCTTCTTCATCTCCCATTTCAGGTAATGCAACATCATTTAGAACATAACACTGGCAAGAGGCACACATCGCCATTCCTCCACAGGTTCCTTCAACAGGAAGTTCGTATGCTTTGCATAACTCCATTATATTCATTGCCATATCAGTCGGAGCTTGTAACTCGTGTATAACTCCTTCTCGATCTTTAATCTTTATTAATACATCCATTTTAATTGGAATTTTTCTGTTTTAGGATTTTATAACGTGAAAAAATCCTTTGTTATCTTTAACTAGTTGGTTTTGTACTAAATGCGTATTCTCTTTTATTTCCTTCTTTTTGACGCATTTTAATGCCAAGTATGTACCCATTTTTCTCTAATATAGTTACTATCGCTATAATAGAGTAGTAATCTCTATCAGACTGAAAAATTAAAGTTCCTTCATACGTTGAGTTTACTACACCTTGCTTGTCTGTTGTAACAGACACTTTTCTCGGATGTGAAAACTCTGCTGCACTATAAGTTGCCTTATTTGCAAATTTAGCTTTTCCATCGCAGAAATCATATAAGAAATCGTAATTGCCAATTCTTAAACTTCCTTCTTCTGAAGTTGGGTTTGTTGAAAATATTATTTTTCCTGAATAAGTAAAATCAGTCCATTCTTCTGAATCGTATAGGTAAGCTTTGTCAACCAATAAGGTTTGAGGACTTTGTTGCGCATAATTAGCTGAAACAAAGAATAATAAAAAAAACAGAGGGTATAAATTCTTCATAGAATTCGAATTAAGGGGTTGTGCCACAAATTTAATTCAAAAATGTAACAATCCTATACGAAATCTCTTAAAACTTTAGATAGTTTTTTATTAAAATCGCAAATACAAGCATTTTATTGAATGTTTTATTGAATTTTTATAAACCAAAATCATTAAGGTCAATTAATCTTGTTAATTTGTAAGAGACCCAAAATATGAAGAAAGCCCAATTTTGTTACATTATATTGACCACAGTTTCTATTTGTGGAGCATATTTTTTTATTGTTGTTTCAACTCCGGCTTTTAGAGTCATTTGATTCACGCTACAGCTAATGCATGCTCCTTCAAGACGAACTTTAACATGTTTGTCATCGTCTATAGAAATAAGTGTAATGTCTCCTCCATCAGAATTTAAAAAAGGTCTGATTTCATCAAGAGCCAATAATACGTTACTAGTTAATTCTTCTGTTGTCATAATTTTAATTATTTTATTTTTAGATTACCAGATTTTAGATTTCGGATTATGCTAAATAATCCGAAATCTAATGATCTAAAAATTTATTTTTTGCCTACTGCTGAACATCCGGCCATTGTTGTAATTTTAATGGCTTCTGTAGCAGGTAAGCTATCGTTTCTGTTTACTGTTTCCTGTACTACGTTTCGAGTTATTTCTTCAAAGACAGTTTCTATTACAGAGGCTGTTTGCAAAGCTGCAGGACGACCATAATCTCCTGCTTCACGAATAGATTGTACAATTGGTACTTCTCCCAAAAATGGAACATTTAAATCTTCGGCAAGGTTTCTTGCGCCTTCCTGTCCAAAGATATAATATTTATTGTCAGGTAATTCTTCTGGTGTAAAGTATGCCATATTTTCAATTATTCCCAAAACAGGAACATTGATATTATCCTGCATAAACATCGCAACTCCTTTTTTAGCATCTGCAAGTGCTACAGCTTGTGGCGTGCTTACTACAACCGCACCTGTAATTGGCAATGATTGCATGATCGACAAATGAATATCTCCAGTTCCCGGAGGCAAATCGATTAGCATAAAATCTAATTCTCCCCAATCTGCATCAAAAATCATTTGGTTTAATGCTTTTGCAGCCATTGGACCTCTCCAGATTACGGCCTGACTTGGAGCTGTAAAAAATCCGATTGAAAGTATTTTTATTTCATAGCTTTCAACAGGTTTCATTTTTGATTTTCCGTCAACAGTAATTGAAACCGGTTTTTCGTTTTCAACGTCAAACATAATTGGCATCGAAGGTCCGTAAATATCAGCATCAAGAACTCCAACTGCAAATCCCATTTTGGCTAATGTTACGGCTAAATTTGCTGTAACAGTAGATTTTCCAACTCCACCTTTACCAGAAGCAACGGCGATTATATTTTTAATTCCCGGAATAGCACGACCTTTTATTTCGTTTTTTTCAGGAGTTTCTACTTTAATGTTTACTTTAATTTTTGCTTCAGGAGAAACCAATTCGTGAATTGTTTTCTTAATATCATCTTCAGCTCTTTTTTTTATGTGCATTGCCGGAGTATGCAGTACAAGATCAACTACAACTTCATCACCAAAAGTTAATACATTGGCAACAGCTCCACTTTCAACCATATTTTTTCCTTCTCCAGCTACGGTAATTGTTTCCAGAGCTTTAAGAATTTCTTTTCTGTCTAATTTCATTTTATTGTCGTGTTTCTATTGATTGAAATGAATTTAAAAATTGTTTTTATTTAAACTGATTTCAGACTGCAAAGATAACAGATTATGTTCGGATTTTACCTTTTTTGGATTGGATTTGTTGATATTGAGATTAGTGAAAACGATTGTGGCAGATTGACAGAGTTTCTTTGTAATATAAGTTTATATGTAAAATAAAAAATACCCGCCAGATTTATAAAATTTGGCGGGTATTTAAAAAAAATGGTCTACAAGCTCTTATTCATATTTTAAGTATTTCAAAATATCTATTTTAGTTACCTGATAAGCCTTGGCAGAAACAATTACTAAAGTCAAGATCAATAAAGATAGCAGTGCAATAGTAAACGGAACAACCGAAACGCCAATTCTAAAGGCGAAATTTTCCAGCCATTTTTGCAGCAAAATATAAGCAGGAACAATTCCGATTGCAAAACCTATTAAACAAAAAACGATATATTGTTTTGATAGTTCTTTAAGCAAAACATCGGTTTCTGCACCTAAAGTTTTTCTGATAGCGATTTCTTTCAATCGTCTTTCCATAGAAAAAGAAGCCAGAGCGAACAATCCAAAAATGGCAATAATAATGACAACAAGATTCAGAATAAAAAACAAGTCTTTTTGTTTCACCTGTTCCTGATACGTTTTTGCAAATCCTTTATTTACAAATTCATAATCAAAAGGATAATCCGCATTTACATTTTTCTCCCAATATACTTTTAATTTCGCCAAAGTTTCGGTTAAATTATTTGGAGAAACTTTTAGATAAACATTATTAAAATTATTCCATTTTAAAGTCTTAAGATTGATGAAAACCATTGGCGGAACATTGTCCTGCAGTCCGGTAATGTGAAAATCTTTGACAACACCCACAATTTTAAATTTCAAATTTTCTCCACCCTCGTCTCCCCAACCCGATGTTATGATCGTATTTATTGGGTTTTTAAGATTTAAAGTTTTAACCAGAGTTTCATTCAGCAGCATGCTACTAACCGTGTCTGATGCAAATTGCGGAGACAAATCGCGGCCCTGAACGACTTTAATTTTCATCATTTCAAGAAAACCAAAATCCATTTCAACATTTCTGGGTTGTACGTGAATGCCATTATGCGTAAATCCTGAACTCGAATTGGTACTGTTTCCAAAAGTTCCTGCAAAAGTAGAAATATTCTGAACGCCTGATATTTTAAGAATTTCCTGCTTCATGGCAAGATATTTATCTGTTCTTTGTTTGCGTTCCGGATAATTAAAAGGAACTCTAATTACCTGATCGCCACTAAAACCAAGGTCCTTATTCATCATATAGCCCACTTGAGAGTTTACAATCAAAGCGCCAATGATAAAAAATGCAGCGATACCAAACTGAAAAATAAGCATCGAATTTCGAATCCAGATACCGCTTTTACTTCTTGAAAAATTACCTTTTAAAACCTTTAAAGTTTCAAAATTTGAGATATAAATGGCAGGGAAAATACCCGCAAGAACGATAACTAATCCAAATATAAAAATAAGCTGCAGGTAAAATTCACTGCCATTCATAGTCAAAGTTTTCTTCAAAAAAGTATTGTAATAAGGCAAGGAAAGTTCAACAATTGCTAAAGCAAAAATGATAGAAAGAATAACAATTATGGCAGTTTCAAAGATAAACTGAGTAACAATCTGGCCTTTACTGGCACCTACAATTTTGCGGACACCCACTTCTTTAGCACGTTTTATTGCTGAAGCAGTTGCTAAATTGATATAGTTTACCAATGATAAAACCAAAATCAAAATAGACAAACCCACCATGATATAAAGCAATTGCAGATTACCCTTTCCTTCAGGAAAATTAATTCCCTGCGAAGATTTTGTTCCATGCAAACGGGCAGTCTCTAATTGATCGATTATAACCGTTGTTTCTCCATTTTCCTTAACAAATTTTGCTACAGTCATACCGCTTTCTTTTGCGTCTTTTAATGTTCTGTTGACAAAATTTACATTTTGCATTTTCTTTAAAAGAGCAACAGGATCAGTTCCTTTTTTGGCTTTTATCATAAGGCCATAATTGAAATTTCCCCAGCTTGTTTTGTCATCTTCACGCTTGACACCACCAAAAACGTAATTTGGTTCTATAGATGAAGGTCGCATTAAGTGATAAACCGATTTTACTGTATAAACCTTACTGCCATAGTTAATTGATTTACCAATTGGGTCTTCATCATTAAAAAGTAATTTGGCAGTTTCTTCAGATATGGCAACGCTGCTATCTTCTTTCAGGATATTAGTTTTAGTTCCTTTTACAATAGGAAACGGAAAAACATCAAAAAAACCATTGTCTGAAACAGTGATTTTATCAGCCATTATTTTTTTACTACCATATTTTATCGGAGCATTATCATACCAGGTATTGTTAAAGAAACAAACAGATTCAATTTCAGGAATTGTGGCTTTGCAGGTTTCTCCAAAAGGTATTGAATTTGATGCCCAGGTATTTCCCGTACCTCCAATTTTGTTTAAAACCTGATACGTGTTTTCTTTTTCCGGATTCCATTGATCGTATTCGTTTTCGTTATTCCAATATAAAATCGCGAAAATTACTCCGGCAACACCAATGCTTAATCCCAAAACATTTAAAAACGAAAACAATTTGCTTTGCTTTAAATGATATATAAATATTTTAAACCAGTTAAAAATCATTTTGTAATTTTTTTAGTTATTTGATTTGTTTTTGGTAAACCCAATTAAGGATTTATATAATAGCCAATACTTTGCAAACGAATCCTATCAGAATTACAATCGCGGTTACAATAAAATTTATCATTTCTTTTTTATTTAGCGTCCATAAAAACATCAACATTTCTCTGATTTAATCTTTCAGAAAATATTACACCATCTTTCATATGAATCGTTTTTTGCGAAAACGAAGCATCATAATCAGAGTGTGTTACCATCAAAATTGTGGCTCCTTTAGCGTGCAAATCAGTTAAAAGTTCCATCACTTCATTACCATTTTTACTGTCCAGATTTCCTGTTGGTTCATCGGCCAGAATAATTTTTGGGTCGTTTACCAAAGCTCTTGCAACCGCAACACGTTGTTGTTGTCCTCCCGAAAGCTGTTGCGGAAAATGTTTTAATCGGTGTGAAATATTTAATTTCTCAGCAATAGCTTCAATTTTTTGTTTTCTGTCTGAGGCTTTTACATTGTTATAAAGCAAAGGCAATTCGATATTATCATAAACCGAAAGTTCATCAATCAAGTTGAAATTCTGAAAAATGAATCCGATATTTTCTTTACGAACCTTAGCTCTTCCTTTTTCTTTTAAGCCAATCATTTCCTGGTCCAAAAGTTTATAACTTCCATCAGAAGCACTGTCTAAAAGACCAATAATATTCAATAAAGTCGATTTTCCACAACCGGAAGGTCCCATAATCGTTAAAAAATTACCTTTTTTAATTTCTAATGAAACCCCGCTTAAAGCTGATGTTTCTACCTCTTCGGTTCTGAAAACTTTGGTTAAATTTTGAATGGTTATCATATTTTTAAGGTTTTAAGTGTTGTTAATGTTGTTTTTTGATTGATGATTGAAACTTTATTGTTTGTTTCAGGTTTTAGGTTTCAGGTTTTTACAACGTGATAACCTGAAACCTTAAACTTGAAACCATTTACTCTTTACTAATAGACAATTCCTCAATATCCTTATAATCAGAATACGACGAAGTTATCACAGATTCTCCTTCTTTTAATCCCTCCAAAACTTCATAATACGAAGGATTTTCACGGCCTAATTTTATATTTCTTCTTTCTGCTTTATTTCCTTTCACGACAAAAATCCATTTACCGGCCGTTTCCTGATTAAAACTTCCTTTAGAAACTACCAGTGTTTTGTTTTTCTCTGATAAAATCAACTTCACACCAAAACTAAGTCCGTCTTGCAGCGTGATATTTTCTTTAGAAACAAAAGCCAATTCAACCGTAAAATGCCCGCTTTTTACTTCCGGAATTACTTTAGTAACCAAAACTTCAAGTGCTTTTCCTTTAAATTCTACCTGACCTTTTAAGCCTTCACGTAATTTTTCCAAATAAAATTCATCCACTTCGGCAACTAGTTTATAACCTTGTTTCGAGTCAATTTTTCCGATGCTTGCTCCGGCTTGAAATGTTTTTCCCAAAACAGGTTCAAAAGAGGTTAATCGGCCCGATTCAGGAGCTGTAATCAAAAAGTTCTTCTTGTTATTTCTCAAGATATCCAAACTCATTTCCATTGTCTGAATCGAACGGTTGATTTGAGAAATTTGCAATTGATTCGATTGTTTTTCCTTTTGAATACTCTGCTGAATTGTCTTTTTGCGCTCTTCCTGAAAACGTAGACTTTCTTTAAACGTATTCCAGTCATTTTTCGAAATCACATCTTTAGCAAATAATTTCGAGTTCATGTCGTACAATCTTTTAGCATCGTTATAATCATGTTCGATCAAAACCCAGTCTTTCGTTAAGTTCAGTTCCTGATTTCTGATATTCAGTTTTCCCGTATTCAAATTATTGATTTGCTCAATAATAGCCGTTTCCTGAGTCAGATAATTCAGCTCAGTGTTCGGGTTGTACAAACGTGCCAGCGATTGCCCTTTGGTAACCATGGCGCCATTTTCTACAAAAATCTCTTTTACAGATCCTCCTTCTGTAACATTTACAAGCATTACGTTTAAAGGTTCGACTTTAGCCTGAAAAACCACAAAATCTTCAAAAAAATCTTTTTCGATTTTTTGAACCGTAAGTTCTTCTGCTTTTACATTTAAACTTCTTTTTGTGTTAAACGAAAAAAAGATGATGACAGCCAAAACTAAAAAAACTCCAATTGCTATTGAGAGATACCTAAATTTTCTATTTTTACGAGGAATTACCTTGTCCATTTTTTTAATAATTTACTGATTACCAATAGGTAAATATTGTGCCACAAAATTTATTATTTGTAAAGCATTGATTTTAAAGAGGCTTTTAAAACCATTCAAAAAAAGGAGTGTTCGATAATGAACAGTTGACCGTTCAAAAGCGGACAAAAATAAACACCATGCGAAAAAAACAAGCCCAAATATTGATTGTTGACGATCAGGATGAAATTCTTTTTTCGGCAAAAATGATTCTCAAAAAACATTTTGAAACCATTTTTACAACAAATAGTCCCAAAAAGATTATTTCTATTTTGAATGAAAATGAAATAAATGTGGTTTTGTTAGACATGAATTATCGCATTGGATTTGAAGACGGGCGCGAAGGAATTCATTGGCTTAAAGAGATCAAAACACTTTCGCCACAAACCGTTGTGATTTTAATGACTGCTTTTGGGAAAATTGATACGGCAGTTGAAGGCATAAAAATAGGTGCTTTTGATTATGTTTTGAAACCCTGGCACAACGAAAAATTACTCGAAACTATTGAAAAGGCTCTCGCCGAAAGCCGAAAAAACAGCAAAAAAGGTAAAGATGAAAAAATAGAAAAACGCTATTTTACCGGAACTTCTGCCAAAATAAAACAAGCCTATTCTATTGCCGAAAAAGTAGCCAAAACCGATGCCAACGTTTTAATTTTAGGAGAAAACGGAACAGGAAAATATGTTTTTGCCGAATTTATTCATCAAAATTCAGCACGAAAAAGCGAGCCTTTTGTTCATGTCGATTTAGGTTCTTTGAGCGATAATTTGTTCGAAAGTGAACTTTTTGGATATGCCAAAGGTGCTTTTACCGATGCTAAAACAGATACGCCCGGAAGATTTGAAACCGCATCAAACGGCACGATATTTCTTGATGAAATAGGAAATATTCCGTTGCATTTGCAAGCCAAATTATTACATGTTTTGCAAACGAAAACCGTTACGCGTTTAGGCGAAAGCAAACCAAGACCTTTAAATGTTCGAATAATTTCGGCTACAAACAGCGATATTAAAGCTGAGGTAAAAAGCAAGACCTTTCGTGAAGATTTATTGTATCGCATTAATACTATGGAAATTAATCTTCCTTCTTTGCGCGAACGAAAAGATGATATTGTACCTATGGCGCATTTTATTCTCGATCAGATTGCCGAAAAATACAATCATGGTCCCGAAGCTTCGGGATGGAGTTTTGAAGAAAATGTTTCGACTTATTTAGAAAAATATCCGTGGAAAGGAAATATCCGTGAAATGGAAAATAAGATCGAACGCGCTTTAATTTTAGCCGATAATAATACGATCTCTGTAAATGATCTGGACATTCTTGATTTTGAAGAAATTCAGGAAAACGATGATAATCCATTATCTGAAATGGAAAAAAGTGCCATTGAAAAAGCATTGCTCAAACACCACGGAAACATCAGCAAAACGGCAGAAGAACTAGGTTTGTCAAGAGCAGCTTTATACCGAAGAATTGAAAAATACGACTTGAAATAATTTTTGCCACAGATTATAGGATTAAAATGATTTTTAAAAATTATTTCACGCAGATTTTGCAGATTTAAGCAGATCTAAAAGGATTTTTTAATTTAATTGCAATCTGCTTAAATCTGCAAAATCTGCGTGAAACCTAAGCTTTAGATAAAGTGATAAATCATTTTAATCCTGTAATCTGTGGCAACAAAAAAATAAATAATGAAAAACTGGAAGTTTTATAACGCCTTATTTGTGAGAGTTTTGTTTATCATGATTCTCTTTTTATTTTGCATTTTTTTGATTTACAAGACGTTTTATTACAACGCATTTTTAGTTGGATTTTTTGCCATTATCATGTTGGCAGAAATGTATTTTTATGTTCAAAACAGAGTTCTTTTTTATGACAGAACATTATTGTCGATATTACAAAATGATTTTACGACCAATTTTCCAGAAGAGAATAAAAAAGGCAATTTTAAAACGCTGTATCTTTTATACGACACGCTAAAAGAGCAACAACAGGAACAAACCTCAAAAGAAGTAGTTTATCAATCTATTTTGAATAGTATTGATACGGGAACTTTAATATTAGAAAAAGAAGGTGAAGAATGGAATATTTTTTTGATGAATGATTGCTTTTCAGACTTATTTAAAGTGCCAAAAGTAAGCCATTGGAAATATCTTAAAAATTATCTTCCCTCACTTTGTAATGAAATTGAAAGCCTTGGTTTTACCGAATTAAAATCAGCAATTTCGATTAAAATTGAAGAACAGGATTTGCAGACTTTTATGTTGCAAACGTCGCTTACCAAAACCTATAACAAAGAATATTTTATCATTTTATTAGATAGTATTCAGCGTGTTATAGAGAAAAAAGAAAAAGAAGCGTGGATAAACCTGATGAAAATTATTTCGCATGAATTGATGAATTCCTTAACGCCAATACGTGCGCTTTCGCAGAATTTATTGCAAATTGTCGATCAGGAACAATTAGAAAAAGACGATTTTGAAGATATCAAAAGTAGTATTTCGACCATTATAAACAGAAGCGATCATTTGCAGGTTTTTGTCGAGAACTACCGAAAACTGGCAATGCTGCCAACGCCAAACAAACAAATGACGCCTATAAATGCGCTTTTTGACGATTGCCTCCGAATCATGAATCCGATTTTGAAATCGGAGAATATTCAGTTGGTCAATGAAATTAATAGTTCACGTTCGATTTTGATTGATAAAAACCAAATGGAACAGGTAATTATCAATTTGATTACAAACAGTATTTATGCCTTAAAAGACAAAACCGAAAAGAAAATGTTTTTATCAAGTTACATGGAGAATAATCGTTTTTTTATCACGATTTCAGACAACGGAAAAGGAATCGATCCTGAAATAAGAGACAAAGTATTTCTCCCGTTTTTTACCACCAGAAAAGATGGCGCCGGAATTGGGCTTACGCTTTCTAAAAATATTATAGAAGCACACGGCGGTTATTTAAGCTATCAAACCGATGAAGAAAAAACCGAGTTTGTGATTTGCCTGATTTAACTTGAACCATATAAGTGATATAAGTTCATTTAATAGTGATGCTTATTTCGCGGTGAGTTTGTCATTCTGAGGAACGAAGGATCACACACGAGACTTGACAAAGATTGGCGATTTTCTGAATGGAAGTACTAGTGTGATCCTTCATTCAGGATGAAAGGCTAAAATGAACTTATATCACTTATATGGTGAAAATACTAAAGTTCAATTTCAGGTTGCCAAAAGTGTTTCTCAAAATCTACAATTTGATTATTGATGACTTTAATACCTTCACTTTCTAAAAGTTGCTGCATTAAATTAGTTCCGTCAAAGTGAAATTTTCCTGTCAAAAGTCCTTTTTGGTTTACGACTCTGTGTGCTGGAATATCGTCCATATTATGGCAGGCATTCATCGCCCAGCCAACCATTCGTGCAGAACGCGCTGTGCCTAATGCACGTGCAATGGCGCCATAAGAAGTTACTTTTCCGTACGGAATTTGTCTGGCGATTACATAAACTCTTTCAAAAAAATTCTCTTCAGCCATAGGTTGGTTTTTTTTGCCACAGATTTTTTTAATTTTCTTTCACGCAGATTTTGCAGATTAAGCGGATCATTTCTTGCCACAGATTGGACAGATTAAAATGATTTTTTGATTTATTTTAATCTGCCTAATCTCCAAAATCTGCGTGAAACTTAAAATTTTATAGACAAAGGTAAAATCATTTTAATCTGTGAAATCTGTGGCTTACATTTTACCCGAAATAGTAATTCAATATATTAAAAAGCGTTACGATAGCGACTATACCGGTTATGCTTCCGATAATCGTATTCATGTTACGCATCAAATAATCGGTTTTCTTTTCTATTCTGCCAAAGAAAGCAATATAGCTGTATAAGACAGCAAAAGAGCCTAAAACGGAGCCCAATACAAAAGTAAAAATTACATTGGTTTCAAATACAAAAAGATGATAAGAAGCCAAAGTAACACTTACCACAACGTAATACGGAATAGGGAAGAAGTTTAGGCCGGAAAGTAACATGCCTAAAAAGAAACGGCTTTTTTTGCTGCTTTTTTTAATCTTCGATTTTTTTGCTTTAGGCTCTTTGGCAATAAACAAAAAGTAAATCGTCAGAATAGCGAAAATAACAAAACCAACTTCACGTAAAAGCGTTACAACATCTGGTCTGCTGTCGATTACGTGGGCAAATAATACAGCGGCATACACCTGAAAAAAAATCACGACAACGGCTCCAATCACAAACCACATTGCGTTCTTTTTTCCTTCTTTCAAATTTATTTTTGCTGCCGTCATGTTGATTAAGCCAGGTGGAATAATTCCGATGAAAGCGGCAATAAAACCAGAAAGTAAAGGAGTAAGTAATGCCATTCAGTTGGTTGATGGGTTAGAAAAGTGTTTTTGAAAATTAAATTAATCTTTAATTTTGAAGCGAATATACGTAATTGCCTTGTTAATTTCTAAATATTGTTTTTCATAAAAAGTCTGAAAAGCAGTAACTTCCTCAGGGCTTCCTTCATTTGTATATACATTATGATTTGCATATAAAACTTCGTGTCCTTCTCCGTGCAGCAAACCTAGAGTATAACCGTGCATAAATTCGCTATCGGTTTTAAGGTTTACAACGCCGTCTTTTTTAAGGATTTTTTTATACAATTTCAAAAATTCAGAATTCGTCATTCTGTGTTTGGTTCTTTTGTATTTGATTTGCGGATCCGGAAAAGTAATCCAGATTTCGTCTACCTCATTTTCATTAAAAATATGATCGATCAATTCGATTTGAGTTCGAATAAAAGCAACATTATGTAAGCCAGTTTCAACAGCAGTTTTAGCGCCTCTCCAAAAACGGGCACCTTTAATATCAATTCCGATAAAATTTTTGTTGGGATATCTTTCTGCCAATCCAACAGAATATTCCCCTTTTCCACATCCTAATTCTAAAACTAAAGGATTATCATTTTTAAAGAAATCAGAGTTCCATTTTCCTTTCAAAGGCATTAAATCGCCTACAACTTCTTCTCTGGTTGGTTGAAAAACGTTTTGAAATGTTTCGTTTTCTCTGAATCTTTTTAGTTTATTTTTACTTCCCACTTTTACAAAAATTTTCAGCAAAATTAAGGAATATAAACGAATGAAAATAGCGCAAATATGCATTAAAAGTTTTTAGCCACGAATTCACGAATTTTTATTATCCATAGCAATGGAGAAAATTCGTGAATTCGTGGCTAATTCTAATGCTGGAATATATTTTTAACCGTAATGCGGTTCTGTAATGGGTTTTAATTTTGGATCAAGAGTTTCGTCGTGTTGCGATAAGTCAAGTCCAATGTGTTCGTTTTCTTCAGAAACACGCAACGGAATAATGAAGTTCGTTACTTTAAATAAGAAATAAGCTCCGAAGAAAGTAAATATCGAAACCAAAACCAATGCCATCATATGATGTGCAAATACGTTCCAGCCGCCGTGTAACAGACTTGCATTTTCTCCGTGAGCAAATATGGCCGTTAAAATCATTCCCATAATTCCGCCAACACCGTGACAGGCAAAAACGTCTAAAGTATCATCAAATCTTTTAGAGAAACTACAGTTTACAACCGAGTTTGAAACCAAAGCCGTAATAAATCCGAAAAACATACTTTCTGGAACCGAAATATAACCCGCTGCAGGCGTTATGGCAACCAAACCTACAACAGCGCCAATACAAGCGCCAAGCGCCGAAACTTTTCTACCGTTCATTCTGTCAAAGAAAACCCAGGTTAACATCGCTGCGGCCGATGAAGTTGTTGTTGTTGCGAAAGCCATAGCGGCAGTTCCGTTGGCGGCAAGTGCAGATCCGGCGTTGAAACCGAACCAGCCAAACCATAACATTCCTGTTCCTAATAATACAAACGGAATATTGGTTGGAATATGGTCGCTGTTTTTTCTTTTTCCTAAAACCAGAACGCCAGCCAAAGCTGCAAATCCTGAACTCATATGCACGACAGTTCCTCCGGCGAAATCTTTTACGCCAAAATAACTGCCTAAAACCCCTGTTGGATACCAAACAGAATGACACAAAGGCGCATATATAAAAATGGTAAATAAACTAATGAAAAGTAAATACGATATAAAACGAACGCGTTCTGCAAAAGAACCCGTAATAATTGCCGGAGCGATAATCGCAAATTTCATTTGAAACAAAGCAAATAGCATAAACGGAATTGTACTTGCCAATTGTTTATGAGGCAAAATACCAACATAATCCATAAAAGCAAAAGTGGTTGGATTGCCAAAGAAACTATAAAAATGATCTCCGGAACCAAAACCAACCGGATCTCCAAAAGCGAGACTAAAACCTACTACAACCCATAAAAGTGTTACAACACCCAAACAAATAAAACTTTGTAACATGGTCGAAATAACATTTTTTCGGCCCACCATTCCGCCATAAAAAAAGGATAATCCAGGCGTCATGATTAAAACGAGACAGCAGGAAGTTAACATCCAGGCAACATCGGCAGGAACAATATGTTCTGTGGTGCCAAATTTTGATAAAACATAACTATTTTCAGTAACCGTTGGCCAAAATGCGCCAGTAATACAAACAATGCTGATTATGATAAAGGAAATGATCCAGCGTCTTTCTATTTTCATTTTTCAAATACTTTAAAGAACCCTATTTTTTTTGGGGTCAAAGTTATAAAAAAATAAATATTTTGATTTTCAGGGCTGTTAAAATAGAGGTTGTATTTTGATTTTAGTCGAATTTTTAAAATTTGATGTATTTTTTTGAGACAATCTTATTTTAAAGTTCCAAAAACGAGCTGTTATTGCTAAATATATTAAAATGAAATTGATACGTTGTTTCGCAAACCGTCAGAAAAGTTAGGATTATAAAAACAAAGCCCGAAATTGTTTATTTTTTCTTAAGCTTGTCAATTAAAACATCTTCAACCGGCGATTTTAGTTTCGTTACATTATCAACTTCGTCATTCGGAATGGTCATTGATAAAACGTAATGTTGAATTTTCCATTCTTTCCCCACTTTAATCAAAACGCCGGAACCGCGACAGATTTTCATTTGCGTATTCAGCAATTCATCAAACCAGGCAATTTTTCCGCTTTTATCAAAAAATATGTGACGTTCAAGAGCCGTAAAATTCCACGTTGTTCCTTTGTCGAAAAAAGGTTTTGCCCAGGTTTTAAATTCCGGTTTTGTCCAGTTTTCTGTGGCGTCAGTTCCAATGTAAATCGCATCGCTGGCAAGTGCATCAAAATAAGCGTCGAATTTTACATCGGCGGCGGCTTTATGCCAGGCATCAAGCGTTTTGTTAATTGTGGTTTTTTCTAAACTTTGTGCATTTGCAAAAGCAGAGACGAATAATAAAAGTACGATTGATTTTTTCATAGGATAAAATGTTTGGTTTAAAGTTAAGAAATATAGCAACATTTTTTTATCATATAAATTCATTTAAAAAAAGCGTCTATATGCGTTTTGTCATCCTGAGGTATGAAGGATCACACTAGAAATTCCGTAAAGTAAATCGACAATCTATGTCGAGCCTCGTGTGTGATCCTTCGTGCCTCAGGATGACAAAAAAGGGTAGCCAAACTGAACGTAACTTTTTTCAAAGTTTTAAACTTGACAGGGTTAAGATGAATTTATATAAGTTGTAGGCGAAAATTTTACCACAAACTTAAATTCTCTTATATAACTTATATGGTAGAAAAAAAATCTAGTATATTTGAGAGCTTTAAAAATACCACATCATGAATCCGAAAATAGTTATCAGTTCGTTAGTTCTTACTTCATTGCTTTTTATTTCTTGTAAAAAAGAATTAGAACCTCAGGAAAACACACCAACATCAGAATTGGTAAAACTAGGATTGATGAAAGATACGACGAAAGTTAATTCTGTAGTTCAAACACAACCTGCAACAAATCCAAATACCGTTTTGAGTTCAAATGCCGGAATGAATCCTGCACACGGACAACCGGGACATCGTTGTGACATTGCAGTTGGTGCACCATTAAATTCGGCTCCAACGCAAGGACAAACACAAACGGTGCAACCGGCACAAACCGTTCAGGTAAATACGCCACAGCAAAATGTAGTAACAACAACTACAACAGTTGCAGCACCAGTAAAAGTAGGAAAGGGAATGAATCCGTCGCACGGGCAACCGGGACATAGATGTGATATTCCTGTAGGAGCGCCTTTAAATTCGCCAGTAGCGGCTAAACAAACTGCTGCTGCATCACAAGGCGGAAGCACTTCGCAAACCTTTACCGTAACTCCGCCCGCAAATAATAATGTTCCGGCTTTATTAAGTACCGAAACGCCAACCGTTGCCGAAGGAATGAATCCTGCACACGGACAACCCGGACATCGTTGCGATATTGCCGTTGGAGCGCCACTACCGAAATCCTAGAAAAAATAAACCATATAAGTTATATAAGTTCATTTTAATTTAAGCCGCTTAATGCGTGCCTAATATGAATTTATATAACTTATATGGTTTTAAAATATCTAGTTCATTTAAGTTTAAACGCAAAGTTTAAATGAACTTATATAACTTACATGGTTAAAAAAAGTCTTTTCTTTTAATGTTGTTTCATTTTTTCGAAAGTGGTAGTAAGCGATTTTTTTGCTTTTGCCAAAGCGCCGCTAAAAGCTTTTTCAATTGTATCGGCGTGTTCTGTTACGGTTAAGGGTTGTAAGTTGGCAATACGAACTTCGATCACGCATTTTTTATCATTTAAGCTAAATTTCTCTCCGTTTTCGTCTCCAAAATGCACTTCTACGCGGGTGATTTTTTCCTCAAAACGGACTAATCCTTTTTCTAATTCCTCAGAGAAATAAGTTGCTAATCTTTCGTGTCCTTCAATGTTTTTGTCTGTATTGATTTGAATCTTCATATTGGTTTATATTTTAATGATTGTTTCTCAAAGCTATTTTTTTTAGATTGAAAAGACAAGTGAGTTAATAAAACATTGTGAAAAAATGTTGGAAATTTCAAGGCCATTTTTTATCAGACTTGGCGATCCCGAAATGGTATTATGGAACACGGATTTAAAGGATTCACTTCGTGAAAACGCGGATAAAAACAGATTTTTTTATTTGTATTTATTGTCAGGCTGAGCGATCCCGATCCCGAAGCTTCGGGACGGGAGAAGCCCACGCAACAACAAGCAAACTAAAAATTAAAAACCTTTAAATTGATAAAGAAAACCCGCACAAAGCACAGTGTTTTTTAATATCTTCGCAGTCCTAAACTTCAATATTATGAATACAAAAAAACTTCTTGCCCGTGTGGTATGCTGGCGGTATTGGAAACAACTGCAACGCTTTATTGAAGGCGTAGGACAGCTAACCCATGCGGGTTTTATATTTCCTAAACTTCAATATTATGAGTGTAAACAGCCTTTCAAAAGAAACAGAATTGCGTTTAAACGAATTTTTCAACCAATCGATTGATCCTAAAAATTTTGCAAAAGCAATTCGAAAAGTAAATTATCTTCTCGCCATGTCTCTAATGCGAGAATGCGAAATCCTGCAAATCGATACAAAATCAGTCGAACAAGGTTACTTTTGGCTAAATGAACTAGCCGAAATTTTAAATCCTTATTTGGATGCTGAATAATTAAGAATTGAAAAGCCACTGCGAAGTGGCTTTTTTTATTTTGTGTTCTTAATTTCCGCCTGCTTTGTCATTTCGATTTCTATGATAAACCAAATTTTTTTTCAGGAGCTAATCCCGCTATCCGTTCCAATCTTTTGTGGCGAACCCCGCCACAAAAGGATTTCCACTTCTATCGGGTCTAAGGAATTTGTTTTCATAAGAATGTTTTTCGTCTTGTTTTGTCATTTCGAAGAATGAGAAATCTCCGCAAGTAACTCCGCAAAAATTTTCAAATTAGAGGTTTGTCTTTTTCTTATTGGTTTTTAATAATATATGAATTCAGATTCTTATAATTTTAAATTTTGTTACGTGATCGCAAACATCACATTTTACAAGACTATTATCATCTACAAACATATCTATTTCAATTTCGTAATCACAAACAGGGCAATTGTAAATAATATCTATAATTTTTATAGGCGGATTAAGTACAGTTGGGATTTCTAAAGTTGAATATTCTATCATATTCTCTCAATATTTTCAATTCATCCAAATTGTATATAATCATAAATAAAATCATTTATTTCTTCTCCGTCAGAATCGAACTTTAAAAACAATCCGTGAGCATAAATTATCAACCCAATTTTCAATTTCTTCAAATGAATTAAGATTAGTTAAAAAGTTCAAAAGCTTATTTTGATCTGTAAAATCATCTAAAAACATAATAATATCTTCTTTAAAACTATCTGCATAATTTTCATTTGGTTGTGACAAATGTTTTTCTAAATGCTGAATTTTTTCATTTAAGCTTAACATAGGAATTTTATTTCAAAGATAAATAAAAACCCGACTATACTCCGTTGTTTTAGAGTCTACATTTCACAACTTTTGTTTATATGGATATTAAGCAAAAATTCGGACTTAAAATTAAGGAGCTTAGAAAACTCAAAGGATTATCTCAAGAAAAGCTAGCCAATTTAGCAGAGATAGATCGAACTTATTTGCCAACTATTGAAAAAGGTGAAAGGAATGTTTCTATTGAAGTTGTTGAGCGATTAGCAAAGGCTTTAGAAGTTAAGATAAAAGACTTATTCGATGAATAGGGCTTATTATTCAAATTTCATTAATGACTTTATCGTTGAAAATAATGATAAAATTTATGGAAAAATATCTGGCAACTATGATTTGAATAAGTTGACCATTCAGCAATCTAATGCATGGAAATCTCAAATTCAAATTCTAAAACAAACTGTTTTAAATTTTAATGGAATAGTTTACTTTGAATTTACTATTCCTAGAATGGGTAAAAGAGTTGATAATATTTTAATTATTGATAATTGCATATTTGTTTTAGAATTTAAGATTGGTTCAAATGGTTATGATAAATACGCAAAAGATCAAGCTTTTGATTATGGATTAGATTTAAATAATTTCCACGAAGGAAGCCATAATAAAATTGTTATTCCAATTTTAATTGCTGACAAAGCAAGTAATGTTAATAATGTTTACAAAAAGTCTCTGGATAATTTATACGAAACAATTGTAGCAAATGAAAATAATTTATCAGAAGTAATATCTGAAACTATAGTAAAATTTAAAGGCGTAGAAATTGTAAATGTTGAAGCTTGGGAAAATTCAATATACAAACCAACACCAACAATTATAGAAGCAGCTACAGCTTTATATAAAAAACATAATGTTTCTGAAATATCAAGAAGTGATTCAGGTGCAGAAAATTTATCTGTTACTTCAGAATGTATTTCTGAAATTATAGATTATTCAAAAAATAAAAGCAGAAAATCAATTTGTTTTATCACTGGAGTTCCTGGTGCAGGAAAAACATTAGCAGGATTAAATATTGCCAATTTACGCTCAAATTATGAAGAGGAAGAACATGCTGTTTTTCTTTCGGGTAATGGTCCTTTAGTAGATGTTTTAAGAGAAGCTTTGGCAAGAGATAAAGTTAAAAGTGCTAAAGAAGAGAATTCGATTATAACAAAATCTTCTGCTAAATCTCACGTTAAATCATTCATTCAGAATATTCATCATTTTAGAGATGCTTCTATAAAAGATGAAAAAGCGCCAATTGAAAAAGTTACAATTTTCGATGAAGCGCAAAGAGCATGGACAAAAGAACAAGCTTCAAATTTTATGAAGAGAAACAAAGGAATTTCAGATTTTAATAGATCAGAACCCGAATTTCTTATTGAAGTAATGGACAGACATAAAGATTGGTGTACAATAGTCTGCTTAATTGGAGGAGGACAAGAAATTAATACAGGAGAAGCTGGTTTAGAAGAGTGGATTAGACCCTTTTACGATAAATTTGAAGATTGGGATATTTATTATTCTTCTAAAATTGTTGAAGATGAGAATTATATCAAAGACAAAGATGCATTAGATATTCTAAATAAAAGAAAAGCAATAATGAAAGATGAATTGCACTTGTCGATTTCATTAAGATCGTTTAGAAGTGCTCAATTATCTAATTTTATACAAGAAATAATTAATAATAATGTAGAAAATGCTAAAGAAGTTTATGAGCATTTTATAAAAAAAGATTATCCAATTAAGATAACTCGTGATTTAGATAAAGCTAGAAATTGGTTAAAAGAGACTTCAAAAGGTTCTGAAAGAATAGGAGTTGTTGCTTCATCAGGAGGTATTCGCTTAAGACCTTTTGGATTAAACGTAAAAGCGAAAATTGATGCTCCAATTTGGTTTTTAAATGATAGTAATGATATTCGTTCTTCTTATTTTCTTGAAGAAGTCGCTACAGAATTTGACATACAAGGATTAGAATTAGATTGGACTTGTGTTGCATGGGATGGAGATTTATTTTATCACGGCAGTCAATGGAATTATAGAAAATTTAAAGGAACAAAATGGCAAAATATTAATAGTCCAGAAATTGTGAATTATTTGATTAATTCTTATCGCGTTTTGTTAACAAGAGCTAGACAAGGAATGGTAATTTATATTCCTTTTGGAAATAATGAGGATATTACAAGGCCAGAATTTATGTATGATGGAACTTTTGATTTTTTTAAATCATTAGGAATTGAAGAGATTTAATTACAGAATGGTAATTGACTTTTTCTTTCATAAAATGCCCCAAATAGCATCCAACTTTTGAGGCATTTTGCGAAAGCAATTTTAGTTAAGAAGTGAGATTTTCGGGATGTATAATATTGAAATAATTTTCAAAAGCTTTACAAAGTAATTCTTTGTCTACTTCAAATAATTCGGATCTAACATCCCAATCTTTAATATTCTCTTCGTCTTGTTCGCAAATTTCTTCACCCACAAGTTTTCTAGTTAGTATGTCGCTTAGCAAAACATTATCACAATGGTAATATTTTGTATAATATTTCTCAATGAATGACCAATAATCAAATTTATCGTCATCTTCTTTTTCATCTTTATGGTCTTTCTCTTCGAATTCTTTAACTACTTCAAATTCAAACCAACCCATTGCTTCACCAATTCCTTTATAAAATGCATTCCTTTCTTCTCTAGACTCAAAATTGTATTTTTTTAAGTTGATGATTTTTTCAAAATCATTTAAAGGTTCATTATTATGAAATTTCCTTACTTGATCTTTTCCAAAAATTATTTCTGCTAAATATTTCATTTCTTAATAATGGATTTTGTTATTATTCTTTAAAATAAGATTAATTCAAATGTAGTTTTTAGACGACAATTGATCCGCTTACAATTGGCCTCATTGTGAAAAAATTTTCAACATAAAAAACGCCAACCATTTCTGATTGACGTTTATAATCTTTGACGAGTTTCGAGTGTGATTCCTCGTTCCTCGGAATGACAAGATTGTGGAAATTTATGGCTTTAAAACAGCTTATTCGGGTAGTTTGTCATTCCCAGAAACGAGGAATCTCCGCAAGTAATTCCGTAATCAAAAGCCATAATCTTTGACGAGTTTCGAGTGTTATTCCTAGTTCCTCGGAATAACAAAAAATGAGATAAAAATCTACTTCTCCTTCTTCCCCCACTTAATTTTCATTTTCCCATCATCATCCAAAGCAATTAAATGCAGAACAAGGCCACGTTCGCGAACAGCATCGCGCTCGGCTTTGGTGGCTAGTTTGCTGTCGTCTTTAGAGTTTCGTAGTGGGATGGTGAGGGCTAAGTTGGTGCCTCGGCCAAAGGAATAAATACCTCGGGCATCCATATTTAAAACGCTCGAACTAATGATAAAATCGCTCACGTCTATTTGTTCGCCGCGCACTTTAAGACTGCCGGATAAATCGCTGAATGTAATGTTTTTGACATCGCGAAACGGAAAAGCAAATTTGCCCACTTTTACAATAGGTTCAAAATTAAGCAAAGCGCCCTGAGTGACATTAAAGTTTATATTGCCGCGCATAGAGTTGGTAATCATTTCGCCGCTGCTGTTGATTAAAGCGGTTAAATTTGCATTGCTGCTAAGTTTGCCACGAATGTTACTCGGATTAAAAGACTGCACTCCAAAATTGTTAAACGAGCGCAAAAAACTCGCAATATCAACATGATTTACCTGAGCGTTAGAGCTAAAAGTATAGTTTTTTCCCTGAGGTGTGAGAGCGCCACTAAAAGTAACATTTCCGCCGGATGTTTGTACAGAACCATTCTTTACCAACAATTGAGAATTAATCATCTGAATCGTGGCTTTGGTATTTGTTGCGGTTAATTTATTATACGTAATATTATCTGCTTTGATGTCGATCACGACTACGCATTTTTCGATCGCAGTTCGCATTTGATTCGAAATCGTACTTTTTTTCCTGGGTTGATTTGTGGTTTTTCTTTTTTGCGAAACGGCCAAAACGGCGAGCAATTGTTTAACATCGATATTTGGGCAATACACGTTCCAGTTTACAATCATTTTTTCGGGTGCATCGTAATACAGATTCAGGAAATTATCAATCTTCCCATCAATGATGATCGTATTTTTTTTGTGTTTGTAAGCGATTTTTTTAATGATCAGCGCTTTTTCGGTAAAGTCCAGCTGTACATTAGTTTTTATGGCGCGAACATCATTTGGAATATAATGAAATGAGGTATTGCTAACATTTACGTTTCCTATAAAACGCGGTTTAGCAATATATAAATCTACAATATCAAACTGAAATTTTAAGTTGGCAGAAGCGTGTCCTTCCGTAAACTGAATCCATTTGTCACTGCTTATTTCGTTTAGTTTGGTCACATCAAAATCAGTATTCACAATACCGGTTGCGATTGGTTTATCAAAATTGTTAATAACAGCTTGCGGAATTTTAAGCGGAATATTGCGGTAATTACCAGTAAAATGAGTCAGAATTACCGCTGAATTTTCGTCGTTAAAACCATCTTTCGGTTTGAAATTATTGGTAAAAATGCCTTTAAAATTACAATCCGTAATTAATCCGTCCGGAATACTTAATTCGTTGTTTTGAATTTCGGCCTGCACAACAATTCTCGGATCGCCTTCGGCATTAAAATCGCCTTTGATGTCGCAATTCACATCGATTTCTTTTTTTAAATCAAAGCGGTTAAGCTTAGAACTAATGTTTGCCGATAATAAGTTCGATGCATTTTGCCAAAAAATAGTCGTGCTAATATTAATTCCGAAAAGCGCATTGCCTTTGGCGAGATTAAAAAAAGCGATAATATCAAAAGCATCTGTTCCTATTTTAAGGTTTTTTGTCAAAACATCAATCCTTTCTTTTTCAGATGAATAAGCAACTGCAAAAGTTCCTCTGAGTTCTTTTTGTTTGGCAAAACTTCCGTGAACGGTATTAAAAGCCAAACTGCTAATTTGGGTATCTAAAAATACATCGGTCTGCCAGTCGTCTCCGTCAAAATCTACTTTCGATTTTAAACTTTCTATATCAAAATCAAATAATTTATGTCCAACGTGATTGTCTAAAGTAAAATGAACATTGTTGAGGTCAATTTGGTCAATTGTAGTTTCGGTATCTGATTTATTTTCAGTTGTTTTCTTCTTTTTTGGTTTAAAAATATCGGCGTTCGAATAGCCATTTTCGGCTTTATATACATAAATATTGGCTTCGTTTATCAATATTTTATGAATGTTGATATCATTTTGCAATAAACTCCAGATATTTAAACGCACTTCAATTTCTTCGCCTTTCAGCAAAGTATGTTTATGCGTTTGCCATTGTTTGTCTTTTATTTCAACATCTTTTAAGGCTAAAGTAAAGTTCGGGAAACCAACTAGAAATTTATAATGAACATCGCCAATATGAAATTCACCGTTAATGTTTTCATTAATTTTAGTATTGATTTTGGCAATAATTTCGGTTTTATTCTGATTGAAATAAAGCGATAATCCGCCACATGCCAGAAGCAACAACGCAATAAGTCCCAAGATAAAAAAGCCAAAACGTTTGGCGTACTTTTTAAAACGGGCTGATTGTAAAAAGAATTTTATTTGTTGTATTGTCGCATTCATCTGGAAAATATTTCAGGATTATTAAAGATACGCTAAAAAAGACTGGATAACTAAAAACATCAAATGTAATAATTTGTAAGCTTAAACTTTCAAATTATATTTTTTGTATTGATATAATTATTGACAATACATTTATAATTAAAACTAATTTGCGAATGACGTTTGATTGGTTTTTAATTTCTAAATTTGTACTCAGTTAAAAACACATTTAAAAATTGTCACCCTTTGTTAAGTTAAAGGGATAACTTAAATAAAAATATTATGGCATTAGCAATAACAGACGCTACTTTTGATGAAGTAGTTTTGAAATCAGATAAACCAGTAATGGTAGATTTTTGGGCAGCATGGTGCGGTCCTTGTAGAATGGTTGGACCAATCATTGACCAAATTAGTGAAGAATACGCAGGTAAAGTAGTTGTTGGTAAGGTAGATGTAGATGCTAATCAGGAATTCGCTGCAAAATATGGTGTGCGTAACATACCAACCGTTTTGGTTTTTCATAACGGTGAAGTAGTAGGAAAACAAGTAGGAGTTGCTCCGAAACAAACCTACGCTGATAGTTTAGACGCTTTGTTGTAATCGTAAGATTATAATTTATATTTAAAAAAGGTTTGACGAAAGTCAGGCCTTTTTTATTTGGTGTTTTTTGCCACAGATTACACAGATTAAAGTGATTTTATGGTTGTCTATAATTTAAGTTTCACGCAGATTTTGCAGATTAAGCAGATCATTTTTTTCGACATATTAAAAGGTTTTTTGATTTAGTTTTAATCTGCTTAATCTGCAAAATCTGCGTGAAACCAAATTTTTAATTATTTAATTCGTGGCAAACTTTAGCGTAAAAGTTGTTCCTAACTCTGGTTTTGAACTGACTTCGATTTTGCAATTAATGGCCGTTGCAAGATCCCGAATTAAATGCAATCCCAAACCGGATTTGATTCCGATGACTTCAGAATCATCATAAAGTGCCTTAAATTGTTCCTGGCTTCCGCCTGCGCCATTATCTGTAATCGAAAGATAATTTTGATTATTTTCCTGCCATGCTTTCCAGATTATTGTTCCGTTAGAAGTTTTATCAAGCGCTTTTATGGCGTTTCCGGTTAAGTTTCGGATAATGGTTTTCAGGTAATTTTCATCAGTAATCAAGTTGATATTTTCCGGATTTTCGAAAATAATCTGAATATTTTCAATACTTGAAAAATGCTTTTCACTTTCTTCAAATAAAACTGAAACCGGAATTTTTTGAAGATGAGGTTTGAAGTTTTCCATTTGCCCTTTGCTCCACAATAAAATATCTTCCATAGACGATAATAAATTCTCAGCGCCCGAAATTACTTTGCTTTGCATGCGTAACGCTGTAGCCTCATCTATCAGTTCCGGGCTTTCTTTCTGAAGGTGTAAAAAGTGAATTAAGTTTGAAACCGGACTTCGTAAATCATGATTTAAAATACTAAAAAAGCGTGCTTTTATTTTATTGGCTTCGTCGAGTTCCTGATTTAAAACCTGCAATTTCTGATTGGTTTTTTTACGGTTTTGATTTTGTTTGAATAATAACAACCCGATAATTCCAACCAGTATAATTCCGCCAATCAAAAGAAAACGCTGTTTTCTCGCTTCTTCAATCTGAATATTTTTGATCGTATTTTGGGTTGAAAGATTTTTTATTTCCTTTCCTTTGGTTTTATTTTGATAATGTGCTTCGGCATTGGCGATATTTTTTTTGGCCGATTCCTGCATGATTTCGTTACTCGTTTTGCTGTAAATTTCATTGTATTGATAAGCTTGTTTCCAAAGTCCCAATGCAGCATAACTTTCAGAAAGTTTTTTATTGATCATCACATACGATTCCTTATCATACGTTAAAGCATTTTTTGATGCCCGCGTCAGGGTTTCAATCGCTTTTTTGTAATCTCCTTTTTCATATAAAACCCTTCCCATTACGGTATTGGCTTCCATAAGAATATCTCCGTCATTTGATTTTTCTGCAAGCAAAACCGCTTTTTCAGCATACTCATAGGCTGTTTTTATTTGATTTTTATCAACATAATATTCAGAAATACTTCGGTTGGCAAAACTCAAATTAAGAAACAAAGGATCTTTTTTAGAAGGGAAAGTGTAAATCAGCGTATAATATTTTTGAATACTATCCGGTTTATTTTGCGCCACGAAACATTGTAAATAATAATTGCACGAAAAAGCATTTATATACGCCGAAGTTTTAATATAAGGCCGTGCTTCATTTAAGTAATCAATTGCTTTATCAAATTGTTTCATTTTGATGTAAGCACTCGCAATCTGGCTATACGAAACACCAATATTTTCTGTATTGGCAACACTTTTTTTAAGCTGTTTTTTATACGTAATCGCTTTTAACTGATAGCCAATAAAAGTTTCGTATTCTGCATGATCTAAATAATATTCTCCCAGACTTCCGTTAAGAACAGATTGTGTATTAATGTTTTTGGTCGTGTCAAGCACTTTTTTAATGTATTCAACTAAATGCTTTCTTTTTATAGTGTCGTTTATGGCGTAATAAATATAATTGAGCCGCATTAAAGATGAAGTTTCACTTTTAAGATGTTTCGCTTTTTGGGCATATTTCAACGAAAGTTCATAATTAATTAAGGCCTTTTGATATTGATTGTTGTTGAATTCATAAGCACGACCTTTATAAAAGTAAAATTTACTTAAATAATCAAGGTGATTTTTAGAGAGCTTTATTCCTCTTTCGGTAATCTTTAAAAGTTTAGGATAATCGTCAGCGTCTGAAACTTCAATTGTATAGTTTAACCAGGCGTTTAGTTTTTCATCAAGGTTTTGATATTGGTTTAAATCTGGTTCCTGTTGTGCAAAAGCAGAAAAACGGATAAGAAGCAAAAACAAAAAACCTATTTTTCTCATGAGAACAGGTTTAGGTTTTCTTTGTAGCTTCTTCCAACCGGAATGGCAATATTGTTGTTTAAAATAATTTCGGTTGAATTTATTTTTTGAATGAATTGTTTTTGAACCGCATAACTTCTGTGAATTCTAATAAAAGACTGAAAATGATCTTCTTTCAAAAGATTGCCAATGCTCGACAAAACGCAATGTCTTTTTTTATTGGTAATAATAAGCGTGTAATCTTTTAAAGCTTCGAGGTATAAAATTTCATGCAGCTTTACCTTCGTTTGTTCGTGGCCTTCTTTAATATAAATCGTATCGCCGCCAATACTGGCTTCAAAAAGAGAAGCTTTGAGTTTAACTTCCATAAACTCTTCAATTCTGCTTACGGTTTGTGCAAAGCGATCGAGTTTTAAAGGTTTTACAATAAAATCCAGTGTTTCGATTTCAAAACTTTCGACCGCATGTTCCGGATGCGCGGTTATGAAAATACAAGCGGGAATTTCGAGTGCTTTTTTTCTGAATTCAATGCCGCTTAAACCCGGCATATCGATATCCAGAAATAAGATGTCTATTTTTTCTAATTCGATAAACGGAAGCGCATCTTCAGCCGATTCAAAAACACCTAAAATATCCAGAATCGGAAATTTTTTGGCAAACGACACTACCGTTAGCCTGTCAATTTCGTCATCATCAATAATAATGCAAGTGTATTTTTTGGTCATTTAATTCGGTTTTATGTCGTCTGTCTATTTAAAATGTCGTCTGTCTATTAGCTGTTTTTAAGGCGATTTTATTCACGCAAATTTGTCCCGTAATAAGGAATCAGATCAAAAGAAATACTCTTTTACGATCATTTGTCTTTTACAAAAATAATGTTATTGAATTAAATACGAACCATTTAACGAATATTAAAACTAAATTATTATGAAAATTTTAAAAACCATTTTTGCCGTTTTATTAATTGCCATTTCTACAACTTCATGCAGCGGAGACGACGGAACAGATGGACAAGAAGGAGCAAAAGGAACAGCAAATGTAATTTACAGCGCCTGGTT
Source organism: Flavobacteriaceae bacterium CRH (assembly GCA_001507425.1). Classification (GTDB taxonomy): domain Bacteria; phylum Bacteroidota; class Bacteroidia; order Flavobacteriales; family Flavobacteriaceae; genus Flavobacterium. Next base: position 201,954 of record LMAJ01000003.1, read on the forward strand.
AACAGCTCCAACGGCAGTTGCAGAAACGATCGATGGTACTTCCGGAATGTCAACGTCTATTAATGCACCTGAATTATCAGCAGACATTCTTGCAAAAGGAACCATACTGGTTTATGTATCTTTTGGAACAGGTACTTATACATTGCCTTATACATCAACAGCAGGTGGCTTTGTTAATACAATTACAGTTATTTCTAATTTACAGAAAATCAAACTATTCAGATTCAGACATGACGGAGGAGGAACGGTAAACCTTCCAACATCTCTTAGCTGGCGCTATATTTTAATTCCCGGAGGTACTGTTGCTGCTACAGCAAAAGCGGCAAAAACAGATTATTCTAAAATGAGTTACGAAGAGGTTTGTGCGCATTTTAATATTCAACCATAGTTTCTGAAAAAGAAAACAATACAATCAACGAAACCAATATAATAACCAATTAAATTACATTATTATGAAAACTTTAAAAACACTTTTTACCATTTTATTCGTTGCGCTTATTACATTTTCATGCAGCAGCGACGACGACACACCAGACCCAATTAAATATGCAGAAGAAAATCCTTTAGATGCTTATATGGCAGGTTCAGGATTTAGCCAAAAAGCGGTTGACGTAAAAAACTCAGGAATTTACGAATATGGTTTTAGTTTTAAACCAACGGTAACGGGAAAAATAAACGCTCTTGTCGTGAAAATTCCAGATGTGAATTCGGCTTTAAGAATTACGTTATGGGATGCTGCAACCAAAACGGTTATCAAATCTGAAACGGTCAATGTAGCCACAGCCAATGTTACTGTCGAAAAAACCATTACACCAATCGCGCTTACTAAAGACAAAGAATATTTTTTTACCGTAAACAGCGATGACTGGATCAACAGAACAAAAACGGACGGATCTGCAACGACATATCCTATTGTAGCCGGAAATATCACGATAACAGGGTATGCTTATATCTCAAGTACAGCGACAGAAACGCTATTTCCAACCAATATTCGTAATACCTATTATGCGGGAGATATGACTTTTAAATTTCAACAAACGGAATAAGTAATTTGTTAGATAGTTTTGAATTAGTTTTAAAAGGTTTGGCGTAAGTCAGGCCTTTTTTTCTTTATAATTTTTTTGCCAAAGATTAAAAGGATTTTTTTAATCTGTGAAAATCATTTAATCTGTGGCAAACTTTTTTTATTTTTAACGAATCTTATATTCCTTAAAAATGAAAATTTCTTACTGCTTTCTTGCTTTTTTTATGTTGACAAATGTTGGCTTTTCGCAATCAAAACCGAAAGAAAAATTTTTAGTAGAAAATGGCGTTTCAGAACAATTGGCTAATTTTAGAAAATATCAGATTTCTGATTTGGGTTATGAACTTTTATTTGAAATTCCGAACCAGAAAAATGAAAACATTAATTCTAAATTAGATTTAAATCTGGTTTTAAAGGATTTAAGCCAGCCGTTAGTTCTGGATTTTAAAGAGAAATCCGAAAATATAAAATCAATTTTGGTAAATGGAAAAAACAGTGTAATCAATCACGAAGATGGACATGTTTTTATAAATCAAAAAGATTTAATTTTAGGAAAAAACACCATCAGCATTTCGTTTATTGCCGGTAATTTATCTTTAAATCGCAATGATGATTTCCTGTATACTTTATTAGTTCCGGATCGCGCCAGTACATTGTTTCCGTGTTTTGATCAGCCGGATATTAAAGCGACTTATCAATTAAGTTTGACCGTTCCTAAAGATTGGTCCGTTTTGGCTGGAGCCGATGTAAAAGACAAAGTAGAAAAAGGCAATTTTACAGCTTATAATTTTAAGGAATCAGATAAAATGAGTACGTATCTGTTTTCATTTGTTGCCGGGAAATTTAAAAGTGTAACACAGAAACCAGGAAATTTAGAAATGACAATGTTGTATCGCGAAAACAATACTGAAAAGATACAAACCAGCACCGATACTATTTTTAAACTCCACCAACAATCGCTGGATTTTTTAGAAAAATATACCAATTATAAATTTCCTTTTCAGAAGTTAGATTTTGCTTCGATTCCGGTTTTTCAATATGGTGGAATGGAACATGTTGGCGCCATTCAATACAGAGAATCGACTTTGTTTCTGGATAACAGCACAACCGACAGCGAGAAATTAGATCGTGCAAAACTGATTGCGCATGAAACATCTCACATGTGGTTTGGCGATTTAGTTACGATGAAATGGTTTGACGACGTTTGGATGAAAGAAGTATTTGCCAATTTCATGGCTGATAAAATCATGAATCCTATTTTCCCGAAAGTCAATCATAATCTGCAGTTTTTTAGTGCGCATTATGCGGGCGCTTTCGCGGAAGACCGATCGTTAGGAACACATCCGATAAAACAACATTTGGCAAATTTAAAAGATGCAGGCTCACTTTACGGAAGCATTATTTACAACAAAGCCCCAATTATGATGCGCCAGCTTGAAGCTTCAATGGGAAAAGAAGCTTTCCAGAAAGGAATTGAAAAATACATTCAAAAATACGCCAACGATAATGCCGATTGGAATAATTTAATAGAAATTCTGGATGCTGAAACCCCGCTCGACATGAAAAAATGGAGTGAAGTTTGGGTCAACAAATCCGGAAGAGCCATTTTTACAGATAAAATTATTTACGATACTCAAAACCGAATCAAAAAATTTGAAATTGAGCAAAAAGCAGAAGATAAATCAAATAATATCTGGCCGCAGGTTTTTCAGATTGGTTTAGTTTATGCAGATAATGTTAAGGTTGTAAATGTTACTATAAAAGATAAAAATCTTCTTTTGAAAGAAACAATTGGACTTGAAAAACCGCTTCATATCATTTACAATTATAATGGTTTTGGTTACGGCGTTTTTCCGCTTGACGGGAATAATTTAGATTATGTTTCGACTTTAAAAGATGAGGTTGCAAGAGCGTCAATTTATAGTAATCTTTATGAAAATATGTTAATTAGAAATGTTGCGCCAACAAATGCTTTTGATTGTTTTTTGAAAGGAATTCAGACAGAAGAAAATGAATTGGTTTTGAAAATTGCATCGAATAATCTCAATTCAGTTTTTTGGAGATTCTTTACAGAAAAGCAACAAAACAAAGTTCAAAAACAATTGGAAGATATTTTGTACGAACGTCTTCAAACTAATTTGTCGGCCAATATCAAAAAGACATTATTTAATTTATTCAGCTCAATCGCGTATTCAGATTCGGCGAAAGCTAAATTATATCAAATTTGGAATAAAGAAATTGTGATTCCGAATTTGAAACTAAACGAAGACGATTACACGAATATCGCAATGAACCTGGCAATTTTTAAACATGAAAAAGCAGCTGAAATTCTGGAGAAAACAAGAACCACAATTACAAATCCGGACAAACAGAAACGTTTTGAATTCCTGCTTCCGTCGTTATCAAAAGATGAATCGGTTCGAAATGCCTTTATCGAATCTTTAAAAGACGATAAAAACAGAGAAAAAGAATCCTGGGTTTCTGTTGGCTTATCAAATTTTCATCATCCGTTGCGTCAGGAAAGTGCGCAAAAATATCTCAGATTTTCATTAGATTTGAAAGAAGAAATACAGCATACCGGAGATATTTTCTTCCCGAAAGACTGGTTGAATAATACGATTGGAAAATATTCTTCTAAATATGCTTTTGATGAAGTACAGCGATTCTTAAAAGAAAACCCTAATTTTAGTCCGATATTAAAACGAAAACTGTTGCAGGCGACAGACGGGTTATATCGTGCACAAAATATTAAAAAAGAAACCGAATGAAAATCGAATCGGAAATAGAGAAAGTTTCAAGTTTTCAGCATCTCGAAATGCTGGCCAATCAGGTTGTAGAAGGTTTTATATCCGGAATGCACAAAAGTCCGTTTCACGGATTTTCGGCTGAATTTGCGGAGCATAAAGTGTATAACGCCGGAGAAAGTACCAAACACATCGATTGGAAATTGTTTGCCAAAACTGATCGTTTGTACACGAAACGTTTTGAGGAAGAAACCAATTTACGCTGTCATATTATTGTAGACAATTCATCGTCGATGCATTATCCGGAACTAAAATCGAATCAGCCTTTTTATGAAAAAAAGATTGGTTTTGCAGTTTTGGCGTCGGCAGTTTTAATGAATATTTTGAAAAAACAGCGCGATGCCGTTGGTTTAAGCGTTTTCTCAGACAATTATGAATATTATGCGCCCGAAAAAGGAAGCGATCGCCATCATAGAATGCTGTTGAATAAATTAGAGCAATTATTGGTACAGCCAAAAGTCAAAAAAACGACCGATACAATAACGTATTTGCATCAAATTGCTGAGAAAATGCACCGTCGTTCGATGATAATCCTGTTTACCGATATGTTTCAGCCAGAAGACGACGAAAAGCTTTTTAATGCATTGCAACATTTAAAACATAACAAACATAAAGTGGTCTTATTTCATGTTGTAGACAATGAAACAGAGCTAAAATTTGAGTTTGATAATACGCCAAGAAAGTTTATTGACTTAGAATCAGGCGAAGAAGTGTCGATTTTTGCAGATAATGTAAAAGTAGAATATGAAAAAAGAGCAGGAGAGTACTTTAAAAACTTAGCATTAACGTGCGCGAAGAATCAAATTAAGTACGTTCCGGTTAATGTTGGCGACAATTTTGAAAAAATATTGACTACATATTTAGTTGAAAAACAAAACTTTGGCTAAGGAATTAAAAATTAATTCAATTTTTTTTATCAAAACACTTGCAGAAATGAAATTCTGTACTATCTTTGCAACCGCAATAACGCAGAGGTTTGGTAGTTCAGTTGGTTAGAATACATGCCTGTCACGCATGGGGTCGCGGGTTCGAGTCCCGTCCAGACCGCAATATTGGGGAAAGCCTTTCGTAACAGAAAGGCTTTTTTGCCCAAATACGGTATCTAAGATTAGTTGTGTTGTTTTGCTACGACTTTGTAACTCGTAGCTGGTTTAGTAGTTAGACCAATGAAAAGCTTTCCACTTTTGTGGATGGCTTTTTTGATTTATAGCCTTTTTGGGAAAGGCAAATTCCAAAATTTTAAATTTTAAATTCCAATTTTTTATCAGCAAACACGCTAAGATTTACGCATCCCGAAGCCTCGGGACGCAAAGTCTTTTAAGTTTTGCGGACTTTGTGTTTACAATCATTTATTAAATTAGATTTTAAACATAGCCCGTGGTTTCAACCACGGGGACACAATCATGTATACAATCCGTATCCGTGTGGATTCAACCACGGGGACACAATCCTGTATGCAATCCGTATCCCTGTGGATTCAACCATGGGGAGACAATCATGTATACAATCCGTATCTCCGTGGTTGAAACCACGGGCTATGTTTAGGAAGATGATTGATATTTATGTACGAAAAACCTTTGCCAAAGTTTTAAAATTTTGCCAAAGGCTTAGGGATTTAATCGAAATTTGGTTCCGAAGCTTCGGGATAAAATATTGAAATTTAGTTGATTAAAATTTTCTCAATTTTAATTCGCAAAAACCCTTGCAGAATCAAAGATCTATTGTATTTTTGCACTCACAATAACGCAGTTGGTTTGGTAGTTCAGTTGGTTAGAATACATGCCTGTCACGCATGGGGTCGCGGGTTCGAGTCCCGTCCAGACCGCAATATTGGAAGAAGCCTTTCTTAACGGAAAGGCTTTTTTATTTTAGAAATTCTTCTAAAATAAATTCCAAATAATAAATTCCAAATTCCAAACTACCAATGTTCTAATTGGAATTTGAAATTTTAAAATATTGGAATTTAATTTTCCCTATTTTTATATACCGCAAGGAATTATTTCAATGGAACAATCAAATCATAAAGTAGACAAGTATTATATCAAAAAAGTAGATGCCGATAAAAAAAGCATTTATTGTCATCACGATTTAATGGGAGAATTGTTGGTTCCGACACACAAGCACGATAAAGCACAAATGTTGTATGCGGAAGGTGATGTAGTTTTTGTAACGACTGAAACCAAAACGTATTTTTTACCTGCAAGACATTTTATCTGGATTCCGAGTGGCATTGAACACAGTATTCAGCCAAAGTCTGAAAACGTGATGATGCGAAACTTGTATTTTCCGGTAGAAAAAAATGAAGATACTTTTTATCAAAATGAAGGCATTTATCCTGTCAATAATTTACTGCTGCAGATGATGCTTTTTACCAATCAATGGAATGGGGATTTAAAAAAAGGAAGTCCAAATTTTGTGATTGCAAAAGCGATAAAAGCGATTCTTCCTCAAATATGTTTAACGAATTTACCTCTCGAATTGCCTTTGCCTAAAGATGCTCGTTTGGGTAAAATCCTCCGACATGTTGAAAATAATTTAGGAGAAACAATTCTGTTTGCCGATGTTGCTCACGAATTTGGGTACAGCGAACGTTCATTGTATCGCTTGTTTCAAAAAGACCTTAAAATGTCATTCATTCAATATTATACTATACGACGAATCTTAAAAGCTATAGAGCTTTTATTAGAGAGAAAGCTTTCGGTAAAAGAGGTGGCGCAGGAAGTTGGTTATAGCAGTGTTCCTACTTTTAGCAACACGTTTTTCAAGATTTTAGGGCAAAGACCTTCCGATTACTTGAATGGAGAAGAGATTTTAGAAAGAAAATAATTTTTGTTTTTCACGCAGATTTAAGCAGATTATCTTTGATATTCCTCTCGGAAATTTAGCAGAAAAAAAATAAAATCTGCGTCATCTGCCTAAATCCTTTTTAAATCTGCGTGAAACCCTTAAATCTTATGTTTTTTTTAACGTTTTGTTTTTCAGTGATTTAATATAACGTTTTCGAAAAATAATATTTTAACATTTGTCCGAAATGAATATGTTATTGACTTTTTAGAATTATCAGTCAACGAAAAAATGCAGGAACTTTGCAGCATAAAATTATTTACATATTCATGTTCCTTAAAATAACAAATTCTACAGAAGATTGTTTTCTCAAAATCGTATTGCTATTTCTAATTGCGCTAACCTTTAATAGTTTGCAAGCTCAGGAAATTCATTCGGTTTCGTTGAAAGAAGCAGTGAAACTGGCTAAAGAAAACAATAAAAAAATCATTAGATCTCAACTAGAGATCACGCTCTCTGAGCAAAACATCAAAGAAACAAAAGAACTCCGTTTGCCGGATATCGAATTAAACGGCGAATATTCCAGAATTACCAACATAACAGAATTCAAAGGAAATGGTTTCTTAAATGGTAAAGAAGTAACGAAGGCAATTCCAGAAATTTATCAGGTTAATTCAAAATTTGAAATGCCAATTTATGCTGGAAACAAGATCAATAACGCCATCAAAATTGCCAATCAGGAAAGTGAAATCGCTAAAATAAAAACGGAAAAAACCGAAAATGATATTGAGCTCGAAGTTGTGGCTAATTATCTTTCGATTTATAAAATGATGGAACTTCAAAAGATTTTTGAGGAAAACATTAAAGAAGAAAAAAGCCGATTGAAAGAAGTTCAGTCGCTTCAAAAACACGGAACGATTACAAAAAATGAAGTTATTCGGGCCGAATTACAACTTTCTGATCGTGAATTGAACTCGCTTACGAATTCTAAAAATATAAAAATCGCACTTCATGATTTAAAGACTTTGATTCAGATTCCTGAAAATGAAGAAATAGTAATCGATACAACATCTAATATTGATGAAATGAAGGGTTTAGATCCGTATGATTTTTATTTGGAAAAAGCTTTTCAGAATGAAGAAATGCGAATGGCGAGTCAGGAATTGAACATCAAAAAAACAGAATTGAAATTGGTTAAAGGAAATTATCTGCCAACGGTAAACTTCTTTGGAAATTACGGTTTTTATTATCCGAACTATAAATTTTTTCCACCAAATCCTTATTTGTACACTTTAGGGCAAGTGGGTATCGAAGCCCATTTTGATATTTCGGCTTTGTATAAAAATAAAACCAAAGTGCAACAGGCTAATACAAAAATTGAGTGGGAGAAAATGCAGTCTGAAATTATAAAAGATGAAATTCAGGATAAGTTGTTTAAAGAGCATACCCAATATCAGGAAATCCTCGAAAAATTTGTGGTAGTAGATAAAGCGTTGGATTTAGCCAATGAAAATTACAGAATTGTAAAGCTAAAATACTTAAACCAATTGGTTTTAATAACCGAAATGGTCGATGCTGATAATGCTTTACTTCAGGCAAAATATAACAAAATTTCTACCCGATTGGATGCTGTTCTAAAACATTATGAACTGCTTCATACAGCGGGAATGCTTCCGAAAAGTTAGATGTTAGAGATTAAATGTTAGAAGAAAGAGGCAAGAAACAAGAATATAGAGAATAGAAAATAGAGAATAGACAAGAAAAGATATAGAATTTATGGTTAAGATAAAAAATGAAACTAGAGCAAACAGATCGTTTCATATCATAATTACAATTATTGCCTGCATTTTGGTTGCAAGCGGAATCATTTTAGGGATTTGGTTTTATGTGTTCAATCAGAATCATGAAGAAACCAATGACGCTCAGGTTGAGCAATATGTAACGCCAATTATGTCGAGAATTACGGGTTATGTACAGGAAGTTCGTTTTGATGAAAATCAGTTCGTTCATAAAGGCGATACTTTGGTTATAATTGATAATCGAGAATACAAATCGAAACTGAATGTGGCTCTTGCCGATGTGCAAAGCGCGAAACAAAGCAGTGTTGTAGCGGAAAGAAATGTAGCTACAACCGCAAGTACAACAGTAATTGGAGAATCGCAATTGGCTGCGGCAAAAACCAATCTTTGGAAAACAAAATTAGAATACGAAAGATATCAGGCTTTGGTAAAAGAAGAAGCTGCAACTTCGCAACAATTAGAAAAAGTAAAAGCCGATTATGAATCGGCGCAGGCACATTTTCAGGAAATGCAAGACCGAATCCAGTCTTCCAATTTAAGTACTTCTCAGGCGCAGGCCAGTGTTCCTACAGCGCAAACTAATATTGCATCTAAAGAAGCTATTGCAGACAACGCTGCATTATTTCTTTCGTACACCATAATTACAGCGCCTTATGACGGTTGGGTAGGAAAAAGAACCATACAACCAGGACAAATGGTAAAAGAAGGCCAATCGTTACTTTCAATAGTAAGTAAAGAAAAATGGATTACAGCCAATTTTAAAGAAACACAATTGCAATATTTAACCGTTGGTCAGGAAGTTAGAATTCAGGCCGATGCTTTAAACGATAAAGAATTTACAGGAACTATAATGTCATTATCGCCGGCAAGTGGTGCGAGATTTTCGCTATTGCCTCCGGATAATGCAACAGGAAACTTCGTAAAAATCGAACAAAGAATTCCGGTTCGAATTCAATTGAAAGAGACTGATAAACAAGCCGATTTTTTAAGAGCCGGAATGAATATTACTGTTATTGCCGAACACCAATAAAATGGAAGATAAAAGTATTTTTAAATCCTGGGTTCCAAACTGGGCGATCATCATTATTTTATTTGTGTGCTTATTGCATTCGATGATTTTGTTGGGTGTTTACAGTTCGAACGTAGCTTATGCCGCAAGTTTTCTGGATATTGAAGCCGAAGATTTGCAATTTGCCATGTGCGTAACTTACGGGACTTTGCTGGCAACAATTATGATAGAAAGCAGGTTTTCGAATTATTTTCCTGCCAAAAGTTATTTAATCGCACTTTATATTTTAATTGCGGTAACGATAATTTCGTCTGGATATGTGAGCAATTTTGCTGTTTTTATCATTTTAAGAATAGCCGAAGGAATCTTAATGGCTTTGCCGGTTATGATTTTGAGACAATTATTGGTAGAACGTTTTAATTCTAAAAATGCGATTATCATTGGCTTTTCATTCTATTACGGATCACTTTTGTTGGCAACGCCTTTTATAATGAATATTGCCGTTTGGTTTCTCGATCATTACGATTGGAAATACATGTTGTACGTTTCAGGAATGCTGCAGCTTATTAATGTTTTCCTGATTCTGGTTACGTTTAGAAGTCATCGAATTACAAAGAAAATTCCGTTGTATCAAGTCGATTTATTGAGTTATGTTTTGGTTTTAACTTCAATTTTAACCGGCGCTTACTTTTTTGTCTATGCCGAAAAAAAATATTGGTTCGACTCTTTACAATTGATTTTTGCCTTAATAATGTGTTTGATTACAGGCGGATTATTCATTTTTAGACAATTACTGGTGAAACGACCAAGTTTTGATTTTGAAGTTTTCAGGTATGCGAATCTTCGAATTGGGTTTTTGTTGTTTTTTCTTTTTTATATTTCGAGAGCAACTTTAAGCCTTTGTCACAGCGCCATGTTTTCGATCTGGAATTGGGATCCTTCAAGAGTTGCCGGAGTACAATATATAAACGGTTTAGGAAACGTAATTGGGTTGATTTTAGCCGCCATTTTTTTGATGCGATCTCTAGCGACGAAATACATTTTTATGATTGGTTTTGCGCTTTTAGCGGTTTTTCATTTTTGGTTTACGTTTCTGTTTGTTTCTGATGTTTCTTTGGGTGATATTATTGTTCCGTATATATTACAAGGAATTGCAGTTGGGATTTTATTTGTGCCTTTGGTTTTGTTTACCGTTACGGCTGTTCCCTCAAAAATGATGACTTCCTCTGGAATTATTGGTGTTTCAGGACGTTTTTGGGGAAGCACCATTGGCTTTTGTATCATGCAGAACGCACAAGTATTCCTGAATAAAAAACACTTTTTAAAACTAAGCCAGTTTGTAACGGGCGAAAATCCACAAGCACAGGAAACGATTGCCAAAACAGCGCAAAGTTTCGCAGCAAAAGGGTATTCGCTTGACGATTCTAATGCTCTCGCCTTAAAAAAAGTTTTTAGTACCGTTGCCAAACAAGCTACCTTATTATCGAATATGGAAGTCTATACTGTTGTAGGATATGGTTTGGTGATTTTGGTTGTTTTTATTGGGTTGAATCAGCATTTGAGACAAACGGCTAATTTGTTTAAAAAGAAGATTTGGATAAGCTAAATAAAGTATAGTTAAGGATTGATTACCCTTAACTTTTTTGATTGATGGTGAGAAAGCCCGTGTGTTGATTGCACGGGCTTTTTGCATATGGAAAAATAAAATAAAATTGAACTCATATATGCGTCCAAATGAAAATAAATTCGAATGAATTTTGCTGTTTATCTTAAACTTTAAAATCATGAATACAAACAACCTTTCAAAAGAAACCGAAACACAACTAATTAACTTTTTTAACACTATTATTGAGCCAAATAATTTTGCAAAAGCAATACGACAACTAAATTATGTAATTGCGTTAAGCATTATTAGGGAAGATGAAACGGGAACAATGTATTCTCAAAGAGAAAACTTAGAAAAAGGGTTTTATTGGCTGAATGAATTAGCAGAAATTTTAAATCCTTATTTGGATGTTAGGTGAGATTAAGGGTGATTTTTAATGCTGTTTTGTTATTTCGATCGAAGGGAGAAATCACAAGATTGGGTTACGTTGTGTTCAAGGGATTAATCCCGAAGCCTCGGGACCTAGCTACAAAATGAATCATTCCTCCGGAATTTTATAAAGCGTTCCGTAGGAACAAAACATATTGTAGGGATGGATTTTAATCCATTTTCGCAATTATAATCGTCATTTTTGTCATTCCGAGGAACGAGGAATCACACTCGTAGCTCGCCAAAGATTGACGACATTCTGTGCAGAATTTCTATTGTGATTTCTCCTTGGGTTGAAATGACAATATTGCGGTTATTTTGTAATTTTGGTAAAAATTATCGCATCCATCCTTCAATTTTATAATTTTTCGAAAACAATTTCCGTTCTTTTTTACCATTGTCAGGTTTAAACCAAACTTCAAATCTTCCGGCGTATGGTTTCCCCCAATCTCCTTCGTAAATTGTAAAATGATCACTTGTACCAAATTTCATTATGCTATCTGTCGGATTGTAAATATAAAGAGAACTACTTCTTGCTAAGCGATCATCTGAAAGTGCTTCATTATGAGTAATTTCAAAAGCTTTTAAATAAATTTTTCCACTTTCTATTTTTCCGACCCAAAAATCATATTCATAAAGTCCTGGTTGAAATGAATTATAAAGCTGAAATTCTGTTTTGGTTACAACTCTATTTGTTATGCTGTCGGGCTTCATGTCCTCAAGCCTTCCTCCAAACTCCATATCAACAGGATTATCAATTTGTATGTTTTTTGGAATTGTTAAATGGTCTGCCCAAGTATCAGGTGTGTCTTGTTCTATAAAAAATGCAGTAACAAGGTAAATTATAAACAAGAAAAATACTGTGCCACCAAATAAAAAAGCGGTTACAATACTTTTGAGCCATTCCTTTTTTGATAATTGGAAAAATACAGAAATCAATAAACCAAATATTATAAAACAAATGTTTTCAAAAATGGGATTTTCAAAAACATAGCAAAGGATTAAAAGGACAATAGAAGTAATCCAAAATAGTATAGGTTTCGACCAGCTATTAAAAAAGAATGAAAGATATTTTATCATATTAGTGAATGGTTTGATTAATATTCTAACATTTCATAATAGTTCTTTAATTCAAGGGCACGGGATTTTACGATTTCCCTTTTTTTGTCTGCTGCGACAAAATACCACATCGTTCCTTCTTTTATTTCAAAAAAATATTTAGATATAAATAGAAATTCCTTATCACGATAAGAAATCCATTGCATTTGGGAATTTTTCAGAACTTCAAAATCTTCTTTAGTAAGCTTAGTTTTTAGAATATTATAGTATTTATTCAATTCTTTGTCCCAGCTTTCTTGCGCTTTTATGGTACAATTGCATTGCTCAGCGTTGGAAATGTCGTCTTTATTAAGACATTTTTTTTCCTGAATATCAATTGGATTCTCTTTTTTTGTTTGTGAAAAAGTAACTAACGACAGAAAACTAAAAACGATTATGAAAAATTTATGCATGAAAATGTTGTGTTTAATTGCATTCGGTTAAATAAAATCAAAATAATAATAAAACGATTTATTCTTTGAGATGTCTTTCAGAAATGAAATATGGTATCGTTTTAATGTGTTTATCAACAACCACATTCTCCATAAAATGTCTTTGTAATTGTTTTTCCATTGTTATTTGTTAATTTGATTTTGCCTGTTTTTAGATAAGTCTCATCGCCACTTTGTTTTCCATCTTTTGTTTCAAGTGTTATATTTAAGCTTCTGCCTTTGTATTTAGATAAAGTGTTCAACGAATCAATTTCTTCTGCATCAATTAAAGTAAATTTAGTTAATACACCGTTTATTTTTAAAAAAGAGGTTCCTTCAGAATCTTCCATATAAATGTATTCTCCTTTTTTGAATTCTATCGAATCATTAGAAAAATAACAAGAACATCCGTCAATTTCTTGAGGGAAAGTTGAGAAAGTGTCAATAGAAAATACAGAATTAGTAATAGTTTTATTTTTTACCTGAGATACATTTTTCTTAAGGTTGCTTCTTTGACAAGAAGTCAAAATTATTATTACAATTAAATTGGTTAGTATAAACTTGTTTTTTAATATCATTTTCAGTTCACTGTTTGTTATGTTAAAAAACACCTAATTGGTTTTTGGTTGAAAAGCTTTATTCAAAAATAAAGATAGTAAAGTAATAAAGAGATATTCATAAAATGTGTTTATCAACAACTTTAACAACAAAAGGAGAAGTGCATGAAAACAAAAAACTTCTGATTTAAGAGGCTGTTTTCACTGCGAATACTATTTTGCATTTTATCGAAGTAATATTTTACTCATAAGAAATTCTCAATTCCATTTCATTTTCTTTTACAAAATTTAAGAAAAGTACTAAATCTGAAAAACAGTTATAATTCCAAATTTCATCTTTTAAACTTTCTTTTTCATTCTTATTAATAGGTGGAATTTTAGTAATAAACCAATCTAATTCGCTTTGATTAATTAAATAAGGAATGTTATCCCATTTCCAGCCCATACATTCATTATAATCTTTTATGAAATTTGGAGAGTCTGAATATCTTTGATTATTCAATTGATTGATTAAAGAACTAAAATACCCATCTCATAAACTAAAAAAGTAAATGCCGTTTTCTCCTTGGTTTAATTGATATTCAACAGAAGTTCCATCTGAATTTTTTTGAATATTTCTTTGAAAAGGAATGTTTTTGGAATTAGTATAAAATCTAATTTCGATTTCGCCTAAAAAATCGGAATAATAATCTAAATTTAAGTTATTGATTTTCATTATGATTATATCTTTTAGAATTTATAAACTAAATATATACCAAAAACAAAAAAGCTTCTGATTTCTCAGAAGCTTTTTTCAGTGCGGATAATAGGACTCGAACCTACACGCCTTGCGGCACCAGATCCTAAGTCTGGCATGTCTACCAATTTCACCATATCCGCTCAATTGTGGGTGCAAAGATAAGCATACTTTCGAATATTCAAAGAAAATTTTCAAAAAAATATTAATTCTCTTTTTTGTATTTTTGAAATTCTATAAAAATCATTTAAATGGAAAATATAAAGTCATACGTTCAACAACATAAAGATCGGTTTATCAACGAATTGATCGAATTATTGAAAATTCCGTCGGTAAGTGCTGACACTGCCTACTCGCAAGATGTTATCGATACTGCAGAGGCTGTAAAAGAAAGTTTAACAAAAGCAGGCTGCGATTTAGTCGAAGTTTGCGATACTCCGGGCTATCCAATTATCTACGGAGAGAAAATAATTGACCCAAATTTACCAACGGTTCTTGTTTACGGACATTATGATGTTCAACCACCAGATCCGATGGAATTATGGACATCGCCACCATTTGAACCTGTTATTAAAAATACTGAAATTCACCCTGAAGGAGCGATTTTTGCACGTGGCGCCTGTGATGATAAAGGACAAATGTACATGCATGTAAAAGCGTTAGAGCTTATGGTGCAAACGAATACTTTGCCTTGTAACGTAAAATTCATGATCGAAGGTGAAGAAGAAGTAGGTTCTGCAAGTTTAGCCTGGTTCGTAGAACGCAATCAGGAAAAACTAAAAAACGACGTTATTTTAATTTCAGATACGGGAATGATCTCGAACCAACAACCTTCAATTACGACAGGTTTACGAGGTTTGAGTTATGTTGAGGTTGAAGTTACGGGTCCAAACCGTGATTTGCATTCCGGTTTATATGGTGGAGCAGTGGCGAACCCGATTAATATTCTAGCAAAAATGATTGCTTCGCTTCATGACGAAGACAATCATATTACGATTCCCGGTTTCTACGATAAAGTTCAGGAATTATCTGCAGAAGAAAGAGCTGAAATGGCAAAAGCGCCTTTTAGTTTAGAAAAATATAAAAATGCTTTAGCTTTAAATGATGTTTATGGTGAAAAAGGATATGTAACGAACGAACGCAACTCCATTCGTCCGACATTAGACGTAAACGGAATTTGGGGCGGATATCAGGGCGAAGGAGCAAAAACGGTTATTGCAAGCAAAGCTTTTGCAAAAATTTCAATGCGTTTGGTCCCAAATCAGGATTGGCATGAAATCACAGACCTTTTTACGAAACATTTTATAAGTATTGCTCCAGCCGGAGTTACCGTAAAAGTAACGCCACATCACGGCGGACAAGGTTACGTAACGCCAATTGATAGTATTGGTTACAAAGCCGCTAACATGGCGTATACAGAAACGTTTGGAGTTCCTGCAATTCCGGTTCGTTCAGGAGGAAGTATTCCGATTGTGGCTTTATTCGAAAAAGAATTAAAAAGCAAAACAATTTTAATGGGCTTTGGTTTGGATTCTGATGCAATTCACTCGCCAAACGAGCATTTTGGAATCTTTAATTACTTAAAAGGAATTGAAACTATTCCGTTGTTTTACAAATATTTTGTAGAGTTAAGTAAGTAAGAATTTGCTACGAAGGCGCTAAGGCGCAAAGTTTTTAAGTCCAGAATCTTTGTCAAAGTTTTAAACTTTGACAAAAATGAATTTCAAATTATATAAATCCGTTCAGAAATGAGCGGATTTTTTTTTATGGAATTGAAATTCAGCTATATCTTTTATTCCGTTCCACTTCATAAAAGGATTCAGCCTCAATACCTAACGCAAACAAACTAATCGATTCCATTTTAAAAATTTGAGACTTTTTTCTTGCTTATTAAAAAAATTACTCTACATTTGTAGAACAACATCTATGAATGTAGAGTGAAATAAGAATATGAAAAAACTTCTTTGGTTATTATTTTTTATGATGATGCTTTCAGGATGCAAAAGCAAACCAATCAATCAGAAAATTGATAAGAAAAAAGAAGGTGTTTGGATAGATGATTATACGCAGGACAGTATCAATTATAAATCGTTTGAATATTATAAACACGATCAGCCTGTCAAAAAGTGGAAATCCTACATCAACGGTAAAATCTACAAAACGGAGAAATATAAAAACGGAATCTGTATTGTAAAATATTATTATGAAAACGGAAAACTTCAATCAAAGGGAAAAACAAAATTAGAAGTTAATGCAATAGAGACGCATTGGTTTTATTTTGGAGATTGGAAATTCTATTCGGATAAAGGAAAACTAACCGAAATTAAAAACTACAGTAATGGCGAATTAATCTCGGAACAAAAAATCAAATAAACTATTAACTTCAAACCTATGAAAAAACTAATTGCTTTCTTTTTTATTACCATGAATATTGGTTTAATACAAGCGCAAAACTATCGTGATTATGTTGCAAAAGCCAATAGTCATTATACAAATAAAGATTATAAAAGCGCTGTTGAATATTATGAAAAGGCATTTGAAATCGAACACAAATCATATTCAGATTTATACAATGCTGCTTGTGCGGCAGCTCTAAACAATGAAGATAAAAAAGCTTTTACATGGTTGGACTTAGCAATTGACAACGGATATGAAAATATTGCCCACATAAAAATCGATAGTGATTTAAAATCTTTGCATGATAAAAAAGAGTGGAAAACGATAATTGATAAACTCCAGAAGAGAATGGATATTCTGAGTGTTAATTACGATAAACCGCTGCAAAAAGAACTTTTGGATATTTATACAGAGGACCAAGGCATTCGTGGAGAATTTATGAAATTTTATAAAGATCCTAATTCGGATAAAAAGAAAATCGACAGCATTGGTAAATTAATGGGAAAAAAAGACAGCATTAATCTCATTAAGGTCATAAAAATTCTAGACGAAAAAGGATGGGTAGGGAAAGATGTTGTTGGAGCACAGGCGAACCAAACGTTGTTTTTGGTTATTCAGCACTCTGATTTAAAATATCAGCAAAAATATTTACCAATGATGAGAGAGGCAGTTAAGAAAGGTAATGCAAATGCGGGAAACCTGGCATACCTTGAAGATAGAGTGGCCTTAAGAGAAGGAAGAAGACAAATTTATGGAAGCCAGTCTTCAAGAAATAAAAAGACTAATAAATTTTACATATCGCCAATGATAGATCCGGATAATGTAGATAAGAGACGTGCTGAAGTTGGGCTTGGCACTATAGCCGAATATGCGGCAAAAATGAATATTGAATGGAATTTAGAAGCTTATAAAAAAGAATTACCTGAAATTGAAAAACTTGAAAATATCAAATAATGACACAATTATCAAACTCAGAGGAACAATTAATGGAACATCTTTGGAAGCTGGAAAAAGCCTTCATGAAAGATTTGCTCGAAGCATATCCGGAACCTAAGCCGGCAACGACAACTGTTGCAACTCTTTTGAAACGTATGATCGACAAGAAATTCGTTGCTTACAATGAATTCGGAAATTCGAGAGAATATTATCCGTTAGTAGAAAAGACTGTTTATTTCTCCAAACATGTTAACGGTTTAATTAGTAACTTTTTTAATAATTCGGCATCGCAATTTGCTTCCTTTTTTACGACTGAAACCAATTTGTCGACTTCGGAATTGGAAGAACTTCGAAAAATAATCGATTCACAAATTCAAAAAAAGAAAAAATGACAGAGTTTCTTATAAAATCAACAGTAGCGTTATGTGTGCTTTTAAGTGCTTATTATCTGCTTTTAGAAAAAGAAAAATTTCATCAATTTAATAGGTTTTTCTTATTGGGCAGTCTTGCCATATCATTTGTTATTCCGTTTGTGACTATTGAAATAATACAAGAAGTTTCAGCTGTTACGACAAGTAGTGTTGCAATTCCGGGAAAAATTACAGCACAAATAATAGAAGAAAAAACGCCTTTTTATGTGCTTTTGGGCTGGATTTTGTACGCAATAATAACGACCGTTTTGTTTGTTCGATTTATAAATAATTTGAACAAAATGATGAATAAAATGAAATCTGGCGTTAGAATAAAACATCAAAATGCAACGCTGGTTTTATTGAAAGAACAAACGCTGCCTTATACTTTTTTGAATACCATTTTTATAAACGAAGATGATTATCAAAACAAGAAAATTGAATCGGAATTGTTTACGCACGAGTTAATCCATGTCAATCAGAAGCATTCCTGGGATATATTATTAATCGAAATAACTAAGACTGTTTTTTGGTTCAATCCAATATTTATTTTTTATAAAAAAGCAATACAACTCAATCACGAATTTCTTGCCGATGAAAAAGTTGTAAAATCACATAATGATGTTTCGTTTTACCAAAATTTATTGTTGACAAAAGCGAATCAAAGCCCGATATATTACCTGGCCAGTAATTTGAACTATTCTGTAACTAAAAAAAGATTAATTATGATGACCACCACCACATCAGTTTCAAGAGGATTGTTTAAAAAGACAATACTTTTGCCATTGCTAACCGGACTTGTGTATTTTTTGTGTACAAAAACGGTAGCGCAGGAAACAAAATCCAAAACAACTTCAGAGAATGAAATTGCTAAAAAACCAACTCGCACAGAGTCGTATTATGATAAGACAACATTTAAAATAAAAGATGATAAAGGAGTTGTAGTAACCGAGAAAAAATTCAAAGAGCTTACTCCGGCGGAAAAGAAAGTAGTGCCCAATATTTTTACAGATTCAAAAATTTCACCAACTACTAAAGAAGAACTCGATAAAAAACTCGAAAAAGGAGGTCCGGAAACTGTAGAAATCGATTTGTATGATCCAAAAAATCAAAAAGTAAAAAAAGAAGAAGGCTCGATTTATAAATCAATTGATTTAACTGAAAATCCTGATTATCCGGGAGGAATGGCGGAATTTTATAAGTTTGTGGGTCAGAATTTTAAAACGCCTCTTACACCCGCAGATGTAAAATTGAAAGGTAGAATTTATATTACTTTTATAGTAGAAAAAGATGGTAAATTGTCTGATTTCAAATTGCTCAGAGATATTGGTTATGGCACGGGAGAAGAAGCTATAAGAGTACTTAAGTTGTCGCCAAACTGGACTCCGGGTAAGGTTAACGGCGAGCCTGTAGCTACAATGTACAGTTTGCCAATTACAATTCAAGCTGATAAATAGAATAAAAAAAATCCGCTTCTAAATTTTAGAAGCGGATCAATTAAAAACTAAAAATCTCAAAAAAATTCTCAAAAAAAAACTAAATCAGAACTAAAATAAGTCCGGATTGTAACCAAAATAGGGAACATCTTGCTCGTTAAAAATTACCCCATATTCTTCTAACTCCTTTAAAATTGGTTTATACAATTCTTTGTTTATTGGAAGCTGTACTCCGGGAGTTGTGATTTTTTTATTTAAAATTAATAACGTCGCCATAGCAACCGGCAAGCCAACCGTTTTGGCCATTGCAGTATACGTTTGGTCGTCGCCTATGCAAACCATTTTAGAATCGATTTGTGCTTTTTTACCATCTAGTATGTAACCGAATTTATGATACATTACAATCATATCCTTATCATCAGGTTCAAGAGACCAACTGTCTGATAGTATTTTTTCTAATATTTGCGCAGGAGTAGCATTCGGTAAATTCACTTTTTTGTCAGGATTAAATAAATCCAATTCTAAAAGTTTATCCCACATAATATCATCCTGATCTATTTTTAAAATCAAACGCATTTTAATTTCAACAGAATCTGTTGGATGATAAGGCAAAAAGGAGTTTGTAAACTGTCGGTAACTCATGTTTTCAGAATCTTCCATGATATAACTATCATCAGTCATTCCGAGTTGAACAAACATATTCCACGCTTTCGAAAATCCAACTCTTCTAATTGTTCCTCTATATAAAGTCAGGATATCATCTAAACCATAAATAGAGCGGTATTTCAGCGAATCACGGTTGGAGTATGCTTCAAATTTTCCGTATCCCTCTACTTCCAGAAACTCTGTTCGGCGAAATAGAGTTCCGTACGGGATATATTTATAAGTTCCTTCCTGAATAAATTTTGCTGCTCCGCCTTGTCCTGCTAGAACAACATTCCGCGGTGCCCATGTAAATTTGTAATTCCATAAATTATTATCAGATTCCGGAGCTACAAGTCCACCACAAAAAGATTCAAAAAGAAGCATTTTTCCGCCTTTAGACGTGATTTCATCAATAACTTTCATGGCGCTCATATGGTCGATTCCAGGATCAAGACCAATTTCGTTCATGAAAATCAGATTGTTTTTCTTCGCTTCTTCATCAAGAGCCTGCATGGCGTCGCTTATGTATGAAGCCGTAACAAGGTGTTTTTTGAATTCTAAACAATCCTGCGCAATTTCAATATGCATATAAGCAGGCAGCATCGAAATAACGATTGATGCCTCTTTAATAGCTGCTTTTCGTTCTTCAGTGTCAAAAATATTTAAAGCAATAGGAGTTGCATTCGGATGTTTTTGTGTTTTTTTCTCGGCTAAAGCCAAAGATAAATCGGCTACAACAAGATGTAGATTTTCACTTTCTGATTTTGATAGTAAATAACGTATCAATGAAGATGCTGATCTTCCGGCCCCGATAATTAAAACGCTTCTCATATTTTAAATATATAACACAAATGTATTAAAATGTTATAAATATAACAATATAAATGTTCTAAAAAAATGAAATGTTTTTTATTTCGCGTAAAAACGTAAAGATTTCTTTTTCCTGAAAAGATTTTAGGAAAGTAAAATGCTTTTTGAATACTTTGAAGTATTTTTGTTTTCAAATTGAAAGTATAGAAAATTATGAAAAGAAGAATTATCCTTACAGGTGCTTTTATTGGAATGTTGGCTGTGATTTTAGGGGCTTTTGGAGCTCATTTACTTAAAAAATACTTATCAATTGAGCAACTGGTTACTTTTGAAACCGGAGTTCGTTATCAAATGTACCATGCCTTCTTTTTGCTTTTTCTTTCTACGAGAAAAGAGCTTTCTCAAAAAACTTTAAAAACAATATATAATTTGGTTGTTGCAGGGGTAATTTTATTTAGTGGCTCGATCTATTTATTGGCTACAAAAAACCTTACTGTTTTTGATTCTAAAATTATCGTATTCGCAACACCTTTAGGAGGATTTCTATTAATTCTTGGTTGGCTGGCATTATTTGTTAGTATTTTGAAGCAAAAGTCATAAAATACAGAATAAAAAATTCTATCTAAAAATTAATCTTTAATTTTGTCTCATAAATAACATATAATATTGGTTATGTGAATTTTTGTTGAATTTTATCTGTATTGGTAAAAAATATAACAATTCATAAATTTAAGAGCTTAAAAATCAAAGTTTAATGTTTTTCACTAAAAAAATAAAACATACACAACAACAAATTTTATGGACACGAATACACTTTTCACGCAATCGATTTCGCTTACAGGGTTAGGAATTGAAAATGCTAAGGTTCGCTATCAATTATCGGCAGATGAATTGCATGCCATTACCGTGCAATCCGGGCAAGGTGTTGAGAATTCTACAGGAGCATTAGCCGTTAATACAGGTGAGTTTACAGGACGTTCTCCACAAGATCGTTTTATTGTAAAAGACAGTATTACAGAAGATAAAGTTTGGTGGGGAAATGTAAATATTCCGTTTTCATCTGAAGCTTTTGAAAAACTATACAATAAGGTAACACAGTTTTTATCGAATAAAGAAGTTTTTGTTCGCGATTCTTATGTTTGTTCAGATGCCAATTACAGATTAAACGTTCGTGTAGTAACAGAAACGGCTTGGTCTAATTTGTTTTGTTACAATATGTTTCTAAGACCAGAGGAGTCTGAGTTAGCTAATTTTACCCCGGAATGGACTGTAATTTGTGCACCAAGTTTTATGGCAGATCCTGCTGTAGACGGAACACGTCAGTCTAATTTTGCAATTTTAGATTTTACTAAGAAAGTAGCCTTAATAGGCGGAACAGGTTATACAGGAGAAATGAAAAAAGGAATTTTTTCTGCTCTGAATTTTATTTTACCGGTTTTAGAAAACACTTTACCGATGCACTGTAGTGCAAACGTTGGTGAAGCTGGAGATACTGCGATTTTCTTTGGTTTATCAGGAACAGGAAAAACAACTTTATCTGCAGATCCTGAACGTAAATTAATTGGAGACGACGAACACGGTTGGACTGCTGAAAATACAGTTTTCAATTTTGAAGGCGGTTGTTACGCAAAAGTGATTAATTTATCGGAAGAAAATGAACCGGACATTTTTAGAGCAATCAAAAAAGGAGCGCTTTTAGAAAATGTGGTTTTTAAAGCAGGAACAAACGAAGTTGATTATGACGATGTTTCTATTACGCAAAATACACGTGTGAGTTACCCAATTTCTCATATTGATAATATTCAGCCGGGATCTATCGGACATAATCCTAAAAATATATTCTTTTTAACGGCAGATTCTTTCGGAATTTTGCCTCCAATCTCAAGGTTAACTCCGGGACAAGCTGCTTACCATTTTATCTCAGGATATACAGCAAAAGTTGCCGGAACTGAAGCGGGAGTTACAGAACCACAACCTAACTTTTCAGCATGTTTTGGTGCGCCATTTATGCCTTTGCACCCAACACGTTATGCAGAAATGCTAACTAAAAAAATGAAAGATGCAGATGTAAAAGTTTGGTTAATCAACACTGGCTGGACAGGCGGAGCTTACGGAACCGGAACGCGTATGAAACTAAAATATACCCGTGCCATGATTACCGCTGCACTAAATGGTGAATTGGATAATGTTGAATATAAAAATCATGCTGTATTTGGAATTGCAAAACCTCAATCTTGCCCAAATGTTCCAACTGAAATTTTAAATCCTCGAAATACTTGGGAAGATCCTGCGTTATATGATATAAAAGCAATCGAATTGGCTCAGAAATTTAAAGCTAATTTTGCCAAATTTGAAGAGTTCGCCAATGCTGAAATTTTAGCCGGCGCACCAAAAACAGAATAAGGAAGATTACTAATTCAAACTAAAAAAAGCTGTTCAGTGATGAACAGCTTTTTTGTTTGTTTCAGGTTTCACGTTCAGCCAAAACTTGAAACCTGAAACCTGAAACAAAAAACTATTTCTTCCCGTCGATACGTTCTTGAATTAAATCCCAGGCATAATAATGAAATGTCATTCCGTTGCTCATGGCTACAAAAAGGCCGTTTTTGTATGCTCCGCCTAGATTAATGCTGGTAACGTCGGCTCCGTCACATTCAATGGTTGACGTTGGAATTTCAGCCAATAAAGGATATTCGTTTGGATTTCCTTTTGAACCTTCTCTCGGATAAACCATAAACGTATTGGCTTGTTGATTAGAAACCAAAATATAACCTGTAGAATCTGTTTTTTTGTAAATCGCTATTCCTTCGTTATCCGCTTTAAAACCGGTTTTTCCAAAAAGAGCCATTTCTTTATTATCGTTTAAAGCCGGATCAGCTTTGTATTTTCTGATTCCGAATTGTTCATCACAATATAAAATAGTTCCTAATTCGTTATCGACTGCAATGGCTTCGATTTCTTTCTTTCCGCTGTAAGCTCCGAATTTGCGGACCACTTTTGCAGTTGCAAATTTTCCGTTTCCGGAAAGTTCATATTGCCATAAATAACTTCCAGTAGGTCCTGATTTTCTTCCAACAACAGCAAAAATTTTACCGTCGCTTTTTCTTGTATAAAGTGCAATTCCCATTGGGTCACGCAGTTCTTCACCTTCAAAAACAGCAATTCCGCCGTTATCAATAGCTTTTAAATCAGGTAAACTAAAAACTCTTATTTTATTGCTTTCTCGTTCTGTCGTTACGGCAACGTCTACTTTTTTTCCATCAATTAATAATCCGTAAGCGATATCAACATTGTTAGGGCGTTTTAAAACTTCTGATTTAGCAACAATTTTTCCCTTTAAATCAAAGGCATATAAACCACCGTCTGTGTCTTTATCAGTTCCTACAATAATACTTTTTGAAGCATCAGTTGGGTGAATCCAAATAGAAGGATCATCTGTATCATGAGGCAAAGCTTCGGTAACCGTTGTTGGCTTTACTGCATTTGCGGCAACAGGAGCTAATTTATCGTCTTTACAAGCGGTGAATAAAACGCTTAAAAGAACAATCGCCAA
The DNA here is from genome assembly GCA_001507425.1 of Flavobacteriaceae bacterium CRH. Lineage (GTDB taxonomy): Bacteria > Bacteroidota > Bacteroidia > Flavobacteriales > Flavobacteriaceae > Flavobacterium. Next base: position 226,418 of record LMAJ01000003.1, read on the forward strand.
TATAGAATTATTTTTCATTCTGATTTTCATTTTAATAAAATTAGACAGAACCGTTAAGTCCTGTCTAATTTAAGAATTTTATAATTTGATTATTACAAGTCGAATTTCAAACCGAAATTGTATCGTGCCTGATAATATTCTGCTTGCTTAGTATGCGCTTCTACACCTTGGTAGTAGCGTAATGGTTGGTTGGTTAAGTTGTTGGCTTCGGCAAAAACGCGAAGGTGCGACGTAATTTTATAAGAAGCGTTTGCATCTAAGAAAAATTGTTTGTCATAATAACTGTCTTTATAAGATTCTGAACCTAATTCATCTAAATAATCTGAAGTGAAATTAGTTGAAATTCTGGCAGAAAAACGTTTGTTTTCCCAAGATAAAGATCCGTTAAACATATGTGGAGTCGTTCCCGGAAGGCTGATATTGTTTCTTTCGTTTCCATCCTCATCAGCAATTCCTTTTGCTTTCGATTTTGTGTAAGTATAGTTTAAATAAATACCAAATCCTTTTAAAAATTTACCTGGCAAGAAATCTAACTGACGTTGAAATGCAACTTCAAAACCATAAACATCAACAGTATCTCCGTTTCTTGATTGTACAAATGACCAGTTTTCTCCTGCCGGAATTGGGTTTGCCTGATTTGGAAAATCTGCAGCAAATTTTGCATCAGTATATTGATTGTCACTATAATTGTAAATGAAATCATTTAATCTTTTGTAAAAAACACCACCAGAAATTAATCCAACTGATTTGAAATAATTCTCGGCCATGAAATCATAGTTGTATGAATATGTTACGTCAAGATCCGGATTTCCGGCTGTAATTTCTTTATCAGCAGCAATATTGTTTACATAAGGTGCTAATGCATAATAGTTTGGTCTTGCCAAAGCTGTAGTTGCAGCCGCTCTTAAAACTAAATCTTTTGTAGCATTATATTGAAACGAAATGCTTGGCAAAACATTCGTGTAAGCATTTGTAGTATTGATTTTGCTTTCTAATTCTTCTTCATCCAAAACACGGTTTCCGGTATAATCAATATGTGTATTCTCAACACGCACACCTAAAACCATAGATAGTTTATCGTTAAAATCCTGATCCCATCTTACATACGCCGCATAAATATTTTCTTTTGCGTTGTAGTTTACTGCCAAATATTCTGAAGCATCTGTTTCTTTATCAAATAATGCTGAATTATTCAAATCAAGGCTTCCTAAATAACTTGCTGAGGCAAAAGTTCCCGGAACATATTTACTTCCCGGATTGAAGTTTTTACCGTCAAAATAACTTGTAGAAACATCAGATAATAAATCCATTCCGCCATTTACAGGCTCGTAAGAAAAGAAGTTATTATTTCTTTCTTTTTCTTTCATTCGTAAACGAAGTCCGGTTCTGATTCTACCTTTTTCAGCAGGAATAATTGAGAACGGAAAACGGATGTTTATTTTAGCGCCAAATTCACTTTCGCTTGTTTCATCTGTATTTTCAGTAACCGAATTAAATTCGAACTGATCTACAGCTTCTCCGGTTGTTGTAACCAAAGGAAATCTTAAATCAGATAAATCCTGAGTCATCTCTAAACCAGTCTGACGGTATTCGATATAGCGTTCTCCCGGGCGATATTCTCTCGCTTTGGCATAATTGGCTGACCAGTCTAAATCTAGTTTTGAGTTAATTAAATGCTCTCCACGAAGCGAGTAATTCTGAACACGCTGATCTTCTAATCTTCTGTTTTTGTTTCTGCTGCTATCAACACCGCCTTTTGTCTGGCGTTTTACACGGCCTTCAAAACCTGTAATGTTTTCACCATCATAAATTGCTTCAATATCATCATAAGTGGTTCTGAAACGGTTTTCTCTGTCATCTCTCCAATTATAAATAGCATTGGCAAAAATCGTATTGTTTTCATCAAATTTATAATCTAAAGCTACAGATCCGCTGCGGCGAATACGTTGAACATCGTATTTTCTAACTTCTGAAGCCTGAACAAATTCATTTCCGAATTCATCTTTTACCCATTCGTTTTCAACATCATCAGAACCATAATCTACATTATTATAAGATCCGCTAAAAACAGCTCCTAATTTATTGTCGAAGAAACGGTTTCCGTATACAAAACCAGCTGTATAAGTTGCATTTTCGCGAATTGGCATATAACCTCCCGCAAGCGTTCCGGAAATTCTTTCTCCGTTTGGCGTTGCTCTTGTTACTAAATTTACAGATCCTCCAATAGCATCAGCATCCATGTCTGAAGTCAGGGTTTTATTTACTTCGATAGTCGAAATCATATCAGATGGAATTAAATCCATTTGTACGTTTCTGTTGTCACCTTCTGCAGACGGAATTCTGTCTCCATTTAAAGTTACTGAGTTTAATGACGGAGCCAAACCTCTAATAATGATATTACGCGCTTCACCCTGATCATTTTGCATAGTTATACCCGGAACACGTTTTAAAGCGTCACCAACATTGGCATCCGGAAAACGACCTACTTGGTCAGATGAAATTATGTTACCAATGTTTTTATTGTTTTTTTGTTGATTCAATGCTTTGGCCTGACCTTTTAAGATGTCTCCAACAACAACTTCATTCAACTCTGTTCCCGAAGTTTTTAAGGCAAAATCAAGTACATTGTTTTTTCCTTGTTCTACAACAATTTGTTGTGTTATGGCAGTATATCCAATATATTTTACAGAAACCTGATACGTTCCAACATTAATATTAAGCAATTCAAAACGTCCGTTATAATCAGAAACAGTGTATTTGTTTTCTCCAACAATTTGAATCATTGCTCCCGGTAAAGGTAATTTGTCGTCTGCATCAAGCACTTTTCCGGATATTATTGCCTTTTGAGCATAACCGGAAACGGCTAATAAAAAGAATGTTACTACTAAATAAAAATTTTTCATTGTGTTTGGTTTGATTTTAATTGCGAAACTAGAACCTAAGTGTTACTAAACCCGTTAAAAAAAATTACTATAGTGTTATGATTCCCGGCTTAAAATCAGAATTGATTAATGTTTAAATAACATCAAGACTGCAAATAATTGATTCACAAGTAAAAACAAATCAACTATTTATATCAGAATTAAATTTTTGGCGCTAAATTTGCCCTATCAATCACAATCAAAATCATCAATCATGTTAAAACAATTTTTTATCCTGTGTTCCGGCGCAGATCGCGACCTTCTCGAAGGCTGCTCAAATGGCGAACAAACCAAATATGTTGGTATTGGTGCCACCGTTTTTTTTACCGCAGTTATGGCTTTTCTGGCCAGCTCTTATGCACTTTTTACTGTTTTCGATTCTATTTATCCTGCCCTGATTTTTGGGTTTGTGTGGAGTTTGTTAATCTTTAATTTAGACCGTTTTATTGTTTCGACAATTAAAAAAAGAGATCGTTTTATGGATGAATTCCTGCAAGCGACTCCAAGAATTATGCTGGCGATTATTATTGCTATCGTAATTTCTAAACCGTTAGAAATTAAAATCTTCGAAAAAGAAATTAATACCGTTTTATTGAAAGAGAAAAACGAAATGGAATTAGCCAATAAAAAGCAAGTTGGTAATTATTTCAAATCTGATTTAGATAAAAATAAAGCTGAGATTGCTTCTTTAAAAGCTGATATCCTGAAGAAAGAAGTAGAGGTAAATTCACTTTATTCAACGTATATTACCGAAGCTGAAGGAACTACAGGAACCAAAAAATTAGGCAAAGGCCCCGTTTATAAAGAAAAACGTGAAAAACACGATGCCTCTTTAAAAGAATTAGCAGCTCTAAAAACTACCAACGAAGCCAAAATTGCTGAGAAAGAAAAAACAGGAAAGCAATTGCAGGCTGACTTAGATAAAAAAGTATTGCAAACGCAACCTATCATCGAAGGTTTTGATGGTTTAATGGCGCGTATAAATGCATTGAATAAATTGCCATGGCTTCCTTCATTCTTTATAATGTTGTTGTTTCTGGCGATAGAAACTTCTCCAATTATAGCCAAATTACTGGCTCCAAAAGGTGAATTCGATTTTAAGCAAGAAGAAGCTGAAACAGCAATGCAGGCAACTTTAACGCAAAATAAATACCAACGTGAATTATTAGTCAAAACGAGTGCCCAAATGCACGACAAAGTTTATGCTGATATTGCAGAAGACAAAAACCTTTACGATCTGCAGCGTAAAAAAGCAACAGAGTTATTAGAACTTCAAGCACATAATTTTGTGGAAAAACAGAAAGCTACGCTTTAGTTAAAAGTTGGAAAGTCTAAAGTCCAAAGTCAATTGGATTGTATAAAAGCAAAAGCCAGAATAGTATTTCTATTCTGGCTTTTTATTTGACTTTATGACTTTCGACTTTAAGACTTAAATTACATGTAGCTTAATAGTTCTTTTTTATAAGCATCATATTCACCTTGCATGATTAATCCGTTATCAAGAAGTTTTTTGTAATTCTGTAATTTATCAAAAAGTTCTTCTTTAGATAGTTCACTCAATTTACGATCTCCTGTAGAAGTAGGAGCAGAAGTTTGAGTTGGTTGAATTGGCTCATAAGTTTCATATGAAGGAGTTGTAGCCGGCAAAATTTCAGCATAATTGGTTACTTCTTCAGTTTCTACTTCTTCGATTTCATCTTCAACATCAGCTATTTCTTCAACTACTGGTTGAGCAGTTTCTATAGTTGGAGCCGATATTATAACCGGATTTTTAAGTAAATCTAATTGCTCTTTAGCGTAAGTATATATTTTTCTAGCTTGAATTTTCGGAATATAATCAATCGAAATTGACAAATCAGTATTGGTATTAAAAGAAAATTCAGAACCCAGAATATTTTCTTTTACAAATGCAGCTTCAATATCATCCCAAGTGTAATCTGTAAAATTCATTGATAAACCTAAATTTTTAGGCACACAAATAATGATTCTTTTATTGGTCAATACAATGCTATCCGGAAATACAGTAATTGCCGGTTTTTTTTGAACCGCTATATATCCAACTTCTTCGCCTTTCATCAATAAATCGTTGAGTTTTGAAGTGATTTTTTCAATCGCTTTTGGATCTTGTTCTTCGTTCAGAAATTTTTTAAATTGTTCTTTCATGGTTCTATAAGTTGCTAAGTTGCAAATTAATTGAGTTGTTAAGTTTTTATCTTACGGTGCAAATGTAATGCCTAATTTTCTAATTCGATAATTTCATTCTGAATTTTCTTTGTCAAACTTTTGAACACCAATTCATACGAATGATCTATCAGTTCTTTTACAAATTTCAGGGGTAAATTTCCGTTTAATGCAATCGTATTCCAATGTACTTTGCTCATATGGAAACCTGGCTTTATCTCGTCATATTCCGCTCTGAGTTCCTGTGCGCGCTCCGGATCGCATTTTAAATTTACCGAAGCCTCATTTTTTTCCCATTGCGATAAAGAAGATAAAGCAAACATTTTTCCGCCCACTTTAAAAACCAAAGTATCTTCATCAAAAGGAAAATGTTCACTAACGCCTTTTTTTGAAAGACAATATTCGTAAAATGTATCTAAATTCATAACGTTTATTTTTTACCAATTTCACCTAAATGCGTGTATTTAAAACCCTTTTCGTATTTTAAACCGTAACCAAAAATGCGGTCCATTGCCGAATGTGAAAATAAAATAATCCCCGCCAATTGCAAAATTTCAAGCTTTAAATAACATCCAAAAATATATAATAAAATCGCAATTCCTTTATGATGAAATAAATTATAGAAGAATGCACCGCTTTTATTTCCAAATAAATAGCCCAGCATTGATAAATCCGGCGCTAAGATTAAAACCAAAAACCACCACCATTCAAAATTTAAAAGGCTGAATAAATAAATTCCGAAAAGAAATAAAGCTGTTTCTTCGAGTTTAATAATTGTTTTCATGATACTATTTTCTCCATCATTTTTTCAGGATGGTTTAATTTTGTAAAACCGAATTTTTCATATAAAAAGTGCGCATCACTTGTGGCTAATCTCCAAATTTTGACATCTTTAAGCTGAGGTTCGTTCATCATATTTTCGATTAAAATAGATGAATAACCTTTTCCGCGATGTTCTTCGGTAATAAAAACATCCATTAAATAAGCAAAAACAACATAATCTGTAATGACACGCGCAAAGCCAATTTGTTTGTCGTTTAAATAAATTCCAAAACAAACCGAAGCATCAATTGTTGTCTGCACTTCTTCAATAGTTCTTCCTGCAGCCCAATAAATATCTTTTAAAAAATTCTGTATAAACGGAACGTCAAGTTTAGTTTTATCTGTCGAAACTGTAATCATTTTAATTTTAGATTTCTGATTGTAGATTTTTGAAGTGGTAGAAATCTAAAATCTACACTCTAAAATCTAAAATGCTATATAATATTGGTTTACTCGGACTTGCGTCGTTCTCAAACGAAGCGATTTGAAGATTTAGGATATAATTTCCATCTTCAATTTCGTCTGGAACATAAATCATTTCGGTTATCGTTGCATTTATTCTTGCATCAGAATTTAGATTCACCGTATCCTTTACATTCCAAAAAGCTTTATGCGCTAATAACTTTCCTTCGTCGTGTTCTTTATCAACACTTGGCAAATCAATTAATAAATGTTGAATTTCGCTTTCGCGGATGAAAATCGCAGCTTCTTCAGACAAATAAGGCGGATTTGTATTGGAATATTTTCTCGATTTTTTTTCCTTTTGATTTGGAAGTGTCCTAATAATTAAAGCTGTTATGCTGAGCCATCCCGAAGCTTCGGGAGAAGTGCTCAACGCTTTTTGAACTTGTTTCTTCGTAATCACAAAATCATCACCAATTTTTTCAGGTTCAACCGTAATCAATTTTGCAAAAAAGAAGAATTGTTTTAAAGATTGATTAATGCTGTAAAAATCATTTGTAATATGCCCCAAACATTCCGTATGAGTGCCATGTCCATGCGGATTGAAAAAGATATTATTGAAATTTGTCGAAGATTTTCCTTCCGAAACTTTTCCAATCCAATCCCCAAAAACAACAGGTTCAATAACCGGTTTTTCGATATACCAGGCAATTGGGTTTTCGTCTGTATTCGTTAATGGAATTGAAATATCAATGGGTTTTGATAAGTCGATTTCGAAAGATTTATTATTATGATTTATTGTTGCAAGCATCTTTAAGGGATTGATTTGTATTCAATATAAATTTATTGCAGTGCCTCAGGATTTGCAATATTAGTTGGGTTTTTGTTGATATAATTAATTACATTTTCAAAAGCTTTTTCAAAATAAAGTTCGTAACTATTTTGCTCAACATATCCTAAATGTGGAGTACAAACAACATTTGCCATTTTTAGGAATTCAAAATTCATATCATAAATGGGTTCCTCTTCGTAAACATCTAAACCTGCAAATCCGGGTTTTCCGTTTTTAAGACATTTTAATAATGCTCCCTTCTCTATCAATTCGGCTCGCGCAGTATTAATTAAAACAGAATTAGGACTCATTTGATTCAAATCTGTTTCTTTTACAATTTCAAAAGTGCTTTCATTTAGTCTAAGATGCAATGTAATAATGTCGCTTTTTGAAAAGAATTCTTCTTTTGAATTTGCTTTGTCAAATCCGTCTGAAATGGCTTGGTTTTTTGAATTTTCACTTCCCCAGACTAAGACATTAGCACCAAATGCATTGGCATATTTTGCGATTTTCTGACCGATTTTCCCGTAACCCCAGATACCAATTGTTTTGCCCTGAATTGCAGATCCAATATTTATTTGCCATTTTCCTTCTTTCATTCCCTGAATAGCTTGAGGTATTTGTCGAACCGTATTCATTATTAACGCCCACGCAAGTTCTGAAGGCGCTATAGGCGAGCCAATTCCTTCGGCTACAGCGACTTTGTATTTGGTACAAGCATCTATATCAAGATGATTTGATTTTTTTCCTGTCTGGCTTATAAGTCTCAATTTTGGCAGTCTAGAAAGTAAATCTTCGGTAATTTCTGTTCTTTCCCGTATTAAAACTATAATTTCAGTATCATGTAACAATTGAGCCAGTTTTACAGTATCTTTTTCAGTATGATTTATAATAGTGATATCAAATCCTTTTAAAATGTTAAAAGATTCCAATTTTTTAATAGCATTTTGATAATCATCTAATATTGTAATTTTCATAATATTTGCTCATTAATTAAAACAGTTATTCCAAATTTAAATAAAATAAATCTGAAGCAATTCCATCTGTTAAAAATTTTCCTTTTGAAGTTGGTTTTAAAATATTATTTTCGATTGAAAGCAAATCGTCGTTTAAGAATTTCTGAGATTGTTTGTTCAAATAATTCAAATATTCCAATCCAAATTCAGTTTCAATTCGCTCTAAAGAAACGCCCCAAATGGTTCTCAAACCTGTCATAATATACTCATTATAGCGATCTGAAACGGTTAGGATTTCAGTTTCGATTGAAAGTTCATCATTCTGAATCGATTTTAAATAAAGCGAATTATTCGCCACGTTCCAGCCTCTTTTTTCACCGTCATAACTATGTGCAGAAGGTCCGATGCCGATATATTTTTTGCCTAGCCAATACGCCGAATTGTTTTTAGAGAAATAATTCTCTTTCCCGAAATTCGATAATTCGTAATGAATAAAACCATTTTTTTGAAGCGTATCTACCAAAATCATAAAATGATTCGAAGCCACTTCATCTTGTGGTTCAGCAATTTTTCCGGTATCAATAAGTTTTCTTAAAGCCGTTTTTGGTTCAACTGTCAAAGCGTAACTCGAAATATGAGGAATGCCGAAACTCAGCGCCGTTTCAATATTTTGTTTCCACATTTCATCAGTCAATCCTGGAATTCCGTAAATTAAATCAAGCGAAATATTATCAAAATATTTAGTCGCTTCTTGCAAACATTTTATGGCTTCCGCCGAATTATGGGCGCGGTTCATCATTTTCAAATCTTCTTCATAAAAAGACTGAATTCCGATGCTCAAACGGTTTATTGGACTTTTAGATAACTCCAAAATTCGTTCTGCAGATAAATCATCCGGATTGGCTTCAAGCGTAATCTCGGGATTTTCTGAAACATTGTAGTTTTTATAAACTTCAGAAATTAAAAAATTTATTTCTTCATTTGTCAACACAGAAGGAGTTCCTCCGCCAAAATAAATTGTTTCAATTAACTCATTATCAGATTCTTTTTTCCGCATGAAAATTTCTTTCGCTAAAGCCGAAACCATGTCGTCTTTCTTTTTCATTGAAGTCGAAAAATGAAAGTCGCAATAGTGGCAAGCCTGCTTGCAAAAAGGAATATGGATGTAGATGCCGGACATAAAAAAATTATTCATTAAAAAAACTGAATATTCTTAATAAAAGATAAAATATTTATTTAGTTTTGGCCAAATCTATAAATTAAATCATGAAAAAAATTACTCAATTACTTCTTATTTTACCATTTTTATTATTTTCTTGTTCGTCAGATGATGACAGTTCAGAAAATAACGAAACTAATCCTGAGGCAAAACCTGAATTTGCGATGACGGCTACAATTAACGGAAAGGAATTTAAAGCAAATAATCCTTATGGAACCAATTTGTATTCTTCAACAAATATCTGGTCTTATTATCCTAAGGAAGACTTTGTTATGCTTCAGGGAAGACAAGGTGGCGTTTTTGGTGATCCGGAAATTAATATTTGGTTAAAAAGAACCGATATTAAAGTAGGAACTTACAAATTTACGATAGATGAAGAGAGTCCGGCAACCCATGCAATAGACCTGACAGATAATTCAAACGAAGAATTTGAAGAAACAAAAGAAGGATCTATTACTATAACTGAAGTGAATACCAAAACAAAAGTGGTAAAAGGTAAATTTAATTTCACAACCTATCCAGGTTATGACGAAGTAAATAAAATTAATTTTACTATCACTAATGGTACATTTAATTATCAATATGAAGATATAAAATAATAGTCATAAAATTTTTATCCAGTAGCCAGATTGATTAATATTAATCTGGCTATTTTCGTATCTTATCCTCATTTTGTTTCACAAAAGCATCCCAACCCGTATAGCTTTTTCCTGCAACGATTTTTCCCGAATTAAAAAAATGACAAACTGCCGCAGCCAAACCATCGGTTGAATCCAGGTTTTTAGGTAATTCTTTTAAACCTAAAAGTTGTTGCAGCATTTTGGCAACCTGTTCTTTACTGGCGTTTCCGTTTCCTGTAATCGCCATTTTTATCTTTTTTGGTTCATATTCTGTAATAGGAATATCTCTCGAAAGTCCAGCAGCCATTGCCACACCTTGCGCGCGACCAAGCTTTAACATCGATTGTACGTTTTTACCAAAAAACGGAGCTTCGATCGCAATTTCGTCAGGATGATGCGTTTCGATTAATTCAATCGTACGCTCAAAAATGATTTTTAATTTCTGGTAATGATTGTCGTATTTGGACAATTGCAATTCGTTAAGCTGCAAAAACTCCATTTTTTTATTGATGACCTTAATCAATCCAAAACCCATAATTGTTGTTCCGGGGTCAATGCCTAATATGATGCGTTCTTTTGTCATTATTTATTGTGGGTTACACAGAGTTACGCTAAGTTAGCACAGAGATTCACAAAAGTATTTCAATCTCTTTGTGGGCCTCCGTGAATTCTTTGCTAATCTTTGCGAAATAGCTTTTTCGCAATAGTTTCCTTTACTTTGCAGCATGATTTTAATTCCTCACAAAGCTAAACAATTCCTTGTTCTTCTAGTCAAACTTTTGATTATTGGTGGCGCATTTTATTTTATTTACAACCAATTGGCTAACAATGACAAACTCGATTGGCAAAAGTTTATAACCTTGTTTCGTAAAAATCAGTCGGTTTTAGGAATCGGATTTATATTGCTTTTGAGTGTTTTAAACCGTTATTTCGAAATTTTGAAATGGCAAAACCTCGCTAAAGTAATTCAGGAAATTTCGGTTTATCAGGCGACAAAAGAAGTTTTGGCCGCTTTAACCGCCGGAATTTTTACACCAAACGGAGTAGGAGAGTATGCTGGAAAAGCATTGTATTACCCAAAAGCTGAAGCCAAAAAAGTGGTTTTTCTCAATTTAATCTGCAACGGAATCCAAATGATCTTAACGGTTGTTTTTGGCATTTTTGGATTGTTGTATTTTAATGCAAAATTCAATGTTATAACAACAAAAACCGTCGGAATTTTATTTGTAATTTTTGTTTTGATTTTTGTGGTTTTCTTCTTTTTGAAAAAAATAAAAGTCAAAGGATATTCCATCGAAAAATTGCTTCATAAAATTAATGGAATTCCGAAACCAATTCATAAACGAAACATCTTTTTAGGCACATTGCGTTATGTTGTTTTTTCACATCAATATTATTTTTTGTTTTTAGCTTTTGATGTCCATTTGCCTTATTTTACATTAATTGCAACAATTGCAGTAGTTTATTTTTTAGCTTCATCATTGCCTACTTTTCAGTTTCTGGATTTTGCTGTAAAAGGTAGCGTTGCGATTTATTTCTTCGGAATTCTTGGTGTAAACGAATGGATTGTCGTTTTTATCAGCACTTTGATGTGGTTTTTAAATGTGGTTTTACCGGTTATTTTAGGAAGTTATTTTGTGTTGAATTTCAAAACTAAGCCAACAACATGAGTTTTCTTTTGTTTGTCATATTAAGCATTTATATTAGTAGTATTGTCTTGCTTATTTATGGTTTTACCAAAGTAAAAAAATACCTAAAACCGAATTTAAAACCTCAAACAAGTTTTACGATTATAGTTCCGTTTCGGAATGAAGAAGAAAATTTGCCAATGCTTTTGAAGAGTTTTTCAAACTTAAATTATCCAATAGATTTATTTCAGGTTATTTTAGTCGATGATAGTTCAACGCAAAAGTTTCAGGTTTCAGGTTTCAGGTTTCAGGTTTTAATGGTTGATAATATTCGGGTTTCAAATTCTCCTAAAAAAGATGCTATTTTAACCGCAATGCATCACGTAAAAACCAATTGGGTTATTACAACAGATGCAGATTGTATTGTGCCTGAAAACTGGCTTTTAACCTTCGATAATTATATTCAGGAAAATGAAGTTTCGATGTTGGCGGGAGCAGTATCTTATACATGTAAAAACTCTTTTTTAGATCATTTCCAGCAATTAGATTTAACGAGCTTACAAGGTGCAACAATTGGAAGTTTTGGCTTAAAAAAGGCCTTTATGTGCAATGGAGCCAACTTCGCATACACGAAATCGTTATTTGAAAAACTAAACGGATTTCAAGGCAATAATAAAATTGCAAGTGGCGATGATGTCTTTTTACTGCAAAAAGCAGCAGGATTATTCCTCAATGAAGTTCATTATTTAAAAGCGAAAGAAGCAATTATAATAACAAAACCCACGGAAAATTGGAAGTCGTTATTTTATCAAAGAGTGCGTTGGGCAGCCAAAACGAGTTCATACCAAAGCACTTTTGGAAAGGTTTTAGGTTTAATTGTTTTTTTTGGAAATCTGAGTTTTGTAATAAGTTTTGTGCTTTTTCTTTTCGGAGTTTTCTCTTGGGAATTTTTGCTTCTGTTTGTCTGTTTAAAATTTGCAATTGATTTTATGCTGCTTTATAGCACAAACCAATTTTTAACACAAACAAGAATTAAATATTTGCTTTTGAGTAGCCTGTTTTACCCTTTTTTCAGTTCTTCAGTAGCGTTATATAGTTTATTTGGTTCTTATGAATGGAAAGAAAGACGTTTTGGAAAATAAAGCCTTAACGGCTTTAAAATTCTAAATAAAATGAAGTTTAATTAAATGAACTTATATTACTGATATGGTGAGAAAATATTATTTCTTGTCTTTTCCCTTGATAATAACAGGTAAAATAAACTGAGTTTTTACCGGCACACCGCGTTTTATGGCAGGATTTACTTTTGGAAAATCGACCAGGCGCGCACGTAGAACGCTATCTACTTTGATGGTATCATAAGCTACAGAATCTTTAAGAAATTGTGGTTCGAATTTCATTGTAGCATTAGGAAATACGGTTACTTTAACAGCGATTGTATCAAGTTCCGGATACATAACAGTTAAACTGTCGATGTCTAACTTATCCTGAATAAGTTTTGCCATTACTTCAAAAAAGCATTTTTGGCGTTGTTTTTTATCACTGATTTTTTCGCAATCAACTACAGACGGATATTCGTCAACCTCTTTCCAATTGATAGATTTAAGTTCTTTTTGAAGTAATTCTTTTTCAGACGGAACCTGCTTCTCAAAATATTGACAAGAATTAAAAAATAAAAAAACTAGAAAAAAGGGAAACTGCTTCAAGATTGTGATACTATTTAGGGCTGATTATTGTAAAAATACGATTATTTTTTTTGGCTTTGCTTGTATTGTAGATATTCTTCATAGTTTTCAGAAAGCCATTTCTCTTTGTTTTTCGCAGCAACTTCTTTTTGATCAGGATATAACTTAGCCAAACGATCTGAGAAAGTAGCAATTTGTACCGTATAATTATAAAACTCAGTTTTGCTTAAAATGATATCAGGGTTGTTTTTACGAGAAAAATATTCAAAAAAAAGAACATCAAATTCCTTCATTGTGAAGTTTAATACTTTTTTCTTATTACTTTTATAAATACTGTCCTGTAGCAATTGGTCGCTCACAGACAGTTTTTTGGTTTGTGCACAAGTATGAGTATTGGTCGAAAAGATCAAATAACAAATAAATATTAATTTAAAAACGCTTTTCATTGTCTAATTTTTCTGACGATTCAATAAGCAAATTTACAAAAAAATATATGGATTCACTATTGTTAACACTTGGTTTTATATGCATGATTGTTGGCGTTTTTGGTAGTTTTTTGCCTGTTTTGCCCGGTTTAACAAGTTGCTGGGTTGGGCTCTTGTTATTATACCTGACAAAGGCTGTAGAAAATAATTATTGGGTTTTAGGTATTACGTTAGTAATCACAATAATAATTACGATTCTCGATTATGTAATTCCGGCACACGGAACAAAAAAATTTGGTGGCAGTTCATACGGAATCTGGGGAACAAATATTGGTTTAATCGTTGGTATTTTTGCACCAATACCTTTTGGAGTAATTATTGGGCCGTTTGTGGGGGCTTTTGTGGGAGAAATGATTTACGATTCTAAAAATCATACCCGTGCAATAAAAGCGGCTACCGGTTCGTTACTAGGTTTTTTGGCTTCCAGCTTCATTAATTTCATGTTTTGCATAGTTTTTCTTGGAATTTTCTTAACTATTGTCTGGCAAAACAGAATTTTATTGTTTTAAGCAATACAGATATGTTAATATTTTTCTTATATTTTGATTTTTTTTGAAAAAATAACAGTTTTTTAAAATATTTTTTTTATCTTATTTTGATAACGAAAGTGTTATGTTTATTGGGTCTTGAATATTTCTATGCTGGAAATGGTCAAAATTGCCCCGTAAGTTTTTAACTTAATTTTTGGAAATGTTAAAATATTTTATATTTTTATCCTGATAAACGACAAAAAGCCCCACTTAGTCGATTATTTTGAATGGATTTAAATAAATTTTAAAACTATAACATATGACTCCTAACCTACAAATTGAACTTAGACGTTTTATTTCTTCTAATGTTGTTTCAAAATTAAATAAATTTTATTTCGAAAATGATGCTCTGTTAATTAAAGGAATCGATGTCTCGATTGGTACCGTTTTAATGGGCTTGTATAATAAAGCAGAGGAGTCGGGCTTTTATAAAAACATTATTTCACTTATAGAAGATGATTCTACATTTTACGGAGAAGTAGACTTTACTTCAGGAAGAATTTTATCTGTAGATGATTGTTACCGTATCGAAGGAAACGAGTTATTAAAAGAAATCTTCAGTAACAAAAAAGGAAGAATTTCTGAAATGATTTCAAACGAAGTCGGAATCAAAAGCGAAACAGCAAGAGAAATACTTAATTTTTCAGCACTACTAGTTGTTTCATATCTTAAAAACAATACCCAGTTATTAAAAAGTTTAAAGCTATTGTTAGAAGAGCAAAAGCGAGATATCCTTAACAGTATTCAGCCTGGAATCAAAATTATACTTGGATTTTCATGTCACGAAACAGTTGAAGATAAAAACCAGGCCATGGGCAGATCTGTTTTTACACTTTTCGGACATAACTTTTTTTAGTATTCCATATTTTTTAAAATAAAAAAATCCCATTTTACAAAAGTAAAACAGGATTTATATTGCTTAATTTGAAGCGTTCTAAACGTTTTTCAAATTGATAACTTCTTGTTCGGTCAAAAAGCGCCAGTTACCTCTTGGTAAATTCTTTTTGGTTAAACCAGCAAAAGATACACGATCGATACGCAGAACATCATAGCTAAAGTGTTCAAATATAGCACGAACTACTTTTACATTTGATGAACGCAGTTTTAGGCCAATTTCGCTTTTAGGTTCATTATCAATATAACTAACTTCTTCAACAAACACGCGGTGCCCGTCAAGAACTAAACCTTTACTGATTTTTTCTAAATCCTCATATTTCAAGTTTTTATCTAAAGAAACCTGATAAATTTTAGATGATTTCTGGCTCGGTAAAGTAAATTTACGAATCATATCAGTATCGTTTGTAAACAACAACAAACCAGTTGTGTTTTTATCCATTCTTCCAATTGCAGCAATTTTTGCATTGGTAGAACCACGAACCAATTCTAAAACATTGCGGTATTCCTGACCTTCGTCAAGAGCCGTTGTAAAGTTTTTAGGTTTGTTCAACAAGATGTATTCTTTCTTTTCAGGAGTCAAAGTAACACCGTCAAAATTCACAACATCATTTAATTTTACTAAATAACCCATTTCAGTAACCGGAACGCCATTTACTTTTACGTTACCAGACTGAATGTATATATCGGCATCACGACGAGAACAAACCCCAGAATTAGAGATGTATTTGTTCAAACGAATTTCGTCAGATGCTTTTTGTCTTTTTGGAGCCTGATTCTGTTTTTTAATTTTTTCTGCCTTTTCTTCTTCAGCAGCCTTAACAGCAGGTTTCACTTTTTTTGGCCCTTGAGCGCGCTTCGCCATGGCAGGTTTTGGCTTGTTAGAGTTTGGCCTAGAGCTATTTGGTCTAGAACCACCACCTTTATTGTTGCCTTCCTTTTTGTTCATAAATTCTGTAATTTGTGCAAAGATAGTTTATTCTTGCTAAATAATCCTAAGTTCAATGTTCTTAGATTAATAGCTATAAAATTTAAGAGTTGCAGGAGCATCACAATTGGCTTTTTTTTTGGCATGGTTTCCCGCTTTCGGCTATATCTTGTTCCGTAAACTACACAAGGATACCGCCTCTATCGGGGCTAAATTTAAACAATAGGCTTTTTTTAAACATTTAGAAGAAAGGCATTTCGCAAAGATTCAAAAAGTTAGCACAGAATTACACAAAGCTTTTTAAATAAATCGCTGTGGTATTATTTATTTAAAATCGGGAAAGCAAATTCTTCCCGTGCCATAAAACACTCGGATTGATTAACACAATGCAAAAAACACCGGAAACAATCAGAAACTTCAACACATTATGCAGGAGTAAATATTGTTCTTTTGAATTCGATTTCCAGAGATAAAGCAAGAAAAATAAAAGTGCAATAAAACAGGCATAAAAGTAAATGTCCATATATCCAACATCGTAAATGTTGATTAAAACATAAACCGGAATTATGGTCATAAAGATTAAAACGGTAATAATTTGTTTTGAAACCGTTTCGTTATATAATATCGGAATTGTTTGGTAATCGCTTGCCAAATCTCCTTTCAAATTTTCAAGATCTTTTATCATTTCGCGAATCAGCAAAAGCAAAAACAAAAACATGGCGTGCGCTGAAATCACTGCAAAATGGTTCATATGATTTTCTATTTCTTCGAATAAAATCTTATTATAGAAATACAATAAAATAGCAAAAAACGGAACAACAGCCAATAAAGCCGATGTCAGGTTACCAATTATAGCATATTTTTTTATTTTATGAGAATAAAACCAAATCAGAAAAATATAAGCCGAAAAAAATAGAAAAGCGCGCCAGGAAACAATCAAAGCCATTAAAACGGCTAAAAAATTCAGACTAAAATAAACCGATAGTTTTGTTTTCTGGCTCACCAAACGATCCAGCATCGATTTGTTTGGCCTATTGATTAAATCTTTCTGGCTGTCGTAAAAATTATTGATAATATAACCCGAAGCAATTGTAACAGCCGAAGCAAAAACAATCAAAAATAAATTAAAATCCAATAAAATGTCAAGTGCTCTTTTTTCTGGAGCCAATATAAATATGGCTGATAAATATTGTGCCAAAACAATAATCGGAATGTTGTAACCTCTTACCACAGAGAACAAACTAACAATTTTCATTACTAAAAGTCTGTGCTGTCTGCTTAACATTTTTAATTTAAGTTTTTGGATTTAGGTCTAATTTATGATTTTTTTACTGAAGGAACAGAAGGATCAAAGTTTATTTTTCAATAATGCAGCAGAACCGTAACCCAGTTTTCTTATACAAGCTAAAGCTTCTTTTTGAGAAATTTCAAGCTCTTTTATGTCTTTTTTATCTACAAAACAAACAGATCCGCTCCAGGGATTTGGCGCATCCGGAATAAAAACCGAAAAATTGTTTTCGTTTATCTGTTCTATTAAAAAAGCAAATTGCCAACCAGCATCTGTAGGTACCAGAACCACTTTTAATTCTTCATTAGATTCAAAACCCACTATGTTTTCGTTCATCTTTTTCATAAAAGAATAACCAGGCACAAAGCTTAATATTCCATCTTCTAATTTTTGTATTAACTTTTGTGCTTTTGCTTTTCTGGCAAGTAAACCGGCTAGCAAACAAATGATAATTATAATGAATATACCAATAAGTTCCTGAAGAGCCAACCCTAAAATTTTAACTCTTGGTAAATGACTAACAAGCGGAAGTGTAACTTTCTGAACAATATTATATCCCTTTTCTAAAAGAACAATCAGTAAAATTAAAGGGGCTAAAAAAAATATTCCTCCCAAAAAAGTTGCTTTGATGATTTTCAGAATATTTTTCATATAAATAACTTTTTGAGTAATGATTTTCAGCGAACTGAAAGCTCTGCCTTAAAGATATTTATTATTAGAATTGATAAACCACTTCTAATTTATAATCTTTTAAAGAAGCTTTTGCACGTTCTAAATCCTGGGTAAAGCCCAAAATATAGCCGCCACCGCCAGAACCACAAAGTTTTAGGTAATAATCGTTTGTATCAATTCCATTTTGCCAGATTCCGTGAAATTGCTCCGGAATCATTGGTTTAAAATTATTTAAAACAACTTTTGAAAGCTTTTTAGTATTGGTGAATAAGGATTTCATGTCGCCATGTAAAAAGTTCTCCACACAAGCATCAGTATATTTTACGAATTGATTTTTAAGCATTGCACGGAAACCTTTGTCTTTCAGGTTTTCCATAAAAATGTTCACCATCGGAGCTGTTTCGCCTACAATTCCTGAGTCTAATAAAAACACAGCGCCTTTTCCGTCAAAGCTTTGAGTCGGAATTCCGGTTGCTTCAATATTATCTTTAGAATTAATTAAAATCGGAATACTCAAATAACTGTTTAAAGGATCTAAACCAGAACTTTTTCCGTGGAAAAAACTCTCCATTTGAGCAAATATATTTTTTAGTTTCAACAGTTTTTCGCGAGTTAAATTCTCTAAAACTGTGATTTTATGAGTAGCATATTTATCATAAATAGCGGCAACAAGAGCACCGCTACTTCCAACTCCGTAACCTTGCGGAATACTTGAGTCAAAATACATACCTGTTTCAACATCATTTTTTAAAGTAACTAAATCAAAAGCAACCAATTCAGGTTGTTCTGTTTGTAAAGTTTCAAGGTAAGTTGCAAAACGCTTTAAACTTGAGTTTGATGCAATAGCTTCTGCCGAAGGATCTTCGATTTTCTTTAAAGCACCATTGTAAAAATTATAAGGAATAGAAAGTCCTTTAGAGTCGCGAATAATTCCGTATTCTCCAAAGAGTAATATTTTTGAGTAAAATAATGGTCCTTTCATGTTTATTTTATGTCTTTCTTAATTTTATTTGGGTCTTGTCGTGTGTCGAAAAATGCAATTATTTCTACTCTTTTTGTGTTGAATTTATAATATATTGTTGTTTGTTTTGACAACACGCATTTGCGATAGCTTTTATTTAGTTCCGATTTAGGAAAAATTTCAGGTTCTATTTGTATTAGATAAATTACTTTGTCCAGATTTGATATAAATTTATTTTTTACTTTTTTTGACCATTTAAATTCTAGATACTCAAATAATTCAAATAAACTTTTTTCTGCATTTTTTGAAAAGATTATTGTTCTTTTCATTAACGATGTTTTTTCATCATATCTTCATACAGAACAAATTCACCTCTTTCAATTTGTCTTTCCCCTTCTTTAATTTCTTCTTTTTGAGCCTCAGTTAAATCATCCCACCAATCTTTTTTCTTTTTGGTTAACAATTTTTTGACCGCTAAAATGATTGAAAGATCATCTGTACTTTCCAGAATACCTATCACTTCACGTTTTTCTAATTGAATGTCCATAATCAAAATTTTAATTAAAGATACGGAAAATTATAATGCAATTGCACCATATCCAATTTGGTCACAAATGTACTGACCATTCTGGCAAAATACAACTAATTCCTCCTGAATAAATTGTAAGATTTTATCTTTGGTATTTTCGGGATATAAAACATGAACATTTGCTCCTGCATCTAATGTAAAACAAACCGGGATTTGGGTTTCATTTCTGAATTTCCAGATCGCATTTATGATTTGCAAAGTATTAGGTTTCATTAAAATAAAATACGGCATCGAAGTCATCATCATTGCGTGCAAAGTCAGGGCTTCACTTTCAACAACTTTAATGAATTCGTCTAAGTTTCCGTTTTCGAAAATGGCAATTAATTGATCTAAGTTTTCATGTGCCTGAGCAAAACGTCTTTCGGCATAAGGATGATTGTGCATTAAATCGTGCCCAACTGTACTAGAAACCTGTTTTTCACCTTTATCGACTAATAAAATGGTATCCTGGTAATTCTTAAAATTTTCATGGATAGTATACGGAAATTCAACTCCATACAAATCTGAACTTCCTTTTATATTTGCCTGATTTCCCCAAGCTACAACACTTCCTTTTACACTTCGGCAAGCACTTCCGGATCCTAAACGGGCTAGAAAAGATGCTTTCTGAAAGAAATATTCATCATTCATTTCAGGATTCAAAACTTTTTCCAAACTCATAAAATTCATAGCCAAAGCCGCCATTCCAGAAGCCGAAGAAGCAATTCCGGAACTATGAGGAAAAGTATTTTGTGTATCAATCTTAAAATGATAATCCTTTAGAAAAGGCAAATACACTTCGATTCTTTCTAAAAATTTCTGAATTTTTGGTTTGAAATCTTCTTTTGGTTTTCCTTCAAAAAGTAAATCGAAAGAAAAAGAATTTTGGTTTGCTCTTTTTTCAAAACCCAATTTTGTAATGGTTTTGCAATTATTTAAAGTAAAACTAACCGAGGGATTTGCCGGAATTTGATTGTCTTTTTTACCCCAATATTTTACTAATGCAATATTGCTTGGAGCACTCCACTCAAAATTTCCGTTTTCGATAGTCGAAGTATATTTTTCAGGAATAAAATCAGCTGCTGTAAACATGAATTATAAATTTTGGCAAAGATAGTTTTTTAACCACAAAAGATATTTTTTTCACCATATAAGTTATAGAAGAAAATGTAAGCAGGCATTAACGAAAATGAACTTCTGTAACTTATATGGTTTAAAGTTTCTTTTGACTATTTTTGAATAAAAAATTAAAAGACAATGAGTAAAATCGTTAAAATCGCAATAGCTTTAATCGTTTGTTTAGTTGTTGGATATTCTGCAAGTATCGTTACAAGGCCAAGTGTTGAAACGTGGTATCCAACAATTACAAAACCAATATTTAATCCGCCAAACTGGATTTTTATGCCTGTTTGGACTTCTCTTTATATTTTAATGGCGGTTGCGGCGGGTTTAGTTTGGGATAAAATAAAAGAAGCAAACGAAGAAGTAAAAAAAGCGTTAGGATTTTTTATAATTCAATTAACATTGAATGCGGTTTGGTCTTATTTGTTCTTCGGATTAAAAAATCCAATGTTGGCTTTAATCGAAATTGTGATTTTATGGCTAATGATTTATGAAACGTATCTAAAATTCGTCAAAATCAATAAAATTGCAGGTTATTTATTGATTCCCTATTTAGCTTGGGTAGGATTTGCGACGATTTTAAATGCCAGTATTTGGTGGTTGAATAAGTAGAATTTTTGTTTGAGTTTTGAGTTTCAGGTTTAATCAATACGTTATTACTTTATGAATAAATTTAAGGCTTTTGTTATTGTATTTATTTTAGTTTCGTTTAAAGCTTTTGCTTGTTTGAATGGTGAAACAAAAATTCTTGCAAATGGAGTTGAAGTTTATCATGATGATCATAAAGTTGTGCCTAAAGGACATGAGTTTTATAAGGAAAATTTTTCTAAACTAATTTCCGATCTTGAATCTGCTTACAAGAGAACTGGCGATATCGATTATTTGTCTGATAAAGGATATGTTTTAATTATTCAAAGAAAATATGATGAAGCATTAAAGTTATATATCAACATTGAAAAAATAGAACCTCATAGATATTCAACAGCTTCAAACATTGGGACTCTTTATGAATTGAAAGGAGAAAATGAAAAAGCTTATGAATGGATAAAAAAAGCAATTAAAATTAATCCGGAATCACACAATGGTTCTGAATGGCTGCATTTGAAAATTTTAGAGGCAAAAATCAAGAATTTAAAAAATATTTCCGGGACATTTTTAATAAATACATCTTTTGGCTTAGAAAAAAATCCGAAGACAAAATTGACATCAAATGAACTTGCAATATTAGAAAAAGCTTTATATTATCAACTAAATGAGCGGATTACTTTTATAAAGCCAAAAGATGCTATAATTTCAGTTTTACTTTTTGAATTAGCAAATATTGTTAAAATAAATAAAGACGATCTTTCTGCAACAGAGATATATGAACTTTCAAAGAAATATGGATTTCAAAATGAATTGATAAATAAGAGAATAATTCTTTGTTATGAAGATCGGTTACATTTTTGGGGAACTGAAATTGAAAAACTTGAAATTAAAAAAGGCAGTATATTTGATTTAGATGGCCGTCAATTAGATATTATTGTAATGATATTATCCCTTATATCTCTTATTTTTTTAGTTTTATTGATCGTATTCTTTTTAAAATGGAAAAAGTTAAAAAAATCGATTACAGCTTCTTAAATATTTCATTTTTAGAATATAAAAAATCCATTGTTGTCAATATATTGTTGTTATCTAAAAGTTTTTTAGACCTTGGGTCGGCATCGCAGAAATCTATAAATAAATCAACCTGATCGGGATTTAATTTTAAATCTTTGGTAAAAAAAGTTAAAGGAATTGATGCCGTTATGAGTTTTTTGAAATCGGTTCTCTCAGTTTTCTTTTTGAGTTCTGCGTTATCATTTTTAAATAAATTTAAAACCCCGGTTCCCATTCTGGTAAAGTCTACACCATTTGTAATTGTTCCGTCGTAAACGCCGGTATATTTTTGCAAAGATTGGTTGTCTTTTGTGAATTTGATTTCATCTACATCTTTTTGAGAGCTTTTTACTTTGTCAATTTTTATATTCGTTACTAAAACTTCCTCTAATTCTTCAGCCTTGATAGACATGTTAACCGTAACATTATTTTGATCAATATTGGCCTGAGTTATTTTTAATCTTGTAAAAAAGTAATCTTTAGAGAAAAATAGCAAACTATCTTTTGCCTGAACGAGAATCGAAAATTCGCCCAAATCATTTGTTCGGGTACTTGTTTTTGCTGTTTTATTGATAACCTCTACTTTGTTAAGCGGATTATTGTTGGAAATAACTTTTCCGTGAAGTAGTTTTTCTGTCTGAGAAATAGAAAGTTGGTAAGTTAAAAAAGAAATTATAGTAAGTAATTTTACTTTCATTTAATGGTATTTAGTCAAGAGTAAAATTATTATAATAGTCTTAATGAAAACTTACAGAATCTGTAAAGTCTTGTTAAATTGAATTGTTTGGTTTTCAGCTTCAGTTTTATAATACCTCAATTAATTCTGAAGGATTATTTAAGACCAACTTTGCTCCACTTGCTATCAATTCTGCTTCGGTTCGATAACCCCAGGAAACTCCAACAGGAAACATATTGGCATTTGTTGAAGTTTGCATATCGATATCAGAATCTCCTACGAAGATAATTTCCTCGGGTTTTAAATTCCAGCTCTTGCTAATTTCTAAAGCTTCAAACGGATTTGGTTTTTTAAGAGACTCGATGCTTAGGCCAATTGCAGCGTCAAAAATATCAGGGAAAATTTCTGCAGCTATTTTTTTTGTAAGTTCATCAGCTTTGTTGGAGAAAACGGCTAGCTTGATATTTCGGGAAACCAAATCATCCAATAATTCCATTATTCCTGCATATGGTTTTGTTTTCAGCGTACAAATTTTACGATATTCGTTTACCATCGTTTCAAAACAAATTTCAATTTGATCTTGATTGTTGTTTGATGCAGGCAAAGCTTTGCTTACCAAATTTCGTAAACCGCTCCCGATAAAATATTGATAAGTGTCGTACGTATGAGTTGGGTAATTTAGATTTGTTAGTACTGTATTCATTGCATCTGAGATGTCTTCTAATGAGTTTACAAGTGTTCCGTCTAAATCAAAAATAATTCCTTTAAATTTCATTCTATTAAATATTATTAGCCAAAATAAACCCGCTTGTCCAGGCATTCTGAAAATTAAAACCTCCTGTAATGGCATCAATATTTACAATTTCACCTGCAAAATAAAGATTTTGATGCAATTTGCTTTCCATAGTTTTAAAGTTGATTTCTTTTAAATCTATTCCGCCGGCGGTAACAAATTCTTCTTTAAAAGTGCTTTTTCCGTTGACTTTAAATTCTGCTTTTGTGAGCTGAGAAGCTAAATTTTGTAATTGAATTTTAGACAAATCTGCCCATTTTGTTTCGACTTCGATTGCTGAAGCTAAAACCAAACTTTCCCATAAACGATTGGGGAAATCGAAAGGTGATTTTTTTGAAACGGCTTTTTTAGCGTGTTCCTGTTTTAAGTCTTTCAGGATTTTTTCGGCATCTTCAGTGTCCACATCATTTAACCAATTTACGAAAATAGTAAACTGATAATTTTTATCGAATAAAGTTCGGGCACCCCAAGCCGAAAGTTTTAAAATGGCGGGACCGCTCATTCCCCAATGTGTAATTAATAAAGGCCCGGTTGATTCTAGTTTAGTATCTTTTACGTTTACGGTAACTTGTGCTGCAACGCCTGGTAATTCTTTAATTCTGGAATCTTTGATATTGAAAGTAAATAGGGAAGGAACAGGACTAACGATGGCATGCCCTTTTTCCTGAAGCATTTCCCAAATTTTAGGGTTGCTTCCTGTGGCTAGAACTAATTTTTCGGTAGCGTAATTTTCATCTTGCGTGTCAATTTTCCAATGATTTTCGGCTTTAAAAATCGATTGTACACTTTGACCTGTTAATACTTTGATGCCTAATTTTCCTGTTGCTTCTAAGAAACAATCAATTATAGTTTGAGATGAATTCGAAACCGGAAACATTCTTCCGTCGTCTTCGATTTTTAATTCAACGCCATGTTTTTCGAACCATTCGATTGTATCGCCGGAACAAAATTGATGAAAAGGTCCCCGAAGTTCTTTTTCTCCTCTTGGATAAAATTTTACTAATTCATTTGGTTCGAAACAAGCATGTGTCACGTTACATCTTCCACCGCCGGAAACACGCACTTTAGAAAGTACTTCTTTTCCTCTTTCTAAGATGGCTATTTTTAGTTTCGGATTTTTCTCTGCAATATTAATTGCGGTAAAAAAACCTGCAGCTCCTCCGCCAACAATGATTATATCGAAATTTTTGATCATATTATTTGGTTTGCCACGAATTACACGAATTGGCACTAATTATTTATTTGCCACAGATTTCACAGATTAAAAAAATCTGTGTTAATCTGTGAAATCTGTGGCTATTCTTTTATTATAATTTATCCGGAAAATCAGAAATGATTCCGTCTACATTATAGCTTTTTATTTTTTGAATGTCGTTTTCATCATCCACTGTCCAGGGTAAAACCATAAATCCTTTTTGCTGTATTTCCTGAACATTTTCAAGATTCAATAACTGATAATCGGGATGAATGGCACGGGCTTTTATCAATTCGGCGAAAGCCAAAGCTTTATCAAGATCTTCTTCTGTTAAAACCCCAATTTGAATTTTTGAATTTAAATTTGATGTTTCTTTTAACAAATCCCAATCAAAACTTGAAACAATGAAATCTTCGTAATTCCAGTTTTTATCCGAAATATATTCTTCAATTAAGCAAACAACTTTACCTGCAGTTCCTAAACCTTTTAGTTCGATATTGATCAGGCATTTTTTGTCGACCAAATCAAAAACCTCATTTAAAGTTGGTATCTGGTATTTTTCCTCAATTAGAAATGTTTTTAATTCAGATAAAGAAAAAGCATTTACAAGGCCTTTTCCATTAGTCGTTCTGTCTATAGTTTCGTCATGAATTACTATTATATGTCCGTCAGCACTAAGGTGTACATCTAGTTCAATTCCGTCAGCATTTAAGTCTAATGCTTTTTTGAAAGACTTTAATGTATTTTCAGGTTCGTATCCTTTTGCACCGCGATGCGCTATTTTTAGCATGTATTTAGAGTTTAGCCGCAAAGGTCGCAAAGTTTTGGGCAAGGTTCGCAAAGAATGGAAAAAAAGTTAACCACAGGTTATAAAGATTAAAATGATTTTTGTTTCACGCAGATTTTGCAGATTTGAGTAGATTTAAATTTTAAATATCTGTGTCAATCTGCTTAAATCTTTTTAAAATCTGCGTGAAAAGAAGCTTTGCTAATCATTCCAGTTAAGCGAGTTCTAATAAAACGAGTCCAAATTCAGAATCAATGATTGCATTTCCGTTTTGTACTTCTGTTTCTTCACTAGAAAAAGCATCTCTTAATTTAGTACCATCTTTAAAAACAGATGCTGCTGGAAGTTCTTTTAAACCAATGCCAAGATCTAAACCAATTATAACTTCATCGGTATAATTTTCTTTACTAAATGTTCTGGAAAACACATAAGGCTTTTCAGAAATCAGTTTGTGTATTCCTGCACCAACTGCTGGATGATTTCTGCGGAACTGTCCTAGTTTTTGCCAATGCAAGAGTATTTTTTGGGTTTCTGAATTTGATTCTATGTCGTCCCAATTCATAAAAGATCTTAAAGTTGCATCGCCTTCTGTGCCTTCAATTACGAGAGAACGGCCAGATTCATCGCCATAATAAACCTGCGAAATTCCGGGCGAAAGTAATAATTTGGTTCCGGATTCAAATGTTCTGTTTCGATGCGCATCAAAAGGATCAGGATCATCGTGAGAGGAAACATAATTAAGAATGCTATACCCTTTTAATTCATTTTGAAGTTTGTCTGAATATTTCGAAAATATAACTTCATAATCTGTTTGAGCATCAAGTTTAAACTCGAAATTGATCATGCAGTTAAAACCATTCTGAAAATAATTTACTTTTCGATCACCAAAATCATAATCTTGTCCGCCATTTATTCCATAACCATAAACTTCGGCAATGCTGTAAAACGGATTTTCATCTAGTATTTCTGATGGATGGTTTTTTTTCCAGGTTTCGAATGCATATTCACATTCTTTTCTAAAATCTACCCAGACATTTTCTTCGGTGTGTTTTACAGTGTCAGCCCTGTAACCGTCAATTCCGAATTCAAGAATATAATCGGTTAACCATTTTATGATGTAATATTTAGGAGTTCTGGGATAATTTGTTCTTTTGAAGAATTCTTCTAATGAAGCAATCTCTTTTTCATAACGACCTTCGTTTTTCCACTTTTCGATTAAAAAAGTTGGTACTACTACTTCCTTATTGCTTTCAGTTCTAACGTCGGGAAGATTATCGACCAAGGTACACATTGTTGTATTTTCGAATGATTTATAGTCGCAGACAACACCAGTTCTTACCCAGTCTTCCGGCCAGATAGGATCTTCGGGAGTTACAGGTCCGGTATGATTTATCACGCCGTCAAGAAGAATTCGAATGCCTTTTGCGTGTGCTTTTTTTACAAGATTGCCTAAATCTTCTTTAGTTCCAAAATTCGGATCTAAAGCCGTCCAGTCTCTTGCCCAATAACCGTGAAAACCATAGCTAAGTCCGGTTCCTTCATCGACACCGTCGTGAATTTGTTCTACAATCGGTGTAAGCCAGATTGCATTTATTCCTAATTGATCAAAGTAGCCTTCGTCGATTTTTTTGATAATTCCGAGGATGTCGCCGCCTTCAAAACCACGTAATTTTCCGGGAGTTTTGGTTCTGTTGAAATTTAAATCATTAGAAGGATTTCCGTTGTAAAAACGATCGGTAAGTAAAAAATAAACATTTGCGCCTTCCCAAACGAAAGGTATTTTTGAAGTATTGTCTTTATTCATTGAAACTGATTTTGAGCCAGAATCTTAAAGATAAAGAAAGAATAGCATATAATAAAAAATCCGTCCCGAATCCATGAATATTTTAACGAATCTCTCGTAATTAGTGTAGTTCCTACGGAACATTTTCCTTATTGTATGTTTATTATTTACCAATATATAATCTCTACGAGATATACTCCTTTAGGAGTTAAATATTGGTAATATGTAGTTTTACGTGCTATTTGTCCCTTAGGGACTATATAATTTTTAATCGTAATAAAACCGCCACGAATTCACAAATTATTATTTTATAAAAATTCGTGAATTCGTGGCGGAAATAACTTTGGGAGACGCACTGTTGTTCGCCTGTACCATAAACTTTGTGTTTAAAATTTATTCTAATTCTAAAACAATTGCCGATTTTGCTTCTAGATTAATTTCAGAAGACAAATCAAATGTTTTTTCAGTTAAAACATCTTTCCCTGATTTAAAGTTTTTGATGTTTTCTTTAAAACGATTTGTTTTCACAACTTGTGATGTAGCGTTGTTATTAAAAACCACCATAACGGTTTTAGCATCCGTATATCTGAAATACACATAAATGTTATTCTCCGGAATATAATGTGTCATTTTTCCGAAATGAACCGCTTCGTTTGATTTTCTCCAATTGAATAATTTAGCAGTAAAATCGAAAAATTTAGCTTGTTCAGCGGTTCTTCCTGCTGCAGTTAAAGCATTGTTTTTGTCGCCAGCCCATCCGCCTGGAAAATCCTGACGAATATCTGCGTCGCCATTTTTGCCTTTGTCACCGCCCATTCCAATTTCTGAACCGTAATATAATTGTGGAATCCCGCGAACGGTTGCCAATAAAGTCATGGCCAATTTATATTTGGTAAAATCATATTTATAAGTATGATTGATACGATCTGTGTCATGATTTTCGGCAAAAACCAAAATGCTGTTTGGGTTTGGATATAAATAATCCATAACAAAATTGTTGTAAAATTTAATCATGCCATTATCCCAGGTTGCGTTATCGTCACTAAAAGCAGAACCAATTTGATCTTGTAACGTAAAATCCATTACACTTGGTAAATTCGAATTGTAGTTTTCGATCGCACCAATTTTACTGTCTTTTTGCCAATATGCTAAATTCGCCTGATTGTGCATCCAGATTTCCCCAACAATATTAAAGTTTGGATATTCAGTTGTAATGGCTTTTGCCCAATTTGACATTGCAGTCGCATCTGAATAGTTGTAAGTATCAACTCTAAAACCGTCAAGATTGGCAAATTCGATCCACCAAATCGCATTTTGAGTTAAGTATTTTGCTACCAAAGGATTTCTTAAATTCAAATCCGGCATTGAAGGCACAAACCAGCCATCAACACAAACTTCCTGATCTAATTTTGAGGCGTGAATATCAGTAATAACTTCACGTCTGTGGTGCGTTTGTGTATAATTTTCGAATTGGTTAATCCATGATTTTGTTGGTAAATCTTTAATCATCCAGTGTGTAATTCCCCAGTGATTGGTTACGTAATCCATAACCAGTTTCATGTTCTTTTTGTGCATTTCTGCAGATAAACGAGCGTAATCGTCGTTAGTTCCGTAACGCGAATCTATTTTGTAAACATCAGATTGCCCGTAACCATGATACGAATGTTTTGCGTCATTGTCTTGGCATAAAGGCGTACTCCAAATTGTCGTTGCGCCCAAAGACGAAATGTAATCTAAGTTTTTGATGATTCCTTCAATATCGCCGCCGTGACGACCGCCTGGTTCTGCACGATTTCCTTTTTCAGTTAAAACTGGATCACTGTCATTTTTCGGATTTCCGTTAGCAAAACGATCCGGCATAATCAAGTAAATCATGTCAGATGCATCGTAACTTTTTCTGTCTGCAGAGTTTGCTCTTCTTTCTTTAAGAGAATATTTCTGCGTAAAAGCGACTTTGTTTTTGGTTTTGAAAGAGAAAACCAATTCAGAAGCTTTTAAATTTTGCGTATCGATTGTTACAAAAAGGTAGTTTGGATTCTCTGTTTTTTCTACATTTTTAATCACGACATTGTTTGAAACCGAAGCTTCATATTGTGCGATATTTTTTCCGTAGAACATAATCTGAACTTTAGGATTTTTCATTCCCGCGTACCAAAATGGCGGTTCTACTTTCTGGATTTGCGCTTTCGCGGAAGCGGAAAATAACAGCACCATTAGGATTAGTTTATAGATCGAAAGATGTATAAGAGATGTTTTGTGTTTTTTCATAATTTATATTTTAAAATTCTGGAAGAATTAATTATTTAATGTTTTGATAGGAGGTGGGGGTGGAGGTAAAACTCCTTTTCTACTTTCAAAATTTATATTTTTATTAATTTCTTTCAGTTTCAATTTTGCTTTTATACTTCCAATCCAATGTGAGATTGAATCAATTTCTTTTGGCGCTTTATGGCTATGAACTAATAGAGTTTTTCTTTTTGAATCTTTTTGTATGCTTATTCCATAACAACTTCCATCTGAGTAATTTTCAAAATATTCAGATTTGTATTTAAAAAGATTTACTTCTTCTATATAATCAAAAAGTTTTAATCTTTCTTCAGAATTTAAAATTCCATAATAGTTTGTATCTTCTTTTATAACAAAAGTAGTATCGTCGATATTTCTTCCAATCCAATGATATCGAAGATAGACAGTATCAGATTGAGTAAACTTAATAGAATAGACTTCACTGAATGTTCCTCCAAAAGAATAATCAAATGAATCAAAAACTTTCTTTTTTTCAGTGCAACTTAAAAAGAATAAACTTATAAAAATGATTATAGAAGGACATTTCATATTATAGTATTTCAAATTATAATCAAATATATCAGATTAAAAAAAAGACAAGTAATCTCGGGGAAAATTGCCTGTCTTCTTAAAAAATTATTTGGTTTCAATAATACTTATTGCATAACCTCCGCCGGGAGCAGAAAGCTGCGATAATTTTGATTTGCTTGTTACAGCAATTTTCTTGATGGTATAAGCTTGCGGATTTGTTTTGTAATGCGCATCTTTAGCATCAGCGTAAATGGTTGCACTATATTTTTTACCTTTTTCAAGGAAACTAAAATCGATGTTTGAGGTACGAGGCGTTTCTCCGTTTACGTTTCCTACGAACCAGTTGTTTGTTCCTTTTGCTTTACGGGCAACAGTAATAAAATCGCCTGGTTCAGCCTCAATATATTTACTTTCAGACCAATCTACAGCTACATCTTTAATGAATTGAAATGCATCTGGAAAACGGTTGTAGTTCTCCGGAGTATCTGCCGCCATTTGCAACGGACTGTACATTGTAACGTATAATGCCAATTGATTTGCAATCGTACTATTTACATGCGATTTGTTGTCCGGATTCATTTTGCTGATATCCATTTCGAAGATTCCAGGCGTGTAATCCATTGGACCTCCAATTAAACGGGTAAATGGTAAAACCGTAACGTGATTTGGTTTAGAACCTCCAAAAGCCTGATATTCTGTTCCTCTTGCTGCTTCGTTTCCAATTAAGTTAGGATACGTTCTTGCAATTCCTGTTGGACGAACGGCTTCGTGAGCATTCACCATAATTTTATAATCAGCTGCTTTTTCGATTGCATATTGATAATGGTTTACAATCCATTGATCGTAATGGTTTTCACCGCGAGGTAAAATATCTCCAACGTAACCGCTTTTTACAGCATCGTAACCATTGTCTTTCATGAATTGGTACGCTTTGTCCATGTGGCGCTCGTAGTTACGAACAGAACCTGAAGTTTCGTGGTGCATGATAATTTTTACACCTTTCGATTTTGCGTATTCGTGCAAACCTTTTACATCAAAATCCGGATAAGGCGTTACGAAATCAAAAACATAATCTTTTGAGTGACCAAACCAGTCTTCCCAGCCTTCGTTCCATCCTTCAACCAAAACAGCGTCGAAACCATTTGCAGCTGCAAAATCAATGTATTTTTTTACGTTAGCATTGTTTGCACCGTGCGTTCCGCTTGGTTTTGCTTTTGAAAAATCAGAAACTCCCAATTGTACTGTTGGAAAATCGTTTGTGTACGACCAGGAACTTTTTCCTGTAATCATTTCCCACCAAACACCGATGTATTTTACAGGTTTAATCCAGGAAGTATTATCAATTTTTGATGGATCGTTTAAGTTGTAAGTCATTTTTGAAGCTAAAATTTCTCTCGCATCATCGCTTACCATAATCGTTCTCCAAGGAGAGTGGCTCGGCGCTTGCATATAACCTTTATCACCTTTTGCATCTGGCGTTAACCAAGACGTGAAAGTCATGTTTTTATCATCAAGATTCAAGTGCATACAAGAATAGTTGATCAAAGCTGCTTCGTGTAAATTGATGTAAATTCCATCATTAGTTTTCAACATCAAAGAAGTCTGAACTCCTGTTGGAGAAAAGTTCTTTTGAGAAACGTTTGCTGTATATGCTTTTTCAGATAATCCTCTGATTTCAGATAATTTCGATTTTGTATAATCGTATTCCTGAGTGTCATAATCTCCCGGAATCCAGAAAGCGGTGTGATCTCCCGTCATGGCAAATTGAGATCTTTCTTCTTTAATTACGAAATAAGTAAGATTCTTTTGTGCCGGAAATTCATATCTAAAACCTAAACCGTCTTCGAATAAACGGAAACGAATTACGATTTGTCTCTCTGTTCCTTTTTGGTTTAAAGTTACAGCCAATTCATTATAATGATTTCTAATGTTGTCAACTTCTCCCCAAACAGGTTTCCATGTTTCATCAAAAGTCGAAGTTTTGGTATCAACAACCGTAAAGTTATTCAATAAAGATTTTTTGTCATCTTTAAGTTCCAGACCTAATTTACTGGTTTTTACAACTTCTTTGTTTTTATATTTCAAATTGTAAGTTGGAGTTCCGTCGTTTTGAAGCGAAAATTCCATTACGAACTTTCCTTCGGGCGATTTTAACTGCTGCGCTTCTGCAATAGTGCTGACTGCGAACAAAATTAAACTTGCGAAAAATAAGTTTTTCATGTTTTTTAAATTTTAAGTTTATAGTAACGTATTGGTAGACGCAATCATTTTTAACACATAGAAACATAGTATTAAATGTGTAAAAAGAATGCAAAAAAGAAACTAGTTTCTTTACACATAGCCAACTATGTTTATTTTAAATAAGTGAAACGCCTTTTTAGAATACTCTAAATCTATGTTTCTATGTGTTTATGTTTTTTGCTAATTACCCCTAATTTATTGTATTAATTTATTTGTACAAATTTACTTGCAATTTCAGGATTTCCATTTACGATGATTGTTAAATCTTGATCGCCGTCTACAGTAAAAGTGGTTTCATTATGATTTACATCAACTTTCAAAATTTGATTTCTGAAATTGATTTTAAAAGAATATGCATTCCATTCTTTTGGAATTTTTGGAGAGAAATGCAATTGGTCATTTTTAACTCTCATTCCACCAAAACCTTCTACAATACTCATCCATGTTCCGGCCATTGAAGTAATGTGACAGCCTTCTTCTACTTCTTTATTATAATCATCTAAATCAAGACGAGAAGTTCTTAAATAGAACG
The DNA here is from genome assembly GCA_001507425.1 of Flavobacteriaceae bacterium CRH. Taxonomy (GTDB): domain Bacteria; phylum Bacteroidota; class Bacteroidia; order Flavobacteriales; family Flavobacteriaceae; genus Flavobacterium. Next base: position 259,597 of record LMAJ01000003.1, read on the forward strand.
TATACGCCATATCCATTTTGTCTAAAACGGCAGCCTGAATCGAGTGAACGCAAGGCGAAAGTGAACTTTCGTGAACGGTAAACGATTCATAAAAATCGAAATTACGTTCTAATTCTTCTCTCGAAAAATGATCTTCAAAGAAATAAAAACATTGTAAAACGTCGGCTTGCTTAATATATGGGGAACGTAAAACGCGATCCCAAGACCATTTTTGGTTGATCGGGCGTTGTGCTTTATCTAAATCTTTTACAGGAACTAAATCTTTATCTAAAAAGCCATCTTGCTGTAAATAAATGCCCAATTCTTTTGAAGTTGGGAAATACATATTATCGGCAACTTTTTTCCATTCCTGAATTTCATTCGCAGAAAGTGTAACTTTCTCAAAAATGCGTTTGTGATCTGAAGGATATTCTAAAGCGACTTTATTGATTTGTTCCGAAGCAAAATCAATACACCATTTTGCAATATAATTGGTGTAGAAATTATTGTTGATATTGTTTTCGTATTCGTTTGGCCCTGTAACTCCTAAAATCACATATTGATTTTTCTCTTTTGAAAAAGAAGCTCTTTGGTGCCAGAAACGCGCAATTCCGATTAATACTTCTAAACCTTTTTCAGGAATATAAGAGTAATCTCCGGTGAAACGGTAATAGTTGTAAATCGCAAAAGCAATCGCACCATTTCTATGAATTTCTTCGTGCGTGATTTCCCATTCGTTGTGGCATTCTTCTCCATTCATGGTAACCATCGGGTACAATGCAGCGCCATTTTTGAAACCTAAATTGTCTTTGGCGTTTTCAATCGCTTTATCCAATTGATTGAAACGGTACGTCAATAAATTTCTTGCAACCTGCTGATCTTTTGTTGCCATGTAAAACGGAATGCAATACGCTTCGGTATCCCAATACGTTGATCCGCCGTATTTTTCTCCGGTAAAACCTTTTGGTCCAATATTTAAACGAGAATCTTTTCCTAAATACGTTTGGTTTAATTGGAAGATGTTGAAACGAATTCCCTGTTGTGCTTTTACGTCGCCATCAATGGTAATATCTGACATTTCCCAGATTTTTGCCCAGGCATCAATTTGATTTTGAAGCAAAGCATCGTATCCTGAGTTTAGAGCCGATTTTATTACTTTTTCGGCTGCAGCCAAAGTGTTTTCATGATTTAAAGAAACCGTATATCCACCAATTTTTTGAATCGATGAGGTTTGTCCTTTTGCAATAATAGTTCCGTAAGTATACTGAACTTTATCTGTTGTTGAGTCGATTGTAGATGGCGAAACATGAATATTTTCTCCGTTTGCTAAAATCGTATTGTGCATGAAAGTCGTAACCTTGAAATGCGTTTTAAACGTTTGCGCGGTTACAAAAGCTTCATTTGTACCTTTTTTTACTTCAAGGGGTTCCCAAAATTTTTCATCCCAGTTCGCATCTTCATTCGTAACTCCGGCGTCGATATAAGGTTTGTAAACGATTTTGGCGTCTTTGTTTAAAGGCGTAATTTCATATTTAATGATTCCCGCTTCATCTAAATCTAATGAAAGAAAACGACGAACGTTTACGGCAATTTCAGTTCCGTTTTTTAAAGTTGCTTCAAAAGAACGATTGTACCAACCTTCTTTCATGTTCAGCTCTCTGCGGAAATTCCTAACTTCAGAACAGGTATTTAAATCAAGATTTTCTTCGTTGATTTCTACGTCAATTCCAATCCAGTTTGGCGCGTTTAATACTTTGGCAAAATATTTCGGGTAACCGTTTTTCCACCAGCCTACTTTTGTTTTATCCGGATAGTAAATTCCTGCTATATAACTTCCCTGAAAAGTTTCAGCAGAATATGTTTCTTCAAAATTGGCGCGTTGTCCCATAGCACCGTTCCCGATACTAAAAAGACTTTCAGACGATTTTACTCTTTCGGCATCAAATCCTTCTTCTATAATTGACCAATTGTCTGGTTTTATATAATCTTGGTTCATTTGTTTTTACAGTGTTTTTCGTGATTGATTGATTTATGATTGATTTTACTTTTTGATTAATGATTCGATAAAGTTTTCATCTATTACAGTGAAATCTTTAAAAATGAAATCAGCCTCATGCAAAATTGTTTCCTCACCAATTCCCACACTTACCATTTCTGCAATATTTGCTGCCTGAATTCCGGCAACAGAATCTTCAAATACAATTGAATTTTTTGGATCAATATTTAATGATTGAGCCGCTTTTAAGAAAACTTCCGGATCTGGTTTTGCATTGGAAACATCGTTTCCATCAACAATAACATCGAAATACGAAATGATTCCGGTTTTCTCTAAAATTGGTCTTGCATTTTTACTGGCAGAACCCAATGCAATTCCTTGGTTTTTATCTTTTAATAGTTTTAGAATTTTAAAAACTCCAGGAAGAATCTCGCTTTCGTCCATGTCAACTAAATAAGATAAGTAATCTTCGTTTTTTTGAATCAGCCATTTGTCTTTGTCTTCCTGAGAAGCCTGAACATTTCCTAATTCAAGAATTATATCTAACGAACGAACGCGGCTTACTCCTTTAAGCAACTCGTTATGTTCATGTGTGAAATTAATATTTAAGGCCTGAGCGATTTTTTGCCAGGCTAAAAAGTGATATTTGGCGGTATCTACAATTACGCCATCAAGGTCGAATATGAATGCTTTTTTATTACTCATGAATTTCAATTTTAGTTCTGCTATTTACTCTCAGCGTAAGCAATCCGGCAAATATCATTGATATTCCACCGATTATTAAGGCGTAAATAGGTTCATTATGAAAGAATTGTTTGATTACAAATCCTAATATAGTTGCTGCAACAATTTGAGGAATTACTACAAAAAAGTTAAAAACTCCCATATAATAACCCATTTTTGCTGCCGGCAAAGCACCAGATAACATCGCATAAGGCATCGATAAAATACTTGCCCACGCAATTCCAACGCCTAACATTGGAAGAATAAGCATCTGTTTATCACTAATAAAATAGATAGAGATTAAACCAACACCTCCGGCGCATAATGCCAATAAATGTGTTGCTCTAACACCTACTTTTTTTGCAATAACCGGTAATAAGAATGCTACAGCAGCAGCAACTCCGTTATAAACTGTAAATAATACAGAAACCCAGTCAGCAGCATCATTGTAAACTTTTGATGTGGTGTCTGTTGTGCCAAAAATGTGTTGGGTAACGGCTTGTGTTGTATAAATCCACATGGAGAAAAGCGCAAACCAAGAGAAAAACTGAACCCATGCTAATTTTTGCATTGTTCTTGGCATATTCAATAAATCGGTCATGATTATGGTAAAGCCATTCTGAACATTTTTAGTTCGTAATTGAGAGGCAATTACAAATAAAACACCCATGAAAATTAGTCCGATGAATAAAATATATAATTCTTTTGCCAGGTTGTTTTCAAAAATTAGAAACGAAATTAATCCTCCAATAGCGGAGAATATTAATCCTAAAAACAATTGTTTTTTAATTGTAACACCTGATTCTGTTTGCAGATCATTTTTTTCTAAATCTTTTTTGCTGTTAGCTTCAAATGCATGAAGTTCTTCGGGAGTATATTCGGTTGATTTAAAAACAGTCCATAAAACAGAAAGCAGAAAAACAATTCCGCCAATGTAGAAAGACCATTTTACTGTATCCGGAATAATTCCTTTAGGAGCAACATTGCTAACATCAAAAACATTTGTAAAAAGATAGGGTAAAACAGAACCTACAACGGCGCCTGTACCAATAAAGAAACTCTGCATTACAAACCCCAGCGCACGTTGATGGTCGGGTAATTTATCGCCAACAAAGGCACGAAAAGGTTCCATTGAAACATTTATCGAAGCGTCCATTATCCATAAAGTTCCCGCTGCAATCCATAAAGTAGGAGAGTTTGGCATAACAAATAAAGCAATTGAAGATAAAATAGCTCCAATTAAAAAATAGGGGCGACGACGTCCTAAACGAGTCCAGGTTCTGTCACTAAAATAACCAATAACGGGCTGAATAATTAAACCAGAAACAGGCGCAGCAATCCACAAAATTGGAATGTCATCTATTTTAGCACCAAGGGTTTCAAAAATTCTTGAAGTATTTGCGTTTTGCAGTGCAAAACCAAACTGTATTCCCAAGAAACCGAAACTCATGTTCCAAATTTCCCAGAAACTTAATTTACGCTTTTCCATTATCGTAATTAAAAAATTAATTAGACGATAAGCGCTATGCTTATCAAAACTTACTGTTTTTTTCGAAGTAAAAGTAAAAGCTTTGACGGTCGTAAAAGTATAAATTATTTTTAGATATATGCTAACAAAAAAGCCACAAATATTATTTATGGCTTTAGAATAGGTTGATTTTAAGAAAATTAGTCAGTTGATTCTCTTTTTATCAAATGAGTTTCTATAACTTCTGTAGTGTAGTTTTCATTTTCCTCTTCGTCGTCGTTATGTTCGGCTTCTAGTCTTTCAATAAGCATTTTAGCCGCTTTATTTCCCATTTTTTCTCCACTTTGACTTACGGTTGTAATACTTGGAGTGGAGTATTTTGAGATGATTCCGTCCGTAAAAGCAATTACAGCAAGGTCTTCAGGAACTTTGAGTCCCATTTTATTGGCTGTTTTAATAATTGTTACCGCAAAAAGCTCATTTACCGCAAAAACAGCATCAAAAGCTCTGTCATGTAAAAGCTGGCTAATTGTGATTTCGCAAGTATCTACATCTTCAATTTTAATAATTAAATCTTCATTGAATGGTAATCCGTTGTCTAGTAAAGCTTTTTCGTAACCGTCAGTTCTTAGTTTTCCAACGCTCACATAATCGACAGTTGTAACCAGAGCAATTTTTTTTCTTCCATTATCAATTAAACTCTGAACGGCTTCATAAGCAGCGGCCTTGTCATCAATAATAACTTTATCACATAAAATATCGTTGGTAACGCGGTCAAACATTACAACAGGCATTCCCTGATTGATAACTTCTGTAATGTGGTGAAAATCACCTTTGTATTGTGTTTCTTTAGAAAGTGACATGATAAAACCATCGATACTTCCGTTAGCTAACATTTCCATATTTAGTACTTCTTTATCGAATGAATCATCAGATAAACAGATAACAACACTATAACCATTTTCATTTGCAACCTGCTCAATTCCGTTAATTACGGTAGAGAAAAAATAATGTACAATTTCCGGAATGATAATACCAATACTTTTGGTTTTTCGATTTTTTAAACTAAGGGCAATATTGTTTGGTTTGTAGTTGTAAAACTTTGCAAAAGCCTGCACTTTTAAGCGCGTTTCTTCGCCAATTTCTAAGCTGTTTCGTAGTGATTTTGAGACAGTTGAAATTGACACGTCGAGTTCTCTTGCAATCTGTTTTAAGGTTATTTTACGTTTCATAGTAATATATGGAAAAAATCTAATTGATAATAAAGGTATGTGAAATTTTGAGAATTGATAATTTTTGACTTAAAAGATTACAAAATATAGAAAGTTTTCAACACTATCACGTTTTCGTAACCTATTAAAAATTGTAAAACGTTGGTCATGTTAATAAATTCCTAATTTTGAAATTCGAAGTAAAATTAAAAACTTAACTAACAATCACAAACTCAAACTAATTTAAACAAAAAGTATGAAAACAATTTACAAAAAGTTGTTATTTTTATTCCTATTGTTGCCATTTACTGTACTAGCTCAAAGTACTTTAAGCGGAACTGTTGCCGATAAAGCAACAGGGCAGCCAATACCTGGAGTAAATATAAGTGTACAAGGTGCTCCAGGCGGTGCATCTACAGGATTTGATGGTATTTACCAATTATCAAATGTTAAAACTGGTAACAAAATTGTCGTTTCTTTTATTGGATACAAAACGCAAACGATTGAGTACACCGGACAAAAAACACTAAACGTTTCTTTAGAAGAAGATACTAACCAACTTAAAGAAGTTGTTGTACAAGTAGGTTACGGTACTGTTAAGAAAAAGGATGCAACGGGTGCAGTAACAGTTTTGTCTGCAAGTCAGTTTAATAAAGGGCCTGTAGGATCAGCAGATCAACTTCTTATTGGTAGAGCTGCAGGTGTCAGAATTACTACTGAAGGAGGTCAGCCAGATGCAAACCCGAATATTAGAATTAGAGGAGGAAGCTCATTATCAGGTAATAATAGCCCGTTAATAATTATTGATGGCGTGCCAATTGATAATACTAATCCGGCTGGTATTTCAAACCCATTAACATTAATAAACCCTAATGATATTGATACATTTGCGATTTTAAAAGATGCTTCTGCAACTGCTATATATGGATCAAGAGCATCAAACGGTGTTATCATTATTACAACCAAAAAGGGTGTTTCAGGAGCTCCAAAATTTAACTTTTCATCAAATGTAACAATTGGAAAAGTGAATAATCCTGTTGATATTTTAAGCGGAACTGAATTTGTTTCTTTCATGCAAAAATATCATCCAACGTACACTAATTTGTTAGGAATTCCTGATGGTACAGGTGCAACTGATATTGCAGGAACGCCTCAAATTGAAGGCAGAATTATATACGATACGGATTGGCAGGATTTAATTTACAGACAATCTATATCTACAGATAATAATTTTAGTGCAAGAGCTAACTTATTCGGTAAAATTCCGTTTAGAGCTTCTGTAGGTTATGCAAAAAATGAAGGTGTAGTAAGAACAAATGATTTGGACAGATATACAGGTTCGATTAAACTTTCACCGGTTCTTTTAGATAATCATTTGAAAATTGATGTAAATGCTAAAGGAATTTCAGTAAAAAAGAATGCTATTGACGGCGATGCTGTTATTGGTAATGCTTTAGGAATGGATCCAACAAAACCAGCTTATGATAATACAAGTGATAGATTTGGAGGATATTATCAGTTGCTTAATACTAATAACTCTTTAAGCGGACAACTAAATCCTTTGGCTATCTTAAACCAAAGATCACGTCCTGAAGAAGTTCAGAAATTATTAGGAAATATTGAATTAGATTATAAACTACCTTTTCTTGAGGCTTTAAGAGTGGTAGCAAACGGAGGGTTAGAAGCATCTAAAACTAAAATTGAAGAAACGTACACTGACAACTCTATTCAGACGTATCAGTTAAACAACTCTGTTGTAAGTACACCTCCAACTTATGTTTTTAATCCGGGACTTAATTATGCTGAAAACCAGACGGTAACTAATAAAACATTAGATACTTATTTAGCATATACTAAAAGTTTAAACGGATTTGTTACAAGAATTGATGCTCAGGCAGGATATTCGTACCAAAATTTTAAAACAGACGGTAATAAAGAAATTTACAGATACAGTACTGTAAACGGTTCAAGAGAAATAACTCCAAATGCTTCTAATCCAAATAACAGGTATTATAATGAGAGGAACTTGCAGTCGTTTTTTGGAAGAGCAAATTTTGATTTGGTAAATAAATATCTATTTACATTCACGCTAAGAGCAGACGGATCGTCTTTATTTAAAGAAGACAGCAGATGGGGTTATTTTCCTGCTGCGGGTTTTGCCTGGAGAGTTAAAGATGAGTCATTTTTGAAAGATTCAAAAACTTTTAAAGAATTAAAATTAAGATTAGGATACGGTATTACAGGTCAGCAAGACATTACGGCTGCTGCAGGTTCTTATCCTTATAGCGCTTTATTTGGTTATACTAGTGCTTCAAGTACTTATATTCCAGGTGTAAATGGTTATTTTGCAAAACCTTATAATGAAGATTTAACATGGGAGAAAACAACAACTTATAATGTAGGGGTTGATTTTGAATTATTTGAAAAGAGTATCATTACAGGTAGTATTGATGCTTATCAAAAATACACTAAAGATTTACTTTCTGTAGTTTCTGCATCTCCGGGGCAGTCATTAACAAATGAATTTGTTTCTAATGTTGGTACTATGGAAAATAGAGGTGTTGAAGGAAACTTAAATGTGAAAGTTTTTACCGGTAATGATTTTAATTTATCTGTAAATGGTAATATTGCTTATAACATAGGTAAAATTACTGACCTGAATAACAGAACGACTAATGTAGACAACACTTCAACGCTACCTACCGCAACTGGTCAAAAATTAGCTTATAATACTGTTGGTGAGCAGCCATATTCTGCCTGGGTTTTTGAACAAGTATATGATTCAAATAACAGACCAATTGAAAATGCTTTTGTTGATAAAAATGGAGATGGTGCTATTGATGATAATGATAGAAGTTACGTAGCATTAAGACCAAATTGGACTTACGGTTTAGGTTTTACGGCTACTTACAAAAAGTTAGACTTAACGACTACTTTTAATGGACAAATAGGCGGAAAAGTTTACAATGCAAGAAAGGCTCAATCTGGTTATATAGATAAAGCAATTCCAACTAACGGAACAAATTTAACTAACGTTTTGGATACTGATTATGTTTTTCAAAATATTAACGGAAACATTCCTTTTTCTGATTATTATTTAGAAGATGCAAGTTTCTTACGTTGTCAAAATGTTACATTAGGATACAATTTTGATAAAGTAATTAAAGGTGCAGTTTTAAGATTATATGCTTCAGCAAATAACTTATTTATTGTAACAGATTATTCTGGTGTAGATCCTGAAAACTTCAATGCAATTGATAATAATTTTTATCCAAGATCAAGAACATTCAGTTTTGGTTTGAATTTAGACTTTTAATAAAAAAATATATAAAATGAATCAATTTAAATTTAAAATAATAGGAGCTGCTTTTGTTCTTTTCTTATTCTCTTCTTGCGTAGATGACTTGAATACAGAACCAAAAGTAGAGTTGACTTTAGAGAAGCTTTTAGAGCAAGACCCAAATGCAGTAGATGGTTTAGTGTCTAAAATTTATGGAACTTTTGCTCTTTCAGGACCAGACGGTCCAGCTTCTACAGACGTAGTTACACAAGATCCGGGAGAAGCTGCTTTTTTAAGAGGAATTATCAACTTGCAGGATTTCTCTGCGGATGGTATGAAAAATCGTTGGGGAGATGATGGTTTAGATCAGTTAACAACAACGATCGGGTGGACTCCTAACAATAAGTTTTTTAGATACTTATATGATAGAGCATATTATACAATTCCACAAGCAAGTAATTTGATTAAAATTTTAAAAACAACTTCAGTAGCTGTTTCTGAAAAAGAAAATCATATTGCAGAACTTCGTTTTTTGAGAGCATTAGCATATTATTATGTTATTGATTGTTTTGGAAAAGGTGCTATTACTACCGAAGATGATATTAATACATCGACACCTAAAAAAGAATCAAACAGAAAAGAACTTTTTGCTTTTATTGAGTCTGAACTAAAAGATATTGAAGGTACTATTACAGCAACAAAATCTTACGGTAAAGCAGATAAAAATGTAGTAAGAATGTTGTTGGCAAAATTATACTTAAATGCAGAAGTATATACAGGAACTCAACGATATGACGACGCTTTGTTGTATTCTAAAAAAGTAATTGATGAAGGTGGTTACACTCTTGCTCCAAGTTTTGTAAGTGTGTTTTCCGGAGATAATAATACTTCGCCGGAAATTATCTATACATTAATTGCAGATGCAGTTGTGAGTCAGGGTTATGGTAATACAACTTATATTGTTAATGGAAATTTAAGTACAGAAACCATGAATCCTAATGACTTTGGAGCTACAGACGGATGGGGCGGACACAGAGCGACTAAAGCATGGTACGGATTATTCAATAATGGTAATTTAGCGGGTTCTACAGATGACAGAGCAAAATTATTCTGGACTACAGGACATTCATATGAAATGAATGACTATAAAAAATGGACAGATGGTTATCCGAGTGTAAAATTTAGAAACAAAAATTTTGTAGGAGCATCTAATTCAACAAGTTTTTCGAATACAGATTTCCCATTATTCAGATTGGCAGATGTTTACTTAATGTATGCAGAATGCGTAGTTAGAGGTGCAAACGGAGGTTCTACAGCTTTAGCTTTAGAATACGTGAATGATATTAGAGATAGATCTCATGCAGGAGAAATCACTGCGGGTGAGCTAAATTTAGATTTTATTTTGAACGAAAGAGCAAGAGAATTAAATCTTGAAGGGCACAGAAGACAGGATTTGATTCGATTTGGGAAATTTACCGGAGGATCTTATTTATGGCCTTGGAAAGGTGGAGTAAAAGATGGAACTTCAATTCCTGATACTTATAACCTGTATCCTATTCCTACAAGTGCTTTACAGTCAAATAGTAATTTAACTCAAAATCCTGGGTATCCACAATCTAATTAAGAGAAACATGAAAAATATATTTAAACTAAGCGTATTTATATTGCTGTTAGGAACAGTGTCTTGTGATTCTGAAGATTATGTAGTTATAACGCCTGCTGTGGCGCCAACATTATTATCTCCTGAAACAGGATTTAGCATAGTTCTTACAGAAGCTAATGCAAACGATGTTGCGATAGAATTAAATTGGGATGCTGCAGAATACGATGGGCCTCAAACTGTGATAAACTATAGTGTTGAAATTGCAAAAGGAGGAACTAACTTTGCTGCCCCTGTAACGGTAACAACTACAACACAGCTTACAAAAAGCTTAACGGTAGGTGAATTAAATACTGCACTTATTAATGGAGGTTTTACTTTGAACGAAGTAAATGATATTGATATTCGTGTAAAATCTATTATTGGAAAATCAGGTGTTGCTCAAAATTCGAAAGCTAATACAATTAAAGTTACTCCTTATTCGGCTTGGCCAAACTGGGGGCTTATCGGTTCTGCAACTCCTAATGGATGGAATGATCCTGATACCAATTTAGAGTATGATTTATCAACTAAAAAATACTCATACACCGGACCATTACAAGTTGGTGAATACAAATTTAGACTTGATGATAAATGGGCGACTAACTACGGAGATGATGGAAATAATTTGTCATTAGAAATTGGAGGTGCAAATATTCCTGTTACAGTGGCCGGAGACTATACAATCATTGTAGATTTTACTGCAAAAGCATATACTATTACTAAAAACTAATGTTTTTTTAATGAGTAAAAAGGGCTATCTGGTGATAGCCCTTTTTTTATAATACTAACCAATCAACCACATATTATGAAAAAAACTATACTAGCAATATTTCTTTTATTGTCAGTAACAATCTTTGCGCAAAAGCAAAATGTTACTTATTCAATAAATCCATCAACTTTTGAGGATACAACACCCATTACAATTACTATTTCTGGCGCAAGTATTAATGAAGGTACCTGGGCAGTTACAGGAAATGCTTTGTATCTTTGGTCATGGTCGTATGATGTAAATGATGCCAATCAAACAGATTCTCCATCTAATGGTTCCTGGACTGTTTCGGCGGAAGCCAGTAAATTTACCTATAATGCAGGAACAGATACCTATACAAAAACTTTTACGCCATCTGTATATTTTAATAGAAACGGAATTGGTAAAATAGGATTTCTTGTAAAGGCAAAAGACGGAACGGATACAAAACAATCACAAGATATTCTAGTTGAAGTAGGCTCTTTTCAGGCAACTTTAACGGCTCCGACAGAAAATAGCGCCAATATTATTGCTTCTGGTTCAAACTTTGCTATTTCCGCAACAAATACAAATGGCGCAGCAACTTATACATTAAAGGCAAACGGAACAACAATCAATACTAATGTCACTGCAAGTTATTCGTATTCTCATACTAGTATTACAACCAATCAGAGTTATGAATTAACTATAGTTCAGGGAGCAACCACTATTGTTAAAAAGTTCTCTGTAATTGTAAATCCCAATACAGTTTCGGCAGCTATGCCGGTTAGTTTAGTTGACGGAATAAATTACAATCCTACTGATGCAACAAAAGCAACTTTAGTTTTAGATGCGCCTTTAAAAGATTTTGTATACGTTGCAGGAAGTTTTAATAACTGGCAGCCTTCAGCGGCGTATGCCATGAAAAAAGATCCAGCTTCGGGCAAATTTTGGTTAGAATTAACGGGACTGGTTTCAGGAGTCAATAATACCTATCAATATTGGGTTGTTGATGCCACTCCAATCGCCAATTCTCCTTCATTGGTAAAAACTGCTGATCCTTATTCTACTTTGGTTTTATCTCCTTTTGATGATCCTTTTATTCCGGCAGCTTCATATCCAAATATGCCAGTTTATCCAACAGGCCAAAACTTTGAAGTTACTGTACTAAAAACGGGACAAGCGAAATACAATTGGCAAGTAACTAATTTTACGAAACCAGAAAAAGAGAAATTAATAGTATACGAAGTTTTGGTTCGTGATTTTGATGCCAATAAAAATTATCAAAGCCTAATTGACAGAATCGATTATTTTAAAAATCTTAAAATAAATGCCATTGAATTAATGCCTGTAATGGAGTTTGAAGGCAATGAAAGCTGGGGTTACAATACCTCATTTCACATGGCTTTGGATAAATTTTACGGAACCTCGGATAAATTAAAAGAATTTATCGATTTATGCCATCAAAACGGAATTGCCGTTATTCTCGACGTAGCGCTAAATCACGCTTTTGGAAGAAATCCGATGGTGAGAATGTGGATGAATGATCCTGACGGAGATGGCTTTGGATCGCCTACAACGGAAAACCCTTATTTTAATACTGTTGCGAAACACACATTTAATGTTGGTGAAGACTTTAATCATCAATCATTAAAAACACAAAATTATGTAAACCGTGTAGTTAAACAATGGATTGAAGAATACAAAATTGATGGTTTCCGTTGGGATTTAACCAAAGGTTTTACGCAAGCGTGTACAGATTCTGATCAGGATTGTACCAATAAATATCAGCAGGATAGGGTTGATGTTTTAAAGAAATATGCAGATTATTCCTGGAGTCTTGATCCTACACATTATACTATTTTCGAGCATTTGGGAACTGATGCCGAAGAAAAACAATGGGCAGATTATAGAATTGGAGAAACACCAAGCAAAGGAATTATGATGTGGGGAAAAATGACAGATCAATACAACGAATTGTCAATGGGATACAACAGTAATATTTCGAGAATGGCAAGTGCCAGTCGCGGCTTTACAGCAAATCGTTTGATGGGTTATGCAGAAAGTCATGATGAAGAACGTTTGATGTATAAAAATGTACAGTACGGAGCTTCAGATGGCACTTATAATGTAAAAACATTAAATACAGCTTTGTCAAGAATGTCTGCCATTGGAGCAGTTTCATTGTTAATTCCCGGGCCAAAAATGATTTGGCATTTTGGAGAATTAGGTTGGGATGATTCTATTTTTACTTGTAACAATGGCGATGTAAATACAGATTTTGATACAACTTCAGGCGATTGTAAATTAGATACAAAACCACAACCTCAATGGACAGAAAATTGGTTGGGAGATTCAAACAGAAATAAAATTTATAAGGATTGGGCAAAAATGATTACGCTTAAAACTACAGAACCTGTGTTTTTAGGAACACCTACAATTGCAACTGCTAATTCATTATCGGTAAACATAAAAATTACCAATAGCAATTTAGTGTCGACACAATTGAAAGACGTTCTGATTTTAGCCAATTTTGATGTTACGGCGCAAAATATTGCAACTGGTTTTCAATATACCGGAACCTGGTATAATTTAATGGACAATACCACTAAAAATGTTACTGATGTAAATACTCCTGTAAATATACCCGCCGGAGAATACAGAATTTATGGAAACAAACAAGCCAGTTTAGCCATAGAAGATTTCGAAAAAGGAAATGCTGTTAGTTTATATCCAAATCCGGTTTCAAATTATTTTACGTTGAATATAGCAACGACTAAAGTTCAGGTTTATGCAATGTCGGGACAATTAGTAAAAAGTTTTATTACCGATGGAAACTCAGCGTTTCAGTTTGTGGTAAGTGATTTACAAACAGGATTGTATATTGTTAAAGCATTCAACGAAAATGATGAAACACAGGTAATGAAATTTATTAAAAAATAAAGTTTTTTAGTATTGAAAAAGGGCTGCCCGTTATTGGCAGCCCTTTTGTTTTTGTAATTTTTCCTGAATTATTTCTTGTCATTATATTCGCCTATCATTGCAAAATAACCAAATGTGCCCAATCCTAAAACAATAAGAGGAGTGAGAATAAAAAGGATTATAATGCCAAATACAAGATCATCCTGTTGATCTGAGAGTAATTTTGGCAATCCAAATTCAAATACACAAAAGTACGCTGCGGCAATCGCTAATATAGCCCATAAAACACCTAAAACCTGTTTGATCGTATTCATTTTTTTAAATATTAAAGGTGATTCGTTTTGTTTTTATTATCAATATAAATCATTCCAATTACAAAGCAGACTGAAGCAATAATTATAGGATACCAAAGTCCGTCAAGATAAAAATCAGCTTTGCCGGCTTGTTTAGAATGTGTTACAAAATAAGTTGATATGGCAGGAAGCAAGCCTCCAAAAATTCCATTACCAACATGATAGGGCAATGACATTGAAGTATACCTAATTTTAGTTGGAAACATCTCAACTAAAAAAGCTGCAATTGGGCCATAAACCATTGTAACAAATAATACCTGAATGAAAACCAAAAAAATGATAGCCCATTCATCGCTGGTATTTATATTGATTGAAACACTACTTTGAGATTCTCTTTTATCATTAAAATCTTTTTTCTTCTCCATGTACGTAGTTCCATCAGTATAGGTTTTTGAAATAGTGGTTATTACATCATTATTTGCTGTTGTTTCAATGTTTTGCGTGGTTTTTTCTACAATTTCAGTCTTATGATTTAAATCAGTTGTATTGTACATCGCTTTATAAATTGGCCTGTATAATAAAATGGCGAGCAACATACCACCCATCATAATATATTTTCGTCCTATTTTATCACTAAGCCATCCAAAAATAATAAAAAACGGAGTCCCCAATAATAAAGCAATTCCCAATAACTGATCCACTTGAGATGATTCGATATTCATTACCGTTTTCATGAAACTCATAGCATAAAACTGACCTGTATACCAAACAACACCTTGGCCCATTGTAGCGCCAAACAAAGCTAATAAAACAAATTTCAGGTTATATCGGTTGCCAAAACTCTCTTTTAACGGATTTGTACTAGTAGTTCCCTCTTTTTTTGCTTTAGCAAATACAGGAGATTCATCCATATTTTTTCGAATCAAATAAGAAACCCCAACCATTAAAACAGAAACCCAAAAAGGTACGCGCCATCCCCAGGAATCAAAATCTTCGGCCGAAAGAAAGTGTTTTGTTGCAAGAATTACCATTAATGAAATAAACAATCCTACAGTGGCGGTAGTTTGAATCCAGGAAGTCCAGTATCCTTTTTGTCCCGCAGGTGCATGTTCGGCCACATAAGTTGCTGCTCCGCCATATTCACCACCAAGAGCTAAACCTTGCAGTAAGCGTAAGATTAAAACCAGCAAAGGCGCTAAAAAACCAATAGTTTCGTAACTCGGAATACATCCTATTAAAAAAGTAGAACCGCCCATTAATAATAAGGTAGCCATAAAAGTATATTTTCTGCCAATAATATCGCCAAGACGGCCAAAAAATAAAGCACCAAAAGGGCGAACAACAAATCCGGCCGCAAAAGTGGCTAAAGTCGATAAAAAAGCCGCGGTAGGATTATCACTCGGAAAGAATTTGGTTGAAATAACAACGGCTAAACTTCCAAAAATATAGAAATCGTACCATTCAATCATAGTTCCCATTGATGAGGCTGAAATTACTTTCCAAATACCTTTAGTAGAAGTTTCGTTCATAAATCACTCTGTGTATTTAATAATAAATAAAAACATTAGTTATGATTTAACGAATATAGAGGATATTTTTTTATTTAGTTGATACTTTTTTAACAAAAACAACTTAATTATTAACTGGTGTTTTTTTGGTAATTAAAAGTGTACAAAACTTTAAGGTTGAGATGATTTAACCGCAAAAATTACAAAGTAAAAATGCAAAGGTTCGCAAAGCCATTTTGTAAAAAACTTTGCGAACCTTTGTGGTAAACAACATAAAGTATTAAAAAACAAAAAACCCGAATATTGCTATTCGGGTTTTAACGGTGGTGCCTCCAGGGATCGAACCAGGGACACATGGATTTTCAGTCCATTGCTCTACCATCTGAGCTAAGGCACCGTGCTGATTGCGGGTGCAAAGATAGAATCATTTTTCATTTATCCAAAACATTTTTTTAAAAAAATCAATTCGTACCTTCGCATTTGTAAATAAAAAAATATGGTTTTAACAGTTGATGTGGGAAATACTCGAATTAAAGCTGCTGTCTTTGAGGGAAGTAATGTTCTTGAAAATTTTGTTTTTGAGAAAAATGAACTCGAAAAAAAAATTGAAAATATTTTAAAAAAATTTCAAAATTGCTCTGATTTGGTTGTTGCATCAGTTGGAAATATAGAAAAACAGTCTTTTTTGACTTTCGAAAATCAACTTAACATACATTTTTTGACACATGAAGATGTTTTTCCTTTCATTAATAAATATGAAACGCCAAAAACGTTAGGAATCGACAGAATGGTTTTGGCTGCGGGAGCAACTTTACAATTTCCAAAACAAAACCGATTAGTAATAGACGCCGGAACTTGCATTACCTACGATTTTATCGACGAAAATGACAATTATTTGGGCGGAGCGATTTCTCCGGGACTCAGATTGCGTTATGAAGCTTTGCATAATTACACAGCCCGTCTGCCTTTGCTAACTTTAGAATCTCCGGATTTATATATAGGAAACTCTACAAAACAGGCGATTCATTCAGGAGTTGTCAATGGGTTCGTCTATGAGATTGACGGTTTTATCGATGAATATCAGGCAAACTTTTCAAATTTTATAATAATTTTAACGGGTGGCGATGCAGAATTTTTGGCTAAACGATTAAAAAATACCATATTTGCCAATTCAAATTTCCTTTTGGAAAGTTTGAACCAAACATTTCAATATAAAAATCGACAATGATTAAAAAAATTATAATAAGTGCTTGTTTACTTATCTCGTTCGTTTCATTTGCTCAACAAGGTACTTCATCACCATATTCTTTTTACGGAATTGGAGAGGCAAGATTTAAAGGAACCCTGGAAAACAGATCGATGGGTGGAGTTGCGATAGAGCAGGATAGTATTCACTTGAATATTGAAAACCCTGCAAGTTATGCCAGTCTTGGACAAACAACTTTTACAGTTGGTGGAACTTTTGGAACTACAAACATAAAAAGCGATACAGAATCTTCTAAAGCACAAAGATCAACGTTTGATTATTTAGCATTAGGAATTCCGATGGGTAAATTTGGTGCAGGTTTTGGTTTGGTGCCTTTATCTTCTGTTGGATATAAAATTTCGGATATTAATACCAGCGAAGGTGCAGTAAACAGCCAGCTTGAAGGAAAAGGTGGGGTTAATAAAGTATTCTTTGGTTTAGGATATAAAATTACGCCAAAATGGAATGTTGGAGCTGATGTACAATATAATTTTGGTAAAATCTCAACAACAACTATAGAGGGTATTTCTGGCGTTCAGGGAGCAACAAGAGAAACAAACGCTTCTGAAATATCAGGAACGAATTTTAATATTGGTACCATGTATCAAACTAAAATTGATAAGAAATTAAATTTATATACTAGTTTAAGCTACACTTTTGCAAGTACATTGAAATCAAATAGTACAAGAATTATTGAAGTTGATGGTGATCCGGACCCTCATACATATGATCCTTCTCCTAATACATTAAAATTACCGAACAAATTAACTTTCGGTGCGGGTGTAGGAGAAGCCAGAAAATGGTTAGTAGGTTCGACATTAACTTTTCAGGGAAGTGGAGAACTTGCAAATTATTACAATACAAGTGATAATGTTCGTTACGAAAAATACACAAAATATGCAATTGGGGGGTATTATGTCCCTAATTACAGCTCATTTTCAAGCTATTTTAGCAGAATTACTTACAGAGCCGGTCTTAAATTTGAGAAATCCGGTTTAGTTGTAAACAATGAATCAATTAATGATGTTGGTATGAGTTTGGGTGCAGGATTTCCAATTACCGGAACTTTTTCGAATGTAAACTTCGGAATCGAATTTGGTAAAAAAGGAACCGTATCTGCCGGTTTGGTACAAGAAAATTATTTAAACTTTAGTTTAAGTTTCTCTTTCAACGATAAATGGTTCGTGAAAAGTAAATTTAATTAAACATAAACTTTTCTGTTTTTCTAAGCTCATTACAATTTACTACATTTGGCAAATGAATTTACCAAAGAGATATATTTTAACCGTTGTCACAGCTCTTGCTGTGACACTGTTTTTTAGTTGCGAAAGTAATTTTAAAGAAGTCCAGAAAATTAACTTTTCAGAATTTGTTCCCGGAAGTGATGCCGATACAGTAGATATAAAATATACTGATTCAGGAAGAATAACCGGAGTTTTGAAAAGTCGAAAAATGCTGGATTATTCTAATCTTGATTTTCCGTTTACAGAATTTCCTAAAGGAATTGATGTTACTTTATACGATAAAAAACAAAAGCGTACTTTTATAAAATCAAATTATGCGGTTTCGTATAAGCAAACCGGGATTATTGATTTGCAGGGAAAAGTAAAAATTACTTCAGAAACCGGTCAGATGCTGGAAACGGAACAATTGTATTTTGATCAGAAAAACGAATGGTTTTATACCGAAAGAAAGTTTAAACTAACAGATGCCAAAGGAGTTTCATACGGACAAGGAGTTGATTTTAGTAAAGATTTTAAAGTGATAAATTCACAAAGAGTAACCGGCGAATTTGAAGCCGAAGAATAAAAATTAAAAACCATGAGTTTCTTAAAATACACACATTATATTTACTTATTAATTGCAATTGCGTTTATTTATGACGGAATTACAAAGCTGGATAATCCTGAAAATAATTCGTGGTTAAGCTTTTTGATTGCGGGGGTAAGTGTTTTTATGTTTTTCTTTCGAAGAAAATATACCAAAAGATTTGACGATCATTATAAAAAACAATAAAAATGGAAATTAGTATTATAATACTATGTTTAATACTATCAGCCTTTTTTTCAGGAATGGAAATAGCTTTTATTTCCTCCAATAAAATTTATCTTGAAATAGAAAAAAAACAAGATAATTTTCTTTCCCAAATCCTTACAAAGCTCACCGAAAACCCTTCAAAGTTTATTGCAGCAATGCTTATTGGCAACAATGTTGCTTTGGTAGTTTACGGGTTTTATATGGGAGATTTAATCCTGAAATGTTTCATCAGTTTTGGGTGTCAGTTTTCAAACATCACAAGTTTATTGGTTCAAACGGCAATTTCTACCTTCGTGGTTTTAATTACTGCAGAATTTTTTCCAAAAGTCTTTTTTCAAATCTATGCAAATTCTTTAATTAAGATTTTTGCAATTCCAGCCTATCTTTTTTACAGGTTGTTCTACTATATTTCAACTTTTTTTATCTGGATTTCCGATTTTATTTTGAGAAAATTTTTCAAAACAGAAGGAGATCAGGTTCAGTTGTATTTTAGTAAAGTTGAATTAGGAAATTATATTACAGAGCAAATGAGTTCTGTAGAAGATAATCAAGAAGTTGATTCTGAAATTCAGATATTTCAAAATGCCTTAGAATTTTCAGGCGTAAAAGCGCGTGATATCATGACGCCGCGAACAGAAATTGTTGACATAGATTTATTTGAAAACATTTCAGCATTAAAGGAACTATTTATAGAAACAGGATATTCAAAAATTGTAGTAAGCCAAAATTCACTTGATGATATTGTAGGATATGTGCATTCATTTGATTTGTTTAAAAAACCCAAAACGATAAAATCCGTCTTAATGACTGTAGAGTTCGTTCCTGAAACCATTTCGATAAAAGATGCTCTTAACTTATTAATAAAAAAACGAAAGAATGTCGCCGTTGTTTTAGATGAACATGGAGGAACTTCAGGCATTATAACGATAGAAGATATAGTTGAAGAACTTTTTGGAGAAATTGAAGATGAGCACGATTTAGACGAAGAATTGATAGAACAAGAGTTAGGAGAAAGGAAGTATTTGTTTTCGACACGCTTAGACGTAGAATATTTAAATGAAACTTATAAATTGGATATTCCCGAAGAGGATTCATACGGAACTTTGGGCGGATTCATTGTAAATTCTACTAAAGAAATCCCGCAAAAAGGAGATGAAATAGTCATTGATCACTATCATTTTGTGATCGAAGAGGCATCTAACAAGAAAATAGAATTGGTAAAAATGACGATAAAAGAGTAATTTTTTTAGTAATTGAAAAAAAATGTGTAAAATAAAACACTAGTTGTATTGTTATTAGCTAGATAATTGTATTTTCGCAAACTGAATATAAAATTAACGATAATAAAAATGGCAGTTTTAGCAAAAATTAGACAGCGTTCCGCTTTATTGATAGGAGTTATTGCACTTGCATTATTTGCATTTATAATACAAGATCTATTCACAAGAGGAAGCTTCGGTCAAAGTTCAAAAGATGTAGGAAGCATCGACGGAAAAGATATTTCATTTGAAGACTTTAGAGTTAAAGTTAGTAATGTTGAAAAAAGTGGTCAAGGAATTTCTTCTACTGAAGCTGCAAACAGAGTTTGGGATCAAGAGGTTTCAATCGCTTTATTGTCATCTCAGTTTGACAAATTAGGATTGAGAGTTGGTGAGAAACACCTTTTGGAAGTTTTAAAATCAGATCCGAATATTGGTAAAAACCCAATGTTTTTAAATGCTGCAGGTGCTTTTGACGTTGCAAAATTTAAAGAATACTTTAAAACAAATCCGGAAGCAGCACAATATATTTCTGCAAAAGAAAAAGATGCTGAATTAAACGCAAAATTTCAAATCTACAATACATTAGTAAAATCAGGTCTTTATACTACAGCTAGTGAAGGAAAATTGAAATATGAAATGGAAGCTAACAAAGTAAACTTTGCTTATGCTGCTGCATTATATTCTTCAATTAAAGATAGCGATGTAAAAATTTCTGATGATGAAATTGTAGCTTATATGAAGAAAAACGAGAAAAAATTCAAAGCGGATGCAACTCGTGAAATTCAATATGTTTTAGTAGAAGATAAAGCTTCAAAAGAAGACGAAGCTGATATTAAAGCTAAAATCACGGCTCTTTTAAACGGAAGAGTAGAGTATAACGCAAAAACAGGTAAAAATGATACTTTGCCAGGTTTTAGAAACGCAACTAACATTGCTGAATTTGTAAACTCAAATTCTGATGTTCCTTACGATTCTACATACGTAGCTAAAAATAATTTACCTGCAGTTGATGCTGATAAATTGTTTAGCTTGCCGGCAGGAGCAATATACGGACCATACGTTTATGGAAGATATTATGCGATCTCTAAATCTTTAGGATTTAAATCTGGAGTTAATGCAAAAGCTAGTCACATCTTAATTGGTTACGAAGGATCTCAGACTCCAAACCAAAAAGAAAAAAGAACCAAAGAAGAAGCTAAAGCTAAAGCAGAAGAAATTTTAGCTCAGGTTCAGGCTAATCCTGATAGTTTCATGATGTTGGCTTTTACAAGCTCTGATGATTCATCTGCACAACAAGGTGGTGATTTAGGATATTTTGGTCAAGGCCAAATGGTAAAACCATTCAATGATTTTGTATTCAATAACGGAATTGGAAAAGTTGGTTTAGTTGAAACTCCTTTTGGATTTCACATCATTAAAATTACAGATAAACAAGACGGAATTCGTTTAGCTACAATTGCTCAAAAAATTGAGCCATCTGAAGCTACTTCTGATAAAGTATTTACATTGGCAACTAAATTCGAAATGGAAGCTGCTGATAAAGATTTTGCTGCTACAGCAAAACAATTAGGTTTAAAAGTTGCTGCGCCAATTACTGCAAAAGCAATGGATGAAGCGTTTGGTCCTCTAGGAAACCAACGTAACATTGTAAGATGGGCATTTGATAAAGAAACGAATACAGGAGACGTAAAACGTTTTGAATTAGCTAATATTGGTCACGTAATTGCACAATATAAAAGCGAAAACAAATCAGGTTTAGTATCGGTTACTGTTGCAAGACCTTATGTTGAGCCAATCTTGAAAAACCAGAAAAAAGCTGAAATATTAAAAGCTAAAATGACAGGTTCAAGCATCGAAGCTGTTGCTAAAAGTGCAGGTGTTGCAGTTCAGCAAGCTACTAACGTAACTTTAGATAATCCGGTTTTACCTGGTGGGGTTGGACAAGAGCCTAAAGTTGTTGGTAATGCATATGCTTTAGCTGCAAATAAAGTTTCTGCTCCAATTGAAGGAAATACAGGAGTTTATGTTGTTAAAAACATTAGTACTGTAAAAGCTCCGGCAGTTGCAAATCATGCTGAATATGTTGCAAAACTAAAAGCACAAAGCGCATCTGACGCAAGTAGAATCTTACCAGCGTTAAAAAACAATGCTAAAATTGAAGATAACAGATTGCAATTCAATTACTAGTCTTTAGTATAACAAATAAAAAAAACCGAAACGCTCATTTGAATGTTTCGGTTTTTTTATGGATTTAAGTTTCAAAGTAAATTTTTTGCCAAAATTTAAAACTATAATAACGAATTACTCGTATATAATTGTGAACGAGAACTGACTATTGGCAATTACTTTAATTAGGAATTAAATGTTTTTATTTTTCTGTTTATTAAGCAAACTCACGATAATTTCGTAATAAAAAAGCTTCTATTTTTCTTTACTATATAGGAATAATAGAAATATAATCTAAAATATTTGTGATATTCAAATTATTACATTTTATTTGTTGAGTTTTTTGAAACAAATTTAACCACTATTGTAAGATACCGATGATCGATAACTTTAATAATCAGGAATTTAATATTTTTTATGTTTAAGTTTTTGTTTAGAAGAAAAGTGAAAGTATATACCAAAATTGAAAATCATATTTTTGGGATAATTACTGAACTTTTAAAAGTAAGCAGCACCGACATCAACGTTGATGAATTGGGAGGCAAATATTATTTAAGTAATGAAGAGCAACATTTTAAGGTTACTATATTGAGTAACGATTATGTTATCAGACTTACGAACACTCGCGATTCTGTTGCTGAAAAGTACGATAAGTTTTTTGTAGAAGATGTTTTGAAAGCTGTTAAAGAAGAAAAACACCGCAGAATGGAACTTGTGTATGATTCTATTACAAATAGTATAGAAAAAATGGCAGAACGTTTGCACAATACTCTTATCGAATCTAATGAGCAAGAGACTCAAAAAGTACGCCGACTTGAAACCAACAACAACAAACAGGTTAAGAATAAAAAAGCAAACTACTAATTAAGTTTTTTGTTAAATTAACTACGATAAAAAAATATCTTTACAAGATCATTTCTTCATAAGTCAAAATAGTTTCATATCCTTTTGAAATAAAATAATCCTTTGGATCATCTTTTGAAAGTACCATTACAAAATCACCGCCCCAGGCGCCAAGACTTTTTACCACTCCTTTAAAATCAGGAAAAGCAATTTCTTTAATAGTTTGAATTTCTAAAATATTACTCAAATGAATTTCATGCTTTTGAAGATCTAAAGCAAATTCCTTTAAAGTTTTAGCGTTTAAAGCTGCTTCCGTAATTTTATTATTATCAGCAATATTTTTGGCTAAATCTTCATTTTTGTTATTGTAATAAGCGTTTATAGCAGCCTTGCTATTTTGTTTTTTATTGAGGTAAACAAAATAAATATTTTTTGTAAAATCTGGATTAAAATCTACAGTTTCTACCACAGGTAAACCTTGCTCCAGACGATAAGTAATTGCAGTATTATTTTGCGCGCATGCAATATCGTAACCACTGCCTCCAAAACTGTTTTTAAGCAGTGTAAAAGCATCTATTTTAGTCCACTGTGCTATATTATTTAATAAGGTAGATGAAGTGCCTAATCCCCAATTTTTTGGAAAAGTAAGATGAGTGCTAATTTTATATCCGTCTGCGTTATTTATGAAAGCCGGATTTAAAAGATAAGCTTCATGTAAAATATTGATCAGAGTGGTTTTTACCGTTTCAATCTTGTCTTGTACATTATTTATAATTTCAGAAAAAAGAATTTTATCATCAAACCAAACGTGATTATCATAATTATAACTTTTCCATTGAATTTCCTGATTTGAGCCATTTTCTACAATCAAATTTTGACCAAATTTTGTGGGCAATGCAAAAGCTTTGGCGCCATCTAAAACTAAATATTCACCTGTAATCAACAGTTTTCCGTTACTATAAAAGGTACTTTTCATTCTTATTTCAGCTCTTTAATTATTTTCTTAAATTCTCAATAAACTCAACTACAGCACTGTGTGATATAGCATTTTTCTTGAAATGAGCTTTAATCAAATGACGTTCGCTTTCGTTAGCTTCAAACTGGTTGATGATATTGTTTAAATGCATTTTCATGTGACCTTCCTGAATTCCGGTTGTTGTTAACGAACGTAAAGCGGCAAAATTTTGAGCTAATCCGGCAACGGCAACAATTTGCATTAATTCTGCAGCAGATGGTTTTTCGAGAATTTCCAAACACAATTTCACTAAAGGATGTAAAGAAGTCAATCCTCCAACGGTTCCTAAAGCTAACGGAATTTCCAGCCAAAAAGTAAATATTCCGTTTTCGATCTTAGCATGAGATAAACTTGCATATTGACCATTTCGAGAAGCATAAGCATGAACACCGGCTTCAATTGCTCTAAAATCATTTCCTGTTGCAAGAATTACAGCATCAACACCATTCATTATGCCTTTATTATGTGTTACGGCTCTAAAAGGTTCAACTTCGGCAATTTGAACGGCCTGCACAAAACGTTCTGCAAAATCCTGCGGGTTCGAAATATGTTTTTCTGCTAAATCTTCAATTGGACATGAGACTTCGGCTCTTACAATGCAATTTGGGACATAATTAGATAAAATACTCATTATTACAGTAAGAATTTCATCTTCTGAAAATAAATCAGAATTCTGAAATTCCTCTTTTAAAGTCGTAGCAAATTGTTCCAGGCAGGAATTAATAAAATTTGCCCCCATGCTGTCTTTAGTTTCAAAAGTAGCATGAAGCTGGAAATAATTCTCTAATAAACTTCTCTTGTCTTTAAGTTTAATATCTAAAATTCCTCCGCCACGTTGCTGCATGTTTTTGGTGATGCTTTGCGTGTCGGAGAAAAATTTAGATTTTATATTTTCGAAGAAAGATTGCAGTTTTGCCGCATCTCCATTAAAAGTAAAATGTACCTGGCCAATTTTTTCTGTATCCATAACAGTAGCTTTAAATCCGCCGCGTGTTGCCCAATATTTGGCAGATTTTGAAGCTGCAGCGACAACAGAACTCTCCTCAATGGCCATTGGGATCGTTTTGTAACTTCCGTTAATCAAAAAATTAGGCGCAACTCCTAAAGGAATATAGAGATTGGTAATCGTATTTTCTATAAAATCATCATGCAGTTGTTGAAGCTTCTCGTCTGAATTCCAGTAATTTCTTATTATATTAAGCGCTTCGTCAGGCGTTGAAAAATATTCGTTAGCGATCCAGTTTATTTTTTCCTTTTTGGATAATTTAGAAAATCCGGCAACAGCGTTGTTCATTTTCAGTATTTTAAATAGTAATGTTGTGGCAAATATACCAATTTAAGGTTTTGTTTGTAAACTATTTAAAAATTGAAAAGTACGCAATCGTTATTTTTTTTAACATTTAACACTTAAAATGTGTATTATGTTTATTTTTTTCACTAAAATTGGGCTCTTTTTATATTTAAATTAATTCAAATGAATACAAGTAAACTTACTGTTATATTTTTGTTTTTAGTTGCAACCGTTTTTGGACAACAAAAAATTACAATCGAAAATATTTATGGTGGAGCATTTCGTGCCAAAGGTATGGATGAATTGCAATCTCTAAAAAATACAGATCAATATACTGTTCTGAATGTTGATCAGGCCAGCAGAAGTATGCAGATTGATTTATATGACTTTGCAACGCTAAAAAAAGTATCCAATTTAATAGATACAAAAAACCATAAGGAACTTGCAGACGGAATTGATAGCTATACTTTTGATGCTTCTGAAAAAAAGATTTTAATTGCTTGTAATACAAACCAAATTTTCCGTCACTCATTTACAGCAGATTATTTTTTGTATGATATTACATCCAAATCATTGACAAAGCTTTTTGATTTTCAGATTCAGGAACCAACTTTTTCACCTGACGGAACTAAAATCGCTTATGCAAGAGAAAACAATTTATATGTTTATGATGTAGCTTCAAAAAAAACAACGGCGATTACTACTGATGGAAAGAAGAATGCTATTATTAATGGTATTACGGATTGGGTTTATGAAGAAGAATTTGCTTTTGTCCGGGCTTTTGACTGGAGTAAAGACAGTAAAAAACTAGCTTATATTCGTTTTGACGAAAGTGCAGTTCCGGAATTTTCAATGTCAATTTTCAAGAAAGATTTATATCCAACAATTGAAACATTCAAATATCCTAAAGCAGGAGAAAAAAATTCAGTAGTTTCCTTACACGTATATGATGTTGCCGGAAACGCAGCTAAAAAAGTTGATTTAGGAAATTATAATGATTTTTACATTGCAAGACTACAGTGGACAAATGATAACAATACATTATCTGCTCAAGTTCTAAACCGTCACCAGGATAACTTAGATTTACTATTTATCGACGGAACTACAGCTGCAGCAAAAGTTGTTTTGAATGAAAAAGATAAAGCTTATGTCGATGTTACAGATAATTTGACTTTCTTAAAAGATAACAGTTTTATCTGGACAAGCGAAAAAGACGGTTTTAATCATATTTATGTATATGATAAAACAGGAAAACTAAAAAATCAGGTTACAAAAGGAAACTGGGAAGTAGTATCTTACTACGGTTTCGACGAAAAAACAAAAACTATTTTCTACCAATCTACAGAAAATGGTTCGATCAACAGAGACATTTACCGCATTGCTTTAGACGGAAAAAATAAAGTTCGTTTAACTTCAAAAGTTGGAACAAGCGCGGCGACTTTTAGCCCTAACTTCCAATATTTTATTACTACATTTTCTACTGCTTCTCAGCCAACAATTTATACTTTAAATGAAGCAAAATCAGGTAAAGAAATTCAGGTTATTGAGAATAATAAAGAGCTTTCGGCTAAACTTGTATCGTATAATTTGCCATCAAAAGAATTTTTTGTTTTAAAAACGGCAAAAGGAAATGAATTAAATGCGTGGATTATGAAGCCAAAAGATTTTGATGCTTCAAAAAAATATCCAGTTTTTATGATTCAATATTCCGGACCAGGATCACAACAAGTTGCAAATGCATGGGGTAGTTCTAACGAGTATTGGTTTATGATGTTAATGCAGCAAGGATACATTGTTGCTTGTGTTGATGGTAGAGGAACTGGTTTTAAAGGTGCTGATTTTAAGAAAGTAACACAATTACAATTAGGGAAATACGAAGTTGAAGATCAAATTGATGCTGCAAAAGTAATTGGAGCTTATCCTTATGTTGATGCTTCGAGAATTGGGATTTGGGGTTGGAGTTATGGAGGTTTTATGGCTTCAAACTGTATTTTTCAAGGAAACGATGTTTTTAAAATGGCAATTGCAGTTGCTCCGGTAACAAACTGGCGTTTTTATGACAGTGTTTATACCGAAAGATACATGCAGACACCACAAGAAAATGCAAGCGGATATGACCAAAACTCACCAATTAATCACGTTGATAAATTAAAAGGTAAATTTTTATTGATTCACGGATCAGGCGATGACAACGTTCATGTGCAAAACTCAATGCAAATGATGGAAGCGTTAATTCAGGCGAATAAACAATTTGATTCTCAGATATATCCAGATAAAAACCATGGTATTTATGGTGGTAAAACGAGAATTCAGCTTTACAATAAAATGACAAACTTTATAAAAGAAAATTTATAATATAACTTTATCAATCTTAATAAATAGTGAATAATATGGAAGAAACTCAAGTGAAAACGGCGCATCCAAAAGGACTGTGGGTTTTGTTTGGAACGGAGATGTGGGAGAGGTTCAATTTTTATGGAATGCGGGCTTTATTGACTTTATTTCTTGTGAACTCATTATTAATGAAAGAAGAAGAAGCTTCTTTAATTTATGGAGGTTTTCTTGGGCTTTGTTATTTGACACCAATGTTAGGTGGATTCGTTGCCGATCGTTTTTTAGGTAACAGAAATTGTATTTTACTTGGCGGATTACTAATGGCCATAGGGCAAATGTTATTATTTACAAGTGGAAGTATTTTTGAATCTAATCTGGCTGTAGCAAAAGCTATTATGTATTGCGGATTAGGAGTTATTGTTTTTGGTAACGGATTCTTCAAGCCAAATATTTCAAGTATGGTTGGAAGTTTATATCCTAAACAAGAAAAAACTAAATTAGATACTGCTTTTACTATTTTCTATATGGGAATTAATATTGGTGCCTTTTTAGGGCAGTCTATTTGTCCTTTGTTGGGAGATGTTAAAGATTCTGGAGGAATTAGAGATATTCACGCTTTCAGATGGGGATTCATGGCGGCTTCTGGTGCAATGCTTGTAGGAACTGTTCTTTTTTACTTTTTAAAAAATAAATATGTAGTTTCTCCGGAAGGAAGACCATTAGGTGGTTTGCCATCTAAGAATGTTGCGGAAGATTTTGAAGAAGGAGAATCGCAAAAAGCTAATTTTTCAAATAAAGCCCTGACTATTGCAGGAATTGCATTTGTTGCTTTAGGTTTCTTTTTTCATTACGTTGTAGGTCAGAATTTAATTTATACTTTAATTTATTCTAGTGGATTGGCTTTAGCAGGATTAATTATTTCTGATACTTCTTTGACAAAAATTGAAAGAGATAGAATTATCGTAATTTATATTGTTTCGTTTTTTATTATTTTCTTTTGGGCTGCGTTTGAACAGGCAGGTTCTTCATTGACTTTTATTGCTGATAATCAAACAGACAGGCATTTCTTCGGCTGGTTAATGCCACCATCAATGGTTCAAATTTTTAATGGATTGTTTGTAGTTGTAATGGCTGTTCCTTTTAGTATTTTATGGGATTCGTTACGCGCAAATCAAAAAGAGCCAATTTCGCCAGTTAAATTAGCAGTTGGTTTGGTAATAATTTCTATAAGTTTCTTTATGATTGCAACTCAGGTTTCTTACATAGGAACTTCTGGATTGTTACTGGTAAAATGGCTTATTTTATTATATTTCTTGAATACATGTGCAGAGTTGTGCTTATCTCCAATTGGATTATCATTGGTAGGTAAATTATCTCCAAAACGTTTTGCATCTTTATTATACGGAGTGTTTTTCTTGTCGAATGCATCTGGTTATGCCTTGGGAGGAACTTTAGGTTCTATCTTGCCGGCAACTGGTGATAAATTCGTAAAGGCAAAAGAATTAGGAATTGATCTTCAGGCAGTTTTAGATAATAAAATTGTTCCGACTCCAGAGCAATTATCTCTTTTGGAAAAACACCAAATAAGTGCTCATAATCACTTTTTTGCAGGATTTGAAATACATAATTTATATGAGTTTTTCATGGTATTTGTTGTTCTTACGGGACTTGCGGCTTTATTGTTGTTCGCTTTGACTCCGTTATTGAAAAAAATGATGCATGGAGTTAGATAAGATGGAAAACAATATAGCTTTAGAGGAAATTCAAAATTTTAAAGGTAAATACCCAAAACAGTTGTGGTATTTATTTTTAGTTGAAATGTGGGAGCGTTTTTGCTTCTACGGAATGAGAGGTGTTTTAGCTTTTTTTATGGTAGACCAATTAGGTTTGGTTGAAGGAAAAGCAAATCTTCAATACGGAGCCATTCAGGCATTCGTGTATGCCTTTACTTTTATTGGAGGAATTTTTGCTGATAAAATTTTAGGATTTAAAAAATCACTTCTTTTTGGAGGAATCGTGATGATTTTGGGTAATTTGCTTATTGCAGCAAATCCGCATGATTTCTTTTATTACGGAATAACACTTTCTATTATTGGAACCGGTTTTTTTAAACCAAACGTTTCTTCAATGGTTGGTGAATTGTATCATGAAAAAGACGGACGACGTGATGCAGGTTACGGATTGTTTTATGCCGGAATTAATATAGGAGGAATGCTGGGAGGTGCGATTCCTATTTATTTAGGAAAAAATTATTCCTGGAGTCTATGCTTTCTTTCTGCAGCAATTGTTATGATTATTGGTGTTATTACTTTTCTTTTAACGAAAAAACATTTAGCGCCGATAGGAAATTCTCCTTTAGAAAATCATACGCCTAAAAAACGTAATCTTTATGAAATAGCCGTTTACGTAGGATCATTTGTAGTGATTCCATTGGTTTACATCATGGTTATCAATTCTGATTTCACTGAGTATTTTATGTATGCAATTGGTGTTGCGGCATTAGGATATTTCTTGTTTGAATTATTGAGAATAAAAGACAGAAAACAGCAATACAAGCTTTTGGCTGCTTTCGTTTTTATTTTTGGATATTTCATGTTCATGGCAATCTCTGAGCAATCAGGAGGTTCATTGTCATTGTTCGCAAAAGATAACTTAACAAATGAGCTGTTGTTTTTTCATATAGATCCAAATGTGGTTAATAATAGTATAAACTCATTATATGTTATTATTTTTAGTCCTTTAGTTGGATTGTTATGGATCTTCCTTTTCAAAAGAAAAATTGAACCTAATACCGTTATTAAATTCGGATTCTCCTTTATATTATTAGCGGCTGGTTTCTTTATTTTTTACAGCGCCAGATTTTTTGTCGATGAAAAAGGATTAAGTTCTCTAAATGTATTTGCCTTGGGTTACTTACTGTATACACTTGGTGAATTATGTATTGGACCAATTGGTATGTCTGTAATTACTAAATTATCGCCAAAAAGATTATTTGGTATGATGATGGGACTTTGGTTTTTATCAAGTGCATTTGGTCAATTTGCAGCAGGAAAACTTGGTTCAGAAATGTCGAATGCAAATACAG
The DNA here is from genome assembly GCA_001507425.1 of Flavobacteriaceae bacterium CRH. Taxonomy (GTDB): domain Bacteria; phylum Bacteroidota; class Bacteroidia; order Flavobacteriales; family Flavobacteriaceae; genus Flavobacterium. The sequence continues at coordinate 290,625 of LMAJ01000003.1, forward strand.
GTACAACTTTAATGTCTAAGCTAATTGCTTATACAGATGGATATTACCAATTGGCATTATATTCTTTAATTGCGGGTATTGTTTTGATTGTAACTACGCCTTTGATAAAAAAATTAATGCAAGAAGTGAAATAGACGTATTTTACAATTTAAATTTTGTTTAGCTTTGTAAAAAATTAAAACGACCATGAAAAAAATATTTTTAGTAACCTTATTTATAGTTGGTGCGTTTACATCGCAAGCACAAGAATTAAAATGGTATACTGATGTAAAAGAAGCTATTACGGTAAGTAATAAGGAAAAAAAACCAATGCTGATGTTTTTTACAGGAAGTGATTGGTGTGGATGGTGTATTCGTTTGCAAAATGAAGTTTTAAAAACAGCAGAATTTCAAAAATGGGCAACTAGTAATGTTATTTTGGTGGAGTTGGATTATCCGAGAAGAACGGAACAAACTCCTGAAATAAAAAGTCAGAATAATGAATTGCAGCAAGCTTTTGGTATTCAAGGTTTTCCTACCGTATTCTTCACTAGTGCTGAATCTAAAGATGGCAAAATTAACTTTAAAGGACTTGGTCAGACAGGATATGTTGCCGGAGGTCCATCTGCTTGGTTAGCAGTGGCTGAGGGAATTGTTCATCCTAAAAAATCTTAAGTAAAAAGAATTATTTCTTATAATACATATAAAACTCCTTACAGCAATGTAAGGAGTTTTTTTTGTTTGGTAGGAAAAGTTTTTCAATTGTGTTTTTGGTAATTATTATTATGATATTTTATTAGTAGTAAAAAAACATATTATTTATTTTTTATATTAATAAAACTTGTAAAATTAAAATATTATGTTAATTTAGTCGTGCTAATCTAACCAAAACCAAATTAAGATGACTAAAAAACTACTTATCCTACTTGTTTTTTTTGGTTCATTTTTGTTGCATGCCCAAAATCTAGTCTGGAGAACAAATATGACTGATGCTATCGCAATAAGTAATGAACAAAGAAAACCAATGTTGATTTTATTCACTGCCTCAGGTGTACCGGAAAATCTTCAAAATGAAATCTTTAAAACACCTGACTTTGCCGTTTGGTCCCGTGACAATGTTATTCTGGTTAAACTGGATTTGTCTGATATAAACGCTTCGGATAGTGATAAAGAGCAAAATGTAAGACTTAAAGATGCCTTTGGTGTTGTCGAACTTCCGGAAGTTTGTTTCGCCAGCGCTTCTGTCAGAAAAAACAAAACTACTTTTAGCGCTTTAGGTAAAATTGCCTATAAGCCAGGTGGTGCCAAATCATGGATTAATGAATCTAATGCGATTTTGCATCCTGTTGAAAGTGAATAATAAACTTTAAATTAAGTTTCTAACTTTAATTTGTAGAATCCCTTTTCAACAATTGTATGGAAAGGGATATTTTTTGAAAAAAAAGAGTGTTGAATTAACATTTATTATCTACAATTATTTAGAATTTCACTTTTTTTTAAATAATAAATAGCAAATCTTCTTTTATTGGGTTTTGTCTAGTTTTTTAACTTACAACTTCTTGTTTTTTAGTGTTATTATGTTAAATTGGTCGTATATATTTAACCAAATCTTATATTATGACCAAAAAACTACTTATCCTATTATTCTTTTTAGGTTCATTATTAGTAGAATCCCAAAACTTAGTTTGGAATACCAATGTAGTTGACGCGATTGAGCTTAGTAATGAACAGAGAAAACCATTATTAATCTATTTTACTGCAGGAGGAACTTCTGATAAAATTCAGAATGAAATTTTCAAAACGCCTGATTTTGAATCCTGGTCCAGTAAAAATGTGATTTTAGTAAAATTAGATTTTTCCGATACTTCAGCATCTGATAGCGTTAGAGATCAAAATATTTCTTTAAGAAATGCTTTTGGAATCGATGAACTGCCCCAGGTTTGTTATGCAACTGCTGCTGTTAGAAAAGGAAAAACCAGCTTTAATTCACTTGGAAAACTTGCCTACAAGTCAGGAAATGTGAAAGCATGGATATCTGAATCTGATTTACTGTTAAATCCGGAATAAATTTAATTTTCAGTTTAATTTATAATATCCCTTTTCACGAGTTGAGTGAAAAGGGATATTTTTTTTCAGGCAGCTAGCTTCCCAATATTTTTGAAAAGAATATGAATTTGAGGCATCTGAAACTACTATTTTTGGCTGTAAATCCTGTAATATTCGATCTAAATTTATTTTTGGAGATTGTGCAAGTATAATAATATCCGGTTTAAATTTCTTCTCATAAATACCGGTACTGTCTATAAGAAGGATTTTTTGATTGTTAAAAAACAAAATATTTTTCACATCGTTTATTTCTTTTATTTTCCCAAAATTCCCAACTTTATAAGCGTCGATAATTCCGTTTTTTGATTGCTTTTTTAATAGACTGTCATTTGTAAACAGCGCTATGTTTTTCCCATTCCTCTTGGTGATGATTGTTTTTTTCGTTGCATTAAAAACAATCAATTCCTGTTGATTTTCAATTTCGTTTTTAGTGTAAATAAAAGAAATTTGAACTAGTATTAAAGTCATTAAAAATGCAACGAATTTGATAAAGTTAGGTTTTTTAAGCCAAATTGTGGTTGCAATTATCAAAAGATAAAAAGTGATAAAATAGTAAAAATTAAAACTTATATCTCTAATTACAAATGACTCAAATGAAGCAACATAATGTATTATTAAATTTAGCAGATAAATACTCTTTTCAAAAATTGCAACTATAAATATTGGGCAACTATTAAACACAGAAATAACCATGACAATAATTCCGGCGATCATTATAAAAGATAAAACGGGCAAAATTAGAATATTGGTGACAAAGAAAAGTCCGGGAAACTGATGAAAATAATATAGACAAATAGGAAAAGTACCTATTTGTGCAGCAAAAGAAACCATTAGTGCTTCCCAAATATAACTTAGGATTTTGTTTTTTGGCGTACAGATGTTTTTTAATAAAGGCTGAAGCCAAAGAATAGAAAACAATGCGATGTAGCTTAACTGAAAACCAACATCGAATAAAAAATAAGGTTCGAAAAGTAATATTAATAAAACAGAAACTAATAATGTGTGATAGGTATTTGTACTTCTGCGTAAATGATTACCAATAGCCAGAAATGAAAACATAACTACCGAACGTAAAACCGGAGGAGAAAGCCCGGAAACAATTGCAAATAAACCCAAAGAAATTAAAATGGCCATTAGTTTTATAAATGAACCTTTTCGTGTATTAGGAATTGGTTTTAAAATAAAAAGAATAAACAACATAATAAAGCCAACATGTAACCCGGAAACAGATAAAACATGTGTTGCTCCTGAATATTGATAATCCTGAATAATATCAGCAGAAATATCCTGTTGCTGCCCTAAAATTAATGCCATTGCGACATTCATCTCAGCTTTATTAAAATTAGCTTTTTCGAGATTCGTAATAATTCTTGTATTTAAGCGTGAAGCATAAAACCAGATGTTTTTTTTGATTTTTTTATTTACCGTAATTTCTGACTGTGTCGTGTAAATTTGTGCATATATTTGTTTGTTAGCCAAGTATTTGCCATAACCAAACTGATTTGGATTTTTGGCTGAACTATTGGTTTGTAATGCAGTTTTTACCCGAATAATATTTCCTGTTATAAGTGGGTCCGCAGATGTTTCTTTCTTTATGTTTACAATAATTTTTCCGGTGTAATTCTCATTGTCAATGTCGTTAATAATGGCAATGAAGCGATCGTTATAATCGTTGCCCTTTATTTTTTCGCGCAATGTACAAGTGATAACATGTGGCTTATCAAACGCTTTTTTGAAATATGAATAGTTTGATTTTTGAAGAGAATCGGTATTAACTAATAAGCTTAAAGCTCCGATGCAAAATGAAATGCAATAGGTAACAATTCCAAAAAAGAAATTTAATTTTTTGTTTTTCTTAGAAAGAAAATAAAAAACGAAGAGGAGCATCAGGTTGAAAACCAAAGCAATTGTAATAATCTCTATTGTTGGATTGCAATAATAGCAAATCAAAATGCCTAAAATAAAGCCAATCGTAATTTTAATCAAAGGAAAATCTAATACTTTCATGATCTAAAAGTATTAAAAAATTGTAAGAAAAATAATATTTATTTAATTTTAATTAATCAATAATTCTATTAATCTGTGCAAATGAATTTTGATAATAAGGTTCTTTGGTAGAGGAAATGATAACGCCTTTTGAAGTAGAAGAATGAACAAATTTTATTTCATTTGAATTAACTTCGGTAATTAAGCCAACATGATTAATCTGCTTGCTCTTGTTGGTTTTAAAAAAGATTAAATCGCCTTTTTCAGCAGCATCAAATCTAATTATTTTACCGATTTTAGATTGTTCGTAGGAACTTCTTGGTAATTTTATGTTTTCAGATTCAAAAGTAGTAAAAACTAAACCGGAGCAATCAAAACCGCTTTTTGTTGTTCCTCCGGCTTTGTATCGCACACCAATGTTATCGGTTGCTTTTTCAATTAAATTTTTGACAATATATTTATTTTCTCGTTTAGATTCACTTTTGCTTACTGCAGCTGAGCTTGATTTACAAGAAGTAAATATTAGAGCAAGAAGCAATAAAACGAGTATTTTTTTCAAAATAAAATTACGATTTTAAGTCTGCAAAGATAAGTTTTGCGGTTTTTTTGCTGGCGCCAACTCCGCCCAATTTTTGTTCTAAAATGTCGTAGTTTTTCAACAGTTTTTCAAGATAATCAGGTTGAAGTAATTTTTGTAATTCTTCTTTAATGCGTTTTGTATTGCAGTCATCCTGAATTAATTCTGTTACAACTTCCTGATCCATAATTAAATTGACAAGAGAAATGTATTTTAAAGTAATGATGCGTTTTGCAATTTGGTACGAAGCCCAGCTTCCTTTATAACAAACAACTTCGGGAACTTTAAAAAGAGCAGTTTCTAAAGTTGCTGTTCCTGATGTTACTAAAGCAGCTTTTGAAGAACGAAGTAAATCGTAAGTTTTATTCGAAACAAATTTGATGTTTTTATTACTGATAAATTGCTGGTAAAACTCAAAATCCTGACTCGGTGCGCCGGCAATTACAAATTCATAATCCTGAAAATCATCAACAACACTAAGCATTACATTAAGCATTTTGGTAATTTCCTGCTTACGGCTTCCCGGTAAAACAGCAATAATTGGTTTTTCTCCCAATTGATTTTCTTTTCTAAATGTATTTTCATCGAAAGAAGGTTGATTTTGAATGGCATCGATTAAAGGATGTCCAACAAAATCTACCGGAAAATGATGTTTATCTTCATAAAAACCTTTTTCAAAAGGCAAAATCACAAACATTTTATCAATATCCTGTTTAATCGCTTTGATTCTGTTTTCTTTCCAGGCCCAGATTTGAGGCGAAATATAATAATGTGTTTTATAATCTAAAGCTTTAGCCCATTTTGCAATACGCATGTTAAAACCCGGATAATCAATAAAAATTAAAACATCCGGTTTAAATTCGGTAATGTCTTTTTTGCAAAAAGTAATATTGGTTAAAATGGTTTTTAGATTGAAAATAACTTCAACAAAACCCATAAAAGCCAGTTCGCGATAGTGTTTAACTAAAGTTCCGCCAGTTTTTTGCATCAAATCTCCACCCCAAAATCTAATATCAGCTTGAGGATCTTCTTCATACAATGCCTTCATTAAATTTGAACCGTGTAAATCTCCAGAGGCTTCGCCAGCTATAATGTAATACTTCATATGGATTTTTTTGAAAGTGTGTTTCAATTTTCAAACACAACATTTTTTTGCAATGCAAAGATAAGATTTAAATAAACAAAGTCGAAATTGCCAAAACAATGACAGCTAAAATAACGCCTCTCGCCATAAATTCTTTGTTCATCTTTAAAAGAATTGTAAAAACAACCAGGTCTAAAACAGTGCCTAACGTAATCACTTTTCCTAAATAGCCATATTGCCTGATCGTTTGTAGTCCTGTTGAAACATCAAAAGGAGTAAAAAGAGTGATGAATAAATAACTTCCTAACATCGAAGTAAAAATTCCGATAAAAAAACCAATAATTAAATCTTTTTTATCCATTTAATTTCCAGGTATTAAGTTGTTGCATAGTATGATGTGCAGTTAAATCAAATTGTACGGGAACTATAGAAATATAGCCGTTTTCCAAAGCCCATTCATCAGTATCTTCGCCCTGATCTTCGTTTACAAATTTTCCGGTTAGCCAATAATAATCTTTGCCAAAAGGAGTTTGTCGCTTATCAAATTTCTGAGTATAATAGGCTTTTGCCTGACGACAAATTTTTATTCCTTTAATTTCATCTTCTTTTAACTTCGGAAAATTGACGTTTAAAACGACACCTTTCGGTAATTTATTCTCAAGAGTTTCTAAAGTTATTTTTTTAATGAAAGATTTTATAGGTTCAAAATCAGCATTCCAATCATAATCTAATAATGAAAAACCAATGGCCGGAATTCCTTCAATTCCTGCTTCAACAGCAGCGCTCATTGTACCGGAATAAATTACATTTATAGAAGAATTCGATCCGTGATTAACGCCTGAAACACACAAATCAGGTTTTCTTTTCAAAATTTCATTGACAGCCAGTTTTACACAATCAACAGGGGTTCCGGAACAGCTGTATTCAGCAATAATATCTTCTTCTTTTGAAATTTTATCCAAATATAAAGTATTGTTGATGGTAATCGCATGTCCCATGGCACTTTGAGGTTTGTCAGGTGCGACAACAATCACATCGCCAATAGTTTCCATAACGCTTATCAAAGCTCTGATTCCGGGCGCCAGAATACCATCATCGTTGGTCACTAATATAAGAGGTTTTTTGTGTTCCATAAATTTAAAAATAGTGTTATTCGCAGCTGTTTAGGCAGCTTTATAACAGCAAATGTACTGACACATTTTGGTAGAATAGTAACAAATAAAATAAATTTTATTAACTATATTAAAGATGTCTTTGCTACTTCAAACATTTTTATATCTTTAACAAAAAATTATAGTGAACTTGGCTTTGTTGATATAGTTTTTACTGTAACTTAGATTAAAAAATTGATGAATGCTATTATTAAATTTATGAAAAGAAATTATAAAATACTTATAGCCGTATTATGCTTGTCCCTGACCTTATTTGCTTTTAAGATAAACGCAGATAAACAGGACGATCCGGACCCAAACAGAGATAAAACACTTTTAGAATTGCTGGCATTTGTTATTGAAAAAGGACATTATAGCCCTGCTGAGATAAACGATGACTTTTCGAAAGGAATTTTTAAAGATTATATCGATGCACTTGACCCGTCAAAAAGATTCTTTTTGCAGTCTGACATTGATGAGTTTAAGCAATATGAATTGCAGTTAGATGATCAGTTTTTGAACAAAGACCTAACCTTTTTTAACCTTACTTATACAAGGTTGATGAAACGTATGGAAGAAAGTAAAAAACGTTATAAAACGATTTTAGCACAGCCTTTTAACTATAATGTTGACGAGACTTTTAATGCTGATTATGATGCGATTCCATATGCGAAAAATCTAACAGAAATTAACGAAAGATGGAGAAAACAAATTAAATTATCTACACTTTCTTCTTTAGTTACAAAACAAAAATTAGAAGAGGATAAAAAGAAAACAGATCCTGCTTATAAAGTAAAAACGTTTGAAGCTTTAGAAAAAGAAACGCGTGAAAGTTCATTAAAATCTTTAGATGATAATTTTAGCCTTATTAAAGATTTAAATAAAGAAGATTGGTTCTCTGTTTATGTAAACTCAATTATGACTCGTTTTGATCCGCATACAAGCTATTTTGCTCCGGAAGAAAAAGATCGTTTTGATGTCAATATTAGTGGAAAATTAGAAGGTATTGGAGCAAGATTGACCAAGAAAAATGATTTTACTCAAATTGATGAATTAATTTCTGGCGGACCAGCCTGGAAAGGAAAACAACTAGAAGCAGGAGATTTAATTTTGAAAGTAGCACAAGGAAATGAAGAACCTGTAGATGTTGTAGGTATGCGTTTGGATGATGTTGTGAAAAAAATTAAAGGACATAAAGGAACTGAAGTAAAACTTACAGTTAAAAAAGTAGACGGAAGTATTAAAGTTATTTCAATTATTAGAGATGTTGTTGAAATTGAAGAAACATATGCAAAATCTAGTATAGTAGAGAAAAACGGATTGAAATACGGAGTAATTTATTTACCTAAATTTTATATCGATTTTGAAAATAAAGACGGTCGTGATGCCGGAAAAGATATAGCTCTTGAAGTAGAGAGATTGAAAAAAGAAGATATTAACGGAATCGTACTTGATGTTCGTGATGACGGAGGCGGATCTCTGTCTACAGTTGTTGATATTGCCGGTTTATTTATCGAAGAAGGACCAATTGTTCAGGTAAAATCTGCAGGAAAGAAAAAAGAAGTTTTATACGATAAAGATAAAAAAATCGAGTGGGACGGGCCGTTAGTAATTATGGTAAACAGTTTCTCAGCTTCGGCTTCAGAGATTTTGGCTGCTGCAATTCAGGATTACAAACGTGGAATTATCATTGGTAGTAAGCAAACCTACGGAAAAGGAACTGTTCAGAATGTTCTGGATTTAAATCAATTTGTTCGTAATACGAATTATGGCGATTTAGGTGCTTTGAAAATTACAGGTCAAAAGTTTTACAGAATTAATGGAGGTTCAACTCAATTAGAAGGAGTACATAGTGATGTTGTTATGCCAGATCGTTATGCTTATTTGAAAATGGGTGAACGTGATATTGATAATGCAATGCCATGGGATAAAATTGACCAGGCTGATTATAATACATGGAACGGAAATCAAAAATTCAATCAGGCGATTGCGAATAGTACAAACAGAATTGCCCAAAGTCCTCAATTTAAATTAATTGAAGATAATGCAAAATGGATTGATGTTAAAAATAAGGAAAACACTTACAGCTTAAACATTGATAGTTTTAAGGCAACTCAGGAACAAGTTGAAAATGAAGGTAAAAAATACAAACCAATTTCAGATTATAAAAATAATTTGGTTTTTAAATCTTTGCCTTATGAAGAGCTTGAAATTAAAAATGATGCTACTTTAAAAGAAAAAAGAGAAGCTTGGCACCAGGCATTATCTAAAGATGTATATGTTGAAGAAGCATTGAATGTTTTAGATGATTTGCAATCTGCGAGCAATACTGTAAAAGGCGCTCCAACAAAAATGAAAAAAGATAAATTAGTGAAATCTTAATTTTTCAAAAAATAATTTGTTATCAAAACGCTCCGAAAGTTTATATTTACGGAGCGTTTTTTTTATGGATTTTAATTAAAATAATATGATAAAAAGTCTTGTATTCAGTTTGATTGGTCTGGCATTTTTTTCTTGTAAAAATGATGTAAAAGACCAGGAAGAGATCGTAAAAGACGATGCCGTAACAGATGCGTCATCTGGTTTTGTATCAAATCAAAACAGTACAGACTCGGGATATAATGTTACTTATTTGCCAACTTCAACAACAAATCAAATTGTAGAGCACAAGTATTATACATTATCTTACAATGAAAAATTCGAACAGGCAGAATGGGTTGCGTATGAGTTGAAGGGAGCATATTTAAAAAACAACAATTTTAAAAGACCTTATTTTATTGAAGACCCAAAAGTAACTACAGGTTCTGCAGATTGGAGAAATTATAAAAATTCTGGTTATGACAAAGGTCATCTTTGCCCCGCGGGCGATATGGAGTTTAATAAGGATGCGTATAATGATACTTTTTATACATCGAATATTTCTCCTCAAAAACATGATTTTAATAGCGGAATCTGGAATAGATTAGAGCAGAAAACCCGTTATTGGGCCGGAAAATATAATAATATATATGTAGTAACGGGAGGGATACTGAAAGATTCGGATAAAAAAATAGGAACAGAAAAAGTATCTGTTCCTACATATTTTTATAAAATCATTTTGAGCAAATCAGGAAACGAACATAAAGCAATTGCTTTTTTGGTTCCCAATGAAGATAGCGATAAGTCACTTTATGATTTTGTTGTTCCTATTGAAACTTTAGAAAAAATGACCGGAATTGATTTCTTTCCAAATTTAAAAAACTTAAAAAGCAGTAAGGACTTTTAAGTCGGCAATAGTTTGTGTTGGATTTTCTGCTTTAAATACAAAGCTTCCGGCGACTAAAACATCTGCGCCGGCATCTACTAATTGTTTTGCATTTTTGTTGGTTACACCGCCGTCAATTTCAATAATAGTTGAAGCATTTTTGCGCGTTATTAAAGCTTTTAGCTTCTTAACTTTATCGTATGTATTTTCAATAAATGTTTGTCCTCCAAAACCTGGGTTAACGCTCATAATACAAACTAAATCAATATCGTTAATTACATCTTCTAACAAATCGATATTGGTGTGTGGATTTATTGCAACTCCAGCCTTCATTCCTTCAGCTTTAATAGCTTGCAAAGTTCTGTGCAAGTGTGTGCAGGCCTCATAATGTACGGTTAAATTATTTGCTCCTAAATCAGCAAAAGTTTTAATGTAACGATCCGGATCAACAATCATCAAATGTACATCGATTGTTTTTTTGGCATGTCTTGAAATGGCTTCTAAAACGGGCATTCCAAAAGAAATATTCGGAACAAAAACTCCATCCATAATATCAATATGAAACCAATCAGCATTACTGTTATTGATCATTTCGATATCACGTTGTAAATTGGCAAAATCAGCCGCAAGAACAGAAGGAGCAATAAGTGTATTTTTCATTTTGTGTAGTTGTGTGTGTTGTTTTTTTGCAAAGATAAAATTTTTAACCGCAAAGGTCATTAGGATTTTCCGTAAAGTTCTTTTGTGTGAATATTTAACCGCAAAGCCCGCAAAGATTTGCGCAGAGTTTGCAAAGTTATTAATGGCTGATTTTTAACAAAATTTGGAGATCGCAAAGCTTTGCGAACTTCGTGTTTTTACAACTTCTCCAGAAAATAAAGACTTTGCGAACTTTGCGGTTAAAAAAACGATCCAACATAAAATAAAAAACTCCGGTAATCAGCCGGAGTTTCAATCATCAATCAAAAAACGAACAGTCAATCAAACTGTTGTTTACGGTAAAATTCCAAAGTTGAAAAATTCCAAATTCCAATAAAAGTTGGAATTTGGAATTTAAATATATTGAAATTTAAATTTTTAACCTAAATAAGTTTTAAGAATTTTACTTCTTGAAGTGTGTTTTAATCTGCGGATTGCTTTTTCTTTAATCTGACGAACACGCTCACGGGTTAAGTCGAAAGTTTCTCCAATTTCTTCTAAAGTCATTGGGTGTTGGTCTCCAAGACCAAAATATAAACGAACAACATCTGCCTCTCTTGGAGTTAATGTTTCTAATGAACGCTCAATTTCAGTACGTAATGATTCGTGAATTAACTCTCTGTCGGGATTTGGAGATTCTCCAGAACGTAAAACGTCGTAAAGGTTAGAATCTTCACCTTCAACAAGAGGTGCATCCATAGATAAGTGACGACCAGAGTTTTTCATAGACTCTTTTACATCATTTACAGTCATGTCAAGTTCTTTTGCAATTTCTTCAGCAGAAGGCGGACGCTCGTTAGATTGCTCTAATAAAGCGTACATTTTGTTGATTTTATTGATAGAACCAATTTTGTTTAATGGTAAACGAACGATACGTGATTGTTCTGCCAAAGCTTGTAGGATCGATTGACGAATCCACCAAACTGCGTAAGAGATAAATTTGAAACCACGAGTTTCATCAAAACGTTGAGCCGCTTTAATTAAACCTAAGTTTCCTTCGTTAATTAAATCAGGAAGCGTTAATCCTTGATTTTGATATTGTTTAGCAACCGATACTACGAAACGTAGGTTGGCTTTTGTAAGTTTTTCTAAAGCTCTTTGATCACCAGCCTTTATTCTTTGTGCTAATTCTACCTCTTCATCAGCGGTAATCAGGTCAACTTTTCCGATTTCTTGTAGATATTTATCTAACGATGCAGTTTCACGATTGGTTACCTGCTTGGTGATTTTAAGTTGTCTCATTGTATTGTCTCCTTATTTTTAAAGTGTACAAATGGTTATACGTAAAGAGTTACGAAAAAGTTACAGAATAAGATAAAGTAATTTTAAATCAATTACAGGCTATCACTTTTTTTGTAAATTGCCACAAATATTTTTTGATGAAAAAACTTATAGTCCCAACTATTTCCTTGTTTTTATTTACTTCTTTTTTATTTGCACAAAAAAGCATAGATCCTACTAACGACGACATTTTACTGGCCAAATCTCTTAGGGAAAAATACAAGAAAGATGATGTAGCCATTCTTGAAAGTAACGAAATTATTTCTTTTGAACTTGACAGTAAAAAATCAAAAGTCATAGTTAAAAATGTTACTAACGAAATTTTGATGAATATAAATCATAGAGCTGATATTAGTAAATATGAGTTTTATGATAGTGAATCAAAAATTCAAACCTTCAATTTAAAATATAGAAATCAAAAAGACACAAAATTTCCTGTAAAAGATGAATTTTATAAGGATAAAGATTTGTTTTATAATGATGCCCGTGTGAAATATATGAATGTAGATTTTCCGGTTCAGGGGTATACTTATAGCTATGAACTTGAAAAGACTTATGATGACGCCAAGTATTTTACTTCGATGTATTTTAATGATCAGTTTCCGGTAATAAAAAAGACAATTAGTTTTATCGTTCCTGATTGGTTGAGCCTTGATCTTAAGGAATTTAATTTTGCAGGTAATGTTATTTCAAAAGTAGAGTCACGAGATAAAAACAGTACAACCTACACGTATACAATGCAAAATATTGATGCTTATTATAAAGATAATAATGCACCGGGCAGAACTTACATTTATCCTCATATTTTAATAATTGCAAAATCATTTAAGAATAAAGATCAGGACGTTCCTCTTTTTAACTCCACTGCTGATTTGTATAAATGGTATAAATCGTTAACAGATTCGATGAAAGACGATACTAGTTTTTTAAAGAATAAAGTATTAGAACTTACTTCATCGGCAAAAACTGATGATGAAAAAATTAAAAACATTTATTATTGGGTTCAGGATAATATCAGATATATAGCATTTGAAGATGGAATAGCGGGGTTTAAACCCGATGAGTCTAATAATGTTTTTGAGAAACGTTATGGCGATTGTAAAGGAATGGCAAATTTAAGCAAGCAAATGCTAAAATTAGCAGGGTTTGATGCGAGATTAAGCTGGATAGGAACAAAACATATTTCGTATGATTACAGTACACCTTCTTTAGCGGTTGACAATCATATGATTTGTACTTTGTTTTATAAAGGAAAGAAATACTTTGTTGATGGAACTGAAAAATATGGTTCGTTTGGAGAAAATGCAGAAAGGATTCAAAATAAAGAAGTGATGATAGAAGATGGAGATAATTTTATTGTTGAAAAAGTTCCGGTCACAAACAGCGAAGTAAATAAAGAAATTTATAACGCCAAATTAAGTATTGAAAATGATAAATTGAAAGGCATTTGTTCTAAAGTTTATGCAGGAGAGAGCCGTACGCAATTTTTGAATATTATTAATTCTTTTGAAAATGATAAAAAAGGTGAAACGCTGGAAAAATACCTTTCAAGAAGTGATAAAAATATTTTAGCCGCCAATATTAAAACATCAGATTTAAAAAACAGAGACGAGAAGATTCTAATTGATTATAATATTGATGTAGCAAATAAGGTATCAAGATTTGATAATGACATTTATATAGACCTTGAATATATGAATGAATACAAAAATCTTGAATTTAAAGACAGAAAAACAGATTATGAGTTAGATTATAAAACAAATTATGAATCGAATGTAGTATTGACAATTCCAGAAGGATATAAACTTGCAAAGTTGCCTGAAAATTTAGCTGTAAATGAAAAAGATTTTAATATTCTTATATCATTTAAACAAGTAGGAAATGAAATTATCTATAATAAGATATTCATATTTAAAAATGCAGTCATAAAAGCTAATGAAATGACAAAATGGAATGAATTCAATAAAAACCTTAATACAATTTATAATCAACAAATAATATTTTCTAAATCATAATACATGAATAAACTATTACTTTTTCTTTTTATTACCCTATGCATTCCGTCTTATTCGCAAGACAAAGCAGAAATTAAAGAATTTTTTTGGGGCAAAACAGATTCTTATAAAGCAACTACACAAATACCTGAAAAATGGAAAAACGAATCGGCAGTTATTATTTATAAATACGAACATTATAACTATCATAATTCCGGCAGCAAAGTAATATATACTGCGGCATTTAGAAAACGCATTAAACTTCAGGACCAGGCAGCAATCAAAGAATTTTCGGAATTTTCATTTAATGATAAATTTTATTCCACTAAAGGATATCGATATAAACAAGCGACTACTTTTTTGGGCGTTAAAATAATCAAGCCCAACGGAAATGAAATTGAAATTGATGTTGATAAAGAAGCTAAAAAACTCGATGAAGAAAAGAAACTGGCGATAAATAATCTTGAAATTGGAGATATTTTAGATTACTATTATTACTCTTACGAACCATTTGCAAGCTTATATCTTAGTTTTGATCCTGTTGAAACTACTTTGGGAGATGTTTACCCAATCATAAACAAGAAGATCCAGTTTACAGCTGAAGATGATTTTTATGTAAATTTTAATACCTATAATGGCGCACCTGATTTAAAAGAGGTCCCTTCTGAGAAAAAGCATATAAAACAATATGTATTAGAGGCAAAAGATATTGAAAAAAATGAGTTTCCGAGATGGTTTTATCCTTTGGCAGAAATGCCGTGTTATAAATTTCAGGTTTATTTTGCCAAAAACAGAAACTTTACCAAATATACTTATGCTGATGTATTCATTCCGTCAGAGGATGTTTTTTTGAAAAAAACCGTATCTAAAGATGATATATTTAATTACTATAAAGAGCAATTTCAGGCTGTTTTTGATCTTGGCGAAACTTTGAAATTTTTAAAAGGAAAGACTTTTGCAAGCGATGAAGAAAAAGTAAAAGCAGTTTATGAATTTGCAAGACATAATTATTATACCCAATATATTGAATCAGCTGTAATAAAAGAGGCAGATATTTTTTATCCGTATGCATTGTACAAGAACCCAATTTATATTTCTGATGACAGATATTTCGTCAATTACTTTATGGCATTTTTAAAAGAGTTTAAAATTGACTATAATATTTTATTAGCAACAAGCAGATTCAATGGTTCTATAGATGATTTGTTAATTCGTAAAAATGTGAATATTGTATTGAGAATTAATACGCCAAAACCAATTTATTTAGAATCTTTTACTCCTTTTTCTATGCCTGGAACTTTTGATAGTTCTCTCGAAAATTCTAAGGGTTATATACTTGATATTATTAAAAATAAAAAAATCACAAGTGCTCAGGAAGTAATGTTGCCATCTACAACCGCCAGTGATAATGTAACGAAGGTAGAAACAAATGTTTCATTAGCTTCAGATCTGACAGATTTAAATGTAAAAAGAACTTCTTCGTATTTTGGACATTTTAAAAATGATGAACAATACAGAAAATTGAAGTTTTACGATTATGTAAACGAAGATTATGAAAAGTACAAAACCGAAACAATTTTAGATAAAGTAGGCAGCAAAAAGAAGCAGGAACAATACCGTAAAGAATTTGATGCTTTAATAAATAAATTAAAAGATAAACAAAAAGAAGCAGAGAAAAAAGCTGTATCTGATGAATTTGATTTTGAAATTGAAGATCCTTCTATAGCGATTTTAAATACAGGACGATATGGAGATGATACTCCTTTTTCGTATGAGGAAAAATTTAATATTAAAAACAACTTGATAAAAAAGGCCGGAGAGAATTATATCGTTGAAATTGGTAAAATGCTAACAGGACAGGTTGAAATTGATAAAAAAGAAACAGATCGTAAAAATAATATTTATATGTCTTTTCCAAGATCTTTTGAAAATAAAATTGTTTTTGAAGTACCGGCAGGATTTGCGATTTCAGGAATAGAAAAATTAAATAAAAATGTTAAAAATGCTACTGGTCAATTTACAAGTACTGCTGTTTTAACAGATGGTAAATTAGTAATTACAACAAAAAAACAGTACAATAACTATTACGAACCGAATAGTAATTGGAAAGAAATGATAGCTTTTTTAGAAGCTGCATATCAATTTACACAGGAAAAGATATTGCTTAAAAAACAATAATAATTTCATTAAGAAAGACCCAATCCATTAAGTTAGATTGGGTCTTTTTGTAAATAAATTTAGTAGATCATAATTTTTTGTGATTTCTAAAAAAGTAAATCTACTTGAGTATTTATTTTATCCATGTAGTAATCTATTTTTCGAATAGCCCTGTTAAAAAATAGATTTTGTTCTTTGATTCCTGATTGTCCTAAAGGTTTTGAATTGATAATTTGCTGTTTAAAAAATTGATGTACATTTTTACAGCTATCTTCATTATCAGTTATAAAATATCCTAAAAGGGTATATGGAACAAACATCATTAGTTTTTCTTCAGTTTCAATGAGCATATTGTTGTTTAATAAAATAAGCTCATTATAATAAATTCTAAACTTGTTTTGTGGCTTGTTCGATTTTTCCTGAATTAAATTTATTATTCTTTTTAAATCTTTACACAATGCATTGGCATTTTTAAGATTTAATAATCCGGCCTCATAAAAATATAATATTTGTTGTAAGCTACTATTAATGGTTGTATCATTCCATATCTCGTTGACAGTTACATTTTCATAGACATTTTTTAGTTTCTCCATGTATTCTGTAAAAGATTCCTCAATAATAAAATTTTCAAAAGCAACTTTCTTTTGATTTGTGTTTAAAAGATTTATCCATACAAAAGCTTTAAATTTTGATAAAATAGTTCCATCCATAAAATAAAATAACGGAATGTCTTTTGCCGAATAATAAAGCACGCTGTTTGGGTTTTTGGTCAATATCTGAATTTGTTCTGCCGATCTTTTGAAGTATTGTAACATGTCTTTTAATGTTTCAATTTCTATTGTTTTTTCGACAATAACCTTTTCTTCTTTCATGAACAAATTATCCAAAGAAATGCTGAAATGATGAGCTAGTCTAATGGTTTCATCTATAGAGAACTTACTCTTTCCTGATATTCTTCGATGCGAGGCGTCATAGCTAATTTCTAAAACCGCAGCAATTTCATCAATTAAAGAAACGGACTTAGGAGTTTTGCTTCGTATGACTTTTAAAAATGATTCTTGATATTTCATAATTTGCGATAATCACAAATATAGTAAATATGTTTATTGATTTTAGCAAAAATATATGTGATAATTGCAATAGGTTTGCTGGAAATTATTAAACTATAAAAATGAAAAAAGTTCCTTTATTGCTCATTGGTATTCGACTATTGCTGGGTTTCGTAATGATTTTAATTGCGAATAGTAATTTTGTCAATGTTAGAATTTTGTTGGTATTATTAATGATATTTGGTTTACTAACAGATATTTTTGATGGTATTATTGCTCGTAAAGTTGGAGTCTCATCTGAAAAATTACGTCGAATGGATAGTCAGGTTGATCTTGTTTTTTGGATTTGTGTAGGTTGGTGTGCTTGGTTATTAAATCCTGAAATTATTATTGAACATAAATATGCTATAATTTCAATTTTTGTAATGGAAGGCCTGACTTATGTTTTTAGTTTTCTAAAATTTAAAAAAGAAACCTGTACACACGCTCTTTTGTCTAAATTATGGGGTATAACCTTATTGGTTGCATTTGTTTCAATGATTGGTTTTGGTCATGCCGGAATTCCTTTTTTTCTTGCAGTATTTTTTGGAATTATTGGACACATTGATGTTTATCTGATAATTTATTTTTTACCTAAATGGACACATGATGTTCCTAGTTCATACCATGCTTACTTGATTAGAGAAGGAAAATCAATTAAGAGGCATAAGTTGTTTAATGGGTAAAGTTTCTGTCATAAGTGATAAAAAAAACAATTTATTGGGGGCTTTTTTAATATGAAATCCTTAAATTTTTAATTTAACGCTAAATCCTTTACTTCAATAATTTCTTTTAAAGAAACAGGAGTTCCATTTTTAGCAAAACCTTCAAGTATTACTTCAAATGTTCCTGAAAGGTCTGATGTGTAAAATGAATTGTTATTCTGACTATTGATTTTTACTTCAGGATTCCAAAATAATTGATTTCTGAAATCAGGAATTCTTTCGTTATCAGCTAAGTTTACGTAACTTATTTTATTATATATTTTTTTAAGCTGTGGTCGTAAAATTGAAGTTTTTAAGATGGAACTTCCAGATTGTGTACTTTTAAAATCTTTATCGAATGTTGTAAAACTAATTAACCCATTAAAAGATTTTGGCCCTACATAATATCTCCCTATAATTACTTCAACTTTGTAGACATTTTTCATGTTATAAGTCATCAATTCATTCTGATTTTCTAAATATAATCCATCTATTAATACTAATGCAGGCTCAGGCAATTGAGGAAAAATATTTGGATTATTTACATGAAGATAAGCTTTGTCATCTTTTGGTTTGTTGTAAACTTCAATTACAACTTCTGTAAAGGTTTCTCTTAATGTTTTAAATCTAGTGTAATTATCTAATATATATTCTTTTGCAATAGGATAATAAAACGGATCATAATTTGGAGCTTTAGAGATATTATCTATTTTTTTATGATAATAAGCATTTTCTATCTGGCTCGAGATAGATCTGTTAACCAAGTCATCTTTTATCGAAAAGGATAAATTTTCATCAGAAATAAAAGAGAGTTTAGAATAGTCAATTTGGGGTAAATTATTTAGTGAAATGGAATAATGAGAAGCCTGATCATCAATTATCTGGATTGTAA
Source organism: Flavobacteriaceae bacterium CRH (assembly GCA_001507425.1). GTDB lineage: Bacteria > Bacteroidota > Bacteroidia > Flavobacteriales > Flavobacteriaceae > Flavobacterium. The sequence goes on from LMAJ01000003.1 coordinate 309,567, forward strand.
TATCAGGGCTGTAACTTGCTCTGTCTATATAAAAGATGAAGTTACCTGCAGAATCTGTTTTAACTGATTTAAAAACAAACGATTTGCCCGGAAGAGAAAGTGCAACTGTAATATTATCTACTTTGTCAATATTATTTTTTGCTGTAATCTTGCCGGAAATAATTTCTCCCCTAAGTTCAGGCAATACAATTTTCGATTCGGGATTTTGTACATCAATAATTGCATTCGATTTGTTTTCAGAAAAAGTTTTTGCAGAAATTTGACTACTGGTTGGCAGATGGTCTATTTTTCTTACGGATAGAGAATATGCACCGTCTTTAAAAAGAGGATTTACAGATTCAATTTTCAGATCAACCAATTCCCTGTTTGTAAATGTTTTTTTATTAAGATTGAATTTTAGACTTTCACTGGTTATATTGTTATTTGTCGAAATGTTTTCATTTGTACTAACAGCCGGATCTGAGTTTCCCTGATTTGTTTTTACGATGGTGCCAGAAGCACTTTTTTCGTCCATATTAAAAGGATTGATTATCGTGATATCTATCTGAAAAAGATCTGAAGTCGGTTTATTAAGCATCCAGTCAGTATAGGCAATAAGTTTGTATTTTCCTGATTTTAGAGTTGTTGGAATAAAATAATCACCTTGTCCGCAAGAATTTTCTAAAGCAATTTTAGTTTTTAATACAGATTTTTTATTGCTGTCTACAATTTCAACATAAGCTATTTTGCTTAATATGCTCGGAGTTTTGTCTGACGATTTTAAGCAATAAACCTTGTACAAAAGAGTTTCTCCCGAAACAAACGTTGATCCGTTTGCATGAAGATAGATTGACTCATCTACAATAATTAGTTTTTGCGCACTAACTAATTGTGTGCTTATTATAGCAAACAATAAAAGGATTTGTTTTATTCTGTCCAAAATGAAGGTATTACGTTAGATGAAAAAATAGTGCAGTCCCCGCATGGAGCATTCACCATATAATATGGAGTAGACTCATCTATTAATGTTATGTAATTATTTTCAAGGTCATACATCATAGTTCCTCCGGCACAAGGAGGATCGCTAAATCCCCAACAAAAATTATAGAACCTATTCGTACAATCTGTGTAATAAGGGGGAAGGGATTCACCCGGAAATAAGTCTTTATAGTTAAAAAACATTCTTTTTGATGAAAACGAAGAGACATCAAAAAAGCCAATAACCTTAGAATCTGAATCATTAATGCATTTAATATTTCCGTTTATAAAACCAGGTTGTTTTGGAGATAAAATACCTCCGGAGCTTGAGATTTCTTTTAATGTTTTATAGAAAGTATACGATTCGATATTTTGAACATATTGTTTTACTAAAATACTATAGCGATGGCTAATAATATAATTTTGATCGCTAATAAACCTAATAGGAAAATCTACTCTGTCTTCTTGCAAGTTTGTAGTTGTAGATTGCAGGATGTCTGTTGAATTTTTAACAGAATAACATATTTTTTTGTTTGTTTCGTTAGGTACCTGAGTTACTTCTCTTGGCCCGGTAATAATTAATTTATAATGATACCATTTTGGGGTAATTATTTTATAAGCTTCTTCATATTCATATCTGTAATATTTTGAAGTGTTAGCAGGATCATAACTTTTTACATTAATTTGAACCCCTCTGCCTTCTTTTGGATCCGTAATTACTTTTGATGTTACGCTTTCTATTTCTGTTTCTGTAGTTAATGTTTGATTTGATGATTGATACTTTTTCCCGTCAGCTGTCGAGATTTCAAGAGTATATTCAGTATTTGGTAATGCTTTAAATGGAGTTTCAGATATATATTTCCCGTCAGCTTCCTGAAAATGATACGTATTTCCTTTATTATCATTAACGTTTACGTTTGCTCCAACTACAGTTTTTATTCCTTCCTCTTCAAATTTTGCAGTTTTTGTTAGTTTTATTTCTTGATTTTTAAGTTCATTAGTTATTGTTGCCTCAACTACTAAAGCCTCTTCATAAGTATTTGTCTGAAGATTGTAAGCATCAGTACAACTACTAATTAGTGTGCTTAATAGTAAAAAAAACAGGATTTTATAAACATAGATGGTTTTCATACCCTTTGAGTCTGTTAAAATTTAAAATTATAAGTAATACTAGGAACCGGAATAGAAAAAATAGAAGTTTTGTATGCTTTTATTTTTCCGGCATTATCAGTTACAAAATAAATAGAATAAGGATTACTGCGTCCTAATACATTATAAATTGATATGTTCCAGAAACTGTGTGCTAATTTTTTTATTTTATGATTTCCTTCAATATTAAGTCCTATGTCTAAACGTACGTAATCCGGAATCCTGTATTTATTTCGATCACTGTAGAGCGTATATTCTGCATCTCCATAATGATATGTTCCAATAGGAAAAGTAACGGGTCTGCCTGTTTGATATAAAAAGTTAGTAGATAAACTATATCGTCTTGTAAATTTATAATTTAATACGGCACTTAGATCATGAGGTTTATCAAAATTTGAAGAAAAATATTTACCATTATTTATTTTTTCTTCGATAAATTGCCCGTCTAGTTTTATAAGAGAGCGAGAATAAGTATAGCCAATCCATCCGTTTAAATTACCAACCTGCTTTTTGATTAAAAATTCAACCCCATATGCTTTTCCTTCACCTTGCAAAAGTTCAGTTTCAACATTTTTATTCAATAATAATTGAGCTCCAACTTTGTAATCAAGAATATTTTTAGATTTTTTATAATATCCCTCTACACTCAATTCATATTCTTCATCTTTCAGGTTTTTATACAATCCAAGTGAAACTTGCTGAGCGCTTTGAGGCTTTACATTCGCATCTGACAATTTCCAGGTATCTGTTGGAGATTGTGTGACATTACTTGAAAGTAAATGTATGTATTGCCTTGTGCCGTCATAACTCGCCTTTATAGAAAAATCTTCTGTAAAAAAATATCTTGCTGCAACACGTGGCTCCAGTCCGCCATATGTTTTTATAACCTCATTGTTATTGTAATGATCTGTTCTAATAATTGTAGCATCGTTTAAAGGTAATCCGGCTTCATAAACATTAACATCAGCAGCGCCTAGTGAAGCATAAAATGAATATCTTAAGCCGATGTCTATCAATAATTTGTCGCTAAATTTGTAATTGTCTCCAAGATAAATCCCTGATTCCAGAGCTTTTTCTTTAGCAATATCTGTCGAGATTAAAGTAGCTTCAGGTTTTATAGGGTGCTGATACCCTGGCGAAATATTATATAATTTACCAGCAATACCATACGAGAAATTATGTTTTTGGCTAAACGCATAATTAAATTTTGCCTGAAATTGAGACTCATTAATTTTATAACCAAAATTAAAAGAATTGATGTCCTCAGAATCGTAATCAATATTAAATTTATATTCACTATTTGTAAAAATAAAAGCGGCCTTATGTTTTTTATTAAAAGTATGGTCCCATTTTGCAGAAGCTAACCTGTTGCTGTATTTGTACAAAGAATCTGAGCTAATACTAAAGCGATCATGGCTGTAATACAAAGTAGCCTCAATATTGTTATTACTGTTGATGGCGTTGTTATATTTTAAAATTCCATCATAAAATCCAGCTTCACTATTTTGAAGCTCCTCATCATCTAAAGCCTTTAAAATCCAGTCTGAATAAGTTGCTCTTACTCCAACTATTACACTTGATTTGTTTTTTTGAATAGGCAATCCAAAACTAAGATTAGATGTTATTGGGCCAACTGCTCCTTCACCGGAAAACTTTTCAGGATTTCCATTTTTAGTAGTAATATCAAATACCGAAGATAATCTACCGCCAAAATCTGCCGGAATACTTCCTTTATATATATCTGCTTTCTTTGCTGTGTAAGGATTTATTGCTGAGAAAAAACCTAAAAAGTGTTGCGGATTATAAAGTACGGCATTGTCTAAAAGAATTAAATTTTGATCTTCTTTTCCACCTCTTACATTAAATCCGGCAGATCCTTCTCCGGTAGTTTTAATTCCGGGGAATGTAGTTGCAACTTTCAAAATATCTCTTTCTCCAAGAATTAAAGGAACATTTTTCATTCCTTCAATATCAATAGAAACTAATCCGGAAATAACACTTTCAACTGTTTTTTGACCTTTCTTTTTAATAACAACTTCATCTAGCTGATTCGATTTCTCATTAACATTAATGTCAAAATCTCCGTCATCATATACCATTAAAGTTTTTACAAAATCTTTATGGCTCAATGATTTAATTTCAATAATATTGTTTCCTCTTGGCAGTTGTAAACTATAGTGTCCATCCTGATCACTTGATGTACTTATGTTTTTGTTTCTTACTTTAATATAAATATTAGGTTCCGGTTTACCGGTTTCTTCATTTTTAATATATCCCGAAATAATAAAATTCTTTTTAACTGTGTCCTTATTTTCTTTCCCGATAAATGCTATTGGAGCTTTTTTTGTAACACTATAATTACTTAAAGAATCGTATTGCTGATAAAAAACCGGGTTTTCAGGGTTATTTAAGTTTGTGTTATTTTGATTTGCAGCAGGAGCATCAATAAAATAATTTACAGGTAATTCGTCATGAATTGTATTGTGCAGCGTTAGGATTATTTTTTTGTTTAAAATAATGAAATTAAGGTCAGTTTTGTTTAAGACTTTATCCAGTAATTCCTCTGCCGTAACATTTGTAAAATTTCCTGAAAATAAAGTTTTATTTGACTCAATCCAGGTTGGGTCAAAATAAAATTTATATGATGTGGTATTCTCGATTGATTTTATGATGTTCGCTAAAGTTTCATTTTTATATTCGGCAGTAATTTTTTCATTCGAATTTTGGGAAAATAAAATCTGATTTACTAGTAAAAACAGTAAGACGAGTATAATCTTTCTCATTAGTTTTCTTTGGTTTGATTAGAAAGTAAGCTGCTGGTGTACTTCATTAAATTTTTCATAAATTGATTTAAATCAGATTTTGCAAGGCCTCTGTTCATGAAATAAAACTCATTTATTTGCTTTTTTTTCTCTGGAAATAATTTTATTAAATCGCTTTTACCATTTATATAATATAATTTTTTTTCATAATCGAGATAAAAATCATTATTACTTTTAGAAGAATAATAAATTCCATCTTCTTTTATTTTTTTCTGAATATTTTTGGAATGTTTTATGTAAAAAATAAAATTTTCATTGAACAGAGAAGTTTCGTAATAACCTGTTGAAAATCCTGGAAAAGTGTATTTTTCTTTACGGATTTTAATAAAGTTTCTATTTGAAATTGTAAAAGAATCTACTTTTTCTGTGCTTAAACTTACTCCAATTAACTCTGAAGCTCCTTGAGGATTTAAAATTAAAATATCTCTATAAATATCATATTTAAGAGAGGTGTCATAATACATTTGACCGTTGTAAGAAACGTTTCCCTTTTCAAATCGATCATTCAAAAATAGATTATCATCATTTGTTGTTCTGTAAGGATTTGTGTAGAGAACGCCATTATTTAGATCTAGATTTTCTTTTCCAACTGTATTATCAAACCAATTGTATATTTCGATTTCTTTGATAGTTTGGGCATGTATTGAATGAATACTTAGCAATAATCCAAATAAAATAAGGAATGTAGATTTTTTTTGATAATTTTTCAAAAGATTGTTGTGGTTTAATATTTTGTTTGGAAATTTCAAAAGTATTAAAAAAATGTTATAAATCTAGCGTAATTGTGTTAAATTGTAATAAAAATTCTATTCTTTTAATTAAATGCATTCATTTGTGGCAATGATTTAGAATGCTTTTTCAATAAAAAAGATTTCTTTTATTTCTACTCTTAATCGTATTTTTTTTAATGTATTGAAATAATTAATTACTCAACTGAATTAGAAATATCATATTTCAAAAGAACATTTTTTCTGAATAAAATATGTAGTCTGTTTGGTAAATATTGTAGCCTAAAAAACACAACTAAGTTTTGCTATTTCTGCGTATTTTGAATTTGTAAATTATTAACACATTGCTAAAATTGATGTGCGTTCGATTTTGGCAATCTGTTTTTTTTTTTTTTTTGAAGTTAACTTTATCGATTAGACAAAAAAATAATCTAAAGATCAAAAAAAAAACTGCCCGAATATTTTCGGACAGCCTTTTTCTATTAATAATACCTTTAGTAAACTAAGATCTGATTACTCTTTTTTCTCCTCACGTGGAGGTCTTTGTAAAAGTGCTTTTCTTGACACTTTTTCTTTTTTAGTTTTAGGATCAACACCTAAGTATTTCACTTCAAAAACATCGCCCATGTTTACAACATCAGTAACATTTTCAGTGCGTTCCCAAGCTAATTCAGAAACGTGTAATAAAACCTCATTTCCTGGCGCAGATGTATATTCTACTACGGCTCCAAAATCTAACATTTTAATTACTTTTACTTCATAAGCTTCTCCCATTTGTGGCTTGAAAGTGATTGACTTAATTTTAGCCAATACTGCTTCAATTCCTGCAGGATCTGTACCTAGAATTTCAATAACTCCTTCTTCATTAACTTCGTTGATTACGATAGTTGTTCCGGTAGCTTTTTGTAATTCCTGAATTACTTTTCCACCAGGTCCAATTAATGCACCAATAAAGTTTCCAGGAATAGTTCTGGTAATGATTTTTGGAGAATGCGCTTTAACGTCTGCTCTTGGAGCAGCAATAGTCTCAGTTAATTTTCCTAAAATATGTAAACGTCCTTCACGCGCCTGCCCTAAAGCCTGCTCCATAATGTCGTAACGTAAACCATCAATTTTAATGTCCATTTGACAAGCTGTAATACCGTCAGCAGTTCCTGTTACTTTAAAGTCCATATCTCCTAAATGATCTTCATCACCTAAAATATCAGACAATACAGCAAATTTCTCACCGTCAGTAATTAATCCCATAGCAATTCCGGAAACTGGTTTTACCATTTGAACTCCAGCATCCATTAACGCCATTGTACCGGCACAAACTGTTGCCATAGAAGAAGAACCGTTAGATTCTAAAACTTCAGAAACAATACGAATAGTATAAGGACAATCAACAGGAATCATGTTTTTTAAAGCTCTTTGAGCTAAGTTACCGTGACCAACTTCTCTTCTTGAAGTTCCTCTTAATGGTTTTGCTTCACCAGTTGAGAAAGGAGGGAAGTTATAGTGTAAGTAGAATTTCTCTTCACCTTGTTCAGATGGAGAATCGATTTGATTCGCTTCTCTTGAAGTTCCTAAAGTTACAGTAGCTAAAGCCTGAGTTTCTCCACGTGTAAATAAAGATGAACCGTGAACTCTTGGTAAATAATCAATTTCACACCAAATTGGTCTGATATCTGTAGTTTTTCTACCATCTAAACGAACACCTAATTCTAATACTACGTTACGAACAGCTTCTTTGTTTGTTTTGTAGAAATATTTAGAAACTAAATCTCCGTCAGCAGCTAATTCTTCTTCAGTAAATAAAGCTTTTACTTCTTCTTTTACTTCAGCAAATGCAGCAGTTCTTTCGTGTTTAGCCGATCCAACTTTTGCAATAGCATATATTTTATCGTATGCAGCAGCTTTTACTTTTTTGTAAATTTCTTCGTTTTCTTTCTCACCTTCGTAAGTACGAATTTCTTTTTTACCAAAAGCAGCTTGCAAACGCAATTGTGCCTGAATTTGAACTTTAATAGCTTCGTGAGCAAATTTAATCGCTTCAACCATTTCAGCTTCTGAAATTTCTTTCATCTCTCCTTCAACCATTGCAACAGAATCCATAGAAGCTCCAATCATCATATCGATGTCAGATTTTTCTAAATCTTCTCTACTTGGGTTGATAACAAATTTTCCGTCGATACGTGCAACACGTACTTCTGAAATTAGGTTATAAAAAGGAATATCTGAAACTGCTAATGCTGCAGATGCAGCTAAACCAGCTAAAGCGTCTGGCATAACAGTTTCGTCATGAGACATTAATTGAATCATAACTTGCGTTTCAGCATGATAATCGTCTGGGAAAAGCGGACGTAAAACACGGTCTACTAATCTCATTGTTAACACTTCGCTATCACTAGGACGAGCTTCTCTTTTGAAGAAACCTCCAGGGAAACGACCTGCTGCTGCAAATTTTTCGCGATAATCTACCGTTAATGGTAAAAAATCAACATTTGGGTTAGCGCTACGAGCTGAAACTGCAGTTGCAAGTATCATCGTGTCGCCCATTCTTACTACTACCGATCCGTCAGCTTGTTTTGCTAAACGACCCGTCTCGATTGTGATGCTTCTTCCATCACCTAAATCGATCTTTTCTACAAATAATTGTGGAATCATAATTTTTCCTTATTGGTTATACAATGGGTTTTAGTTGTGTTGTAGTTGTTGTGTGTAGTTGTTGTTAATCTAAAACCCAATGAAAAACCAAACTTTTTTTCTTATAAAATGCTTGTAATTAAATACAATCTGTAAAAACAAAAAGAGGCACTTTCGCACCTCTTTTCTATATTGATTATTTTCTGATATTCAATACTTTGATAATCTCACGATATCTGTTGATCTCTTTCTTTTTCAAGTAATCCAACAAAGCTCTTCTTTTACCTACTAATAGTACAAGTGAACGCTCTGTGTTGTAATCGTGACGATTTTTTTTCAAGTGTTCAGTTAAGTGTGAAATTCTGTAAGTGAACAATGCAATCTGACCTTCTGCTTTTCCAGTGTTTGTTGCTTCACCGTGTTGTGCAAAAATCTCTTCTTTCTTTTCTTTAGTTAAATACATTCCAATATTATTTAATGATTTTTATGTATGTCATACATCTTTTGTAAGACGGGTGCAAAAATACATCTTTTTTCTGAAAAAATAAATTTAAAGATTGAAAAATTTAAAGATTAAACAATTTAAGCTAAAAATAATACTTTTTTGTTGATTCTGAGGTTGTTTGTTTTTGAATATGACTGTTTTAATATTATTTAAAGGGATAAATTCTAATTACAAACTATTTTTTCTTCTCTGTTTTTTTTCCGGTTATTTTTTCACTCAAAGAAGAATATGAAAATTTCACATTGTTTTCGTTAATGCTAATACCCGAAATTAAAATACCCCGATCATAATTGTCAATAAAAGTAATCTTTCGTTCAGAGTCACTTCCTTGCCAGGCGCCCTGTTTTAGTCCGTCTTTGATGGTTCCTTTTTGTGTGATAAAATTTTCTGTTTCTTCATATTCTCCATTTCCATCAACTACCGTCTGATTTTTATCCACATCCCAAAAATTAAGAATTAAAGTTTGAGATTTTTTAGTTTTTGGATCCCACAAATGTTGCTTCTCCCATTTTTTATTTTGGTTTTCGTACCAATTAATTTCTTTACCGTTTTTATGATCTTCAGTATATTCTACAACAGCTTCTTTTGCGCCATTTTTATAATAGTAAATAAATTGGCCATCTTTTTTCAAAATGTCCTTATCTAGAGTGGTACCTGTCATTTTCTTTCTTCCATTTTTGTAAAAATCAGTCACAACGTACCGGACACTTTTTTGAGAATAATTAGTTATTACTCTAGTGTAGCTGTAGTTTTCGGGTGTAGTTTCACGATTTAATGAATCTAGAAAGATTTTCTTAGAGACAACATTAATTTGTGCAAATAGACTAACTGAAAATATAAGATGAAATAAGATGCATGCGTTTTTTTTCATTCAGCCTATTTTTATATTAAAAATAGTCCTTTTAAAATAATTTCGCAACCTCTTGATTTACAAATTCTAAAAATCTTTCGTCAGCTTCTGTAAACGGATCGATTACATGGCTGTCAATATCAATTTGACCAATATTTACTCCATTTACAAATAAAGGAACAACAATTTCAGACTTTACAGTAAAACTGCACGCAATATAATTGTCCTGAGCAGCAACATCCGGCACAACAAAATTGGCATTGCTTTCTGCAACCTGACCGCAAATTCCTTTTCCAAAAGGAATAACGGTATGATCTGTTTCTGCACCTACATAAGGACCTAAATGCAAGGTTTTGTTCTCGTGATTGGCGAAATAAAAACCAACCCAGTTATAATATTCAATATTTTCGTTTAATAATTGGCAAATAGTTAATAGTTTTTCGTCTCTAACTGTGTTTGTATCAGCTACAATAGCACTTATTTTTGGTTGTAATTCCTGAAATGTCATGATATAAAAATTTTTATACAAAAGTATTTAAAGCTGAACTCAAAAAATACATAAATTTGAAAAAAAAATCCTTTGAAAAAATATTTACTACAATTTAAGCCATTTTTAATTTTTATCAGCACTTTTTTTGCTGCTTACATCTTGCTTACAGTGGTTTATCGATACTATTTAAATAGTTTTGAGACAAATGATATCGACGGAATAACCAATATTGTTGGTCGTAATGTCGATCAGCTAATGCATTTGTTTAATTGTGATGTAAGTATTTTTAAAAGTATTTTAAATCCTTATCTTGAGGTTTGGTATAATAAAAAGTATACCCTTAGAATTATTGAAGGATGTAATGCTGTAAGTGTTATTGTTCTATTTGTTTCTTTTGTAATTGCTTTTTCCGGAAAGATTAAAACAACTGTGCTTTTTATTTTGTCAGGAATCGTTGTCATATACCTGTTAAATGTAATCAGAATTGCTTTATTAACCGTTTTGTTGTTCCATTTTCCTGAAAAAGAGCATATTTTACACGGAGTTCTTTTTCCTTTAATTATTTACGGAACTGTTTTTCTTTTGTGGGTGATTTGGGTGAACAAATTTTCAAAATATGCTAAATAAAATTCTGGAACATAAATCGAAAATTGTAATTGCAATTATTGTTGTATTATCCTTTGCCGGAATCAGAGCATATGAAAGTCAGCTGTTTTATGATCCTTTTTTAGCTTATTTTGATTCTGAATTCAAAAGCCTGCCTTTTCCTCAATTTTACGGTTTTAAACTATTTGGAGGGCTTTTACTTCGGTATTTTTTAAATACGGTTTTATCGTTATTATTGATTTATTCATTGTTTCAGGATGTTGAGATTGTTAAGTTTAGCATTTTTTTATATGTGTTTTTTTTAGTCTTGCTTTTAGGAATGTTTTTCGCCATTCTTAACTATTATCCTGACGGAAACTGGCTTCTTTTTTATGTGAGAAGATTTATTATTCAGCCCATATTTGTCCTGCTTTTTATTCCTGCATTTTATTATCAGCAACAAAATCAAAAAAAATAGCATTTCTTACAACTTTTTTCAAGTCTTTTAAATAGTTTTGCATTATGAATTTACGAAAGTGCACAGGATTATTTTTAGCGTTCCTATTGTTGGTCTCCAACATTGGGTTTGCTTTTGATGTGCATTATTGCGGAGGTAAAATTGCTTCTGTTTCTTTAAATACAACTGTTTCTGCCGCGCCCGAAAAAAAATGTTGTGGCGTATCTGAAAAAAAATCATCTTGTTGTAAAGACAAAGTAGTTCATTTTGAAAAAAAATCGGATGATGCTACTTTAAAAATATTCTTTTTTCAAATTGCTTTTCCTGCAATAATTCAGGAATTTAAACCAATTGCTTTTTTATCAATTCCAAATTTCAAAAGCAGTCAAATCACTTCGTATTATTCTGATGCGAATGCACCCCCCTTATTCAAATTATATAGCCAATATATTTTTTATTCCTGATTTTAATGTTTAGAATCGAGCTCCCTTATGGCTTGTATTGTACTATTTGTGTGTTTCTTATTTGTTGAGAAACTTCAAATATTTCTAAATAATATTAAAATCATTTTTTATGCAAAAAAATATAACGCTTTTTGTTATGCTTTTGCTTTCTGTTGCTGTGTTTTCGCAAGAAGATCTGGAGGAAGTAAAGATTACAAAAAAGCAAAAAGGACTTAAAAAGTCTTATACCCTTACATCCAATACAACTTTAATTACAAGTAAAGAACTTCTTAAAGCCGCATGTTGTAATCTGGCCGAAAGTTTCGAAACAAATCCATCAATAGATGTCAATTTTTCTGATGCTTTAACGGGAACAAAACAAATAAAAATGCTGGGTTTAACAAGTCCGTATTTGATGATTACCGAAGAAAATATCCCTTCTGTTCGTGGTGCTTCTCAGGCTTACGGATTGTCATTTACGCCGGGAACCTGGATAGAAAGTGTTCAGATTACCAAAGGCGCCGGAAGTGTCATCAACGGTTACGAAAGTATTTCGGGACAAATAAATACAGAACTATTAAAACCTTTAAGCGATATTCCGTTTTTTCTAAATGCTTACGGATCTACAGATGCACGTTTTGAGTTGAATACCCATTTCAATAAAAAATTATCTGATAAATGGGCAACAAGTTTATTTGTTCATGGAAACACACGAGTAGCAAAAAACGATATGAATAACGACGGATTTCTCGATAATCCGTTAGGGAAACAAATCAATGTTTTAAATAGATATCAATATTATAATCCCGAAAGTGGTTTGGTTAGTTTTATCAATTTCAGATATATGAATGATAAAAAACAAACCGGAGAAGTTGATTTTGATAAAGACAGAGACCGCGGAACAACGAATCATTGGGGTTCAGAAATAAATACGGAACGTTATGAAGTTTCTACAAAAATTGGATATGTATTTAAAGATATGCCGTATCAGAGTATTGGTTTTCAAAACGCCTTTAACAGCCACAATCAAGATTCTTATTTTGGTTTTAATCAATATGATATTAAGCAGAATAGTTTTTATTCGAACTTAATTTTTAATTCGATCATCAATAATACAAAGCATAAATTTACGACGGGATTAAATTTTACATACGATCAATATCAGGAATTTGTCAATGTAAATGATTATAGCAGAATTGATAATTCGGTTGGAGCATTTTTTGAATATACTTATGATAATACGGATAACTTTAGCCTGATATTAGGCGGAAGAGTTGATAATCATAACAGGTTAGGATTTTTTGTAACGCCGCGTTTGCATGTGCGTTATAATCCGTGGAAAGAAGGAGTTCTTCGTTTTTCTGCCGGAAGAGGAAAACGTTCTGCCAATATTTTTGCTGAGAATCAACAGCTTTTTGCAAGTTCAAGAACTTTTTCGATTTTGGATAATAACGGAAAAATTTATGGTTTGAATCCTGAAATAGCATTGAATTACGGTATTAGTTTTTCTCAGAAATTCAAAATTTTCAATAAAAATGCCGAAGCAGGTTTCGACCTTTACAGAACCGATTTTCAAAATCAGGCCGTTGTTGATTTGATGCAAAGCCCGCAGGAAGTTTTATTCTATAATTTAAAAGGAAACTCGTTTGCCAATAGTTTACAAGTAGAATTTAATTATGAGTTAATTCACAATTTGAATTTAAGAACAGCTTATAAATATTACGATATTCAAACCGATTATTTAAGAGGAACATTCCAACGTCCGCTGCAGGCGAAACATCGTGTTTTAGGAAATCTTGAGTACGAAACTAATTTGAGTGATAATAAGCAATGGAAGTTTGATTACACATTTAACTGGTCTGGAAAACAACAATTGCCATACACGGCTTCAAATCCTGCAGAAGATCAGTTTCCTGAATTTTCACCTTCTTATGCTGTTATGAATTTGCAGGTTACAAGAGTTTTTTCTCCTGTATTTGAGGTTTATATTGGTGGAGAAAACATTGGGAATTATAAACAAGAAAAAGCAATTTTAGGAGCCAATGATCCATTTGGTCCCAACTTTGATGCTTCAATAGCTTATGCTCCAATTTTTGGGCAAATGTATTACGCAGGATTACGATTTAAAATAAAATAGAAATCAATCTCATTTCAAAAATCAATTTCAATAACAATAAATCATAAAGAAAATGAAAAATATAGTTTTAATAGTAATGATCACTTTTTTAGGATTTTCAGCTCAGGCTCAAACTAAAAAAAATAAGAATTTAAAATACACTACCGAAGTAAACGGCAATTGTGAGCAGTGCAAAAAGCGCATCGAAAAAGCAGCTTTTAGTGTATCAGGGGTAAAAACAGCGAATTGGGGTATTAGTTCTCATCAGTTGACCGTTATATTAAACGAAGAGAAATGTTCGCCATCTGATTTAAATAAAGCAATTGCAAAAGTAGGTCATGATACCAAAGAAGTAAAAGCATCTCAGGAAGATTATGATAATTTGCATACATGTTGTAAGTATGAGAGATAGCTGTTTTACAGCCCGGATTTTAATGTCCGGGCTTTTTTTCAATAGTTAATTTATCTTTAAAAAACCGTATTTTATTGTGGTTAAGGTAAATTATTGTTACTTTCACACACTATAAATGTAACCAAACCATTTTATGAATAATTTTGATTGGACCCAATTAATCAACCCCGAATTTTATATTAATTTAAGTATTGGAGGTTTTCAAATTGGTTTGTATATTGTTCTGTTTATAATCTTCGCTGAAACAGGGCTTTTTGCAGGTTTTTTTCTACCGGGAGATAGTCTGCTTTTTTTAGCAGGTATCTATAGTCGTGACTTAATTCAAAATGTGGTTTCTATTCCAAACGATTTTCTAAATGTTTTTATACTTTCTGTTTTGGTTGCCATTATGGGAGTTTTAGGAAACATGACAGGTTATTGGTTCGGAGCTAAAAGCGGTTATTATTTATTTAAAAAAGAAGATAGTTTCTGGTTTAAAAAGAAATACCTGCTACAATCAAAAGATTTCTTTGAAAAATATGGTGGCAAAGCAATTATTTACGCTCGTTTTTTACCAATTTTCAGAACCTTTGCACCCATTATTGCCGGTATAGTTTCTATGGATAAAAAGAAGTTTATGTACTATAATATTCTAAGCTCTTTTTTATGGTCATTTATATTGATTTTTTCAGGACATTATTTATATGGAGTATTTCTGAAACAAGGAATTGATCTAAAACAACACATTGAATACATTATCATCATTATAGTAATCATTTCAACATTCCCGGTTTTACTTAAGCTTTTGAAGAAAAGACCAATCGAAAAAATATAAAGATTAAAAAATAGCATTATAAAAAAAGTCCGAAGTTGTAAAACTTCGGACTTTTTTTATGCTTATATATAGATTTAAAATTCTTGTTTAAAAGGTTTAAGATACATGAAATTAATTAATGAATGTTAAGGTTTTTAAGGTCTTAACCCAAATTAAAACAATGTCGTTATATAGCTAATAATCTTGTAGTAAATTTGGAATTTGGATTTTTTCTATTGGAATTTCCTAAAGAACTACCATTCATTTACTTTATTGGCGTCCATTTTCAAGAAGATAAACAACAAAATTGTGAATCCCCAAAGTCCGGAACCTCCATAAGAAAAGAAGGGAAGAGGGACACCAATTGTTGGAAAAATTCCAACAACCATTGCAATGTTTACAAAAAAGTGCGTAAACAGAATTCCTGCAACACAATAACCGTAAACCCGGCTAAATTTTGTTTTCTGCCTTTCTGCCAAATAAATTACCCTTAAAAGTAATCCTGTAAAGAGAAGTATAACCACAAGTGAACCTGTAAATCCCCATTCTTCACCAACAGTCGTAAAAATATAATCGGTATGTTGTTCAGGAACAAAACCTCCTTTGGTTTGAGTTCCTTCTAAGAAACCTTTTCCTATCCAGCCGCCGGAACCAATTGCAATTTCAGATTGATTGGTGTTGTATCCGATACCTTTCATATCGACACTTTTTCCTAACAAGATATTGAAACGATCTCTATGGTGTTGCTTGAAAACATTGTCAAAAACATAATCTACAGATAAAACGAAGCCGGAAATGAGGGCTAATAGTATTGCACTTAAAAGTAAATTTCTATCGACGACCCGACCTTTAAAATGTATAATAATTAAAACCCCCAAAGCAATTAATATTACAACATAGGGTTCTAAAACAAGCGTTAATACAAATAGCAATATGGTTATAAAACCTGTCCATACATACCAAGAAGGCAAGCCTTCTCTAAACAATACAACGATAAAAATGCTATATATTAATGCGCTTCCAGGGTCAGGTTGAGGAAGTATAAGCAAAACAGGTAAAAAGACAATAGCTAATGCCTGAATTTGTCTGTTTGTTTCCTTTAAATTAATCTGGCTGTCACTAAGGTATTTTGCCAATGCCAATGAAGTCGCAGCTTTTGCAAACTCAGAGGGTTGTATGGTGAAACTTCCAATAGCATACCAGCACCTCTGCCCGGCGATTGTTTTTCCAAAAAGAAACAAACCAGCCAGTGATAATAGCGAAACGCCAAAAATAATACTGGCATATTTTTCGTAAAATTTACCATCAACAAAAAGAACAACAAATATTAAGGGAATTGTACAGCAAATAAATATCAATTGTTTTTCATACGTACCATCAGTAGACAATAAAGAAGACGAATATATATTCAGCCATCCTAATGTTACCAGGGAAATGTAGATAAAGACACTTATCCAATCAATATTATTTTTTACACTTTGATTTTTCATTTGAAATAATCCTTGTTAGTTCTTAGTAGTGTCTACTGTTGTTTTTTTAATTTCTGTTTTTGGAGCGATTGGAACTTTCGGTACAACAATTTTAGCTTTTAAAACAGAATCTTTAGGAGTCGATTCGATAGCACTTGCATCTGTCATTCCTCCTAATTTGGCATATTCGCTTGCTAAACTTTTGTTTAATACACGCACTTCTAAATCGTTTCTTGTGATCTTTTTTCTTAGATATTTTTCAATCATCAAACTGGCAATTGGTCCCGCAACGGTAGCACCAAAACCTCCGTTTTCGATCATAATTGCAATCGCAATTTTCGGATTATCTTTTGGAGCAAAAGCAACGAAAATAGAGTGATCTTTTAATTTTGTTCTGACACCGCCAATTTTGGCATAATTTTCAGCAGTACCTGTTTTTCCACAAATATCAATGCCTTCTACTCTAAGGGCATAAGCTGTTCCTTTGTTATAAACATCAAATAAGCCACTAATAACTGGTGGAAAATATTTTTTATCAATAGTAGTTTCGTGCTTCGTTGTAAATTTAGCATCGATTTTTTTTCCTTCAATCTTTTTGATGATATGAGGTGTATAATAATAGCCTTGATTAGCAACTGTTGCCATCATATTGGCTAACTGAATTGGAGTCATTAAAACTTCTCCCTGTCCAATTGCATTTGATACAATAGTGGTACTTCTCCAGCCGCCATTTGGATATATTTTTTTGTATGTTTTAGATGTTGGAATATTTCCTTTTTTACCAGTTGGTAAATCATATCCCATAAATTGACCTAAACCAAAACTCTTTACGTGATTACTCCAGACATCTACTGCTTTGCCCGGATCTCCATATTTGTTAATAGTTAACATATATGACTGTGCAAAATAAGTGTTACAAGAATTATAGATACCATTGTGCAATTGGTGTGGGCCAAAACCGTGACATTTCATAAAACGTCCTCTACCATAACTAAATCCATGATGGCACATAAAAGTAGTTTGCTCGTCGATAACACCTTCCTGCAGCGCCACTAAACCGGTTAAAATTTTAAATGGCGAACCTGGAGGGTATTCTGCCAGAAGCCCTCTGTCGTATAATGGTTTAGCGATAGAATCGTGATATAAAAGCGTATAATTTTTAGAACGTTGTCTTCCAACCAAAATACCAGGATCATATGATGGAGCAGTTATCAATGCTAATATTTCACCAGATTTAGGTTCAATAGCAACAATACCACCTCTTTTATTAATCATTAATTCTTCACCATACTTTTGAAGTTCTGCATCAATTGTTAAATTAATGTCTTCTCCGGCAACGGCAATAGTATCGTATTTTCCTTCTTTATAGGAGCCAATTTCTCGGTTGTATTTGTCTTTCTGAATGTATTTTACCCCTTTAATTCCACGTAAAACTTCTTCATAGCTTTGTTCAACTCCTTGCATTCCTATTAAATCACCACTATTGTAGTAAGGATTTTTGGCAATCAACCCTTCGTTTACCTGGGTAATAAAACCAAAAATATTAGCGCCATAATCTACTTCGTAATCACGAAGCGATCTTTTTTGGAAATAGAAGCCTTCATATTTTCTAATTTTTTCCTGAAAAGCAGCAAATTCTGATTTATTTAACTGGGCCAGGAAAACAGATGGTAATCTAGGGCTGTAAACTTTAGCCTTTGCAATTCTTTTATAATATTCTTCTGGAGTGATGCTTAGTAAATTACAAAATTCAGTAACATTAAGGTCTTTTTTGATTTCCCTCGGAATAACCATAATGTCATAAGAAGCCTGATTAGCTACTAATAATTTGCCATTTCTATCGTATATGTATCCTCTTTCAGGGTAGTCGTACGCTTTCTTAATTGCATTATTTTCTGATTTTAGTTTGAAGGAATCATCAATAATTTGCAAATAAAAGATCCTCATCACTAGCAAAGATGCTGCAATAATAATTAAAGAGGGCAGCAGGACTTTTCTCATCTTCTATTAGGCTTAATAAGATATATTATTATGATTGAAATGATTATGGTAAAAATCGAACTAAATAAAGTTCGCAGTAAAATATCACCAATAAATTTAAACTGAAATGCTTCAAAAATAAATAATATAATATGGTGAATTAAAACAGATACTAAAATAAATGAAAACCGTTCAGGTGTAAGTGATTCATTTAATTTAATGGTTTGATACTCATAACTCAATCCAAATGAAAATTTGAAGATGTAAGGTCTGTAATAAGCTAGAATAACACAAGCTGTCGCATGGATTCCGCCAGAATTACAAAACATGTCCATGGTAAGTCCAAGTAAAAAACTTGAGATAATCAATCCTGATCTATTACTGTTTACCGGATAAAGTATGATGTATAGAATATAAGGAAAAGGACTTATGTATCCCAAAAAATTCATGTTATTAAAAATAACAACCTGAATTGCCAGTAATACAATAAATCGAAAAATATTGACTAACAATGCGCTATTCATCTTTCTCCTTTTTTTCTAAATTAATAAGCTCTTCTCTGTCTTTACTCTTGATTATGTATACATGTCCTAAGTTTGTCATATCGTTAAAAAGTTTAACTTTTATGACATAAAAACTTGTATTTTCTTTTTTGTATACAACATCAACTGTTCCAATATTTATTCCTTCAGGAAAAATCACAGATTGTCCACCGGTAACAATAGTGTCTCCTTTTTTAATAGAAGCCAATCTGGGCACATCTTCTAACTGAACAAATCCTGTACTTTTTCCGTCCCATGTAAGCGAACCAAAGTGATTTGACTTTTTAATTTTCGCATTAATCTGAGATTTCATGTTCAAGATACTAACCACAGTCGAGTAATTTGGTGAAGTATTGTCTACAACGCCAATAATTCCTAAACTGTTAATAACTCCCATATCTTGCTTAACTCCTTCTTTTGATCCGGAATTTAAGGTAATATAGTTTTCATGTGTGCTATATGAGTTATGAATGACTTTTGAAACAATGATGTCGGCAGGTTTTACTCCTTTTATACTATCACTCAAAGGTATTTTTGTAGTGTCTTCTTTATTGAATAAAAGACTTTTTAATCTTGCGTTTTCAAGTACCAGTTCGTCATTTTCGGTTCTTAAATTCAAATATTCGTTTACACGATTGATTCTTTCATAAACGCCTCCGCTTAAAAAATTGGCGGAATTGATTACTCTGCTTCTATGGAATGAATGGGATTGAATTGTGAGTACCAACGAAATACCTAAAAGCAGCAAAAACAGCAATCGGTTACTGTTTCTTATAATGAAATTAAAAATTTGCTGCATTTCTTGTTCGGTTATTTTGTTTCAGGATATGCTTTTGGGTTTCAAATTTTATTAGAGTTGAATGATTCAATTCAACTCTAATAAAGGATTATTTTGATGATCTTATTTGATTAAGATGCTTTTAAATTTTGCAATATTTTTAAGCGCCATTCCGGTTCCGCGAACAACTGCTCTTAAAGGATCTTCTGCAATATAAACCGGTAAATCAGTTTTTTGCGAAATACGTTTGTCAAGACCTCTTAACATAGATCCACCACCAGCAAGATAAATACCAGTATTGTAGATATCTGCAGCTAATTCAGGAGGCGTTTGAGATAAAGTTTCCATTACGGCATCTTCAATACGCTGAATCGATTTGTCTAATGCTTTTGCAATTTCTCTATAAGAAACATCAACCTGTTTTGGTTTACCCGTAAGTAAATCTCTACCCTGAACTGACATATCTTCAGGAGGACCATCTAAATCTTCGATAGCAGCTCCAATTTGAATTTTTATTTTTTCAGCAGTACTTTCTCCAACAAATAAATTGTGTTGTGTACGCATGTAGTAAACAATATCATTCGTGAAAACGTCACCTGCAATTTTTACAGATTTATCACATACAATTCCACCTAATGCAATAACGGCAATTTCTGTTGTACCACCTCCAATATCAACAATCATGTTTCCTTTTGGTTGCATAATATCGATACCAATACCAATTGCAGCAGCCATAGGTTCATGAATCAAATAAACTTCTTTTCCGTTTACTCTTTCACAAGACTCTTTTACGGCTCTCATCTCAACCTCAGTAATACCAGAAGGAATACATACTACCATTCTTAAAGCTGGAGTAAACATTCTTTTTTTCAATGCCGGAATACTTTTAATGAACATATTGATCATTTTTTCTGAAGCATCAAAATCTGCAATTACACCATCTTTCAATGGCCTTATGGTCTTGATGTTTTCATGTGTCTTACCCTGCATCATGTTAGCTTCCTTACCAACAGCAATGATTTTGCCTGATATTCTATCACGTGCAACGATCGACGGACTATCAATAACAACTTTATCATTATGTATGATTAAAGTGTTTGCGGTACCAAGGTCTATCGCAATATCCTCGGTCATGAAATCAAAAAATCCCATAAGTTTTTTAGGGGTTTAAAATGTTAAAAAATTATTTTGAACAAAGTTAAACAAATTAATGTTTAAAATGACGTGTTCCTGTAAATACCATTGCAACATTATTTTCATTGCAATAATTTATGCTTAATTCATCTTTTATTGATCCTCCTGGCTGAATTACTGCTGTTATTCCTGCTTTTTTGGCTAATTCTACACAATCCGGAAAAGGGAAAAATGCATCGCTTGCCATTGAAGCTCCTGTTAAATCAAATCCAAAGGCTTTAGCTTTATCTACAGCTTGTACCAAAGCATCAACTCTTGATGTCTGGCCAGTGCCTGAAGAAATTAGTGTTCCGTTTTTTGCAAAAACAATCGTATTTGATTTTGTGTTTTTACAAATTTTTGAAGCAAATATTAAATCTTCTATTTCCTGAGCAGTCGGCTCTGTAATAGTAACGGTTTTTAAATGCTCTTTATTATCAGTAATATTATTTCTGTCCTGAATTAACAAACCATTAAGACATGTTCTTACTTGTCTTGAAGGTAGTTCAACTTCATTTTGAACTAATATAATTCGGTTTTTCTTTTCTTGTAAAACTGCAATTGCATCATCATCATAACTTGGAGCAATTACGACTTCACAAAACAATTTGTTGATTTCTTCTGCCGTAGTCAAATCAATTTTGGTATTTGCGATCAAAACTCCACCAAAAGCAGATGTAGGGTCGCATGCCAAAGCTGCCAAATAAGCTTCGCTAATTGTTTTTCTTGAAGCTAAACCACAAGCATTGTTATGTTTTAAAATTGCAAAAGTAGGTCCGTCAGTTTTAAATTCATTAATTAAATTTACGGCAGCATCCACATCAAGCAAGTTGTTGTAAGATAACTCTTTTCCGTGAACTTTTTTAAACATTGCATCAAAATCTCCAAAAAAGAATCCTTTTTGGTGAGGATTTTCTCCGTATCTTAAAACCTGACCACCTGCAATACTTTCTTTGTAAATTGTTTCGTCTGTATTGAAATAATTAAAAATTGCGCCATCATAATGAGATGAAACGTGGAAAGCTTTTGTAGCAAACAATCTTCTGTTTTCCAGCGTTGTTGCTCCGTTTTGCTCTGTGATTAAATCTAAAAGTAAGCTGTATTCGTTTACAGAAGCTACAATTACAGTGTCTTTGAAGTTTTTTGCACCGGCACGAATCAATGAAATTCCACCAATGTCAATTTTTTCAATAATATCCTGTTCGCTTGCACCAGAAGCAACTGTTTTTTCAAAAGGATACAAATCAACAATCACCAAATCAATCTGTGGAATATCAAATTCTTTCATTTGCTGAACATCACTTTCGTTATCCTGACGGTTTAAAATTCCGCCAAAAATTTTCGGGTGCAATGTTTTTACCCTTCCGCCAAGAATTTCAGGAAAAGAAGTAATATCTTCAACAGGAACTACAGGGATTCCAAGGTTTTTAATGAAATCTTCTGTTCCTCCGGTCGAGTAAAGTGTAACATTTTGTTCATGCAATTTTCTAACGATTGGCTCTAATCCATCTTTCGAAAAAACTGATATTAATGCTGATTGTATTGTTTTAGTTGTGCTCATTGTGTAGTTATGATTTTCAGACTGCAAAAGTAGTTTTTTTAAATATTATTTTAAAGAAATTAGTGTAACATTATACTAAAAAAATCTACTGATGAGTAAGTTAACTTTTATTAGGTTTTTGATTTTAATTTATTGAATTTTACTTTATTGAAAAATACTATTATATGCTTCTTTATCTCCGATTATTAAAAGAAAGTTTGAGCTTTGCCATAAACGCTTTACGAAATAATAAGTTACGAACTTTATTATCATTATTGGGTGTTACCATTGGTATTTTTTCAATTATTGCCGTTTTAGCTGCCGTTGATTCTTTAGACCGAAAAATTTCTAAAGATTTGAGCAGTTTAGATAAAAATACGATTTATTTAATGAAATATTGCTTCGGTCCATCTGAAATTCCACAATGGAAAAGAGAGCAATTTCCGAATGTAAAATATGATGAGTATATCAACTTAAAAAACTCGTTAAATAATACAGAGCAAGTAGGTTATCAGCTTTTTGTAAATAGGGAAAGTTTAAAATACGATTCGAAAACTGTTGCCGATGTCAATATGGTCCCATCGTCTTTTGAAATGGTCGATATTGATGGTTTAAGTTTTGATAAGGGAAGGTTTTATAATGAATCTGAATCGAATTCAGGAACTCCGGTAATTGTTTTGGGATATGATATTGCGAACGGACTTTTTGAATCAGGTGATCCCATCGGAAAAAGCATTCGTTTATACGGACAGCGTTTTACCGTTATTGGCGTGATGAAAAAACAGGGTGCAGGTTTTTTTGGAGACAGTAATGATACTTCCGTTTATTTTCCGGCTAATTTTTTACGCAGAATGTATGGTGACAGCGATGCCATGACGCCTGTAATTGTTTTGAAACCCGTAAAAGGTATCGATATGGATGCTTACAAAGCAGAAGTAGCACAAAAACTAAGGGCAATTCGCGGAATGAAAGCAGGGGAGATGGATAACTTTTTTATCAATGTACTTTCTGGATTTACTGATTTTATTGATGGAATTTTAGGTCAGATGAATGTTGTTGGATGGATTATCAGCGGATTTTCTCTTTTGGTTGGAGGATTTGGAATCGCTAATATTATGTTTGTTTCTGTAAAAGAGAGAACGAATTTAATTGGTATTCAAAAATCTTTAGGAGCAAAAAACCGTTTTATTTTATTTCAGTTTTTATTTGAAGCCATTATTCTTTCTGTAATTGGTGGAATTATTGGTTTATTGATGGTTTGGGGAATTGCACTAATCTTAACGAAAGTGCTCGATTTTGAATTTGTTTTAAGCTTTGGAAATATAATTCTAGGAACAACTTTAGCTGCGCTTATCGGATTAATTTCGGGGATTTTACCAGCTATTTCAGCAGCAAAATTAGATCCTGTAGAAGCTATTCGAACAGGAATGTAGTTTTTTTCGGAATCTTTAAAGGTTCAAAGGTGCAAAGAGGCAAAGGTTTTAAGTTTGCTGTAAAGTTCTTTAAGAACGATACGTAAATTATGAAAGAAAAAAAATCCCAAGAATATTTTCCTTAGGATTTTTGAGTTAGTATATTTTTAAAAAAGATTATTTCTCTTTTAATAATTTTTCTAAATATTCATTCTTTTCTTTTTCTGCCAAAACTAAACGTTCATAAAGTTCAACTACTTTATCTATTGGGTTGAATGTACAATGACTTGGACTGAACATTCCATTTACACCACTGCTGCTACTATTGTCGTAAAAATTATTGAAATAATTAATCATATTTTCTTCGGTAAAGTTTTTTATAGCATCAACACTTACTCCCAGAGCTTTTGCTATGTCAAAAAGCTTTGCATCATCTATTGTTTCGCTATTTTCAATAGCCGAAATTGCTTGTTGGTTGGTTCCTAAAGCCTGAGCCAAAGCTTCTTGCTTCATGTCTTTAAGTTCACGAATACGGCTAATTTTTCGTCCTATATGGTTTGGTTTTGTTGCTGTGCTCATAGTTCAAAGGTATTTATAATGCTTTAAAAAAAATCGGTTTTGGTAAAAAATAGATAATTTATGTTTGATACATTTTATAATAGTTTGCTTGGGTACAAAACTATTATTTACTGTTTTATCGTAAACAAAAATACAATTTTTCAGACAAGTATTAAGTATCAGGTTGAAAAGTTGGGATTGTTAAAAATATTTGATATTCCGTAAAGTAAAGTTCTATCAGAAAAATTATAAAATGCATTTTGTTTTATCATATTTCAATCATAGCCCACGGTTTCAACCGTGGGATGCGGATTGTGATAATGCATTGCGGTCCAACGGTTGAAACCGTTGGTTATGTTTTAATTATGTGAAAAAAATATTTTAGCATAAAAAATCCCAAGAAATATTTTCATTGGAATTTTATATTTTAATGATTCAATTTTGGTTTTATAAAAGGGAAAGTAATTCTGTTCTTATCCCATTTAATTTTATCTGAATAATAAGATTCATTATTTTTCTTGTATTTAAGAACTGTATCTTCTTCTTGAGAAGTTCTTCTTATATTATAATAATCCCCGTATTTTTCTTGTGACTTTAATGCCTTTTCTAAAACAAAAAAAGATTCTGATTGTAAAGTATCGGTTTTAGAGCATATGAAAGTGATGTTTTTGAAATTGCTTTTATAATTAGCTTTAATAAAATTTGCAATACAGTTATCTGGAATTTCGATTAAATCTTTAGGCTGCAAATCTATAAAAAGAGGGATTGTATCACTTGTTTCCCAATTTCCACAAATATGACCTATTTCTTCTCTTTGTGAATAATATATTTTTGAGTCATTGTCTATTATAAAGGAGTTTGTTCCATAAAATACCCATCCAGGAATAGGAGGAGGAGGAGGAATTTTTTCTTTGTTAAGAATTCTTTCTTTATTATTTTGAGAAATTATGTAGGGTATGTTTTCTTTCGGGCTTTCTTTTTTTGTGCAATTAAAAAGAAACAGGCAAATTAGAACACCAATAATGACTCTTTTCATAAACTAAGATTTAAAAATTATTTTTGATTTTTAAAGGGTAAATTAAATTTCAGGAATTTAATTCTTGTTTTGTCCCATTCAATATCATCTGAATTGTAATATTTGTTGCGTTTCTTGTATTTTAGAACAGTGTCTTCTTCTTGTGTCGATTTCCTTACAGTAAAAATTCTTATTTTACTTTTTGATTGATCATTTAGAAAATTCAATATTTTCTTGAAATCTTTATTGTTAATTGTGTCGTTTTGGGATGCAAGTACAAGCATTGTGTGTCGTTCATCTTTGTTAGAAATATTTTCTTTAATAAAGTCTATTACACTGTAATTGGGAATTTTGATAATCTCTTTAGGTTCAAGATTAATAAAATCTGGAATTGTATCTGTTGGTGAGACGACACAATGCCAGTTTATAAGTTCTTTTTGATAAAAATAAAAGTTATTCTTTTTGTCTATTATAATTTGATTGTATCCGTAAAATCCTGACGGAGGCGGAGGAATTTCTTTTATTTTTAATTCTTTTAAGTATTTCTCATTCTCTTTAGAAATAATATAAGTGAAATTTTGTTCAGTTGTTTTTTCATCTTTTTTATCACAATTCCAAAGAAAAAAACAAATCATAAAGCAAATAAAAATTCTCGTCATAGAAATAAGATTTAAAATAAAGATATAAAAAAATCCCATCAGCCGAAGCAAATGGGATTTTATATATTTTAGAAGTCAAAAAACTATCTAATTGTACTATTCTGAATCAAATCAATATATAAGTTGATCTTGTCTTTTAAATCTTTTCTAGGCGTAATAAAATCAAGGAAACCGTGCTCTAAAAGAAACTCAGCAGTTTGAAAACCTTCCGGTAAATCTTTTCCTGTAGTATCACGAACAACACGAGGACCGGCAAAACCAATCAAAGCACCTGGCTCAGAGATGTTAATATCTCCTAACATGGCGTAAGATGCAGTTGTTCCTCCTGTAGTTGGGTCTGTACATAAAGAAATGTATGGTAAACCAGCTTCAGCAAGTTGCGCTAATTTTACAGATGTTTTTGCTAATTGCATTAACGAATAAGCAGCTTCCATCATACGGGCTCCACCAGATTTAGAAATCATAACAAAAGGCAATTTGTTTTTGATAGCGTGATCAATACCTCTTGCGATTTTTTCACCTACAACAGCTCCCATAGATCCACCAATAAAAGCGAAATCCATACAGCAAATTACAAGTTCTTTTCCTTTAGATTTTCCAACTCCAGTACGAACAGCGTCTTTAAGATGTGTTTTTTCCATTACATCTTTCAATCGCTCTGCATATTTTTTTGTATCCACAAAATGCAAAGGATCTTTTGATGTCATGTTTTTATCTAACTCAACAAATTCGTTGTTGTCAAATAAAATTTCAAAATAGGTTGCGCTTCCAATTCGAACGTGAAAATCATCTTCCGGACTAACAAATAAGTTTCGGGCTAATTCATCAGCGTCAATAATTTTTCCGGTAGGAGATTTGTACCACAATCCTTTCGGAACGTCCATCTTATCTTCTGTAGCGGTCGTAATCCCTTTTTCCTGTCTTTTAAACCAAGCCATTTTTTTAGATTTTAGATTTTAGACTGTAGATTTTAGATTTTAGACTCCAAGGAATCTAAAATCTAAAATCTGAAATCTAAAATTTATAGTGTGTTTACGTTATTCAAGTCTGCAAAAGCTTGCTCAAGTCTTGTATTGAATGTCACTTCGCTTTCACGTACCCATTTTCTTGGGTCATAATATTTTTTGTTAGGAGCATCAGCACCTTCCGGGTTACCAATTTGAGTTTTTAAATAGTCAATGTTTTTAACCATATAATCACGAATTCCTTCGGTAAATGCAAATTGCAAATCTGTATCAATGTTCATTTTGATAACTCCGTAGCTAATTCCTTCTCTGATTTCTTCAAGTGTAGAACCTGAACCTCCGTGGAAAACGAAATCTACCGGGTTAGGACCAGTTTTGAATTTGTTTTGAACGAAATCCTGAGAATTTTTTAAGATTTTTGGAGTTAATTTTACGTTTCCTGGTTTGTAAACACCGTGAACGTTTCCAAAAGCTGCTGCGATAGTAAATTTAGGGCTTACTTTAGATAATTCTTCATAAGCGTAAGCAACTTCTTCCGGCTGCGTGTATAATTTAGAGCTGTCAACATCAGAGTTGTCAACACCATCTTCTTCACCACCTGTAATACCAAGCTCGATTTCTAATGTCATACCCATTTTGCTCATTCTGGCCAAATATTCTTTACAGATCTCAATGTTTTCTTCGATTGGCTCCTCAGACAAATCGATCATATGAGAACTGAATAATGGTTTTCCTGTTTCTGCAAAATGTTTTTCAGAGGCATCTAATAAACCATCAATCCAAGGTAATAATTTTTTAGCACAGTGATCAGTATGTAAAATTACAGTTGCACCGTAAGCTTCTGCTAAAGTGTGAATATGTTTTGCTCCGGCAATTCCACCAGCGATTGCTGCTTTTTCACCTGCGTTAGATAATCCTTTTCCAGCGTTAAATTGTGCTCCTCCGTTTGAAAATTGAATGATAACTGGCGCATTAAGTTTTGCTGCAGTTTCAAGAACTCCATTGATTGTGCTAGAACCAGTAACGTTTACTGCTGGTAATGCAAAACCTTTTTCTTTTGCATAATTAAAAATCTCCTGAACTTGATCTCCTGTAGCTACTCCGGGTTTAATGTTGTGTGCCATTGTAATTTTTTTATAGTTGTTTTTAGTTTTTAGGTTGCAAAAATAAGAATTAATTAGCATTAGAAAGGATAATTTATTCCAAAATTTAAAACCGAGTGACCAAAATTGTATTCTTTGAACCAACGATCTCCCTCCGCATGTGCCGGATTGTAGGTCTTGAAGCCTAAATCGAGCCGAACCACAAAAAAGCTTAAATCGTATCGTAAACCAAATCCGGAACCCAAAGCAATTTCAGCTAAATCGTTTACGTTGTCAAATTTTGCTTTAGTATCAATCACATTATCGAGTACATTCCAGATATTTCCGGCATCAGCAAAGATTGCTCCTTTAACATCGCCAAAAATTTTAAACCTAAATTCTGCACTCAATGCAATCTTCATATTGGCCTCATTAAAATCGTTCATAGCATCGGTACTTCCCGGACCTAACGAATAAGGTTGCCAGGCACGGTTATCATTAGAACCTCCTGAATAATAACTTCTTGAAAACGGAATATAATCTGAGTTTCCAAAAGGAATTGCGATTCCAAAAAAGCTTCTAAATGCTAACACTTTTTCTTTTCCAAAATCCCAATGTTTAATGTAATCGAATTCTGTTTTAATATATTCAGAATATTCTAAGTTGAATATTTCATAATTGCCTTTTGTGTTTTTAGGTAAACTTGCAACACTCGAAATGGCTGATAATAAACTACCTGCAGATTCTATTTTTGTTTTAAATTGATAAAATGTATTATCGGCAAGATCTTTTTTTGTTGTTGTAGTAAAAGTATAACTCGTTGCTAAAATAAAATCGTTTTCTGTCAATCGAACTCTTCGTTCCTCAATACTTTCAACATCTTTATATTCTGAATTTGTTGGCGTTAATGCAGTGCTTCCATTTAATACTTCGTTTGTAAAATTAGTTGTTCCTTGAGAAATAATTAAATTTCCATCAGTGTCAACATTTGTAGGAACAGTATTGTAAGTGCTGGCAATATTATTTAATTCATTATAAGAGGACGTATAAACCCTAAAATAATTATCAGGATTTAAGTTGCGAACAAATTGTGCATTCAATAAATCAAGTTTTACGGTATTGCGACGTTTTGGAGACCAATTGTAAGCAATTCCTCCCGTAAAATTTTCTTTGTCTAAACCAATATTTCTTTGTTTTGAGAAACCGGCAGCAATACTTGTAGAAGGAATCATTCTTTTCGGAATAATTTTTTCAGTTCCAAAAGGCATTAAAATCCTTGGAAAATTAAGTTTTGTATCAATTCCATATTCCGAAACATTAAAGAAATTATCGTTAGGATTCGCCATATCTTTTGATGAACCAATATTCATACGCGCCGAAATTTCTAAAGTCTCAGCTCTGCTGAAAACATTTCGAATCGTTTCAGAAATACTGGCTCCAATTCCAAAATCCTGAATATTAGAGTGAGTTAAATCTAAAGTGGCTCCAAAACTATATTTTTTTCTTGGTGTTAAATAAACATTCGCAATTAATGACTCTCCATTTGGGTCTCTTTTATCGACTTCATATTGTATTGAAGGGTAATTAAAAATTTTCAGGTTATTTAAATACCGGGACGAAAGTGTTGTACGTGTATCAGAAAAAGTGCTTCCTTTTGTAATAAAAATAGCGTCAGTAATAGCGCGCGGTTTATATTTTAAAGTTTTATAACTGTATAAATTAAAGTTGTTATAGGTTGTACTGTCGTTAATTTTTGTTTTTGCATTAGTAGGCGAATAATCTGTATAGATATTTACGTCGCTAATTTTGTATAATTTAAAAGGTTCAGTACGGCTAGAATCTCTTTCCTGGATATTATTGTTGTTGATAATTAAAGTTACATCAGCTTTGTTTTGTTTTCCAATTGTATCAATATTATAATTGATATAAGTGGGTTGAAAAAAGTAAGCGCCATGATTTCTGTAATAAGTTGTGATACGGGCTTTTTCTTCTTCAAAATCAGAAGTTTTAAATTGATTTCCTGATTTTAAAAGAGAGGGTTCATTATTCGTTTTATATAATGAATCTAAAGCCGGAGTTAAAATATTAGTTCGAATAGAATCTAATTTATAACCAGGTCCCGTTGTTATATTATAGTTTACCTGAGCCTTTTTTCTGCCAATGCTGTCAATGCTGTAATCTGTTTTTACATTAAAAAAACCATTGTTAAAATAATAGTATTTTAAACGTACTAAAGATTTTTGTGTTTTTACAGTATCAATAATTACGGGCGGTTCACCAGTGTTTTTCAAAAATTCATGAATTCCTTTATATAAAAAAGACTGTCCAAGCCGGTCTACTTGTTTTGCAGATAATATTTTAGACTGACGTTCATATAAGCCTGGATTGTTTTTAAATTTTGCCTGATAAGTAGAATCTGGATTTAAATTGGCTAAATTGTACATATTCAAACGCAATTTGTAACCCAATAAAGTACCATTTGGTTTTTGGTACATTTGGTTTGATGCGGTTTCGTCGTTTGTAGACTTACCATTTACAAGAATATTATTTTTTACAAGAAGGTTTTTTCCATCCGGAACTCTTTTTACGGCATTACAAGCAGAAATAAATATTGCTATTAGAATAAATGCTACTATTTTTGTGGAATTCTTTTTCAAGTGTTTTTAAATATTTAATTCAAAAGTACATTATTTTATGGTTAGTAAAAACCAAATAAAACTTATAACAGGTTTACATCAAAAAAAGCAACGTTTTGCAAATCAATTATTTTTTGCCGAAGGAGTAAAGGTAATTCAAGAACTGTTGCAATCCAATTTTGAATTAGAGCATTTATACACGACGCAAAATGATTTTGAAAATGTTCATTCTGCAAAACGAACGCTTATTTACGAACAAGACCTAAAAAAAATAAGTGCTTTGACAACTCCAAATACCTGTTTGGCAGTTTTTAAGATTCCTTCCGAAAATAAAATAATCGACTCCGGTTTAATCGTAGCTTTAGACGACATTCGCGATCCCGGAAATTTAGGAACAATTTTGCGTCTTTGCGACTGGTTTGGTATCAAACAAATTATTTGTTCTAAAGAAACCGTTGATATTTATAATCCAAAAGTTGTTCAGGCCACAATGGGATCGATCACCAGAGTTAATGTAAATTATGTGGATTTGAAAACGTTTATCGCACAAACAGAATTACCGATTTTTGGAACTTTTATGGACGGAGAGAACATTTATCAATCAAATTTACCTCAAAACGGAATCATTATTATGGGTAATGAAGCCAACGGTATTTCGGCAGAGATTGAAAAAATGGTTACAAGCCGACTCACAATTCCAAGGTTTGGAGAACAACAAAAAACGGAAAGTTTGAATGTAGCTACTGCAACAGCAATTATTCTTAGTGAATTTAAACGAAATAGTTAAGAAATTGTTTTAATGAAAAGTGAAATTTATTAAAATAGCTCTCGATTTCATAGAATCAATATTATCTGTCCATTGACTAGGCCCATTTGCAGGGTTGTCGCGAATTAATTCATCAGTAATACCAAACATTCCTCTAATAGAAGGAGAGAAAATAAAATATTCTGAGAAAATATCTATTCCAAAACCAAGCTCGTAAGCCGCAGTCCAGGGTTTTACTCTGAATTTCCCTTCAAAGTTATCATCTTTTGATTTTGAGTTGGCGGATAAATTTAGCGTAGTAGACATTCCTCCAACTAAATACGGACGAATGTTTCCGGTTCGCAAAGAGGAGAATTTTAATAATAATGGAAAATGAATATAAGTACTGCTTACTTCTCTTAAATATTCATTTTTCAAGTCTATATTTGGGAAATATAAATCGCGCTTTGTGTAATACAAACCTGGCTCAAAACGCAAATTGATATATTCCTGCAATCTTAAATCAGCAACAACACCAACATTAAAACCGGTTGTTTTTTTGACCTGAATATCTTCTGCAGGGGTTTTGTAATCAAATTTAAAGTCGAAACTATTAAAACCTAAGTAATAGCCAAAATAAAGGCGTTGTTTTTGCCAGTTTTCGAGATTGATAATAGGATCTTTGCTAAACATATTTTTAGCAAATTGCGAATATCCCTTTGTCGTTAAGACTAATAAAAGTAAGATTACTGTTTTTTTCATACTATTTTTTAGAAGCAGAATAAATGGTTGCAACTCCAAAAGTTTGAGGCATAGCCACAACATCTATAAACCCAATTTTTCTCAAAATATTGTTCAAAGCTTCTCCATACGGAAAAACAGCAGCAGATTCAGATAAATATCCGTAAGCTGAATTATCTTTAGAAAACAATTTTCCTATAATTGGAAGTATATTTTTGGTGTAAAATTTATAACCTTGCTTATATGGAGTTTTGTCAGGAACCGAAGTTTCTAAAATTACAAAGACACCATTTGGTTTTAAAACCCTCAAAATTTCAGAAAAACCTTTTTCTAAATTCTCAAAGTTTCGAACTCCAAAACCTACCGTTATTGCGTCAAAATAATTATCTTCAAAAGGTATGTTTTCAGAATCTCCTAAAACTAAATCAATAACATTAGATAGTTTTTTTTCTTCAACTTTCTTTTTTCCAACTTCAAGCATTCCGGCAGAAATATCTAAACCAATAATTTTTTCAGCATTTGTTTGTGACATTAAAATAGCCAAGTCGCCAGTTCCTGTTGCGATATCAAGAATAATTTTTGGTTTTGTGTCAGAAACTATTTTTAATACTTTTTTACGCCACTTAATATCAATTCCAAATGAAATTACACGGTTTAAATTATCATAGTTTCCAGAGATAGTATCAAACATTTGTGCAACTTGTTCTTTTTTGCCTAATGTTGAGTCTTTATACGGAGTTACTTTTTCGCTCATTACTTTTAATTTACGCAAATATAATACAATCTGACGTAACTCTAATTGGGTTTTTTAAATTGTAAATCAAATGTTTTAGAAAATATTTTTTTGATATGATTTTGGTTTTTAAACCATCACGGAAAACAGGTATTTTGACAAAATCACGGTAAGTGGGTATTGTAGCAGTGAGAAATTATGGTCACTTTTGTCTTGTTAAATATTTAAAATTTTAATGATTGATAGCGGCTTTAGGATTCAAATCAAATAGATACTTTTTGCGCTGGTTTTTTATTTGTTCTTGTAGATAGTTTTGAAAGTGTTGTTAGTAATTTCAACACTGTTTTTTAAAAGTGCAAAATACGTTCTTAGGATTAAATTTGTTTTTGGAAATTTTAATTTTCTTTGCCTTTAATACCTTCGTGGTATTTGGTATTAAAGGCTTTTTTTGAGATGTCTCTCAAAAAAAAAATTATATATAACATTGGTTCCAGTTGTTTAAATTACTGAAACTTTAGTTTGTTTGTCAAAATTATTTCTGGAATAAATCCTGAGCTAAAAATCATTTTACTAAGAAAACATCCTCAAAAGAGGATGTTTTTTTGTTTTATAATCTAATGTAAGTTTCATAAGTATAATCATAAAGATGCTTTTCATCTTTAAAGTTTTCTTCAGATTCTACGAGCTGCCATTCCTTTTTGTTAATTTCAGGAAAGTATGTATCAGCGTCAAAAGTATTGTGTACTTTGGTGATTTCTATAATATCTGTAAAAGGTAGCGCCAGGTTATAAATTTCGCCTCCGCCAATAATATAAGAGTCTTCGTTTTCAGGACAAACAGCAATAGCTTTTTCAATGCTGTCTACGACAACACAACCTTCAGGGTGATAATCAGCCTGACGTGTTATCACGACGTGAACCCTGTTAGGTAATGGTTTTGGAAAACTTTCAAAGGTTTTTCTCCCCATTATAATGTGATGATTGGTCGTAAGGGATTTAAATCTTTTAAAATCATTGGGTAAATGCCAAACTAATTCATTGTTCTTTCCAAGAGCATTATTTTCGGCAACAGCCGCTATCATTATAATCATGGTAATGGTAGACTAAATTTTATTATCGGAATCCTCATTTATTTTTGATTCTAATTGACTAATTCTTTTTTGCTGTAAAGCAACAAGTCTGTCAATTTGTTCTCTTTCCCATTTTTTATTCATGAATCTATCAGTAATATAAACTTTAATAAAGTGTAAAATAAAAATGAAAAACCATATTGTTATAGCCCAGATACACCAATTTGGTTCAGTGTCACTAACGCCAAAGTCAAAAAATTTATTTGCAATAAATAAAAATAAGCTCGCTATAAGAAAAAATACAAAGTGAAAATAAAGTATTTTCTTTTGTCTTAATCTTCTCCTGGCATATTCGTATTGCTCGTGCACTTCTTTTTCCATAAGATCTAAATAATGAGATTATAAAGTTAAAATTTATTTTGAAATCACACTGATTTGGAATCACAATATTTGCTTCTGAAATAGTTTTCAATCTGAATTGCAAAAATTATAGCACATTTAATTATTGATATTGCTAAAATGATATTCTCTTTTTGCTATTATCGTAAATCGTTTACTACGAGATTAAAGTGTAGGATTTATTCTGTAATTTTATATATAAATCTAAAAATTAAATAGTTATGTCTTTGAAGAAACAATTTATTAAAACAAAACCAGTTTGTAAAGTTACATTTTCTGTAGAAGCTAAAGATGCAAATTCTGCAGCTGTTGTTGGAGATTTTAACAATTGGAATGCTGAAGAAGGAACTTTAAGTAAATTGAAAAATGGAACTTTTAAAGCAACTTACGACTTAGTTAAAGATGCTATTTATGAATTTAAGTATGTAATTGACGGAAGTTATGTTAACGATCCTGAAGCAGATTCATACAAATGGAATGATTTTGCAGGAAGTGAAAATAGTGTTTTAGTAGTGTAAAAAAAATCCGCTTAAATTTTTAAGCGGATTTTTTTATACTTATACAGCAACACTTCCTTTTATGCCGGCATGCGGTTCATAATCTAAAAGTGTGAAGTCATTATAATCAAAATCGAAAATGTTTTTAATCTCAGGATTTAAAATCATTTTTGGTAATGGTTTTGGTTCACGGGTCAATTGCAGTTCTAATTGCTCAAAATGATTGTTATAAATGTGTGCATCTCCAAAAGTGTGAATAAATTCACCATATTCTAAATCGCAAACCTGAGCAATCATCATGGTTAAAAGTGCATAAGAAGCAATATTAAAAGGAACTCCCAAAAAGATGTCAGCACTTCGTTGGTACAACTGGCAAGATAATTTTCCTTTTGTTTCGCCTTTTTCAAGATCCGGGCTTGTTACGTAAAATTGAAAGAAAGCATGACAAGGTGGCAAAGCGGCTTTATCATTGGCAACGTTTTCTTCAAATGATTTTTTAGTGTCCGGTAAAACCGATGGATTCCAAGCAGAAACAATCATTCTTCGGCTATTCGGATTTGTTTTTAGTTCCGTAATCAATTCAGAGATCTGATCAATTTCTTCACTGTTCCAGTTACGCCATTGATGTCCGTAAACGGGGCCCAAATCTCCATTCGAATCTGCCCAGGCATCCCAAATCTTAACTCCGTTTTCCTGAAGGTATTTAATGTTGGTATCACCTTTTAAAAACCAAAGCAATTCGTATATAATAGATTTTAAGTGTAATTTTTTGGTTGTAACCATTGGAAAACCTTCGCTTAAATCGAAACGCATCTGGTAACCAAAAACGCTTTTTGTTCCGGTTCCGGTTCGGTCTCCTTTTTGGTTGCCGTTTTCTAAAACATGTTTTACCAGGTCTAAATATTGTTTCATATTTGGTTTATTCGGTTATTCGTTTAACTGTTTAATCGATTAAACGAATAAACAAATCAACGATTAAACAATTTTCTATCTTTTCGAGATTTCGTCTCTGATTTTGGCAGCTTTTTCATAATCTTCCTGAGAAACCGCCTGATCCAGAAGTTCGTTTAGTTCTTGTAAACTATGTTTAGCATAAACATCTCCAGACTGATTTGTTTCTTCTTCGTGACCAAAAGTTTCAGGATTAGAAAGTACATCATCAATTTCCTGAGACCCCTGATCTGTTTCTGCAGTGTTCGATTTTAAATAAATACCAGCTTTATCTAAAATGTTTTTATAAGTAAAAATCGGAGCATTAAAACGTAATGCCAACGCAATTGCATCAGACGTTCTGGCATCTATAATTTCTTCGATTTTATCTCTCTCACAAATTAAACTTGAATAAAAAACGCCATCGACAAGTTTGTGAATAATAACTTGCTTGACAACAATGTCAAATCGTTCGGCAAAATTCTTAAACAAATCATGCGTTAATGGGCGAGGAGGTTTTATCTCTTTTTCTAAGGCAATTGCAATGGATTGAGCTTCAAAAGCGCCAATTACGATTGGCAGTTTTCTTTCGCCATCAACTTCATTCAAAATTAAGGCATAAGCGCCATTTTGAGTTTGGCTGTATGATATTCCTTTTATGGATAATTTTACTAGACTCATATATATGGGTAAAAAAGGGCAGTTATTGCCACATTTTAGTACTTTTTTTAATTAAAAAATAAAGGTGCAATTTTAATCAAAAAATATGGAACAAAAAAGCCACCTAAAGCAAAGATACGATTATCTTATTTTTAGGCAGCTATATTTTTATAGAGATTTCTAAATTAAGAATGCTGAGCTTTAAAAGCTTTTAATTTCTCCGTTAATTTAGGAACAATTTCAAAAGCATCTCCAACAATACCATAATCAGCAACCTTAAAGAAAGGAGCTTCAGGGTCGCTATTGATAACCACTTTTACTTTTGATGAGTTAATACCTGCAATATGCTGAATAGCTCCCGAAATTCCAACTGCAATATATAAATTGGTTGCAACCGGTTTTCCTGTTTGTCCAACGTGCTCGCTGTGAGGTCTCCATCCTAAATCTGAAACTGGTTTAGAACATGCAGTTGCAGCACCTAAAACAGCAGCTAAATCTTCGATTAATCCCCAGTTTTCAGGACCTTTTAGTCCACGTCCGCCAGAAACTACAACATCAGCGTCAGCGATAGATACTTTTCCTGATACTTTTTCTACAGATTCTACTTTTACTCCAAAATCATTATCTCCAATTGACGGATTAAAATCTTCTTCAGTTGCAGATCCTGCACTTTCGAAAATTCCATAAGAGTTTTTAGCTAAACCAAGAACTTTTACATCAGTACTGATTTCAGTAATGTTGAAAGCTTTGTTTGAAAAAGCATTTCTTTTTACCTGAAAAGGAGAAGTGCTTAATGGTAATCCAACAACGTTTGAAGCAAAACCGGCATTTAAAGCCACTGCAACTAATGACGAAAGATAAATACTATCTGTTGTAGAAGAAAGTAAAACTACTTTTGTCCCTTCTTTTTCAGCAGCTTGTTTTATTACATCGGCATAAGCCTTTGCTGTAAAACCTGCTAATTTATCGTTGGTAACTTTTAATACTTTATCAACTCCGTATTTAGATAATTCGCTTACGTCGCTAGTATTGATAGTTAAAGCAGTTACGGTTGTTCCTAAAGATTCAGCTACTTTTTTAGCGTATGAAGCTAATTCAAAAGCAACTTTTTTAAATTTTCCTTCTGCAGATTCTGCATATATTAATATTGACATAATTTTTTTGTTTAGAAGTTTAAAGTTTGAGGTTTCAAGTTTGTAAACTGAAACTGTGACTGAAAACTGATTACTAGATTACTTTCGCTTCGTTGTGTAATAAATTAACTAACTCATCTAAATTATCAGCTGAAATTAATTTTACTGCTGATTTTGGAGCTGGTTTTTCAAATTTCACCGCTTTTGTGTTTACAGGAGCGTCAACTGGTTCAAGAATCGTTAAAGCTTTCGTTCTTGCAGTCATGATTCCTCTCATGTTTGGGATACGTAAATCTTTCTCTTCAACAAGCCCTTTTTGTCCACCAATAATTAATGGTAAAGTTGTGCTTACAGTTTCTTTTCCACCATCTATTTCACGAACTGCTTTTACATTATTACCGTCAACAGTTACACTTGTGCAAGAGTTTAAAAAGTTAGAACCTAAAATTCCTGCAATCATTCCGGGAACCATTCCACCATTATAATCTAAAGACTCTTTTCCTGCAATTACAAGATCGTAACCACCCGTTTTAATTACTTCAGCCAATTGTTTTGCAACAAAAAAACCATCAGTTGGATTAGCATTTACACGAATTGCTTCATTTGCACCAATTGCCAATGCTTTACGCAAAGTTGGCTCAGTATCAGGACCTCCAACATTTACCACAGTTACAGTAGCGCCTTGTTGTTCCTGAAACCAAATAGCACGAGTTAAACCAAACTCATCATTAGGATTAATTACATATTGAACACCATTGGTATCGAATTCTGAATCACCATTGGAGAAGTTGATTTTTGAAGTAGTATCAGGTACATGGCTGATGCAAACTAATATTTTCATAACTATATATTTTATATTTATAATATTCTTTTACAAATTTAGAAATTAAAATCGGAATAATATACTATGCATGCATAATATTTTTTAAAAACTATTACGTTTTCGAAGATTATGGATTTTTAGGGGTGTTTTGTAGTATTGTAAAAATGAAAACGCAGTCTTTTCTATTGATTCTTAGGGAATTTGCAATTTTTGAAATCGTATAAGAGGATTAAATGAGTGATTGTTTATACCTCTTTTTAAGTTCTTTGGTTTTAAAACCAGATTTCATTAAATTTTGCATTTACACAAATAAAGATGAATTTGTGTAAAAATGTTTTTGAGCAATAAATGGGTTATTATATCGATTTCGTAAATAGCTCAGTAAGGGTTTAAAAGCTAAAACCTAAACCTCAAAAGAAGTTCATGTGATTTTAAATTCAATTTATGCTTTTAAGTTATTTAAAATATTTATTTTTGCTCTTCAGAAAATTCAACATACAATATAAATATGAGAACAATACAATTTAGAGAGGCCATTTGTGAAGCGATGAGCGAAGAAATGCGTCACGATGAATCCATATATTTAATGGGCGAAGAAGTTGCAGAATACAACGGAGCATACAAAGCTTCAAAGGGAATGCTTGCTGAGTTTGGTGAAAAAAGAGTAATCGATACTCCAATTGCTGAGCTTGGTTTTACAGGGATTGCAGTAGGATCTGCAATGAACGGTAACCGACCGATTGTAGAGTACATGACATTCAACTTCTGTTTAGTTGGTATTGATCAAATTATAAATAATGCTGCTAAAATGCGTCAAATGACTGGAGGACAATTTAATGTGCCTATCGTTTTTCGTGGACCAACTGCTTCTGCAGGTCAATTAGGAGCAACTCACTCTCAAGCTTTAGAAAACTGGTTTGCAAATACTCCGGGTCTGAAAGTAGTTGTGCCATCAACTCCTTACGATGCAAAAGGACTTTTGAAATCTGCAATTCGCGATAATGATCCTGTAATTTTTATGGAATCTGAGCAAATGTATGGTGACAAAGGTGAAGTGCCAGACGGAGAATACACAATTCCACTTGGAGTTGCTGATATTAAACGTGAAGGAAAAGACGTTACTATTGTTTCTTTCGGAAAAATCATCAAAGAAGCTTTTATTGCTGCTGATGAATTAGCTAAAGAAGGAATTTCATGTGAAATTATCGATTTAAGAACAGTTCGTCCTATGGATAAAGATGCTATTCTTAAATCTGTTAAAAAAACAAACCGTTTAGTAATTTTAGAAGAAGCCTGGCCATTTGCAAGTATTTCATCTGAAATCACATATATCGTACAAGAACAAGCTTTTGACTTTCTTGATGCGCCAATTCAACGTATTACAACTGCAGATACACCTGCACCTTACTCTCCTGTTTTACTAAAAGACTGGTTGCCAAATGCAGCTGATGTAGTAAAAGCAGTTAAAAAAGTATTGTACAAATAGTAAATTAAACGATTTATATAAAACTTCATCATTTCATGTTAATTGATGAAGTTTTTTTTTGCCAGATGATAAAAAAACTAATTTTACTTAGCCTATTTTTTGTATTTGCATTCGCAAATATTGCTACTGCACAAACTAAAGTGAGTGGAATTGTTTTGGACAAATCAAATCAGCCAATTCCGTTTGCAAATGTTGTGTTCAAAGGTTCAAATACCGGAATCGTTTCTAATGAAGATGGGCGTTTTTATCTTGAATCTCCAAATACTTATACTGCATTATTAGTCACTTCTGCGGGATTTTCAGATAAAGAAGTTCCTTTGGAAAAGGCTGTAAATTATGAATTTAAGATTGTTTTAGGCGAAGCCGAAGCACTAAATGAAGTTGTAATTTTTACCGGAAAAACATCCAAAAAGAACAATCCGGCATTAGATATCTTGAGAAAAATTTGGGAAAGAAAACGTAAAAACGGACTTTACCAATTCAATCAATATCAAATGCAGAAGTACGAAAAAGTCGAGTTTGATATGAACACGATCGACAGTGCTTTTATGAAAAACAAACTCTTTAAAGGAATGGAGTTTGTGTTTGATCACGTTGATACTTCTGATGTTACGGGAAAAACGTATCTGCCAATATTTATCAACGAATCAGTTTATGATGTTTACGGAGATAATAAATTAAAGAAAGTAAAAGAAAATCTTAACGGAAGCAAAACATCCGGATTCAACGGAAATCAACAGATTTTAGCTTTTGTAAAAGATCTTTATTCAGATTATAATATTTACGATAATCACCTTAAATTTTTTGATAAAAGTTTTACAAGTCCACTTTCAAGAACCGGAATTGATGTTTACAATTATGTTCTGAAAGACAGTGCTTATATCGACAAAAAATGGTGTTATAATATTGTTTTTTATCCGAGGCGTAAAAATGAATTAACCTTTAAAGGAGATTTTTGGGTAAATGATACCACTTTTGCGATCAAGAAAATTAATATGGGCGTTACGAAAAGTGCCAATATTAACTGGGTAAAAGATATTTATATCGAACAGGAATTTGAAGTAGAAAATGATTCTGTTTTTCTATTGACAAGAGATTATATGATGTCTGATTTTGCTTTGAATAAAAAAGAAAAATCAAAAGGAGTTTACGGAAAACGAACGACTTTATTCAGAAATCATAAATTCAATATTCCAAAACCGGATAAGTTTTATAAAGAAGAAGTCAATTTTATAGACAACGCTGTTTATGACCGGCCGGAGGAATTTTGGGAAGAGAACCGTTTTGAAAAGCTCAACAAAGACGAGCAGGGTATTTATAAGATGCTTGATACTTTGCAAACCGTCAAAAAATTTAAGCAATTATACAGTTTAGTTTCTATTTTAGGAAGTGGTTATGTCGAGTTTAAGAACTTCGATTACGGGCCTATTTTCTCTACATTTGGATACAACGAAGTCGAAGGTTTACGATTAAGAGTAGGAGGAAGAACCTATTTTGGTCCAAATGATCCTTGGCGTATACAAGCTTATACAGCGTATGGTTTTGACGATAATAAATTCAAATACGGAGTATCTGGAAAATGGATGGTGGATAAGCAAAAACGACTTATTATCTCTGGAGGAAACAGGAGGGATATTGAGCAAATTGGAGCAAGTTTAACCACAACAAACGATATTTTAGGACGAAGTTTTGCTTCATCGGCTTTGTTTACAACCGGAAGCAACGGAAAACTAACGAACATTAACCTGAGTAACGTTTCTGTTGAAATGGAGCCAATTAAGAACTTTGTTGTTCAGGCCGGTATTTCATACAGGACATTAGCATCGGCATCGCCAACTTTTAGTTTAGACTATTATACGACTTTACCAACTCCTGAAAATCCTGCCGGAGTTATCGCAAGCGAAGTAAAACAGTTTGAAGCCAATGTTCAGTTCGAGCTTATGCCAAAACGTAAGACGATTGGTTTTGGTGTAGAACGCGATCTTGTCGATAGTCCGTTTAGTCATTTCTTTGTTAATTTTAGCTACGGACTAAAAGGAGTAATGCAAAGTGATTTTGCTTACGAAAAAATACAATTGTATTATAAGCAGCCTATTATTATAGGGCCTTTAGGAAGATCGAATATTATCCTTGAAACAGGAAAAACCTTTGGTACAATTCCGTTAGGATTAATGAGTGTAATTCCTGGAAACCAGACTTATTTCACCATTGAAAATACATTCAGTAACTTAAATTTCTACGAATTCATAACAGATCAGTACACTACTTTGCAATGGAATCATGATTTTGGAGGAAGGTTATTCGCCAGAATTCCATTTATGAGAAAACTAAACTGGAGAGAATTTGTGGGTGTAAAAGGAGTTTACGGAACTATTTCAAGCGAAAACAGAGAAATCAATGCTTCTGCTCAGGTTTATAATGCCCCAGAAAATGTATATTGGGAATATAACGCCGGGATTGGTAATATCTTCAAAGTTTTCAGAATCGATTTCTCATGGAGAGGAAGTTATCTAAACACTCCGGATGCTAATAAATTTGCAGTAAAAGGATCTTTCGGATTCTATTTCTAATAAGTTTAAAAGTTATTGCCACAAAGACGCCAAGTCGCTAAGTTTTATTTCTTGCGGTTTGGCGTTTTTTCTGTTTTAATTAAAAGTATTTTGGATTAATTCACGCAGATTTGGCAGATTTAAGCTGATATGTGCAGATTTTTATTTTTAATCATAAGTTTACTTTTTCCATAATTGATCGAGGTTGAAGGATCAAAATAATTCAAAAAATCTGCTTAAATCTGCCAAATCTGCGTGCAAAAAAACTCTGCAGCTTTGCGAGATTTTTATTTAATTTTGGGTAAAGACTTAAAGAACCATGCAAAAAGCCATCGATTTTTTATCAACTAAAAATCCAATATTTCAGGAAATTATAGAGAAATATGGATTACCAACTATTCCAAAACGGCCACAGGGTTTTGAAACGTTGGTATTATTGATTCTCGAGTAACAGGTTTCTATAGATTCGGCGAAAGCCACATTCTTAAAAATAAAGGCTTACAGAACCTGCGATCCTGAAACGATGCTGGTTTTGACGGATGAAGAATATAGAAATCTGGGTGTTAGTCGTCAAAAAACAAAATACATTAAAATCCTAGCTGAAGCCGTTTTGAATAAAGATCTGGATATTGAAAGTTTAGCTGTAAAATCTGCAAAACAAGTTCGGGAAGAGCTCATCAAACTAAAAGGAATAGGAAACTGGACGATTGATATTTATCTGATGTTCTGTCTTCAGGCGCCAGATTTAATTCCGTTAGGCGACATTGCAGTTGTAAATACCATTAAAGAATTGCTTAATATTTACGATAAACAAGAGATGGAAATTCATGCCCAACAATGGAGTCCGTATCGATCTTATGCGACATATTTGCTTTGGCACTATTACTTAAACAAGCGAAATAGGAAAATTACATATTAACTGTCTGTTATTTAAAAGAAAAGTAGGTAGATTAATGTAGTTTTTTATTGTAAAAAAGGATTCTTTGGTTACTTTTGCAATCGCAATTATAGATATAATAAAAAACGAAAATGACCGCAGACAAACTAACGACTTTCGATGTATTAATCGAAATACCAAGAGGAAGCAGAAATAAATATGAGTACGATTTTGAAATCAAAAGAATGCGTTTCGACAGAATGTTATTCTCTTCGATGATGTACCCTGCAGATTACGGATTTATTCCTGAAACTTTAGCTCTTGATGGTGATCCTCTTGATGTATTGGTTTTAATTAATGAACCAACTTTTCCAGGATGTGTTATCGAAGTAAAACCAATTGGTGTTTTCCACATGGCTGATGATAAAGGACCGGATGAAAAAATTATCTGTGTACCCGTTTCAGATCCAATCTGGAATTCATTAAATGATCTTTCAGATATTAACCCACACTTACTAAAAGAGATCGAACATTTCTTTCAGGTTTACAAAGATCTTGAAAACAAAAAAGTAGATGTTGAAGGTTGGGGAGACATAAAAGAAGCATTCGCAATTATTGAAGAGTGTACGAAGCGTTTTAACGATATTGAGAACAAACCAGAAGGATTATTTAGTATTAAATAATTTTTCCGTTCCTATTTTATAAAAAAAGCAATATTCCGTTAGGAGTATTGCTTTTTTGTTTAAATTCGTTTTAGTTAGTTTATTGAATATTAACCAATAACCATTAAAATATTATGAACGAATTTATGATTTACTTGCCAATTGTTATGGCAATTATAGGATTACTTTTCATGTCAATAAAAAG
Source organism: Flavobacteriaceae bacterium CRH (assembly GCA_001507425.1). Taxonomy (GTDB): domain Bacteria; phylum Bacteroidota; class Bacteroidia; order Flavobacteriales; family Flavobacteriaceae; genus Flavobacterium. Next base: position 353,820 of record LMAJ01000003.1, read on the forward strand.
GACTTGGGTTTTAAAACAAGATGCTGGCGATGGCAAAATGAAAGAGATTTCAGATTACATCTACGAAGGCGCACTCGCGTTTTTAAAAGCAGAATATCGATTACTAACCTTTTTTGTAATTGCTGCCAGTTTAGTTTTAGCCGGAATTTCTTTTATTGTTCCAACCACACATATTTTAATCGTAGTGGCTTTTATTTTTGGCGCATTTTTCTCGGCTTTGGCAGGAAATATGGGAATGAAAATAGCCACTAAAACAAATGTTAGAACGACACAAGCTGCACGCACAAGTTTGCCTCAGGCCTTAAAAGTTTCTTTTGGAGGCGGAACCGTAATGGGTTTGGGCGTTGCAGGTTTGGCTGTTTTGGGTTTAACAGGATTCTTTATTGTTTTCTTTCAAATATTTATGAATGGAGTTTGGACTTCATCTCAGGATATGACCAAAGTTTTAGAGACTTTGGCAGGATTCTCACTTGGTGCAGAATCAATAGCATTGTTTGCCAGAGTTGGTGGAGGAATCTACACGAAAGCGGCCGATGTTGGTGCTGATTTAGTTGGGAAAGTCGAAGCCGGAATTCCGGAAGATGATCCTCGTAATCCTGCAACAATTGCAGATAACGTAGGTGACAATGTTGGGGACGTTGCCGGAATGGGAGCCGATTTATTCGGATCTTATGTAGCAACTGTTTTAGCAGCAATGGTTTTAGGAAATTATGTCATCAAAGATATGGGTGGAAACATTCAGGATGCTTTTGGCGGAATTGGTCCAATTTTGCTTCCAATGGCAATTGCCGGTTTTGGAATTTTATTTTCAATTATCGGAACTACTTTGGTAAAAATATCAGATGATAACGCCAAAGAAGCACAAGTACAAAAAGCATTAAATATAGGAAACTGGGTTTCGATTGTTTTAACTGCAATTGCCTGTTTCTTTTTAGTACAATATATGTTGCCGGAAACCATGCAAATGAGCTTTTTTGGAGAAGGTTCTAAAGATATTTCATCAATGCGTGTTTTCTACGCAACCTTAGTTGGACTGGTTGTTGGTGGAGCGATTTCATCAGTTACGGAATATTACACAGGATTAGGAACAAAACCAGTAATGGCGATTGTACAAAAATCTTCGACAGGAGCAGGAACTAACGTAATTGCAGGTTTGGCCACGGGAATGATTTCTACTTTTCCAACCGTAATTTTATTCGCAGCAGCCATCTGGATTTCGTATGCTTTGGCAGGATTTTACGGAGTTGCTTTAGCAGCTTCAGCAATGATGGCGACAACGGCAATGCAATTGGCAATTGATGCTTTTGGGCCAATCTCTGACAACGCCGGAGGAATTGCAGAAATGAGTGAATTACCAAAAGAAGTTCGTACCAGAACCGATATTTTAGATTCAGTAGGAAATACCACTGCAGCAACCGGAAAAGGTTTTGCCATTGCTTCTGCCGCTTTAACTTCATTAGCTTTGTTTGCAGCTTATGTAACGTTTACCGGAATTGACGGAATCAATATCTTTAAAGCACCAGTTTTAGCGATGTTATTTGTGGGAGGAATGATTCCGGTAGTTTTCTCGGCTTTGGCCATGAATTCCGTTGGGAAAGCAGCTATGGATATGGTTTACGAAGTTCGTCGTCAGTTTAAAGAAATTCCGGGAATTATGGAAGGAACCGGAAAACCGGAATACGGAAAATGTGTAGAGATTTCTACAAAAGCCGCATTGCGCGAAATGATGTTGCCGGGAATTTTAACCATTGGTTTCCCGATTGCGATTGTACTATTAGGAAAACTAGTTTACGGACATAACAATCAGTTAATTGCTGAAATGTTAGGAGGATATATGGCTGGAGTTACAGTTTCCGGAGTGCTTTGGGCCGTTTTTCAAAACAATGCCGGAGGGGCTTGGGATAATGCCAAAAAATCTTTTGAAGCCGGAGTTTTAATCAACGGTGAAATGACTTATAAAGGTTCTGATGCGCACAAGGCAGCCGTAACCGGAGATACTGTTGGAGATCCGTTTAAAGATACTTCAGGACCATCAATGAATATTTTAATAAAACTAACTTGTTTGATTGGATTGGTAATTGCACCAATTTTAGGAGAAGGTCATTCGTCTGAACTAATTTCTCAAAAAGGTTCGTGTTGTGCTAAAACAGAAATGCACGCCGGCCTAAATTCTAAATGTGGCGATTTGTCGACAATGACAAAAGAAGAATGCGTTAAAATGTGCAAAGAAAAAGGTTGCACGGCTGAAGAAACTGCAAAATGCTTAGCGTATTATGATGGAAAAGGAAAATACGCAAACCAAAAAACGAGTTGTTTTGATACTCGTAAATACGAAAAAAACCGTCTTGAAGTTAATTTAGCAACAACAAATGGTGTAACCGTAGGAACTGTAACCAAAACTGAAAACGGAAAAACAACGACTGAAGTTTATGAAGGAACCGAAGCAGAAGTAAAAGCAAAAATTGAAGCTGCGAAGTAATTTAACTATTCTATATCTTATCCTAACAGGTTTTAAAAACCTGTTAGGAAACCCCAAAAAGAATAAAACAAAAAATGCCTCTAATATTTTAGAGGCATTTTTTTATTTCGTGTAATATGTGGAATTAGTGTTTCTAAAACAACCCATTCAATTCAGCATCAATTCTATTAATAATGTTTCCTAAATCTTCCGGATTATCAACAAAATTAATATTATCAACATCAATAATCAATAATTTTCCTTTACTGTAAGTCTGTACCCATGCTTCGTATCTTTCGTTCAAACGGCTTAAATAATCGATAGAAATTGAATTTTCGTAATCGCGTCCGCGTTTGTGAATTTGTCCCACTAAATTCGGAATAGAACTTCTTAAATAAATCAATAAATCCGGAGCTTTAACTAAAGATTCCATCAATTCAAAAAGAGAAGTATAATTTTCGAAATCACGGCTCGTCATTAATCCCATAGAATACAAATTGGGAGCAAAAATATAAGCATCTTCATAGATAGTTCTATCCTGAATAATTTTTTTTCCGCTTTCACGAATTTGCAAAACCTGACGAAAACGACTGTTCAGGAAATAAATCTGTAAGTTAAATGACCAACGTTCCATTTGGTGGTAGAAATCATCTAAATACGGATTATCTACTACATCTTCATAATGAGGCTCCCATTTAAAATGTTTGGCTAGTAATTTAGTCAAAGTAGTTTTTCCTGCGCCTATATTTCCTGCTATTGCTATGTGCATTACGGTGTTACGATTTTATAATTTGTGATTTCTTTGGTTGTAAAAATAGATAAAATTTGGTCTTTGTAACAGAATTTGTCAAAGGTTTTTTGTAAAATTTCAATTTTGGAAATTGTACTTGAATTTGTGTCAGTAATGTCTTTAAAATACAACAAATTATCCTTGCTAAAAATGTATTGATGCGGGTTAATAATTTCTATTGTATCAAAATCAGCTACTTTTCCTAACGAAGTTGTTTTTCCAAAAATATTACAAGAGAACCAATTATTCTTTTTATCAATCCAATAAAAAGTATTAAAATCGGTTTGGTAATATTTAATTGTTTCTGTCAATGGCGTAGAAACCGTTTTATATTCATTTTTTAAATAATCAAAAAGTCCTATTTGCTGGTTCAGAGCATTATAAACCCATAACTGGTTTTGCGTCGACATTCCGATCGCATTTACTACAATTGGAATTGCATTTTGAGAAAAATTAATCTCCGTAATTTTATTTAACTGATTATCGAGTAACAAAACGGTATTAAAGTCGTCATAGTACAATACGATTTTAAGCGGATTTTGAAGATCGACTTTTGTAATGTTTCCCAGAGAAATACTTTTGTATTCAAAAACCTCGGTTTCTTTGGTTTTACTAAAGACATTATTTTTAATTTGATATGAATATCCAAAAGAATCATAACCTAAAAATTCATCAACATCAAGTATACTATGAGAAAGAGAAGTGGCGCTTATTTTTTGCTTTTGTGAAAAAATAACTGAAGCAGAACAGGTGATAAAAAGTAAGAAGAAAATTTTGCGCACTGTTTTGTTCATAATACCAGGTTTTCTGATGAGCCAAATTACAAAAAACTAAATTAGCAACGACTCAAATCGTATATTTAGATTGATTTTGCCTTTTAAGCATCTGTATATAACAGTAGTCTAATTTATTAGCAATTTTGTCTATAGCTTATCGGTATTGATATATTTAACTTTCAGGATTTTAAAATTAATAATACATTTGAATATAAGTTTACCAGACTTACATCATTTTAAAAACTATCTAATGAAAAAACTATCATATTATTTGCTTTTAATGCTTGCTTTTACTCAGGCACAAGCACAAAAAGATTTTCAGGGAATGGCCGTTTACGAGACAAAAACGCAAGCGCCAAAATTGGAAGGAATGCGATCAAACCGAGACATTACGCCGGAAATGCAGAAAAACATGGAAGAACGCATGAAACAAATGCTGGAAAAAACCTTTATTCTGAATTTTGATAAATCGGCTTCTATTTATAAAGAAGAAGAAAAATTAGAAACTCCCGGACAACAAGGCGGCGGAATGCGTATCATGATGAACTCTTTTATGGGCGGCGGCGGAACTTTTTATAAAGATGTAAAAAGTAAATCATATACAGTCGATAAAGAATTTATGGGAAAAGAATTTCTGGTGGTAGATTCCCTTCCAAAATTAAACTGGAAACTGGAACAGGAAACCAAACAAATTGGCGGCTACACTTGTTATAAGGCAACGGCTCTAAAACCAGCTAGTAAAACCGATTTTAGAAATTTCAGGCCTAAAAATAACGACGACAAAAAACCTGAAGAAAAAAAGGATGAAACCAAAAAAACTTCAGGAGATACAAAAACCAACTTTGAGGATAATTTTGAAATGCCAAAAGAAGTTGCCATAATTGCTTGGTATACACCTGAAATCCCTGTAAATCAAGGGCCAGAGAATTATTGGGGATTACCGGGCTTAATTTTAGAAGTAAACGACGGAAGAACAACTATTTTATGTTCGAAAATTGTTTTGAATGCAAAAGATAAAGTCGAAATAAAACCGTCTAAAAAAGGAAAAACCATTTCTCAAAAAGATTATGACGAAACGGTAATTAAAAAAATGGAAGAATTTAGAGAAATGAATCGCGGCCGCGCCGGAGGACCACCACCAATGATGGGAAGATAAAATTTATAAATTCTAAATTTTTCAAATTTCAAATTCCAATTTTCTATCTCCGCGTCCAAATTTCAAAATTCTTAAAATGAACAAAATACTTTGTTTCGTAGCCTTTTTATTGACTTATGTTTCCTTTTCTCAAAGTGTACGTTTTGATGGTTTTATTCAGGACGAACAAAAAAATCCGTTAGAAATGGCCAATATTATGGCTGTAAATAACGCTACAAAAGCAATGGATTCTTACGGAATTACCAATGATAAAGGAAGATTTCAGTTGACGCTGAAACCTAATACCGCATATACAATTAAAGTGAGTTATCTGGGAATGAAATCGAAAGAAATTTCAGTTTCGACTCAAAATGCAAACATCATTCAGAATATTGTTATGGATGATGCCGGAATTGAACTCAAAGGAGTAGAAATTGTTCGCGAAATGCCGGTTTCGATAAGTGGCGATACGATTGTGTATAATGCAGATTCTTTTAAATCCGGAACAGAAAAAAAACTCGAAGACGTCCTGAAAAAACTACCCGGCGTTGAGGTAAATGCCGATGGAGAAATTGAAGTTGAAGGAAAAAAAGTCAGCAAATTGATGGTTGAAGGAAAAGACTTTTTTGATGGCGACACCAAATTGGGCGTTAAAAATATTCCGGCTGATGCTATTGATAAAATTCAGGTACTTAGAAATTATAATGAAGTCAGTGCATTAAAAGGCCTTGAAAATGATCAGGATAATGTGGCTATGAATATTAAACTGAAAGAGGGCAAAAAGAACTTTTGGTTTGGCGACATGACCGCAGGAATTGGCGTTGCTGAACTCGACAGCCGTTATATTATTAATCCGAAGTTGTTTTATTACAGTCCCAAATACAGCGTTAACGTCATAACTAATTTTAATAATATTGGCGAATTGCCGCTTACGGCGCAGGATTATTTTAAGTTTACCGGAGGTTTTAAAAACATGATGAAAAAGGGCGGAAGCAATTTTAATGTTTCATCAAACGATTTGGGAATTTCGATTTTGAGAAACAACCGCGCCAAAGAAATCGAAACAAAATTCGGGGCCACAAACTTCGCTTATTCGCCAACAAAAAACTGGAACATTAGCGGTTTCGGAATTCTTTCTTCATCAAAAACAGATCTTGAAACCAAATCGCAAACGACCATTCTGGATTCTGGAGATCAGCAAAAACGAGATGAATTAACGCATCAGAAAAATAATTTAGGATTGTTTAAATTGAGTTCAAGTTATAAACCAAATACAAAACTTCAGTTTGATTATGACATCTTAACGAAATTATCCAAACAAAATGAAGATACAGATTTGTTACGCGAATCTGTGGTTAGCAATATTTCAGACACAGAAAGTATTTTGACTACCAAAAAGCAAAATCCAACATCAATAAATCAAAATCTGAGTTTGTATTATACACAAAGCGATAAAAATATTTTTGCTTTTGAAATGCAGCATTTATATCAGGATGAAAATCCGTTTTATAATGCCAACTTGCGAACTCAGCCCTTTATTTTATCAGGTTATACTTCCGGGCAACAAAGAAATGATCTAAATCAGGATCGATTTGTAAAAACCAATAAAGTAGATGCCAAATTAGATTATTACTATATGGTAACGCCAAAAAGTAATTTCAATATTACGTTAGGGAACACGTATTCACATCAGGATTTTAATTCTCATATTTTTCAAATGTTAGATAATGGAGATAAAAATGATTTAAACGATACTGAAAATAACAATCAGGTAAAATATAATTTTAATGATGTATTTCTCGGCTTTCATTATAAAATACTAACAGGCAAATTTACTTTAACGCCTGGTTTTAGCGTGCATTCGTACACGATGACAAATGCACAATCAGGAACAGATTATTCGCAGAATTTCACGAAAGTATTGCCTGATTTTTTTGCTTTATATCAAATCAAAAAAGCAGAAACGCTGACGTATAATTTTGCGCTATCAAATGATTTTACAGATGTTAATCAATTGGCTTCCGGCTATGTTTTGTCAGATTATAGTAGTTTGTTTAGAGGAAATCGTTTCTTAGAAAATGCAACTTCGCAAGTGCACACCTTACGTTATTTCAAATATAATATGTTCAATTTTGAAAATATTTTTGCGAATGCGGTTTACACGAAAAAAGTGGATGCGATTAAAACCATAGCCAAGTTTACCGGAATTAATCAGGAATCAAACCCTTATAATTCTAATCTGGCCGATGAAACCTTTTCGGGAATGGGAAATTACGGGCGTTCTTTTTTAAAGAATTATAAAGCCTCTGTAAACGCGACTTTCAATTGGTCGAAATTCAATAATATTCAAAATAATGAATTAGCAACAACCGAAAGTTTTACGCAAAGTTATACCGTAAAAGTATCGACTAACTATAAAAACATGCCTAATCTGGAATTGGGTTATAATGCTTTAATTAACAAATATAGCGGTTCAACTTATTATACAGACAAACCTTTTGCAAGAATAGATTATTACTTTTTGAATAGTTTTTCGTTTGTATCAGAATATGAATTTTACCATTATTACAACACAAGCAAAACGGTTAATAACGAATACGATTTTTTAAGTGCAAGTTTAATTTATCAAAAAAAAGACAGTAAATGGGAGTACAAAGTATCTGCTACAAACCTGTTAAATACCAAATATCTTAATGATGACAGTTTTTCGCAGTTTTCTACAAGAGTTTCTCAATATACCGTGCAGCCGCGTTACATTATCTTTTCGATGAAATATAATTTATAGTATATATTAAGTATCTATTTTGGATTTTAAGGGACTTGAGTTCGATAATAATCGAATATCTTTACGTTTAATATTAACAAGCCAAAATTTATATTATGCGCAATTATATATGGAGTTTCTTATTGTTTTTTTGTGTGATATTTGCTTCTTTCTCTCAAACAAAAACAATAGAAAAAGGAACTTATATTTCTGCCAACAAAGGTCAGAAAATCAAGTTAAACTTATTAGAAAATAACAAATACGAATTGGTTTTTTATTCTGGTGAATATAAAATCAAGGGCGATTCATTATTATTCATTCAATCTGAAAAAACCGAAAATTCATTTAATCTTAGTTTTAAAAACGATAAGAAAGCTCAAAAAATTAAAATTAAATTTTTAGAACCTTCAATCTATTCTTTCTATATCGGAACTCAAAATGGTTCTGAGCCGGTTCAATACCAAAAACTTACCGATATTAAAACTAAAGTAGATCCTGAATGGGTAAATATTGATGTAGATTTCGAAATTGAACGTGCGGATTATTTGTATGTCGTATACGAAGGATATGAAAACGAAAGTAAAATTTCTAAATATGCTTTGCCAAAAGATGTTTCAGAGATTACAATCAAATATGAACTTGATGCCTTAGGAGATCTAAACCTGACCGGTTTTCTTGATAAAAACACAAACGAGTTAAAAATTTCTGAGCACGGAGGAAAAAATCCTTTAGTGTTTTTAAATGCAAAAGATACTCCGCCTGCTGTTGTGCCAACAGTTAAACCAATTGAAAACAAAAGCGTTTTAAACTGGACATTTCCGGGAAAAGACGCATTAATTAACGAAGACTTTGGCTCAGATGTAGTTGTTGATACAGCTACTGCTATGGCTGCTCCTCAATATGATTTTAAATTTAAAGTAGAAAATAATTTAAAAACAGCTATTGCTGCCACTAAAACAACTAAAAGTAAATTTTTAATAGTTTACTCCGATAGTAAAAATCCTGCTGCAAAAGCTGATTTTGATGTAGCACTAAAAGATCTTGAAACGCAGGTTGGCTATTATATGTATGATGCTTACAATCCTCAATATGATGTTTTTAATTATTATCTGGCTACAGCCGATGATAAAAAATGGCTTAAAACCAATAAAATTTCAGATGCCCAGGCTTTATTAATATTAAACGGAGATGGTGATGTTTTGGCAACCGCAAAATCGAATTTATTAGATAAAAAATCAGAATTAAGTTATTATGATGAGTTTGCCAAAAAGCTGCAAAGAGCAGATGCTTTTTATGCTTTTGCAAAAATAGCGAAGAATAAAAAAGCAACAGACGCTGATATTGTTTCTGCTTTTCATAAAGCTTCGATGCTTGATATACCATATGATTATGAAACAACTGATGCCGTTACGCCAGAAGTAAATCCGGCAGATTTTAAAGTTGCAAAAGTTGCTTTGGATAAAAAAGAAGTGGCTCAAACCTGGAAAAAATTAATTGAAGCACATCAAAAAGATACAAAACCCAATAGAGAGTTAGTAGAAGCGATTTTAAGAGAAATAAAAAACGTAGGTTTTACGAAGCAGTTTTTTAATGAAGAGCGCGTTTTTAATGATACTGATTTCTTATCAATTGATTATTTGATAAAGCATTACGATGCTATCGAAAAAATGAATGTAGAAGACGAAAGCGGAAATGCTTTAACGTTGCTTAAAGGAAGTTTAAGCTTTGAAATTTCATCGGCTTTACAACAAAATATTTATGTAACGCAGGAAGGTGTTGCAGGAAATGCAAATCAGAATAAAATAATTGCGATCTACAAAAAGTTGATTGCAGGCGGTAAAGGAAATTTTGATTGTTATAAAAATTACTTCGATTATTTGAATGCAGACAGCCAAAATAGTGTTGATGACGTTGCTTTCTTAAAAGAATTTAAAACGTATTTTAATACTTACTTGTCAACCGAAAAAGGGAATGCTATTGAGCGATTAGATCAAATGTTTACCACTTTAGAGCTTGATTCTGATTATTCTTATAATGGATGGAATTCTTTTAAAGATAACCATTCTAATCTTGCCAATAACGCTGCGTGGGCAACAGTTTTAAAACCTGCAAACAGTAGTTTTATAAAAGATGCTATAACCTGGTCTGAATACAGTTTAATAGTAACTAAAAACAATCCGTATTATTTAGATACATTGGCGCAGTTGTATTACAAAGACGGGCAAAAAGAGAAAGCCATCGCAACTCAGGAATTAGCAATAAAATTTTTAACTGCCGAAGTTGAAGAACAAACAGCTATGGAAATCAGAGAAACGTTAAGCAAAATGCAAAACGGAACGTATTAGAAATTAAAATTCATAAAAAAAGAACCCGACAAGATTTAAGATTTTGTCGGGTTCTTTTTTTTATTTTTTAATGCCTACCATTATTTTTATCTTATAATTTTCAATAATTTTTTTCTTGTTTTCGATTGAACGAGTGGCACTTATATAAGTCATTAAAATAGTGTATTTTGAATTCTCTATTTTTTGTTCAATTTTTCTATTATGATCGAAATTACTGTTAAAATCAGAATTTGTATTGATGAAATCATTTATTTTAAGAGGAACTACATCTTGATTAATTATTAAATCCTGTCCATAATCTGTAACTTTTGATTTAATAGAATAAGCTGTGTTATCTATATTTACAGTTGAGTCAAAATCGTAATTATCAGATAAAATGAATATGAAATCATAGCCATGAATATTAGTTATTACATCGTCATTCTCTTGATAAAGATAATAATTAAAAGATTCGTTTACATCATCTTTTCGTGCGTATTCAGATCGATATTCATAACCTAAACTTTCCATAATAAGACTGGTGCCCGGATCTTTATTTTTTTTATAAAGTGCATCTAATTTTTTATGCGCGTACGGAAGCATAACTTCAAAACCATAATTTCTATCTAAAAAATAAACAATACTGCTTAATTCCTGCTCCTGTTCAAACGTTAATTTTTTGCCATCAACTTTTTGCAGATAACTTTCAAATCTCGATAACTGACTGTATTTTGAAACAGCATCAGCGCTTTGCGGACCTACGATAGAGAACAATCCCGCAAGGCACATACTTATAGGAATGAACTTTATTTTTGGATGTTTCTGAATTAAAAAATAAGCCACAACAACCGCCAGCCAAATCGATAATAACAAAACATAATAACGTTCGTGTGTAAATCCGTAAAGATTTATTCGGTATAAAATCGCCCAAAATAATAAAACCAATAACGGAATTAATAAAAAGTAAAACCAGCGATTGAAAGTTCGCATCCACAAATTTCCGTTTTCGTTTGCAATGGGGTGAACCAATAAAAAAGAAAGGATTCCGGTAATAGCAAATGCCAAAACAAGATAAGAAACCCAACCCACAGGCAACGAAAGTGTGATCAGGATCTTGGCTTCATAACAAATCAAAATAACCAAATAAAGGCTTATTAAAGGTAATAAAACATATTGTGTGAAGTTTTTGAGCCCTTTTGGGTAATTTAATTCAAGTGGAATTTCTTCAGTATCAATTTCAGGAACGCCGCTTAAAAAGAAAAGCGTATTAAAAATTCCTGCAATCGTAAAAAAGATATACATGTAAATGTTGTAGTAAAAATCAAAATTGAATAATTTTTCGACAGCTAAAATTGCCAAAGCTAATCCGCAATAAAGGACAACACTATATAGGCCAGAAGTTAAGATTCTGAGAAAAAGCTGTTTGTTGAATTCCCAAAATTCATCCTGATTGTATTTTTTAGGTAAAAAACCTGCAAACGAAACCAAAAGATGCAAAGCAATGTTGAGCACAAAAAACTGCTGAAATTCGGTATAGGTAATTCTTTTTTTAAAGCTAAAAACAAAAGCTATGATTAGTGAACCAAGTATTAAACTTGTTATAAAACGTATAATATTCTTTTTGTTAGAGCTTAGAAAAAATAAACTAATAGAAAGAAATAAAACCACGCATAAAGAACAACTCATCAATGCCTTTTGATATAGTTCTATATTAGGATTGTTATACTTTACTTCATTGACAAGAATGGCAAAAAAGGTTCCTAAAATAGCGGTAATTATTTCTAAGGGAAATCTCAGAATGGTGTTTTTTATGGCATTCAGGACGTTTTGTAACGATGGAAGTTTACTCATGTTTTTGGTTGGTTATTTTGTACTAAGAAAGACAAATACAACATAATAACCAAATAAAAACCCCGAACTCTAAAACAATAGAATTCGGGGTAATATTAAGTAAGATTAAAAAGAAATTGATCCTGAGATCTAAGAATTAATAATCGTATGAATCAATAATTATAAGTTAAATGCAGCTTTTACTTTGTCTACAAAATCAAGTTTTTCCCAAGTAAATAATTCTACAGTAACCGTTTTTTCGTGTCCGCCCGGAGCGTGGAAAGTTTTTGTTACAACTTCTGGCGTACGTCCCATGTGTCCGTAAGCAGCAGTTTCACTGTAAATAGGGTTTCTTAATTTTAAACGTTGCTCGATAAAGTAAGGACGCATATCGAATAACTCTTCTACTTTTTTAGCAATTTCACCGTTAGTTAAATTTACTTTAGAAGTTCCGTAAGTTTCAATAAAGATTCCCATTGGCTGAGCAACACCAATTGCATAAGAAACCTGAACCAGGATTTCGTCAGCAACACCTGCAGCAACTAGGTTTTTAGCGATATGACGTGTAGCATACGCAGCACTTCTGTCTACTTTACTCGGATCTTTTCCAGAGAAAGCACCACCACCGTGAGCTCCTTTTCCACCGTAAGTATCAACAATAATTTTTCTTCCTGTTAAACCAGTATCTCCGTGAGGTCCTCCAATAACGAATTTTCCTGTTGGGTTAATATGGTAGTTGATTTTATCATTAAATAAATGCGCGTGAGCCGGATTTTTTGCAATGATTCTTGGAATCAAAATTTCAACAATATCTTTTTTGATTTTTGCCAACATAGTAGCTTCTTCATCAAAATCATCATGTTGAGTCGAGATAACAATCGCATCGATACGAGTTGGTTTGTTATCATCGCTATATTCTAAAGTTACCTGAGATTTAGCATCAGGGCGTAAATAAGTAATCTCTTTGTTTTCACGTCTTAAAATAGCCAACTCCTGCAATAATTTATGAGATAAATCAAGTGCCAGAGGCATATAGTTTTCTGTTTCGTTAGTTGCGTAACCAAACATCATTCCCTGGTCTCCTGCACCTTGCTCTTCTGGCTTAGCTCTGTCAACACCTTGATTAATATCAGCAGATTGTTCATGAATAGCCGAAAGAATTCCACAAGAATTCGCTTCAAACATATATTCACTTTTAGTATATCCAATTTTACGGATTACCTCACGAGCAATTTGTTGAACATCAAGATAGGTATTCGATTTTACTTCACCAGCCAAAATAACCTGACCAGTTGTAACTAAAGTTTCGCATGCTACTTTTGAGTCAGCATCAAATGCCAAGAAGTTATCAATTAATGCATCCGAAATTTGATCTGCAACTTTGTCTGGATGCCCTTCACTAACAGATTCTGACGTAAATAAATAAGCCATAATAATTTATTAAATTAAAATTAAGCGAGGAAAATAATTGCTGAAAAAGGCTAAAGGAGAGTTTCTGCTTTAGCATTTTTTACTACTGAAGTTAATTTTTCAGTATTCATAACGAACCGTTTCATTATGAAGAGGTTGCAATCAGTTCAAATTTTTCCTCTGTATTCGCGTGCAAAGGTATAAAACCATTTTGATTTGCAAATTAAACTTTTACTTTTTTTATTTTTAAGATAAGAAATTTAACATTACATACTATTTTGATAGGGTAATAGAAATTATTTCTGTTTTTGTTTGGCCGATTAAAAAATAGTTTGCAAATTTGCTTCATCAAAATAAAAGAAAAAATGAAATTAACAGTTTGCAGTATGTCTTGTATGATGCCGGAATCTTCCGCAGAGACACTATTGTAGTTTATTTCAAACCTATATAGAAACCTCTGCTAACCGCAGAGGTTTTTTTTTGCCCAAAAATCAATAAACTGTAATTTTTGACCATATCAACTAATCAAAAAGAAAATAGTATTTGGTTTAGGTAAAAAAATAAAATAAAAAACAGCAGTGTTTACAAGGCTTAGAAAGCTTTTAATGTTAAATATCATTTTTTGATTTGGTAGATTCAAAAATACGTATTACATTTACTATATCGAATTAGTCGAGTTTAAAAATATAAATAATAAAAAAATGAAAACAGTAGCAAATAAAATGATGGTGTGTTGTATGATGCAAATGTGCATCCCAAATTTGCTATTGCCAAAAGTGAAAGAGTAGAATCTTTGTTATAGAGTTAACAACTATAAAACCCTTTTGGTAGCCATCCGGAAGGGTTTTTTTATTTCAACATTTTAAATTTTAAACCATGAATACATTAGATATAAATACAATCGCATTTCAGTACTTATTGAGAACCGATTCTCAAAAAAACAATATTAAATCTGAAGAGTCAACAAGTGAAACGATGAAGTATAATCCGGAACAATATATAGGTCAAAAATCTTTATTGGCTCAAATATACAGTCTGGAAGAAGAAGATCTTTATGTTTAGACTTTAGACAATATCAAATTTAAATTTAAAAAAGCAATTACAATTACAATATATAATAGTATTAACAATACCTAAAAAACTAACTATCATGAGCACACAAAAATTCGCAACAAACGCATTACACGCAGGGCACGACGTAACTAAAAACGGTGGAACAAGAGCAGTGCCAATTTATCAGACATCATCGTATGTTTTTAATAACTCAGATCATGCCGCCAATTTATTTGGTTTAGCCGAAGCCGGATACATCTACACCCGACTTAATAACCCAACAAATGATGTTTTAGAACAACGACTTGCAGCGCTTGAGGGCGGAATTGCTGCCGTTGTAACAGCATCCGGAGCATCTGCAATTGCGACTACTTTTTTAACTTTGCTAAAAGCGGGCGATCATATTGTAGCTTCAAACAGTTTATACGGAGGGACTTATAACTTATTAAAAGTGACTTTACCTCGTTTAGGCATTACGACAACTTTTGTAGATCCTGCAAAACCAGAAAACTTTACAAAAGCAGCGAAAGAAAATACAAGAGCCTTTTTTGCAGAGTCTTTAGGAAATCCAAAATTAGATGTATTAGATCTGAAAGCGATTTCGGCGGAAGCCAAAAACTTTAAAGTACCTTTTATTGTAGACAATACGGTTGCGACTCCTTATTTATTAAAACCGATTGAATACGGAGCAAACATTGTCATTCATTCTTTAACCAAATATATTTCAGGAAACGGAACTTCATTAGGAGGCGTTATTATCGATGCCGGAACTTTTGACTGGTCTAACGGAAAATTCCCTGAATTTACAGAGCCTTCTGCCGGATATCATGGTTTAGTGTATCACGAAGCTTTAGGAGATGCCGCTTTTATAGCAAAAGCAAGAATCGAAGGATTACGTGATTTTGGTTCAGCTTTGAGTCCGTTTAATGCCTTTCAAATTATTCAGGGATTAGAAACATTGCCAATTAGAATTAAAAAACACAGCGAAAATGCGTTGGCTTTAGCCGAATGGTTAGAGCAACAAGATGAGGTTGTTTGGGTAAATTATCCCGGCTTAAAATCAAATAAATATTATGATTTATCCAAAGAATATCTTCCGGAAGGGCAAAGCGGCGTGATCACTTTTGGATTAAAAGGTGGTTTCGAAGCAGCGAAAAAAGTAGTTGATGAAACGAAATTATTCTCACTTTTAGCCAATATTGGTGATACAAAATCATTGATTATTCATCCGGCCAGCACCACACATCAGCAATTAAACGATCAAGAACAACTGGAAACAGGAGTTTCTAAAGATTTGGTACGACTTTCTGTTGGAATCGAAGACATCGAAGATTTGATCGCTGACTTGAGAACTGTATTTGCGAGCGTTACGCAATCACAATACAGTGTCAATAAAAATTAGGTTTTTTTGTTTTTTGTTTGAAAAATTGCCTTTAGCAATGTGAGTTTTGCTAGAGGTGATTTTTTATGAAAAGCAACTCTATAATTTTAAACCATATAAGTGATATAAGTCCATTTTATATCAACGTTATGATTCTGACGCAACAATTGTGGTGTCTTACTAAAATGAATTTATATCACTTATATAGTTCAAATTAACCCCAATAAATCAAAAATTATGTCAAAGCTTAAAATAAACATTATCCTTTTTGGAATTGGAAATATCGGAAGCACTTTAATCAATCAGATTATCGAAAGTCAGGAATTTTTTCTTGAAAGCAGAAACATCGATTTTCATTTTCCGATAATCACCAATTCTACAGTTGCTTTTTTCGAGAAAGAAGGCGTTGGATATGCCTGGGAAACGAATTTCGTGCAATTAGCAGTCCCGTTTAAAGTAGAAGATATTGTTGAATTTGCGAAAGAAAATGAATTTGAAAATCTCATTGCCGTTGATGCTACAGCGAGCGATGAATTGATAGGACATTATAATACGCTGATTCAAAACGGATTTAATATTGTAGCGGTCAATAAAAAAGCCAATACGTTGCCAATCGATCTTTATAAAGAGATACGGGCAAACCTTAAAAAGTACGACAAAGAGTTTCTGTATGAGACTTCGGTAGATACAGGATTTCCCGTTTTGCAGACATTAAGGGATTTATATTATTCCGGAGAAAAAATCACTAAAATACGAGGCGTTTTTTCAGATAACCTGAGTTATGTTTTTAACAGATTTTCTAATGAAGAAGCTACTTTTTCCTCTGTTTTAAAAGATGCAAGTTTATTAGGATTGATGCGTTCTACTTTTAAAGAAGATCTCTCAGGAAATGATACGGCAAAAAAACTACTCATTCTGACCAGAGAAATTGGAAAGGATTTTGAGCTTTCAGACATAAAAATCAATTCGCTTATCAACGAAGAACATTTGGAGAAAAATGGTATCCTTAATAAAGAAGCTGTTGACAGATCTTATAAGATTGCCAAAATCACCCAGGCAGATAATCATGTGCTACGTTATATAGGAGAATTTGATATCGCAAAAAATACATTAGAAGTGAAATTGGTTTCAGAACCGGTAACTTCAGCTATCGGACAGCTAAAAGGTTCTGACACCATTTTTGAAATTTATACCCAATCGTATGCCGATGTTCCAATCGTTATTCAGAGTGGTTCGGCATGCAAACAGGCAATTTCAAGAGGAATCATCACGGATATTCTCAAAATAGCAGAAAAAATTAAGCATAAAGAGACAGTCTGGATTTAGAATTGTTAAAACCGGATTAAATTTTTAGTAATGTTCTTTGATAAACTGATTTGTGGAGATCGTTTTAAAGCTTAAATGGATCATTTGTAAGTTTTCACTTTGTTTTTTTGAAACAAAAGTTTTGTAAGATGTTTTATATCGTTAAAAACTGTTTTTTTGTCGGATTTTCGTATTAATTTATTTGTTTTTGTTTGCATAATTAAAATAATATTTCGATATTTGTTAAACCCAAAAGCTATTAAATCAATGAACTTAAAGGTCTATAAAATGTTTTATGCCATTTCGGTTAAAACCGTTGGGATGCTTAATGCTTAAATTGTAAGAATACAATAATTATATATAGCAAAGCCTCCCGATAATTTTTTAGGAGGCTTTTTTAATTTTATGAAAATGCAAGAATTAAATATAAAAAATAAATCACAGATGAATAAATCCCTACAGATGGACAAGATGTTCTCTGTCGCATTTATTTGCGTGCGCGTCTGCTGATACTAAAAGTATATATAAGTTTAAAAAACTTAAACCCTTTTGGTATCCTGTCCAAAAGGGTTTTTTTATTGCATGTGGCCGGGTTAACAAAACATAAACAAATTTTAAATATAAAAACACAACGAACTAAAACATATATTATGAGTGCAACAAACTACTTAACGAGAACATTTTCTAAATTGAAAAGCATCAGGACAAGAAGAAACAATCCGCCACCAGCAAACGAATTGATTCATCCAAGTTTTGGAATCACTGAAAAAGATAAAGCAGAGAAAAAAACACCAAATTCATTATTGTTTTTGATGTATTCGAAAGAGAATGAAACACTTTTTATCTAAATCAAAAAGTATCATAAAATAGGGTAAAACCGGCTTAATTTTACTGGGCAGATTGTTCGGTAATTTTTTGCGTACAATAGTTTTCGTTTAAATTATATTTAAGAAAATGAGTAATCAGTTTCGATAAAATTTGTTTGTTTAAGAAATTAGTAGTTAATTTGCACCTTTAAGTTCAAAAACGTATTGAAAATGTTATAAAGAAAGGACGAGGGATTAGACCCGATGAATCCTTAGCAACCCTTCGTTAACGCGAAGAAGGTGCTGCATTCTACCACGCCCAAACGTGGAAAGATAACAACAAGAATTTTTCTAGTATTTCACTCTAGACTTTCTTTCTAATATTTCCGTATACAAATCAATAATAAAAAGATTTGAAATTGGAAAATATACCAAATCCCATAATAATTCAGGAATTCATCACAGAAAGTGGTGCACTTTATCGTTCGTTACCATTAAGTTTCGCTGTCTTTGGCCTGCCATTGTACACCGCGCCTATTGTTTTGGTAAATCATGCCTTAACCGGAAATGCTCAGGTTACAGGAGAAAATGGTTGGTGGAATGACCTGATTGGCGACGAAAAGACAATCGATACCACAAAATATACCATATTGGCATTCGACGTTCCCGGAAACGGAAACGATGCGTTTGTGATAGAAAATTACCAGGATTTTACGACCAGAGATATTGCCAGGATTTTTATAGAAGGATTAAAAACCCTAAATATTCAACAGGTATTTGCGATAATTGGAGGTTCTGTTGGCGGCGGAATTGCCTGGGAAATTTTGGCATTAGAACCAAACATCACAGAAAACTTAATTCCGATTGCAACCGACTGGAAATCGACCGACTGGATGATTGCCAATTGTTATCTTCAGGAACAAATCCTGAACAACTCTTCAAAACCAATTGAAGATGCCAGAATTCATGCCATGTTGTGCTACCGTTCTCCGGAATCATTCAAAGAAAAATTTCAGCGTACCACAAATCAGGACCTTCTCATTTTTAATATAGAAAGCTGGCTGGCGCATCACGGCGAAAAATTGCAAAAAAGATATCAGTTGTCATCTTATAAATTGATGAACCAATTGCTTAAAACCATAGATATTACAAGAAATACGGCTGATTTTGAGAGCTTGATATCTAAATCAAATGCAGCGATTCACATCATTGCGATAAATTCAGATTTATTTTTTACACCAAAAGAAAATCTGGAAACTTATAATGAATTAAAGAAATTTAAAAACAATGTTTTTTACAGCGAAATAGATTCCGTTCACGGACATGACGCTTTTTTAATCGAGTACAAACAATTAGATCATTTACTTGCCGATATTTTTAAGGCAGAAACAATAGAAAAATAAAAATGAAAATATTAAAATTTGGAGGTAAATCGTTAGCAAACGGAGAAGGATTAAACAAAGTAGTTTCAATCATTTCTGATAAAGTAAATCAAGGCGAAAAAATTGCCGTAGTTGTTTCTGCACGCGGAAATGCGACAGATGAATTAGAAGATATCTTAAGAATCGCTGCTAAAAACGGAAATTATAAACCGCTATTAGAAAGCTTCAAAGCCTATCAGATATCTGATTATCCAAAGGTTGATTTATCAGAAGAGTTCCATATTTTAGATAAACTATTTGAAGGTGTAAGCTTAATTGGAGATTACAGCAATAAAATCAAAGATCAGATTTTGTCTAAAGGAGAATTAATTTCGGCTAAATTATTGACTTCGATTTTGATCGAAAAAGGTATTCCTGCTAATTTTGTTGACACAAGAGAATTGCTAAAAACCGATTCTAAATTTGGTGATGCTCAGCCTTTAGAACAGCTTTCTAAGAAAAACGTAATCAATTATTTTAAACTTCATAACGGTGACACGGTAAATATCGTAACAGGTTTTATCGGTTCAAACAACAATAACGACACTACAACTTTAGGAAGAAACGGAAGTAATTATACCGCATCGTTAATTGCTAATTATTTAGATGCCGAAGAACTTCAAAACTTTACGCACGTAGACGGAATTTACACAGCAAATCCTGATTTAGTTGCTGATGCTAAAAAAATCGAATATTTGTCGTTTAATGAAGCAAACGAATTAGCGAATTTTGGCGCAACGATTTTACATGCCAAAACGATTATTCCTTTATTAGAAAAAAGCATTCCGCTTCGTATTTTAAATACTTTCAATCATGAAAACCACGGAACTTTAATCACTTCAGATTCTGCTAAAGAAGGAATTAAAACGCTTTCTGTTTTAGAAAATGTTTCGCTTGTAAATCTTGAAGGACGCGGTTTGCTTGGAAAATCCGGAGTTGATGCCCGAATTTTTAAAGTTATGGGCGATCATAATATCAGCGTAAGTATTATTTCGCAAGGTTCTTCAGAAAGAGGAATAGGACTTGTTGTAGCTAAAGACAAAGCAACACTTGCAATGGTCGAATTAGAAAAAGAGTTTGAAAATGACTTTTATTCGAAAGATGTAAACCAGATTACTGTAACAGATAATGTATCTGTGATTTCGATTATTGGTCAGGATTTAAGCACTTTTCATAAACCTTATACGGCTTTAATCAAAAATAAAATTGTTCCAATCTTATTCAACAATACCGTAACTGGTAAAAACGTGAGTTTGGTGGTTAAAAAATCAGAACTGCATAAAGCGCTTAACGTTATTCACGGGGAGATTTTTGGAGTTTCTAAAAAAATCAATATTGCCATTATTGGTCACGGTTTAGTTGGTGGAACTTTAATTAACCAAATACTAGAATCTTCTGCAGCAATTGAGAAACGTAAAGACATCAAATTAAACGTATTTGCGATTGCCAATTCTAAAAAATTACTTTTAAACAAAAATGGCGTAACTTCAAACTGGAAAAATGACATTCAGACTAAAGGAGATGCGTATACTATAAAAGACATTATTGCTTATGCAAATGAGCATCATTTAGAGAATTTAATTGCAATTGATAATACGGCAAGCGCCTCTTTTGTAGAAAATTATATTCCGTTTATTGAAAATAGTTTCGACTTAATCTCATCAAACAAAGTGGCTAATACGTTAAGTTATGGTTTCTATAAAGAAATAAGAAAATCATTAGCAGAAAATCAAAAGAATTATTTGTATGAAACCAATGTTGGTGCAGGTTTGCCATTAATTGATACTATAAAATTATTGCATCTTTCAGGAGAAAATATCACCAAGATAAAAGGGGTTTTCTCCGGAACATTAAGTTATTTATTCAACAATTTTTCTGCAAAAGATGTTCCGTTCAGTCAGATTTTGCAAGAAGCAATAGATAACGGATATACAGAACCGGACCCGCGTGAAGATTTAGGAGGAAATGATGTTGGAAGAAAATTATTGATTTTAGCAAGAGAATTAGATTTGCAAAATGAATTTGAAGAAATTTCAATTCAGAATTTAATTCCGGAACATTTACGTGACGGAAATGTATCAGACTTCTTAACCAAATTAAAAGAATTTGACCCGATTTACGAGAAAATAAAAGCAGATCAAAAACCAAATCACGTATTAAGATACATTGGTGAATTGTCTGGAGATTTGCAAAACGACAAAGGAATTTTGGAAGTGAAATTAGTTTCAGTACCTTCAGATACCGCCTTAGGAGGTTTAAAAGGATCTGATTCTTTCTTCGAAATATATACAGAATCTTACGGAGACAGACCAATTGTTATCCAGGGAGCTGGTGCAGGTTCTGCGGTAACGGCGAGAGGAGTTTTTGGTGATATTTTGAGATTGTCGGATAAAGGGTAACAAGATTTTAGATTTATAAGTCTGGTTTGTCATTTCGAGGAACGAGAAATCACACTCGTAACTCGACAAAGATTGGTGACATTCTTTGCGGACTTTCTAGTGCGATTTCTCGTTCCTCGAAATGACAAGATTGAGAATAAAAAACAAAAAAAACAAAAAAAACAAAACAACAACACAATGAAAGTAACCTTAAACAGAGTAAACGACGCATTTCATTTTAAAGTAAAAAATGAACGCGGACATATAGTTGACGTTGATAGCAGGGCAGAATTTGGCGGAAGCGATTTAGGCGCAAGCCCGATGGAATTAGTATTGATGGGAGTTGCAGGCTGCAGCGCTATCGATATGATTTCGATATTAAAAAAGCAACGTCAGGAAATCACTTCTTTTAGCGCTGATGTAGAAGGTGAACGCGTTCAGGTAGGTGAGGCAAAACCTTTTAAAGAAATCGATGTGGTTTTTTATTTAGAAGGAGACATTAATCCTGAAAAAGCGCAAAGAGCGGCACAGCTTTCTTTCGAGAAATATTGCTCTGTTGCCAAAACAGTAGAACCTACAGCAACCATAAAATACAAAGTTGTTCTGAACAACGAAATATTATAGTTTAAAATTTAAGTTCAGGTTTTTAACTCACAGAAAAAACCTGAAACCTTAAACTTGAAACAAAAAAGCAAAAACAACACACAATGAATATAGAAGAATTTGGCTTTGAAACCCTTGCCATACGTACGCATTTAGAAAAAACACAATTTCAGGAACACTCAACCCCTTTGTATTTATCATCAAGTTTTGTATTTGAAGATGCTGAGGATATGAGAGCTTCTTTCACAGAAGAAAAAGTCCGCAATATTTACTCACGTTTCAGCAATCCAAATACAACAGAATTTGTAGACAAAGTTTGTGCAATGGAAGGTGCCGAAGCCGGTTATGCTTTTGCAACCGGAATGGCAGCAATATATTCTACGTTTGCCGCATTATTAGAATCAGGAGATCATATTGTTTCTGCAGGAAGTGTTTTTGGATCAACACATGCATTATTTATGACGTATTTTCCAAAATGGAAAATTGAGACTTCTTATTTTGATATCAATAAACCGGAAACAATTGAAAGTTTCATTAAACCAAACACTAAAATTCTATATGCCGAAACACCTACAAATCCTGGTGTAGATGTAGTTGATTTAGAATTATTAGGCGCAATTGCTAAAAAGCACAATTTGATTTTAATAATTGACAACTGTTTCGCTACACCATACATTCAGCAGCCAATTAAATATGGTGCGCATATCGTAGTTCATTCTGCAACAAAATTGATAGACGGACAAGGTCGTGTTTTGGGAGGAGTTGCCGTTGGAGATGCAGAGTTAATTCGTAAAATATACTTGTTTTCACGAAATACAGGACCTGCGATGTCGCCATTTAATGCATGGGTTTTGTCAAAAAGTTTAGAAACTTTGGCTGTTCGTGTCGACAAGCATTGTGAAAATGCTTTAAAAGTAGCTGAATTTTTAGAAAGTCACCCAAATGTAAACAGTGTGAAATATCCTTTCCTGAAATCACATCCAAAATATGAAATTGCCAAAAAACAAATGCTTTTAGGCGGTAATATTATTGCGATCGAAATTAAAGGCGGTCTTGAAGCAGGGCGACAATTTTTAGACAAGATTAAATTATGTTCTCTTTCGGCTAATATTGGCGATGTAAAAACGATTGTAACGCATCCGGCGTCGACAACACACAGCAAATTATCTGTTGAAGAAAAACTTGCCGTTGGAATTACAGAAGGTTTAGTTCGTGTTTCTGTAGGTTTAGAAACCGTAGCAGATGTAATTGCAGATTTGAAGCAAGCGCTGGATTAAAGATTTTAGATTGATGATTTTAAATTTTAGATTCCGATAGGGGTTTAAAATTTTATTATAAATAACGATTTTTGACAGTAATTTAATTATTGTTAAAAATCGTTATTCTTTTTTATCGTAGTTTGAGTAAAAAGTATATTTTTGTTAAAATTGAAATTGGAAATTATTAATAATCATTAACTTAACAAACTAAAAAATGAGTAACTCTACCTACATTCTTGACGACAAATTATTAGCATCTAACGGAAGTCGTTTTTTAAATTATATTTTAGACCTTGTTGCTTTCATTCTGTTTTTCTTATTCTTTTGTGTTCTTCTCGGAACTTTTATAGGAATATTAGGAATGTCATCATTAAGCATTTGGATAAGAAGTTTGGGTAATTTAGGTTGGAATTGCATCATATTTACTTTGTATATATTATATTATACTTTGATGGAAGGGTTTTTTGGAAGATCAGTTGGAAAATTTATTACGGGATCTATTGTAGTAGATGAAAATGGAGAAAAGCCAGGTTTTGGAATTATTTTTAAAAGGACTTTATGTAGATTAATTCCTTTTGATGGATTTTCCTTTTTAGGAAGTGATGGAAGAGGATGGCATGACACAATATCTGATACCTATGTAGTTAATAAAAAAGCTTTAGAGGAAGAGGTAAAAACGTTTCATGAATTTAGCTTAATTGGGGTTCAGGAAGCAAATTAGTTAAACTATACTAAATTAGTAGAATATACTTTTATATTCTCTTATTATTCTCGATCAAAAAGCATATTTTTGTTGTAGAATAATTTGTAGATTGTTGATTTTAGTAAAATCTAAATCAACAGTCTGCAATCTAAAATATATAAATAGTGCTTTCAAAGAAAACAAAATACGGAATTAAAGCTTTAACTTATTTAGCCAGACGCGATAACAATGAACCTGTACAAATTGCAGAAATTGCCAGAAGCGAACATATTTCGATAAAATTTTTAGAAAGTATTTTATTACTGCTTAGAAACTCCGGTTTTCTTGGAGCTAAAAAAGGAAAAGGCGGCGGTTATTACCTGATAAAAGATCCAAAAGACATCAGTATGGCCAAAGTTTATCGTATTCTTGAAGGTCCAATTGCACTGCTTCCGTGCGCAAGTCACAATTTTTATGAAAAATGTGATGATTGTGATGACGAGTCAACTTGTGCCGCCAGACGCTTAATGACTGAGGTTCGGGACAATACACTTAAAATACTTGAAAGTAATTCTCTCGCAGACATTGCTTTTTAATCGATAAAAATTATTAAAAAAAAGTTTGAATTTAAAAAAAAGTGTTACTTTTGCAAAGTAATCTACTAAGCCGATAGGATAATGGATTTTAAAAATAAGAAAAAACATAGCAATATGGAAAAGGAGCTGAAACTAAATAATGTTGGCGTTAAGTCTGATACATCAATAAAAGAAAAATTATGGGTAGTTATACCAGTGATTTTATTGGTAGGTTTATTAACAACATTAATATACAATCATTATAATGAGTTTTCTGTAGACGGATTAATTTCAGGTTTTGATTATGACTTTTTGATCTTTTTCTTAATTGGTGTTTTTGCACAATTAGTAGATGGGACTTTAGGAATGGGTTACGGTGCAACTTCAACTTCTTTTTTATTGGCGTACGGAATTCCACCAGTTGTTAGCAGTACGGCAGTTCACGTATCAGAAATGTTTACAACAGGAGCATCGGCACTTTCACATCACCGTTTTGGGAACATCAATAAAAAACTGGTAAAACATTTATTGATTCCGGGAGTTTTAGGTTCAATAACAGGAGCTTATTTATTGTCAGATGTTATTAACGGAGATATTATAAAACCATTTATAGCAGTTTACATGATTGTTTTGGCTGTTATCATTATCAAAAAAGCACTAAAGAAAACCATTGTAAAAAAGAAAACTAAGAAATTAAGCGTTTTGGCCGTTTTTGGAGGTTTTATGGATTCGGTTGGCGGTGGAGGCTGGGGACCAATTGTAACGTCAACATTATTAGGAAGAGGAAGAAATCCGAGATATACTATTGGTTCAGTAAATGCAGCAGAATTTGCAATTTCATTTGCAAGTGGAATTACTTTCATGCTTTTTGGCGGAATTCACGGTTGGCAGGTTATTATCGGATTGATTTTAGGAGGTGTAATTTCAGCGCCATTGGCAGCTTATCTGGTCAATAAAATCAAAAGAAAACCAATGATGGTTGCAGTTGGAATCTTAATTATATTATTGAGTTTAAAAACATTATCGAAATTATTATAATACGTATTTAGGAAGGAGAATAACATGAATGCAAAAGATATAGCAGTATTATTAGACATAACAAAAGATTTTTCTCTTGAAAAAACCTTAGTTTTTTTGGCAGAACAATATCCGGAAAAAGTAATTTTTTCAACTTCATTTGGTCAGGAAGATCAGGTAATTACAGATTACATTGCAAAAAGTAATACAGACATTACCATTTTTACTTTAGACACAGGAAGATTATTTCAGGAAACATACGATGTTTTTCACAGAACATTAAAAAAGTATAAAAAACAAATTGAAGTTTATTTTCCGGAAGCAGCAGCAGTAGAAAATTTACTAAAACAAAAAGGGCCAAACAGTTTTTATGAATCGGTAGAGAATAGAAAAGAATGCTGTTTTATTCGAAAAGTAGTTCCGTTACGAAAAGCTTTGGCAGGAAATGCAGTTTGGATTACCGGTTTAAGAGCAGAGCAATCAGAGAACAGGCATGATTTGAATTTATTTGAATACGATGGAAATTTCGAAATCATAAAATTCAACCCGTTACTAAAATGGACTTTACAGGAAGTTGAAGATTATCTGAAAGAAAATAACGTTCCTCAAAATGCATTGCACAAACAGGGATTCGTAAGTATAGGTTGTGCACCATGTACGAGAGCAATTTTGCCGGACGAAGACATCAGAGCCGGAAGATGGTGGTGGGAATCAAGCCATAAAGAGTGTGGTTTGCATAGTGCTAAGAAAGAGTAAAGAGTAAAGAAAATAGAGTAAAGAATATAGATTTTAAGTTCCGGAGGAACGATTTATATTGTAGCGTCGGGTTTCAACCCGATGGATTTAGAATGTAAAAACGGACTTCAACCCGATGGATTTAGAATGTAGTAACGCATTTCAACCTGATGGATTTAGAATGTAGTAATGAATTTCAACCCGATGGATTTAGAATATAGTAACGGATTTTAATCCTTGAAGAAAGAATAATAGAATAAATAGTGGAAAGTCTTAGAGTAACTCACAAAACTTTAAACCTGAAACTTGAAACTAAAAATATCAAACAAAAAACAATGAGTTCAGTATTAAAAACAAACGCTTTAGAGAGTGAAGCAATATACATTTTCAGAGAAGTAATTTCACAGTTTGACAAACCGGTTTTACTTTTTTCTGGAGGAAAAGATTCTATAACATTAGTTCGTTTGGCGCAAAAAGCATTTTTTCCGGCAAAGATTCCCTTTCCTCTTTTGCACGTTGATACGGGACATAATTTTCCTGAAACAATTGCTTTCAGAGATAAATTAGTAGAAGAATTAGGGTTGGAATTGATCGTTCGTAATGTTCAGGACGCTATTGATGAAGGAAAAGTGGTAGAAGAAACCGGAAAATATTCTAGTAGAAACAGCCTGCAGACGACAACACTTTTAGATGCAATCGAAGAATTTAAGTTTGATGCTTGTATTGGTGGCGCGCGTCGTGATGAAGAAAAAGCAAGAGCGAAGGAACGTATTTTTTCAGTTCGTGATGACTTTGGTCAATGGGATGAAAAAAACCAACGTCCGGAGTTATTTGATATTTTGAATGGAAAAATAGAAAATGGTCAAAACGTTCGTGTTTTCCCAATTTCAAACTGGACAGAATTAGATGTTTGGAGTTATATCGAAAAAGAACACATCGAAATTCCATCAATCTATTTTTCACATAAAAGAAAAGTTTTTTTGAGAGACGGTTTAATCTGGTCGCATTCTCCTTATGTATACCAGGAAGAAGACGAACAAATCGAAGAAAGAATTGTTCGCTTCAGAACCGTTGGAGATATGAGTTGTACCGCTGCAGTTGAATCGTATGCAGCAACAATTGAAGAAGTTGTAGGTGAAATCAGAGAATCAACGATTTCTGAAAGAGGTGCCAGAATCGACGACAAACGTTCTGAAGCCGCAATGGAAAAGAGAAAACAACAAGGGTACTTTTAATTCAATTAAAAATTTGGAATTAAAAATTAAAAATCTCTAAAGTAAAATTCAAAAAAACATACAGATTTATAAGTTTCGAGAGAACATGAAACCTGAAACTTTAAACCTGAAACAAATATTAAGATGGAAGTTTTAAAAATAGCAACAGCAGGAAGTGTAGATGACGGAAAAAGTACTTTGATCGGAAGATTATTGTACGATACAAAATCATTGACAACTGACAAAATAGAGGCAATCGAGAAAAGCAGTAAACAAAAAGGATACGATTATCTTGATTTTTCTTTGGCAACAGATGGTTTGGTGGCAGAAAGAGAGCAGGGAATCACGATTGATGTTGCACATATTTATTTTTCGACAGCAAAGAAAAGTTACATCATTGCCGATACTCCGGGTCATGTGGAATATACGAGAAACATGGTTACAGGAGCTTCGACTTCTCAGGTTTCGATTATTTTAATTGATGCCAGAAAAGGTGTAATTGAGCAAACGTACCGTCACTTTTTCATCAATAATTTATTGAGAGTAAAAGAGGTAATTGTTGCGATTAATAAAATGGATTTAGTGGATTATTCTGAAGAAGTGTACAATAAAATCAAAGCCGATTTTCAGGCATTAAACGAAAAAAGTACTTTCAAGGAACAAAACGTAAGTTACATTCCGTTAAGTGCAATCAATGGAGGAAATGTGGTTGATCAGTCAAAAGATATGCCTTGGTATGATGGTCAGACTGTATTAGAACATTTAGAAGGATTGCATTCTTCTGATGTTTTTGAAACAGGAAAAGCACGTTTTCCGGTTCAAACCGTAATTCGTCCAAAAACAGAAGAATATCATGATTTTAGAGGTTACGCCGGAAAATTATACGGAAACTCCATTAAAGTTGGAGATGCTGTTACGGTTCTTCCTTCTTTAACCGAATCAAAAGTATCAAAAATTCACTTTTTCGATAAAACATTTGACGAAGCCGTTGCAGGTTCATCAATTACAATCGAATTAGAAAATGACATCAATGTTACGAGAGGCGATATGATTGTAAAATCATCTGAACTTCCAAAAATTGAAAAAGAAATCACAACAACAGTTTGCTGGATGGACAGTAAAAAACTGGTTGCAGGAACAAAATATATCGTTCAGCACAATACAAACTCGGTTTTAGCGAAAGTAGAAAGTATCAAAAATACAATCTCAACAGATTATTCCGGAACCAAAGAAGCATCGCAATTAGCGATAAACGAAATTGGAGAAGTTAGCATCAAATTAAGCAAACCTTTATATTTTGATGCCTACAACGATAACAAATCAAACGGAGCTTTCATCTTAATTGATACAGCAACAAACACAACAGCAGGAGTAGGATTTATAAGGTAGTTTCACTGCTGTAAGCAATAAGCTTTAGGCTGTAAGCTTTTAGCAAAAGATGTATAAAAGGTATGCAAGAGCCTAAAGCTTATTGCTTAATGCCTAAAGCAAAAAAACAGAAAGTTAATAAAGCTTATAGCCTAAAGCTTAAAGCCTAAAGCGAAAGAAAAAATGGAAAGTTTTAGAACAGAAATAGAAAATCCGATAGTTCAAAAAGAGATTATCGATCTTGAAAAAAAGATTCATTTATTCCGTGGAGGAAAAATTGATGATGAGCGTTTTCGTAGTTTGCGTTTAGCGCGCGGAATTTACGGACAGCGTCAGGAAGGCGTACAAATGATTCGTATCAAATTGCCTTACGGTAAAGTAACGAGCGAACAATTAGTGCGTATTACTAAAGTTTCTGATGAATATTCTACAGGACGTTTGCATATTACAACACGTCAGGATATTCAGATTCACTACGTAAGTTTAGACAGAACTCCGGAACTTTGGGCAAATTTGGCTAAAGACGATATTACATTGCGTGAAGCTTGTGGAAACACAGTAAGAAATATTACAGGAAGCGAACTAGCAGGTGTAGATGTAAACGAACCATTTGATGTTTCACCTTACGCACACGGACTTTTTCAATACTTATTAAGAAACCCAATTTGTCAGGAAATGGGACGTAAATTCAAAATTTCGTTCTCTTCTTCAGACGAAGATACAGCTTTGAGTTATTTACACGATTTAGGATTTATTCCGAAAATTGTAAATGGCGTTCGTGGTTTTAAAATCATGTTTGGTGGAGGTTTAGGATCTCAGCCAGCACATGCAGAATTACTTTCAGAGTTTGTTCCGGCAAACGAAATCATTCCAACAGCAGAAGGAATCATCCGTATTTTTGACCGTTACGGAGAACGTGCGAAAAGAATGAAAGCGCGTATGAAATTCTTAATCAAAGAAATGGGAAGAGATGTTTTCCTTGATTTGGTTGAAAAAGAGAAAAAAGCAATCGCCTTTGAAACGTATGAAATTGACACAACCGCTTTTGATGGCCCAATTCCGGAACCATTATTAGCAGTTCCACAAGTTACGATTGAAGATACAAAAGCATACGAAACTTGGAAAAAATCGAATGTAATCAAACAGAAACAAGACGGTTATTATGCTATCGGAATCAAAGTTTTATTGGGAGATTTTTATACCGATAAAGCCAGATTATTAGCTGATTTAATTAAAAATTACGGAGCCAATGAATTGCGTTTTTCATTGCGTCAGAATATTGTAATACGTCACATAAAAGAAGAGAATTTACCTTTCTTTTATCAGGAATTAGCCAAATTAGACTTTGTTCATTTAGGCTATAATTCTACGGCAGATATTACGGCATGTCCCGGTACAGATACTTGTAATTTGGGGATTGCAAGTAGTACCGGAATTGCGGAGGAATTAGAAAAAGTGTTGAATGCAGAATATCCGCAATACTTGAATAATCAGGAAATTGAAATCAAAATCTCGGGTTGTATGAATGCTTGTGGGCAGCATAATATGTCGGCAATTGGGTTTCAGGGAATGTCTATAAACTCAGGAAAATTAGTGGCTCCGGCTTTGCAGGTTTTGTTAGGCGGAGGAAAATTAGGAAATGGATCAGGACGTTTTGCTGATAAAGTAATTAAAATTCCAAGTAGAAGAGGACCAGACGCTTTGCGTACCATTTTAAATGATTTTGATGCTAATGCAAACGGAGAAAAATTCCTAAACTATTACGATATAAAAGGAGAGAAATATTTCTATGAAATTTTAAAACCTTTTGCAGACGTTACCAATTTAACCGAAGCTGATTTTGTAGACTGGGGTAACGCAGATAACTACGTAAAAGCTGTTGGAGTTGGAGAATGTGCCGGAGTTGTAATCGATTTAGTGGCTACCTTATTATTAGAAGCAAAAGATAAATTGACATTTGCTCAGGAATCTTTCAACGAAGGAAAATGGTCAGATGCTATTTACCATGCTTATGCAGGATTTGTAAATGGTGCAAAAGCATTATTGCTTTCAGAAAATGAAAAAACAAACAATCACGCAGGAATTGTTGATTTATTTGATACTGTTTTTATTGTAACAAATAAAATCGGATTGCCAACAACATTTAGAGAATTGGTGTATCAAATCAATCAAAACGAACCGAGTGAAGCGTTTGCAAAACAATATATTGAAGAAGGAATTGCATTCTTTGCAATTATAGAAAAATACAGAGCACAAGAATTAGCAAATGCTTAATATAAAACCCAAAATAACTTTAGTTGGCGCAGGTCCCGGCGATCCTGATTTGCTTACGCTGAAAGCTGTAAAAGCTCTGGCTGAAGCAAATGTGGTTTTGTATGATGCATTGTCTAATGAAGAAATTCTTGATTATGCACCAAAAAAGGCCATCAAAATTTTTGTTGGAAAACGTATCGGAAATCACGCTTACACGCAGGATCAAATCAATCAATTAATAGTTGATAACGCTTTGACGTATGGGAATGTAGTGCGCTTAAAAGGCGGAGATCCTTTTATTTTTGGACGTGGAAGCGAAGAAGTTGATTTTGCAGAAAGTTTCGGAATCGAAACAATCGTCGTTCCCGGAATTTCTTCTGTAGTTGCCGTTCCTGCAAGTCAGGGAATATCCATTACAAAAAGAGGCGTTTCAGAAAGTTTTTGGGCGATTACCGGAACAACTTCTGATAGAAAATTATCTTCAGATGTAGCTTTGGCTGCGCAATCATCTGCAACAGTTGTTATTTTAATGGGAATGCACAAACTGCCTCAAATTATCGATTTGTTTCAAAAAGAAAACAAAGGCAATTTACCCGTAGCGATCATTCAAAACGGAACAACTTTAGAAGAAAAAGTAGGAGTTGGAACAGTAGATTCGATTTTAGAAATTGTAAAAGAGAAGAAACTAAGTTCGCCAGCTATTATTGTTCTCGGAGAAGTTGTCCGCGAAAGCAATAAATTAAAAGGATTTTACGAAGAATTCCTATCAAAAGAAATCGCAAGATAAGACATAGCCTGAGGTTTCAACCCAAGGGAGAAGGAACGATTCATATTGTAGCGCCGTCCCGAGGCTTCGGGATTAATCCGGGAATAAACGAAAGATTGGAAAACATAGCCAGAGGTTTTAACCTCAGGAACGTATGAATATTTAATTCAATATTCATTAAAAAATCATCTAATTTTGTTTAGATGAAATTAAATTAAAATGGAACAAAACGAATTATATCCGATATTCTTAAAACTTCACAATCTGAATGTTTTAATTGTGGGAGGAGGAAATGTAGGATTAGAAAAACTTTCTTTTTTGCTAAAGTCGAGTCCAAATGCAAATGTTGAGGTTGTTGCGCCGGACTTTCATTTAGAAATCAAAGTTTTAGCCGAAAATCATCCTTCAATTAAATTAACAGAATCGAAGTTCAAAAAGAAAATGCTTAAAAAGCGCCACATGGTAATCGCTTGTACTGATGATTTAGAAGTTAATAAGAGAGTATACGATTTGTCCAGAAAGCGTTATTTGATTTGCAACATTGCCGATACGCCAGATTTATGCGATTATTATTTAGGCGGAATCGTAACAAAAGGAAATGTGAAAATTGCCATTTCAACCAACGGAAAATCGCCAACAACAGCCAAAAGGCTTCGGGAATTTTTTGAAGAAGTAATTCCGGAAGATATCAATCAAATGGTTGAAAACCTCAATGAATACAGGAAAACCTTAAAAGGCGATTTTGAAGAAAAGGTTAAAAGAATGAATGAAATAACCAATGCATTAAAAAATAAAGAGTAAAAAGTTTCTCAAAGAAATGAATGATAAAAATCATTGAAAGTAGAATAAATTATTCGTTTCTTTGCGTTATTAAGAATGATTATAAACAAATACCATAATGATTAAAACAGATATACTTATAATTGGAGCAGGCCCAACAGGTTTATTTGCCGTATTTGAGGCAGGATTATTAAAATTAAAATGTCATATATTAGATGCATTGCCACAAGCAGGTGGACAACTTTCAGAGTTGTATCCAAAAAAACCTATTTATGATATTCCTGGTTTTCCAGAAGTTTTAGCAGGAGATTTAGTTGACAATTTGCAAGAGCAAATTAAGCAATTTGAACCTGGTTATACATTAGGAGAACGCGCAGAAACAATAGAAAAACAAGAAGACGGAAGTTTTATTGTAACGTCAAATAAAGGAACTAAATTCCACGCGCCTGTTATCGCAATCGCTGGAGGTTTAGGAAGTTTTGAGCCTCGTAAACCACTTATAGAAGATATCGATTTTTATGAAGATAAAGGAGTAAAATACTTCATCAAAAATCCGGAGAAATTCAGAGATAAAAGAGTTGTCATTGCAGGAGGAGGAGATTCAGCATTAGACTGGAGTATATTCCTGGCAAATGTAGCTTCAGAAGTAACTTTAATTCATAGAAGAAACGAATTTAGAGGAGCTTTAGATTCTGTAGAAAAAGTCCAGGAATTAAAAACAGCAGGAAAAATTAAATTAATTACACCTGCAGAAGTAACGGGAATCAATGGTGCAGAGCATGTTGAATCATTAGATATTGAAGAAAACGGAGCACACCGTAAAATCGAAACCGATTTCTTTATTCCACTTTTCGGTTTAACACCAAAACTAGGTCCAATTGCAGACTGGGGATTAGACATCGAAAAGAATGCTATTAAAGTAAATAATGCTTTAGATTACCAAACAAACATCCCTGGAATTTTCGCCATTGGTGACGTAAATACCTACCCGGGAAAATTAAAATTAATCCTTTGTGGTTTCCACGAAGCAACTTTAATGTGCCAGGCAGCATACGCAATCATCAATCCGGGAAAAAAATATGTATTGAAATATACAACAGTTTCTGGTGTAGACGGTTTCGACGGAACTCGAAAAGAAGCTCCAAAAGCAGTTGTTAAGGCGATTGTTTAATCGGGACACTAAGCTTCTATCCCGAAGCATCGGCACTAAGATGCTAAGATTTTTATATAAAGCTCAAACTTGTAAAAGTTTGGGCTTTTTTCATTTAAAAAAATCACTTTTTATAGTTGAATAATTAAGATAAAGTACTAACTTTAAGAGAGTAATTAAAAAATCATCGGCTATGAGCAATTGGAACGAAGTAATATCAGAAGAAGAAAAGGCAAAAATTCAAACTGAAATGAATCACGCAGACAGCAGTGAGCTTATAAATCATGAAGAAGTCATAGATATGTTTTTAAATTGGGAAAGAAGTTTCTAAACCATTTTTGAATCTAAAAACATTAAGTCAATTTAGTTGCAATTTTACCTTTAACAGCTTACAGCAAAACTAATTAAAAAATGTTGTGCTAATACTTGCAAGTATTGGCGCTATGTGTTTACTTTGCACTGTTCTTAAAAATTACTGAAAGTTATCACGAAAGGCGGAGGGAAAGACCCAATGAAACCTTAGCAACCCTTTATCATAAAGAAGGTGCTACATTCTACTTTATACTAATCATAGTATCTAAGATAGATAACACAAATACATAAAAGTATTTCTCAAAACTCTTCCTGACAACTTACAATATTATTTTACTGAATTCACTTTGGTATCATGAGCGAATCATTGACGCATTTTTGCTGTCAATCGTTCCCGCTTTCGCCTATATCTCTCCATTTCATTGCGAGGATAACGGCTCAATCGGGGCTAATGAGCCAACAAAAGTGAATTTTTGGAATTAATGTGAATCAAAATAACGTATCCTAACACGTTTTTAAAACCTGTTAGGAATATATATTCAAGATAATAATAGAATTAAATAAAGGCTTAGCGCATGAGCGTTTTAGCAAGAAAGGGAAAACCATGTCGATAACAATTCAGGAAGCAATAAAAAAAAATATCCTAATCCTTGACGGAGCAATGGGAACAATGTTGCAGCGCTATAATTTCTCCGAAGAAGATTTTCGTGGAGAGCGTTTCAAAGATTTTCCTCATCCGTTAAAAGGAAACAACGATTTACTATCCATAACACAACCACAGGCAATCCGCGATGTTCACGCCGCTTATTACGAAGCCGGCGCAGACATCGTAGAAACCAACACCTTTTCAGGAACCACAATCGGTATGGCCGATTATTTCCTTGAAGATTTGGTTTACGAATTAAATTACGAATCAGCAAAATTGGCGAGAGAAGTTGCCGATGAATTTACAGCCAAAAATCCGGACAAACCACGTTTCGTAGCCGGTTCAATCGGGCCGACAAACAGAACAGCAAGTATGTCGCCGGATGTAAATGATCCTGGTTACAGAGCCGTAACTTTTGATGATTTACGAATTGCTTACAAACAGCAAGTAGAAGCCTTAATGGATGGTGGCTGCGATTTACTTTTGGTAGAAACTATTTTCGATACGTTAAACGCCAAAGCAGCACTTTTCGCGATCGAAGAAGTAAAAGACGACCGTAATATTGATATTCCGATCATGGTTTCAGGAACGATTACCGATGCGTCAGGAAGAACACTTTCCGGACAAACGGTTGAAGCGTTTTTGATTTCAGTATCGCATATTCCGTTATTGAGTGTTGGTTTCAATTGCGCTCTTGGAGCCGATTTATTGAAACCGTATTTAAAAACATTATCTCAGCATACACAGTTCAACGTTTCGGCACATCCAAATGCAGGATTGCCAAACGCGTTCGGGCAATACGATGAAACACCGGAACAAACCCAGGCTTTAATAAAAGAATATTTAGACGATAATTTAATTAACATCATTGGTGGTTGTTGCGGAACAACGCCTGATCATATCAGATTAATTGCTGAAGTTGCGAAAGATTACAAACCACGTGTAGCGCCGGTTTTCGCATAACGTTTCGATTTCCTGCAATCCCGAAGCTTCGGGACAAAACCTTGTAGGTATAAAATGTAATCATTGAAAGCAAAAAATGATAAAAGAAGATGTAAGATTAAAGGGAAAAACGGATCAGACAAAATTGATTCTATTCATTGTGGTAGTTGGTTTATTGCTGTATTCAATATATAATGGTAATAAAGAAAGCAATCATATAAAATCATTTAAAGGTGAGACAATAGGATTGCTGACCAGAGTAAAAGATAATGACGAACACGGATATACATTACAATATTATTTTTATCTGGATAAAAAAATTAGATCAGTAATTTACGTTAAAGAATATAATGAAGGGATTATAAATAATTTTTTCAAAGTTAAATACAATATAAGCAATCCTGAAGAAAACGATATTATTCTACAGGAAGAATTAGAACCGGATTCAATTTCATTAGTTAAAGCGGGTTTTACTAAAACGAAATATTATTTCTATGATGCAGGTGTGACTTGTAAATATATAGAAAAGTCAAAATGGAAATAGTGATTTCCTGCAAGGTTTTCGAAACCTTGTAGGTATGAATTGGTTGACGAATAAAATATAAACCTACAAGGTTTCGAAAACCTTGCAGGTTGAGCTGAGAATAAAAGTTCCGGAGGAACGAAATGTTGGTAGCAACGGAATTTATTCCGTTGAAAATGATAAACGCCCCAAAACAAGAGTTCCGTAGGAACGAAATATATAATGGGTTCAAAGATTAGAAAAACCATAATTGAAATCGTGGAAATATAAATCGTATTATGAAACCGATACCGCGTGAGGGATAGAAGCGGTTACCCCACAGCCTGACGAAGGAAGTGCGAGGACTAATAGCGGATAGCCCGACCCGGAGGGACACGCCCAAAATATAATTATTGAAAACGAAATATACCTACAAGGTTTCGAAAACCTTGCAGGAAAACAAAAGAATAAAAAAACTCAGAATCTAAGCAACTTAGAATCTTAGTAACTTAAAAAGAAATGGCAGAAAACAGAAGAGACCTTGTATTAGCAGGATTAGAACCGTTAATTATTACGCCAACCAGTGTTTTTGTAAACATTGGCGAGCGTACGAATGTAACGGGGTCAAGAAAATTCCTTCGCTTAATCAAGGAAGAGAAGTATGACGAGGCACTTGATATTGCAAGACAACAAGTAGAAGGAGGAGCGCAGATCATCGATATTAATATGGATGAAGGAATGCTTGATGGTGTTCAGGCAATGACTAAATTTTTGAATTTAATTGCATCAGAACCGGATATTTCGAGAGTGCCGATTATGATCGACAGTTCGAAATGGGAAATCATTGAAGCAGGTCTGAAAGTAGTACAAGGAAAAAGTGTTGTAAACTCGATTTCATTGAAAGAAGGCGAAGAAGCCTTTATTCACCACGCCAAATTAATTAAACGATACGGAGCTGCGGCCATTATCATGGCTTTTGACGAAGTAGGTCAGGCCGATAATTTTGAGCGTAGAGTCGAAATCTGTCAGCGTTCGTACGATATTTTGGTCGATAAAGTTGGCTTTCCCCCTCAGGATATCATTTTCGATTTGAATATTTTTCCCGTTGCAACCGGAATGGAAGAACATCGCTTAAACGCTTTAGACTTTTTTAGAGGTACAAAATGGGTTCGTGATAACTTACCACACGCGCATATTAGCGGTGGTGTAAGTAACGTTTCCTTCTCTTTTAGAGGTAATGATACGGTTCGTGAAGCGATGCACTCGGTGTTTTTATACCACGCGATTCAGAACGGAATGACGATGGGAATTGTGAATCCGGAAATGCTTTCGATTTACGATGATATTCCAAAAGATTTATTAGAACACGTTGAAGACGTAATTTTAAATAGACGCGACGACGCGACAGAACGACTTTTAGATTTTGCTGAGAACGTAAAAGGCGAAGTAAAAAGTGATGAAAAAGCGATTCAGGAATGGCGTTTAGGAACGGTTCAGGAAAGAATTACGCATTCATTAGTAAAAGGAGTTGATGCTTTTATAGAAATTGATGTTGAAGAAGCACGTTTAGCAGCAGTTAAACCAATTGAAGTTATCGAAATCAATTTGATGACAGGAATGAATGTGGTTGGAGATTTATTCGGAAGCGGAAAAATGTTCTTGCCTCAGGTTGTAAAATCGGCACGTGTAATGAAAAAAGCCGTAGCGTATTTATTACCTTATATCGAAGCCAGCAAACAAGCCGGAGACAAACAAGGAAACGGAAAAATATTGATGGCAACTGTAAAAGGTGACGTTCATGATATTGGTAAAAACATCGTTTCGGTGGTTTTGGCATGTAACAATTACGAGATTGTAGATCTTGGCGTTATGGTGCCTCCGGAAAAAATTATTGCAGCGGCGATTGAACATAATGTTGATATCATTGGTTTGAGCGGATTAATTACGCCTTCGCTTGACGAAATGGTGTATCTGGCCAAAGAACTTGACAAACAAGGAATTAAAATTCCGATTATGATTGGTGGGGCAACAACTTCACGCGCGCATACAGCCGTGAAAATTGCTCCACAATATAGAGAAACTGTAATTCACGTAAACGATGCTTCAAGAGCCGTAACGGTTGCAGGAAATTTATTAGATCATAACCGTAAAATATATGCAAGCGATATTCGTGCAGATTATGATGCGTTTAGAGAAACGTTTTTAAATCGTTCGCGAGATAAAAACTTCCTGACGATTGAACAAGCGCGTAAAAACAAATTGCAATTGGATTGGGCTGAATATACGCCAACCAAGCCTAAAGTAATTGGAAAACAAATTGTTGAGGTAGAACTGGATGTTTTGGTTCCGTATATCGACTGGACGCCATTTTTTAGAACCTGGGAATTGTTCGGGAAATATCCGGCCATTTTAACAGATGAGGTTGTAGGTACTGAAGCAACTTCTCTTTTTGCAGATGCTCAGGCAATGTTGAAAGTGATTTTGGCAGAGAAAAAATTATCAGCAAAAGGAATTTACGGCATTTTCCCTGCTAACCAAATCGATGATGATGATATCGAATTGCGTGATGAAAACGGAAAAGTGTTGGAGAAATTCTTAACGCTTCGTCAGCAATCACAAAAGACTAAAGGCGCACCAAACATTGCTTTGTCTGATTTTATTTTGCCAAAAGATAGCGGAATTACAGATTATATAGGAGCATTTTGTGTAACAACAGGTTTTGGTGTAGATGAATGGGCAGCAGAATTTGAAAAAGATCTTGACGATTATAACTCAATTATGGTAAAAGCTTTAGCCGATCGTTTTGCTGAGGCTTTCGCCGAATATCTTCACGAAAAAGTACGTCAGGATTTCTGGGGTTATGATGCCGAAGAATCACTTTCGACAGAAGATTTGATCGAAGAAAATTATAAAGGAATTCGTCCTGCACCAGGATATCCGGCATGTCCGGATCACTTAGAGAAACCAACAATCTGGAAACTCTTAAATGTAGACGAAGAAATTGGCGTGACATTAACAGAAAGTATGGCAATGTGGCCAGCTTCATCTGTTTCCGGATATTACTTCGGGAATCCGAAAAGCAAGTATTTTGGACTCGGAAAAATAAAAGAAGACCAGGTTGTAGATTACGCCAAACGACGCAATGTACCAACAGATTACGCAATGAAATGGTTAAACCCTAATATAGCAGACTAAAAATAGTTTCAAGTTTCAGGTTTCAGGTTCGCACGTAACTTGAAACTTGAAACTTAAAAAACTTGAAACAAAAAACAAGAATGAAAGTAACAGAACATATAGAAAACGCCAAAGGAAATACATTATTCTCATTTGAAATTATTCCGCCTCAAAAGGGGAAAAGCATTCAGGAATTATACGATAATATCGATCCGTTGATGGAGTTTAAACCACCGTTTATTGATGTAACCACTTCTCGCGAAGAATATATTTATATTGATAAAGGCAACGGACTTTTAGATAAAAAACTAACTCGTATGCGTCCGGGAACGCTTGGAATTTGCGCTTCTATAAAACATAAATACAATGTAGATACCGTTCCGCACGTACTTTGT
Organism: Flavobacteriaceae bacterium CRH; assembly: GCA_001507425.1. Classification (GTDB taxonomy): domain Bacteria; phylum Bacteroidota; class Bacteroidia; order Flavobacteriales; family Flavobacteriaceae; genus Flavobacterium. The sequence goes on from LMAJ01000003.1 coordinate 394,024, forward strand.
GGTGGATTTACGAAAGAAGAAACAGAATATCTTTTGGTAGATTGTAACTATCTTGGGATCGATAATGTGATGGCTTTGCGTGGTGACGCCATGAAAGACGAACAATATTTTATGCCAAAAGCCGGAGGAAACGATTATGCGATTGATTTGGTAAAACAAATTAGTTTACTAAACCAGGGAAAATATCTTCACGAAGTTATGGATGCCGATAACAGAGCCAATTTCTGTATTGGAGTTGCCGGTTATCCTGAGAAACACTTAGAATCCCCATCTTTACAATCAGATTTAAAAAGACTGAAAGAAAAAGTAGATGCCGGAGCTGATTATGTGGTAACACAAATGTTTTTCGACAACTCAAAATATTTTAAGTTTGTAGAAAAAGCAAGAGAAATGGGAATCACAATTCCTATTATTCCCGGAATTAAACCCATTGCGGTTCAAAGACATCTACAGATTTTACCTCAAATTTTCCGCATCGATTTGCCTGAAGATTTAATTCATGCTGTTGATAAATGCAAGAACAATGCTGAAATAAAACAAGTGGGAATTGAATGGGCAATTCAGCAATCGTTAGAATTGAAAGCGGCCGGAGTTCCTGTTTTGCATTATTATTCAATGGGAAAATCAGAGAATATTCGCCAGATTGCGAGTCATCTTTTTTAGATTTTGAACTCAAAGTTTTTCATTTCGACGAAGGAGAAATCACACACGGGATTCGATAAAGATTGACGATTTTCTTTGCGGAGTTTCTAGTGTGATTTCTCCTTAGTCAAAATGACAAAACCTCTTGGAATTTGGAATTTGGAATTTTTTAATTGAAATTTAAGCGATTATGAAAAAAGAAGAATTACAAGCAATTGCAGCCCAATTAAAACATCCAACAGGAGAAAAAGGAATTGAAATGGCGAATATGATGAACGAAACAAACATCAATATGACGCGCCATTCGATTCAAAATTTAAATATAAAAGCTGGAGATTCTATTTTAGAATTAGGTCATGGAAATGCAGGACATCTGGAATTTGTATTTGAACAAGCAGAAAAGCTGAAATATTACGGACTCGAAATGTCTGAGTTGATGTTTCAGGAAGCGCGCCGGATCAACAGAAATTTTGTTTCCCAAAAACAAGCTTTCTTTTCCCTTTACGATGGCAATAAGATTCCGTTTGAAGATACTTTTTTTGATAATATATTTACGGTAAACACCATTTATTTTTGGCAGGAACCCGAAAAATTACTTTCGGAAATTTACAGGGTTTTATTACAAAAAGGAATTTTTTGCGTTACATTTGCCGAAGAAAGCTTTATGAAACAACTTCCGTTTACTCCATATGAATTTGAACTTTATAATACTGAAAAAGCAGAGAAACTCATTGAGAAAACACTTTTTAAAATTGTAAATAAAGAGACTTTAATTGAAAAAGTAAAAAGTAAAACCGGAGAATTGGTTGACAGGGCTTTTACTACTTTGGTTCTTGAAAAGTAACAAAAAGTTGCGGCAAAAATTTTAGAATGCTTTTTTTGAGTAATTTAATTGATTTTTATTTCAAGCTTTTAATTTTAAATCCTATCTAATCAATTTAATTATGGAAGTTAAAAAAATCAATTTTCTCAAAAGTTACAGCAGCATTCTTTTACTTCTTGGCGGTATCATTCTCGGAAGTATTCTCGGATTAATTTTTAAAGAGAAAGTCGAAGTCATAAAACCACTTGGCGATATATTTCTGAACCTGCTTTTTACAGCAATTATCCCGTTGATTTTTTTTACCATAGCTTCTTCTGTTGGCAATTTAGAACAAACAGAAAAACTCGGAAAACTTTTTATGATCATGCTGGCCGTTTTTTTGGGAACAATCCTGATTTCAGCAATCGTCATGATTACAGCAGTTTACATTTTCCCGATTCATCAAAGTATTATTGTTTCTAAAATTCCACTCGAAACTATTGAGTCCGGAAGTATTGGCGATCAAATCGCAAAATTGGTTACAGTAAACGATTTCTTCGAATTATTATCCCGAAAAAGTATGCTGGCGCTTATTATATTCTCTTTTTTAGTGGGTTTTGCGAGTTTGCAATCTGGAGAAAAAGGAAGCGGTTTTAGAAGTTTCTTAGATTCAGGCAACGAAGTAATGAAACAGCTTTTAGGAATTATAATGAAATTAGCACCAGTAGGATTAGGAGCTTATTTTGCTTATCAGGTTGGTGTTTTCGGACCGCAATTATTTGGGGCATACGCCAAACCCTTGGGCGTTTATTATGGAGCCTGTATTTTTTATTTCTTTGTGTTTTACAGTATTTACGCCTTTATATCAGGAGGAAAACGTGCTTTTATTGTATTTTGGAGCAATAATATTACACCTTCATTAACAGCAGTAGGAACCTGCAGCAGCATTGCTACGATTCCGGCAAATCTGGATGCGGCCGAAAAAATGGGAATTCCAAAACAAGTAAGAAACTTGGTTATTCCGCTGGGAGGACCATTGCACAAAGATGGTTCGAGTATGTCATCCATATTAAAAATCACGGTTTTGTTTGCCATGTTTGGAAAAGATTTTACAGATCCTGCAACCATACTTTTAGCGTTAGGAATTACAGTAATTGTTTCCATAGTAGAAGGAGGAATTCCGAATGGAGGATATATTGGAGAAATTTTAGCCATTACGGTTTATGGTTTACCGATGGAACAAGCGTTGCCCGTAGCCATGATTTTAGGAACTTTAGTCGACCCGATTGCCACTTTATTAAATGCAAATGGCGATGTAATATCATCTATGATGGTGGCCCGATTTTCTGAAAAAACGAAATGGGAATAAATTTAGAACCAGAATAAAGCTTTAGTAGATAGTACTTTCAGATACATAGACAGATTATCTGGATTAGTCTAAAACTTTAATGATTCATTATATTATAAAGTAGTTTTACTGAAATAAAATTATTTCATTGTGAATTGTAAAGCTCTCTTATTCTTAAGTTTACTTTTTTTTGGATCACAAATACAAGCCCAACTATGTACAGGAAGCCTGGGAGATGCCGTTGTCAAAATTGATTTTGGAACAGGAACAGCGTCACATGGTACAGCCTTAGGAACAGGCATTACAAGTTATACCTGGACAACAGCAGATTTTCCAAATGACGGTTCTTATACCATAGAAAAAACAACCAATACGCCAGGCACCTGGTGGACAACTACAGATCATACTGGCGGCGGGTATATGATGGTCGTAAACGCAAGCCTTTCAACAACGGATTATTTTTATAAAAATACAGTTACAGGTCTTTGTCCGGATACCACTTATGAATTTGCATCCTGGATTATGAATCTTTTAAGGTCAAATGACACAAGTCCGCCAAACATTACTTTTACTATAGAATCGACTACAGGAACTATATTAGGGACTTACAATACCGGTGATATTGCGCTTAATTCAAGTGCAGTCTGGAAACAATATGGGTTCTTTTTTACAACTCCGGCAGGAATTTCAACCGTTGTTATCAGAATGCGAAACAACAAAGCCGGTGCAGCCCCCGGCAATGATATTGCACTAGATGATATTACTTTTAGAGCTTGCGGTCCCACTGTTACATCAACAGTAGAGAATAGTTCTAACACTAATCTTGTAATTTGCCAGGGTGATTCTAAAAGTTACACCCTTACAGGAAATGTCTCTTCAGGATATTCTAATCCTGCTTACCAATGGCAATCAAGTACAGACAACGGAACAACTTGGAGAGATATTTCCGGAGCAACTGCAATAACATATACTTTTACTCCAAGTTCAACCGCAGGTACTTATTTATATCGCATGGCAGTGGCACAAAGCACTAATATTTCTTCATCGTCATGCAGGGTTGTGTCTAATATTATAACATTTAAAGTAAATGAAAGCACTGTTGCTCCAACTTTCACAACGGTGCAGCCAACCTGCGATATTCCAACGGGTACTATAAGTATTACTGAATCAAGCAACACTACCTATAGTATTGATGAAATAAATTTTCAAGCCTCCGGTGTTTTTTCAGGTTTAACAGGCGGAGATTATAATGTTGTTGCAAAATTAAATTCAGGTTGTACTTCCAATCCTGTAATTGCACATATTAATAGTGTAGCCACATCAAATGCAACACCAACGGTTTCTGTAATTCAACCCGTTATTTGTACAAATCCGTACGGAACAATTACTGTTACTAGTTTAGATTATGAATATAGTTTTGATAACGGCTTAACGTGGTCTGCAAATACTTCTAAATCCGGTTTGGTTGCAGGAGATTATTTTGTAAAAACAAGAAATAGCTCTAATTGCGAAACAGCAGCAGTTACTGTAACTATTGAGGTTCCGCCCGGTTATCCTCCAACGCCCAGTGTTTCAGTAGTACAGCCAGATTGTATCACATCAACCGGAACAATAACGGTTTCAGATAATGCGGCCTCTTATAGTTTCGATAACGGATCGACATGGACGAATGCTAATTCAAAAGACAATTTAAATCCAGGAGTTTATCAAATATTGATCAAAAATAATTTAGGATGTATTTCACTTGTAGCAAACTCAGTTGAAATAAAAACCTATGTCAATACAGAGCCACTTCCAACAGCGGAAACGCAGACTTTTTGTATTCAGCAAAATGCAACCCTAAATAATATTGTTATAATTGGAGAAAATATAAAGTGGTATGATGCACTAACAAACGGAAATCTATTGTCAAACACTACAATTCTGGAAAGTAAAACATATTATGCCTCACAAACTGTTGCGGTTTGCGAAAGTGAAAGAACTCCGGTTGCAATAATTATTCAAAATACACCTGCACCAACCGGAACTCCTGAACAAAATTTTTGTACGACGCAAAAGCCAACTATTGCAAATCTGGAAGCTACAGGAACAAATATAGTCTGGTACAATAGCGCGACAAATGGTTCTGTTTTAGCAACAACAGAAAATTTGATAAATGGAAAAACGTATTTCGCAGCACAAACCATAAATGGCTGCGAAAGCGCAACGAGATTAGCGGTTACAGTTTCGATTGTAACACCAAGTATTCCTGTAAGTAATATTGCTGATATTATTTGTGATGACTTGAACGATGGATCTGAAGGAATCAATTTAACGAACTATGACACTCAAATAACAACTTGCTCAGATTGTTCTTTTACTTATTTCACCACTTTGTCAGGAGCCGAAAATCAAACAGCAAATGAAAAAATAAGTACACCATCAAATTATAATTTATTATCTGGCACTACTTTGATTTATGTGAGAATTGATTCTAACGATAAATGTTACCAAACAGTACAATTGAATTTAACGTTAGTAAGTGAACCCGTTATTTTGATTCCGGACATCGTTTCGGTATGCCAAAATAAAGATGTTACCCTGCATGCAGGCTTAGGTTTTGATAGTTATTTGTGGTCAAATGGAGTGAGTTCAGAATCTGTTATACTTTCAGATCCGGGAAATTATTCTGTTACAGTAACTCAAAATCACGGAAATGTAATTTGTTCATCTACAAAAGATTTTCAACTAAAACTTTCTAATGCTGCCACTATTTCAAAAATTGAAATTCAGGACTGGACAGATAATAATAACATTATAGTTGTTGAACTGGCTAATACTAGTTTCGGTAATTATGAATATTCATTAGATGGAACGACATATCAGGACAGTAATACTTTTTCAGGTTTAGAAACGGGTGATTATATTGTTTATGTTCGGGATAAAAACGGATGCGGTACCATTAATCAGGAAGTATTTCTATTAAATTATCCAAAGTTTTTTACTCCTAACGGAGATGGCTACAACGATTCATGGACAATAAAATTTTCTGAAACGGAGCCCGGCATTAATACCAAAATATTTGACAGGTACGGGAAATTTATAAAAGAATTGGATGCTTTTTCTGCCTGGGACGGAACCTATGGCGGAAATGAGTTGCCTGCTACAGATTATTGGTTTGTTGTAACACGGGCAAATGGCAAAGTCTACAAAGGACATTTTGCCTTAAAAAGGTAAAACTATACCAGAATTTTCTATAAATCGAATGTCAATTATTGATTAAATTTGAAGTAAAATTTAATACAAAAAAAAATGGATTCAGTACTACAGCACGATTTAAATGATCTCGAAAACATACTTGACAAAGCAAAACAAAACGGAATTGATTTTTTAAATAATCTGGAAAATGTTCCAACTTCAAATAAGGCATCAATAGACCCAAATAGAGCTTTAAATGAGCTGGGTTTAGGTTCATTAGAAGCTTTAAAAGAATTTAATGAGCGACTAGCGCCATTAATGGTTTCTTCACCAGGACCAAGATACTGGGGATTTGTTACAGGAGGCTCAACTCCGGCATCAATTGTTGGTGACTGGCTGGCATCAGTTTACGATCAAAATCCGCAAGCAGTAAAAACCCAGGGAGGGGTTTCGGCATTAATAGAATTTGAAACCATTAATTTAGTATTGCAATTATTAGATTTGCCAACTTCATTTTTAGGCGGATTCGTAACGGGCGCAACCATGTCAAATTTTACTTGTTTGGGAGTAGCAAGACAATGGTATGGAAAGCAATTTGGGAAAGATTTTGCCAAAAACGGAATTTCAGAAACAATACATATACTAACGGCAAACGCACATTCGTCTTCTGTAAAAACATTATCGATGTTAGGAATTGGAAGTCAGAATTATACAACAGTTAAAACAATTGAAGGCAATCGTGAAGCTATAGATATTCATGATTTAGAAAAGAATATTAAAAATTTAAACGGAAAACCTTTCATTTTAATATCAAGTGCAGGAACTGTAAATACTGCCGACTTTGATGATTTTAAAGCGATTTCTAAGCTGAAAGAAAAGTATAATTTCTGGTGGCATATAGATGCTGCTTTTGGCGGTTTTGCAGCTGTTTCGGATAAATTCAAACATTTGACGGAAGGCTGGGAAGGAGCAGACAGCATTACAATTGACTGTCATAAATGGCTGAATGTGCCTTATGAAAGTGCCTTTTATTTAATTAAAAAAGAGCATACAAATTTACAGATAGAAACTTTTCAAAATTCGAATGCGCCTTATTTAGGAAACCCGTTAGAAAATTTTAATTACTTAAATGTACTTCCTGAAAATTCAAGACGTTTGAGAGCCTTGCCTGTTTGGTTTTCTTTATTGGCTTATGGAAAAAAGGGTTTTAAAGATATTGTAGAAAATAGTATTTCATTGGCATTGCTATTTGGAAACGAACTTATTAAAGATGATACATTTGAACTTCTGGCGCCAATTCGTTTAAACAATGTTTGTTTTACTTTAAAAGGAGATCATAATCAGGATAAAGTTGCTCAATTTTTGACCACTTTAAATGATTCGGGAAAAGTTTTTATGACACCAACGGTTTATCAAAATCGTAAAGGAATCAGGGCTTCATTTGTGAATTGGCGAACATCAGAAAATGATATAAAAATCGTAATCGAAGAAATAAAAGCTGTCGCAGCAGGTTTAGATTTGTAATCGGCAAAAATAAAAAGGGTCTGTAGACTATTTAAGCAATACTTTTAATGAAGATTAAAATTGAATTTTAGTAGCAACAAAAAAATCGCTCTGATATAGAGCGATTTTTTTTGATATTTGTGAAAACTGAGACTGAATTTTACTTGGTAATTTCTCTAAAAACAGCTTCAAGATTTTTATTTTTCTGATTTAATTGTAATGTCTTTAAGCCATTTGCATTTGCAAAATCAAAAATCGCCGGGCGCATGTCTTTCTCGGTAATAAAAGTTAATTCCCAAGTCATATCGTGAATGTTTCTGTAAGATGCAATATTTTCTAATCTGGCCAAAAGTTGTTCTTCAATCTGATAATCAAATTCTACCTCAATAACCTGTTCAGAATTTGCAGATACTAAATTGTCTAATTTTTTGTCAGCCACAATCTGCCCCCTGTCAATAATTATGACACGATCACAAATCGCTTCAACTTCCTGCATAATATGAGTTGAAAGAAAAACCGTTTTATCTTTCCCTACATTTTTAATAACATTTCGAATTTCCATTAACTGATTGGGATCTAGACCAGTAGTTGGTTCATCTAAAATTAAAACATCAGGATTGTGCAATAAAGCATTTGCAAGCCCTACACGCTGGCGATATCCTTTAGATAATTGACTTATTTTTTTATGGCTTTCCGGTGTCAGTCCTGTCAGTTGAATAACTTCTTCAATTCTGGATTTGTCAACATGATAAACATCGGCATTAAAAGCCAAATACTCACGAACATACAAATCTAAATATAACGGATTATGCTCTGGCAAATAACCAATAGAACGCTGAACTGCCTTTGCGTTTGTCATGACATCGTGACCATTTACAACGGCTGAGCCATCATCTGCTAATAAATATGTGGTCAAAATTTTCATTAATGTAGATTTCCCGGCTCCGTTAGGTCCTAGAAATCCTACGATTTCTCCTTTTTGAATAGAGAACGAAATTGCATTCAAAGCTTTTTGAGATCCGTAACTTTTTGATATGTTGTTTACTTCTATCGACATGACTATTTATTTGCTACAAAAGTAAACAGAAATAGTCTTGATTGCTAAATTTTTGTTCTCTAAAGAAATCATAAAAAAATCTTAATAGTCACGTTCTACGGCATCGTTATTGTTAAAAGGATATTAAAATTAAAATATTTACAATGAAAAAAATGTTAGTTATTCTTGCATTAGCTATGGTTAGCTTTGCAAATGCACAAAAAGGTTCTATTTTAGTTGGTGGAAATATTGGATATACTTCTGATAAAACTGAATACCAATTTGGAGAAACTAAAACAAACACATTCAGCTTTTCTCCTAAAGTAGGTTACCAATTTAATGATAACTGGACTGTTGGGGGTGAATTTACAGTTGCTACAGCTAAAGATGACAACGGAGCTAGAGAAATAAAAGATAACGGTTTCAAATTAGGAGCATTCGTTCGTTATTCAGTGCCATTGAGCGAAACTTTCTCTGTATTTGCTGATATGGGTGCAGGTATACAAAATGCAAAAAGAACAGTTTACGGTCCTGGAAATGATTACTCAAGATCTAAAGCAGATGGTATGTACGTAGGTGTAACTCCGGCTCTTTTCATCAACATGAAAAAAGGTTTTGGTTTAAACTTTAGCATTGGTGGTTTAGGTTACGAAACATTAAACTATGACAATAATGGTGGAGATGATAGCAGTTTCTACTTTAACTTCGGTCAAACATTTAACATTGGAATTTCTAAAAACTTCTAATATTAAATTAATATTAATTAAAGCACTCCATTGGGGTGCTTTTTTTATGTTTTAGCATTTTTAGCACATTCTCTTTTTAATAAATTGTTAATTAATCTGTTTGTAGCTAATCGTGGTATTTTTGTTGGTTAGTGTATGTGAAATCTTAATAAATAAACATATGAAAAAAATGCTACTTATTCTTGCATTGGCTACTATTAGCTTTGCAAATGCCCAAAAGGGAACAATTTTAGTTGGTGGAAATATTGCTTACACTTCTGAAAAAATTGATAGGGAAATTGCACCGGTAAAAAATAATACTTTTGAGTTTTCTCCAAAAGTAGGATATCAATTTCATGATAACTGGACAGCTGGAGTAGAATTTTCGATACAATCTTCAAAAACTGAGATGGGAGAGGTTGAAGGGAAAGCTAATAATTTTAAAACGGGAGCATTTGTACGTTACACAGTGCCTTTGAGTGAAACCTTTTCTGTTTTTGCTGATTTAGGTGCTGGTTTTCAAAATCAAAAAGTAAAATATTATGAAAATGGATTACTTATATCTGATAATAAAGTAGACGGTTTTTATGCAGGTCTGACTCCAGCACTTTTTATTAATATGAAGAAAGGTTTTGGTTTAAATTTTAGTATTGGAGGTTTAGGTTATGAAACATTAAATTATGATGCTGCTGATTATAGTAAATTCTCTTTTAATTTTGGTAAAACGGTTAACATCGGGATTTCTAAAAACTTCTAATTAAATTAAGTTTTATATAAAATGAAAGCACTCCATTGGAGTGCTTTTTTATATTTTGAAAAGATTCTTATTTATATCTAAAGTTATTTTACATTTAATAATTTCTCTAAATATTCATTCTTATCTTTTTCGGCCTGAACCAAACGCTCGTAAAGCTCAACAACTTTATCCAAAGGATTGAAAGTGCAATTATAATTACCTGTATTAATTGAGCCATGATCTTGAAAAGTATTCCCGATAATATTAAAAACAGCTTCTTCCGAAAAATTCTTAATCGCTTCTGCGCTTACGCCAAGAACTTTTGCTATTTCGATAAGTTTATCTTCATCGACATTTTCGCTGTTTTCAATCGCCGAAATGCTCTGCTGACTTGTTCCTAAAGCCTGTGCCAAAGCTTCCTGCTTCATATCTTTCAGTTCTCTGATTCGGCTAATGTTTCTGCCGATATGTTTTGGTTTTAATACTGTGCTCATACATCAAAGATATTTAAAAAAAATTATAAACTGATTTCAAAAATAAAATACAAAACTGTTTGGTACGATACAACCAAAACGGCATTCTACTACAAAAATACAATTTTTCTGATATTTTTTTCATGCAACCATCACAAGAGAGCCGCTCGACGTTAGCGCAACTGTTTTTGCGTGTTTTGATAAAGCGTTTAGGTTCAAGACCTAAAGTTTTAACCAAACAACCTAAAATTTTGCCCTTACCAACCTAAACGTTTAGGTTTGTTACCTAAAAATATCACGACAGCACCTAAAAACATCACGGTAAGACCTAATGAGAGGTTTTTATGATTGATGCTTAGATTTTTGCTGCAATTTCACAAATTAATTTTCGCACATTGATTTGTGAAAATTGGTAAAATTCGGGACTAACAAAACCTTAAATCTTTTAAATCAAATTAATCTCTGGCATATTTTTATTCAATATTATCCTAAAATAAAATGTATTTTTGACGTTTAGATCCTAAATCTAAAATCAACAATCAGAAATCTAAAATATAAAAATGAACTGGGAACAACTTTTATCTCTTAAGAAACAAGGCGACACAGGCAAAAGATTACGTATAGAACAAGATGATACACGCTTAGGTTTTGAGGTCGATTATGACCGAATTATTTTCTCGGCTGCATTTCGATCTTTACAGGATAAAACTCAGGTAATTCCGCTTTCAAAAACAGATTTTGTACATACAAGATTGACACATAGTTTAGAAGTTTCGGTTGTTGGACGTTCGTTAGGACGTTTGGTAGGGAAAAAGATTATTGAAAAATATCCGGAGTTAAAAGAAGTTCATGGTTATCATATGAACGATTTCGGTGCTATTGTAGCGGCAGCTTCGTTGGCGCATGATATAGGAAATCCGCCTTTTGGGCATTCTGGTGAAAAAGCGATTGGAGAATACTTTTCTATCGGAAACGGATTAAAATATAAAGATCAATTGAAGGCTAAACAATGGCAGGATTTAATTGATTTTGAAGGAAATGCAAACGGATTTTCGGTATTAACGGCAAGTCGTCCGGGAATTGAAGGCGGGCTCCGAATTTCATACGCAACTTTAGGCGCTTTTATGAAATATCCAAAAGAAAGCCTTCCTAAAAAACCAACAAACAATATTGCCGATAAAAAATATGGTTTCTTTCAAACAGATAAATCATTTTTTGAAGAAGTAGCCCAAGAGATGGGAATGATCCCTAATAAAGAAGGCGATGATATTGGTTTTGAAAGACATCCGCTTGCTTATTTGGTTGAAGCCGCAGATGATATTTGCTACACCATTATTGACTTTGAAGACGGAATAAACCTCGGATTGGTGTCTGAAGATTATGCTCTTGAATATTTAATTAAACTCGTAAAAGATAATATTGGCGTTGCCAAATATAAATTATTAGAAACTAAAGAAGACCGAATTAGTTATTTGCGTGCTTTGGCAATTGGAGCCTTAATTAATGATGCCGTTGATGTTTTTATAGAAAATGAAGAAGCAATTCTGGCAGGAAATTTCCCTTTTGCTTTAACAGATAAAAGCAAATACAAAGCGCAAATGAATGATATTATTCAATTGAGTGTTGAAAAAATATATCAGAGCCGTGAAGTTATCGAGAAAGAAATTGTTGGTTATCAGATCATCCAGACTTTACTGGATAAATTTATAACCGCTTTTAATAACAAATATGAAGGAAAAGCATCTAATTATGATCATTTAATTTTGAAAATGCTGCCGGAAAAGCATCATTTAGAAAAAACTAATTTATACGAACGTTTGCTTCATATTTGCCATTTCGTTTCTCTTTTAACAGACGGAAATGCATTAGAATTATTCGAAATGATTCAGGGACGTAAAAAGAATTAATATCTGATTATGCCATAAAAAAACACCCCATAAAAATATTTATGGGGTGTTTTTTTATAAAACGAGAGTACGTTGTTAGCTATTGAAAAGCATATACAAGACCAACACCTAAAACCTGGCGTAATTGTGCCCTTGGTCCGTCGTTAACCTGAGATGTAGTTCCTGTAGTTGGGTCAACAACATCTTTTTTAGTTTTAATATCGTCGTCATATACTAAATGAATGCCGATATTAGCTTTTACATAAGCATTTACAACAAGGTCAAGACGCGTATCATAATCGACATCGACATTTCCAAATCGGTTTAAATAATCCGTATATAAGCTTAATCTGTTTTCGTAAAAAATATTTTTATAGATCTCGCTTTTCATATATCCGGTAAATAAAATACCAAATTCTGCTTTTACCTTTTGTCCTTCTTCAACTAAAATTTGATTTGTAGCATCATTAGGATCCGTAATATAAACCGCTTTTTTAACACCAAAAGCTCCTTGATTTGCTAGATATTGATCTAATACCAAAGTGGTTTTCAGCGTAATAGGAGAGAAATAGAAAGTCCTGTTTTTTTCCTTGTTTGAGTTCTCAGCTCCAGCTCCTAAAAAGATATAAGCCGGTGCAAATGGTTTAGAGATCGCAATATCTCGGTTTGGATAATTATAACCGTTTGTAAACTGAGTATTAAAGTTAAACTTACCAGAATAATACCAATTTGAAGTAGTATCTTTTCTAAACCCGTAAGTAGAGTTAAGCGCCACGGCATCGTCTGTTTTTCTTAATTCAGTACCATCTTGTTTGTTTAAACCATATTTTATAATAAGCTCATTTGCCCATTTATGATTTCCTTTGATGTACGTTCTTCCAAATTCACCTTTAAACAAACCCGAAATAGAACTTGTTCCCCCGGCGCTCCAGTTCACAAAAGCAATTTCTGAAATGTCAAAACCCAATTGGTTTTTCTTAGTCCAGTTTGAAGGACGCGGAGGTAACTGACCTGGATCTAAAGTAGTCCGAATAATGCTTTGAGCAGATGTCGAAATTGAAAAAATAAAGAGCAAAAATAAGACGGAGAATCGAAATAATTTCATTAGGTTAATTTTTGTTTTTTTTTGGCGGTGCAAAATAATTATTTTCAATGGTTTGAAAAAAGATTTACTAAACTTTTAACGTCAATTTTGCAGAATTGTTGTAATTCTAAAACAGTTCCGTGCTCAATAAAGACGTCTGGTACACCTAAAATTATTATTTTATTAGAGAAATTATTAGCAGCTGCAAATTCTAAAATGGCACTTCCAAAACCTCCGTTTACAACACCATCTTCGATAGTAATAATGGTTTTAAAAGTTTTAAAAATGTATTGTAATAAATTGTTGTCTAGTGGTTTAATGAAAGGAAAGTCGTAATGTGCAATTGTTTTCGGACTGCCACATTCGTTAATGGCAGAAATCACATTATTACCAATTGCCCCCGTAGATAAAACGGCTGTTTGGGTACCGCTTTTTAAACAAATTCCATCACCAATTTTAATATTCTCATATTGTCCGAAATTTGCTACTTCCCAACTCGAAAAAATGCCTCGACCTCTCGGATATCGAATAGCAATAGGATGATCTAAGCCCAATTGAGCCGTGTATAAAATGTTTTGTAAAGCGATTTCATTAATTGGGGCATAAATAATCATATTCGGAATCAATCTTAAATAGGCAATATCAAAAACGCCATGATGCGTAGCGCCATCTTCGCCAACCAAACCGGCTCTGTCTAAGCAAAAAATAACAGGTAAATTTTGCAGTGCCACATCGTGAATAACCTGATCATAGGCACGCTGTAAAAATGTCGAATAAATATTGCAATATACCACCATTCCCTGAGTGGTCATTCCGGCGGCAAGCGTTACGGCATGTTGTTCTGCAATTCCAACATCAAAAGCACGTTCCGGAATTTCATCCATCATAAATTTTAAAGAACTTCCAGATGGCATTGCAGGCGTGATACCAATAATTTTTTCATTCTTTTTGGCTAAATCTAAAATCGTTAAACCAAAAACATCCTGATATTTTGGAGGAAGATTTTCTTCAGATTTTAAATGGATTTCTCCTGTAGAAGCATCAAATTTTCCGGGCGCGTGATATTTAACCTGATTTTCTTCAGCTTGCTGTAAACCTTTTCCTTTTGTCGTTACAATATGAAGAAATTTAGGGCCTTTTATCTTTTTTAACCGATTTAATTCTTTTATTAAAGTTGGAAAATCGTGACCGCCAATTGGTCCTGAATAATCAAAATTCAAAGATTTAATGATATTATTCTGTTTCGGGTTTTTCCCGTTTTTAACCGCAGTCAAATATTTTTTCAAAGCCCCAACACTCGGGTCAATTCCAATAGCGTTGTCGTTTAAAATGACCAGAATATTGGCATCAGTAACTCCGGCATGATTTAAGCCTTCAAAAGCCATTCCTGATGCTATAGAAGCATCGCCAATAACTGCAATATGCTGTTTGTTAAAATCGCCTTTTAGTTTAGAAGCAATCGCCATTCCGAGGGCGGCAGAAATTGAAGTCGAAGAATGCCCGACACCAAAAGCATCATAAATACTTTCGCTCCTTTTAGGAAACCCCGAAAGGCCTCCAATTTGTCTGTTGGTATGAAAATTTTCTCTTCTTTCGGTCAGGATTTTATGCCCGTAAGCCTGATGTCCAACGTCCCAAACCAATAAATCGTCGGGCGTATTAAAAACATAATGCAAAGCAATCGTCAATTCTATTACACCCAAACTGGCGCCTAAATGTCCTTCTTTTACAGAAACAACATCAATTATAAACTGACGCAATTCTTTTGCAATTTGAGGAAGCTGCGCTTCAGAAAGTAAGCGTAAATCAGCAGGATTGAATATGTTTGAAAGTAAATTGCTTTTCATTGTAGAGTAAAAAGCAAATTTACGGTTTTAAATTTAATTCTGTTGCAGAGATAATGTCTCTATTCAAATGCTATTGGTAAACTATATTTTGTTCTGGTCCTTTTACCGTTTTGTTCGCCCGGAACCCATTTTGGGGATAATTTTAAAACGCGAATTATTTCTTTTCCTATTTGCGGATTTGCATTTTTTGGAATTTCAAATGATGATAGTGAACCGTCTTTATCTATAACAAATGAAACCGTAATTGGCGATTTGAAATTTTCAGCTTCCTCAGGTGTTTTAAATTCCTTTACAAAAAAATCATAAAAACTATTAATTCCGCCTGGATAATTTGGTGCTGTTTCAACCGCCGCACCCATATATATAATGTCGTCTTCTGTAATGTTTTGAATTGAATTATTTTCCTCAGTAATTATCGGGCCAGGATAAGATCCGGCAGGTAATGCACAGCTAATTGAAGGTTCAGATTTAACAGTGATTGTTTTAAATTTAGTTTTTACTGGTTTTTGAAATTTTACACCATCAGCTTTTGGCACAGAATCAACAGCTTGGTCCGGATTATTTTTTGAAATTTCATTTTTAGCGTTTGGTATTGTTATCGAAGTATTTTCAATAATTTCAACGCTATCAATTTTTTGCTTGTTTCCGTCTTTATCTGCACAGCTAAACAAAGTGGTTCCCATAGCAATAAACAAAGCCAGCAAAAATATTTTATGATAATGAGTTTGTGTATATAAAACCTGACTTGGAATTTGAATCGTTATTGAATCTAGTTGCGATTTTTTAAATCTTCCGCAAATTTTTTTATTTTGATTTTGAATGAAAAAATGCTGAATTTCCTGAGGAAGCATTGTTGTAAAATCAATAACAGTTTTAGAACAGCTCATACAAAAACGGCCATTTTCGTTTGGCGTCATTTTATCCCAGTTTTCATGGCACGGTTCAGGAATTGTTATTTTGTGTTTTCTTTCCATTATTTAATTGTAATTGGCAAAGAATATTGTCTCTTTATTTTTTTGCCATTAATTTCTCCCGGCTGCCATTTAGGGCACGCACTTAAAACTCTGATAATTTCTTGTTCTATAGCATTGTCAACAGCTGGAACACATTGAAGATAAGACACAGATCCGTTTTTTTCTACTGCAAAAGAAAGATTGATTTTGAGGTTTATATTTTCAGGATTTTTATATTCTTTTTCAAAAAAGCTATAAAACTGTTCGATTCCGCCCGGGAATTCTGCATTGGTTTCAATAGCAGTTCCCCCATTATAAACAGGTTCTTCTATTGTTTTTGTAGTTGATTTTGTTTCTTCATCCTTCACGCTTTTAGGCTTTACAAATTTAACCTGATCAACTTTTTGGGGTGGAGGTGGCGGAGGAGGAACATTTTTATCCGTTCGTAATGTTTTGCCTTTAACAATATTCTCGTTTAATTTATGATCATTAGTAACTTCAATTTTATCAATTTTTTGCTTGCTTCCGTTTTTATCCTGACAACTAAATAAAGTTGTTCCCATTGTTACAAATAATGCTAATAAAAACATTTTGTAATAATTTGTTTGTGCATATAAAATGCGATTTGGAATTTGAATCGTTACAGTATCTAACTGCGATTTTCTAAACCTTCCGCAAACATTATTTTTTTTATTTTGAATAAAAAAATGCTGGATTTCCTGAGGAAGCATTGAAGTAAAATCAATAACAGTTTTAGAACAGCTCAAGCAAAAACGGCCATTTTCAGAAGGCGTCATTTTATTCCAGTCTTCATGGCACTGTTCAGAAATTGTAATTTTATGTTTTCTATTCATTATTTAATTGTAATTGGTAAAAGGTAAGAGGAGCGTACAGTATGATCTTTTAGCTTTCCGGGAATCCAATTCGGAGCTGTTTTTAAAACTCTAATGGCTTCTTCTCCTATTTCTTTCGGTGTATTTTCAACGATGTTGAAATTACTCAAACTGCCATCTTCTTCTACAACAAATAAGATAAATATTTTCCCCTTAAACTTTTCTGTTTTTGCTGGAGCAGCATAATTTTTGTTAAAAAAAGCGTAAAAATTTTCCATCCCGTTTTCAGGAACAGGTAAAACATCTAAATCAGTTGAATTATGTATAGTGTGATAGTTAAACGTTCCTTCCTCGCTATAATTAGGAACAACGAGATTTCCTACTACAATATCTTCATTATTTTTTTTGGTTTTTTCTTTTTTAGATTCGATCTGATGTCCGTAACATGAAGAATGAACCTCGTTTTCATCTTGATTTTGTGATTTGTTGTCAACAATCTCGATTTTATCAATTCTGTTTTTGTTTCCGTCTTTATCCTGACAACTAAACAATGTCGTTCCCATGGCAATAAACAAAGCGAGCAAAAACATTTTATGATAATGCGTTTGTGTATATAAAACCCGACTTGGAATTTGAATCGTTAATGAATCTAGTTGCGATTTTTTAAATCTTCCGCAAATTTTTTTATTTTGATTTTGAATGAAAAAATGCTGTACTTCATTCGGTAACATGGAGGTAAAATCAATAACAGTTTTAGAACAACTCAAGCAAAAACGGCCATTTTCGTTTGTAGTCATTTCATCCCAGTTTTCAAGGCACGGTTCAGGAATTGTTATTTGTTTTCTTTCCATTGTTTACATTAATTTACTTGACTTACGCTGTTATCATTCTTGTTAACAAGATTAATTGAAACTATTTTTGAAAGATTTCTTTTTCTTCTTTCAGGGTTTAAACTGTCTTTTTGCACAATAATATTAAATCTAAAAACTTCAGCGCTTTCTTTTCCTTCATCAAAGCCTGGTTTCCACTTTTTAGACCTTTGCAAAACCCGGATAATTTCTTCTCCTGTTTCATGTCCAATATTATCAAAAACCTTAATTTGATTTAAAGTCCCGGTTTTGTCTATAACAAAAGAAACTTCGATTTCTCCTGTAATTCGTTTGGCTTTTTTAGGAATCTGAAATTCATCAGTAATAAATTCAGTAAATTTTGCAATCCCGCCTGGATATTCTGGCAATTTATAAATAGAACAAGTAGGAGGAGGAGGAATGCCGCCTTGGGTTTCACCATAATAACTACTACCATATCCTATGGATCCGGAAGGTTCGGCATTTATTGTCAGGACGTCTTCAAGTATAGGTGGACGTGGCTTTTTTTCAGATATACTATCCTCGCGATTAGATTTGTCAAGAGGTTTCGGTGAATAATCTTCGACAACTTCTATTTTTTCAATTGCTTGTTTATTCCCATCTTCATTTTGACAACTAAACAAAGTTGTTCCCATAGCAATAAACAATGCCAATAGAAACATTTTATGATAATGGGTTTGTGTATATAGAACACGACTCGGAATTTGAATGGTTATTGAATCTAATTGAGCGTTTTTAAACCTTCCACAGATACTTTTGTTTTGATTTTGAATGAAAAAATGCTGAACTTCCTCAGGAAGCATCGCTCTAAAATCAATAACAGTTTTAGAACAGCTCAAGCAAAAACGGCCATTTTCGTTTGGAGTCATTTCATCCCAGTTTTCATGGCACGGTTCAGGAATTGTTATTTTATGTTTTCTTTCCATTTTTGAATATCAGGATTTAAATGTAATAAAAAATTCATACGAAAATCTTCAACAAAATTATTTTGTATTGAGTTGAGGCGATTATTTATGTTAATCGCCTCAAAAAAACACTATATTTGAGGCGATTAATTCTATTAAATGCCTCATGAAATATAATTGGCAATTACCAAATTGGGAAAAATTCATATATGATGATGCTGTAATAGATTCATTATGTATTGAATTTGCATTAGAAACAGGTGAATTGAAAGGGCTTGTAAACTCTTTATCTACTGAAATTCAACAAGAAACTATTTTACAATTTATGATTTCAGAAGCTATTAAAACTTCTGAAATTGAAGGGGAGTTTTTTAGCAGGCAAGATATAATGTCTTCCATTAAAAAAAACTTGGGTATAGATGAGGGGTTAGGTAAGATAAGAAACAAAAATGCGCAAGGGGTTGGTAAGTTAATGGTAATGATAAGAAATTCTTATTCTGATAAATTGAGAGAATCGTCTATAAAACAATGGCATTATATCTTAATGGAATATTCACGACATATTAACCCTGGTGAATATAGAACTGGAGAAGAGCCTATGCAAATTGTTTCGGGTACTTATGGTAAAGAAATAGTTCATTTTGAAGCTCCCCCATCCAAACAGGTTCCAGCGGAAATGAAAAAATTCATTCAATGGTATAATGATTTTAAAATAAAAGCATCTGATGTTAAAAAGACTCTAATTAAAACTTCAATTTCTCATTTGTATTTTGAGAGCATTCATCCTTTTGAAGATGGAAATGGAAGAATTGGCCGGGCGATTGCTGAAAAATGCCTTTCGGAATCTCTCAATCGACCTGTTCTAATGAGTATTTCAAGTATTATTGAACAGAATAAAAAAAAGTATTACCAAGCTTTAAAAGAGGCACAACGAACCATTGAAATTACCGATTGGATTTTTTATTTTTCTAATTTGATTTTAGAATCTCAAAAAAACGCAAAACAAATTGTTCTTTTTACATTAAACAAAAGTAAATTCATAGACAAGTTTAAAAATCAAATGAATGAAAGACAGACAAAAGCAGTATTGAAAATGTTTGAATATGGTATTTCTGGTTTTGTGGGCGGAATGACGACAATAAAATATATTTCTATTACTAAAACTTCAAGAGCAACAGCGACAAGAGATTTACAGGATTTAACAGATAAAAACATTTTGATGCCAAAAGGAGAAGGTAGAAATCGAGCGTATGATTTGAATTTATTGGTGAAAGACAACTAATGATGAGATAAAATTATTCCAAAAACGTATTTTTGCACTTATGATAAATCCTTTCACCGACGAATACTTCATGAAAAAAGCTTTGCAGGAAGCTGAAATGGCTTTTAGTAAAGGCGAAATTCCGGTTGGAGCCATAATTGTTGTGGCTGATAGAGTAATCGCCAGTAGTCATAATTTAACCGAACTATTAAACGATGTAACCGCTCACGCCGAAATGCAATCGATAACCGCTGCCGCTAACTTTTTAGGTGGAAAATATCTTAAAGATTGTACCTTATATGTTACACTCGAACCTTGCCAAATGTGTGCAGGAGCTTTGTATTGGAGCCAGATTTCTAAAATTGTTTTTGGTGCCCGCGATGAACAACGCGGATTTATGGTTATGGGAACAAAACTTCATCCAAAAACAACTGTAGTTTCTGGAGTTATGGCCAATGAAGCTGCTGATTTAATGAAACGTTTTTTTGTTGAAAGACGTAAATAACCTCTATTTTTTGCTTCAGTAAAAATAATTCTCACCACTGAATTTTCCTGCCAAAACATTTCAAAAAATAATATACATTTACTATAATATATTTATCATTTCATAGGTTATGGTTTTAGACCGTGAAATGTCATGTTCTTTATTAATATCTTGTATCTGTAACCATTAACGCCATATCAAAGTGAAAGTAAGAGGATTAGTTTGCGTATTTTTTGTGTTTTTTATTTTTCAGGCCTGCGGCAGAAAATCAGATTTCAATTCTGATTTTTCATTATTCAAAGAGTATATAACTAGTTTTACAGGCGGAATTGTCTCGGCGCAGTCGGACATTCGTGTAGTTTTAGCTTTTGATAAAAAAGAGTGGAAAGTTAATGAGGTTCTGGACAATGACTTATTTGATATTTCGCCAAGTGTCGACGGAAAAGTAGTTGCGCTTTCAAGCAATACAATCGCATTTATTCCCGAAAAAAAGCTTAAAGCAGGAACTGAATATCAGGTTACGCTGCATTTAGATAAACTAATCACACTTCCTAAAAAGACAGAAGACGATAAAGAAGATCTTTCTGATTTTAACTTTACCGTTAAAACCATCAAACAGGATTTTACAATAAACACACTTGATATTCAATCGCGCAGTAAAGAAATTCAATACCTCAATTGTGTATTAAAAACTGCAGATATTATCGATTTAGAAACCGCTCAGAAATTGGTTTCGGCTTCTCAAAATGGAAATAAAGTTGTCATCAATTTTGATAAAACACCAAATTCAGGAAAAGAATTTAAATTTATAATTGATAATATTCAGCGTTTCGATGCGGCAAGTAATCTTGAAATTGCTTACGATGGAAATGATTTTGATATCGACCAGAAAGGCAAAATGGATTTTCCCATTACGGCTATAAACGATTTCAAAATTGTAAAGGTTGAAGTTCCGGATGAAAACAATCAGTCGGTATTGATTAATTTTTCTGAACCCTTAGAAAAAGGTCAGGATTTTAAAGGTTTGGTGGCGATAGAAAACACAAATAACCTAAAATTTTCGACTCAGGGAAATATCCTTAAAGTCTATTTTAGCAATCAAAAACCAGTTCAGGAAGTTGTACATGAAGTAGAAGTAGTTACCGTTGTTGATTCTACAAGCACAGCCGTAGATTCTGCAAGTGTAGCTGTAGATACAGCCGCAGTGGCTGAACCAATTGTAGAGGACGTTGTAGTAGAACCGGAACCGGAACAAGCAATAGTTTCAGGTGAATTACTACTGGAAGTTTTTCAGGGAATTGAAAGTCAGTATGGTCATGAAATGAAGAATAATTATTCGGAAAAAATATCTTTTGACCAGATTAAACCAAACGTTCGCTTTATAAAAAACGGAACGATTTTACCAAGTTCAAGTAATTTAAAACTGAATTTTGAAACTGTAAACTTAAGTGCTGTTGATGTAAAAGTGTATAAAATTTATAAAAACAACATTTTACAATTTCTGCAGAATAATCAGTTAAACGGAACTCAAAATCTAAAACGAGTTTCACAGCCCGTCGCAAAAACAACATTAAATCTAAAAGAAAGCAACCTAATAAATCCAAGTAAATGGAACACGTTTGCATTGGATTTATCTAAAATTATAGCACCGGAACCGGGCGCCATTTACAGAGTTGAGTTCTCTTATAAAAAAGCATATTCATTATATAAATGTGAATCATCTGAAACCGAAACTGAAAGCGAAGAGGAAGAAATAGATGAAAACGACGTAAACTACAGCGGAAACTCGTATGACGATTATTACTACGATGATTACGAATGGAGAGAAAGCCAGGATCCGTGTACAGGTTCTTATTATTACAATGCCAAAATCGGAACCAATATTCTGGCTTCAGATTTGGGTGTAATTGCGAAAAGAGGCGAGAACAAATCTTATTTCTTTGCGGTAAATAATATCCTCACAACAGAACCGGTTTCGAACGCAAGAGTAGATTTATACAGTTTTCAACAACAAAAACTGACAACAGGAACAACAAGCAGCGAAGGAATTGCGACTTTTCAATTAGATAAATTCGCCTATTTTGCTATTGTAACTTTAGGCGATCAGTCGACTTACGTAAAACTTGATGACGGAAATTCTCTTTCGGTAAGTAATTTTGATGTATCGGGAGAAACACTTCAAAAAGGATTGAAAGGGTTTATTTATGGAGAAAGAGGTGTTTGGCGCCCCGGAGATGATTTGTATTTGTCTTTCATTTTAAATGATGCCGCAAATAAACTCCCAAAATCACATCCGATAAAATTCAGATTAACAGACCCCAACGGCAAAGTAACCTATCAAACGGTTCAAAAAACAAACGAGTTAAATCATTATGCCTTTACTGTACCGACAGATCAAGATGCGCCAACCGGAAGTTGGGAAGCAATGGTGAGCGTGGGCGGGGCAAAATATTATAAGAGTATAAAGATCGAAACGATAAAACCAAATCGCTTAAAGATCAGGAATAGTTTTAAAAACCCAATATTGTCATCGTCACATGCTAATACAGCAAATCTTGAAGTAGCGTGGCTTCATGGTGCCATTGCCAAGAATTTGAATGTAGAAATGCAGGCAAAATTTTCACAGCAAAGTACCACTTTTAAAAATTATGATAAATATGTTTTTGATGATTTAGTACGTCAGTTTAGTACGGAGGAAATTAATATTTTCTCTGGAAAATTAGATGCCAACGGAAGAGCCTCGGTAAACATTGACCCTAAATTGCAAGGTCAGGCACCCGGAATGCTAAAAGCCGCTTTTGTAACCAAAGTGTACGAAGAAGGCGGAGATTTTAGTATGGATGTTATTTCGACAACGTATTCTCCATATAAAACTTACGTTGGAGTAAAATCGCCGGAGCCAACAAAATATGGAATGCTGGAAACCAGGACCAATAATAGATTTGATATTGTGACCGTTGATGAAAATGGAAAACCAAAATCGGTTAAAAATCTTGAAGTAAAAGTGTATAAAGTAGAGTGGCGCTGGTGGTGGGATGCATCGAGTGATAATTTATCTAACTACAATTCATCTGACGCTACAACTTCATACAAAACCTTTAAAGTTAATACAGATTCAAACGGAAGAGGAAGCTTTCAATTTGCTTTAACCGATGAAGAATGGGGACGTTATATGATTCGCGTTTCTGATGAAGTTGGCGGACATGCCACGGCATTAACCGTAAATATCGATTGGCCAATATGGTCCGGAAAAACGAGGAATACAGATGCTTCTACAGCTAATATGCTTGTTTTTTCTACCGATAAAAAGAATTATGCCGTAGGTGAAAATGCTCAAATATCTTTTCCTTCGAGTGAAGGCGGACGAGCTTTGGTTTCTATAGAAAATGGATCTAAAGTCGTTGAAACACTTTGGGTTGAAACAAAAAAAGGAGAAACAAAAGTTGACATTCCGATTACGGCGGCGATGGCTCCAAATGTATATTTTAATATTACATTGTTGCAACCTCACGCATCAACCAAAAACGATTCGCCAATAAGAATGTACGGAATTGTTCCGATCGAAGTTGTAGATAAAAACACGATTCTTGCTCCTAAAATTGCAATGCCTGATGTTTTAAAACCGGAACAGACATTTCCTTTAAAAGTAAGCGAACAATCAGGAAAAGAAATGACCTATACCATTGCAATTGTCGATGAAGGTTTGCTTGATTTAACACGTTTTAAAACACCAAATGCGTGGGACAGTTTTTATGTACGTGAAGCTTTGGGCGTAAAAACCTGGGACGTTTACGATGATGTAATTGGAGCCTATGGCGGAAAAGTAAATCAAATTTTCAGTATTGGTGGAGATCAGGATTTAGGTGGAGGAAAAGCCAAAAAAGCCAATCGATTTAAACCGGTTGTGGTTTTTCTTGGACCCTTTAAATTAGAAAAAGGACAAACTAAAACACATCAGATAAAATTACCCAAATACATAGGTTCAGTTCGAACAATGGTTGTGGCAGGAGACGCAACAACAAGCGCTTACGGAAGTGTAGAAAAAGCAACTCCCGTTCGTAGTCCGTTGATGGTATTGGCTTCATTGCCAAGAAAAATTTCTCCATCAGAAAAAGTAACAATTCCGGTTACGGTTTTTGCAATGAAAAAAAACATCAAAAATGTAACCGTACAAATTAAAACCAGCAACGGATTAAAAGTTGTTGGAAGCGCTGCGCAAAAAGTAAACTTTACCCAACCAGATGAAAAAATAGTAAATTTTAACCTGGCAGTTGGCAGCGTAACGGGAATAGCCAAAGTTCAAATTATCGCCACATCCGGAAATGAAAAGTCGACTTACGATGTTGAGATCGACATGACGAACCCAAATCCGGTAACAAATACTTTTACAGATGTTATTTTAGAGCCAAACAGTTCTAAAACCATTAGCTGGAAAACATTTGGAGTTTCAGGAAGCAATAAAGCCAAACTCGAAGTTTCGTCGATGCCAACCATCAATCTAAACGGAAGATTGCAATTTCTGATTCAATATCCGCATGGTTGTGTGGAGCAAACGACTTCCTCCGTATTTCCGCAATTATTCTTAAATGATGTTGCCGATATTGATAATGTACGCCTGCAGCTGATTCAAAAAAATGTTATGGCCGGAATTACAAGATTGGGAAGTTTTCAATTGCCAAATGGAGGACTTTCGTACTGGCAGGGGAATTCAATTGCAGACGATTGGGGAAGTTCTTATGCCGGACATTTTATGATCGAAGCAGAGAAAAAAGGATATGTTTTGCCAATTAATTTTAAATCGAAATGGCTTTCGTACCAACAAAAAGAAGCAAAACAATGGCGTTTTGAGCCACGTTACGGGAATGATTTAGCGCAGGCTTACCGATTATATACATTAGCTTTAGCGGGTTCTGCCGATTTGTCTTCGATGAACAGATTGCGAGAAACAAAAGGAATTTCTAATGAAAGTAAATTACGATTAGCTGCCGCTTATGTTTTGGCCGGACAAAAATCGGCAAGTCAAAACTTGTTTTTACAAAGTAAAATTGAAGACGAAACAAGCGATTATAATTATTACTATTATGGTTCAAGTGCTCGAAACAGAGCAATGGCTTTGGAAACAATGTTGTTATTAGGCCAAAAACAAAAAGCATTTGCAATGGCTGTAAAATTAGCTAAAAACATGGCAAGCGATCAATGGATGAGTACACAAACAACCGCTTATTGTTTGTATGCAATGTCTAAATTTGCTGCCAACAATGGCGCTAAAGGAATTGATATTCAATTCAGCAAAGATGGAAAATCTGAAATTGTAAAAACATCAAAAACGGTTGCAGACAGGAATTTGATAGTTAAAACGGGTTCGAACAGCATTACCTTAAAAAATAATAGAAAGAATACGGTTTATGTTCGTGTATTGAACACAGGAATTTTACCAATTGGTCAGGAAAATGTAGTTCAAAATGATGTTTCGGCTTCGATTGTTTTCAAAAACCGTAAAGGCGGAACGATTAATGTTTCGAGAATTACTCAAGGAACGGAGTTTGTTGCTGAGGTAACCGTTAGAAATCAAAGAAATGAACGTGTAGAAAATGTAGCATTGTCGCAAATTCTTCCATCAGGATTTGAAATTGTAAATACACGTTTTACAGATTATGGAGAAGCAACAAACAACATTGCCGATTATATCGATATCCGCGATGACAGAACTAATTTCTATTTTGGACTAAAAGCGAGTGAAACCAAAGTGTTTAGGATTTTGCTGAACGCATCATATTTAGGAACTTATTATTTGCCTGGATTACAATGCGAAGCCATGTATGATAATACGTTTTTAGCCAGAACTAAAGGGTTTTGGGTTGAGGTTGTGAAATAAAAATATTGCCACAGATTAAAAGGATTTTCTAACATGATAAATTAGAATACGCATTAGTGCAAATCGATTTAATCTGTGAAATCTGTGGCAAAAAAACTTTGCAAACTTTGCGAATAACTTTGCATTCTTTGCGGTTAAATTATTAGTAAACTTTGAAAAATAAATTAAAAGCGTTCCTTCAACACATTATAAACTGGATCAAGCAGAATAAAATAAAATCAGCAATTGCATTTTCGCTTTTGCTGATTTATTATTTCGCTTTGCCCCGAACATTATTTCAGGAACCCTATTCTACAGTTATTGAAAGTAAAGAAGGAGAATTATTAGGAGCAAAAATCGCCCGCGACGGACAATGGCGTTTTCCTGCACAAGACAGTGTTCCCGATAAATTCAGAAAATGTATTGTTTATTTTGAAGACGAATATTTTTATAAACACCCGGGATTTAATCCAATTGCGATGGTCAATGCGATCAAACAAAACCGAAAGGCCGGAAAAGTGGTTCGGGGCGGAAGCACGTTAACGCAACAAGTAATTCGGTTATCCCGAAAAGGAAAAGATAGAACTTATTTTGAAAAAGGTATTGAGCTGATTCTCGCCACGCGATTAGAACTAGGATATTCTAAAAACGAAATTTTAGATTTATACGCTGCTCATGCACCTTTTGGCGGAAATGTTGTTGGACTAGAAATGGCTTCCTGGCGCTATTTCGGATTAAAATCAAATCAATTATCCTGGGCTGAAACGGCAACTTTAGCGGTTTTACCAAATGCCCCGAGTTTGATCTATCCCGGAAAAAATCAGATTAAATTATTAAACAAACGAAACAGGCTTTTGCTTAAATTATATGAAGAAAAAATAATCGATCAGCAAACGTATGAACTTTCTATCGATGAACCATTGCCGCAAAAACCGTATAACTTACCACAAATAGCGCCTCATTTGTTGCAACGTGTGGCTCAAAATCAGGAAGGAACCAGAGTAAAAACAACCGTTGATTTTGCTTTACAAAATAGGGTGAATCAAATTGCAAAATATTATTACAATCTATACAAGCAAAATGAAGTTAACAATCTGGCTATTTTAGTAATTGATGTTTCTAATAGAAATGTAATGAGTTATGTTGGAAATTCTCCAACAGATAAAGACCATCAAAAAGATGTTGATATTATTGATGCGCCAAGAAGTACCGGAAGTATCTTAAAACCTTTGTTATACGCGGCGATGCTCGACGATGGAGAGTTATTGCCAAATACTCTGGTTGCTGATGTTCCCACCCAAATTGCAGGTTATACGCCGCAGAATTTTAATTTAACTTTTGATGGCGCTGTGCCGGCTCATCGCGCTTTATCTCGTTCCTTAAATATCCCTGCAGTATTGATGTTGCAGGATTTTGGCGTGAACAAATTTTATGAAGAATTGCAAAAGTTTGAATTAAGGGACATTACTAAATCGCCCGATCATTACGGATTATCGCTTATTCTTGGCGGAGCAGAAAGCAATTTATGGGACTTATGCCGTACGTATGCCAATTTATCTTCGACAGTAAATTATTTTGATAAAAGCAACGGAAAATACAGAACGAAAGAATTTGCAGAATTAAATTATGAAAATGATTTTGAAGCCGATTTTGGAGACGAAAGTGATCAGAAAAACATTCTAGGCGCGGGATCTATTTGGCTAACGTATAACGCCATGGAAGAAGTAAACAGGCCGGAAGGCGATGAAGCCTGGAAGTTTTATGACAGTTCACTAAAAATTGCCTGGAAAACGGGAACCAGTTTTGGGAATCGGGATGCCTGGGCAGTAGGAACAAATTCGAGATATGTGGTAGGGATTTGGGTTGGAAATGCAACCGGAGAAGGAAGGCCAACCTTAACGGGCGTAACAAGTGCTGCGCCAATTTTGTTTGATGTTTTTAATTTATTACCAAGACAAAGATGGTTTCAAACACCTTATAAAGATTTAGATGAGGTAGAAGTTTGCAAATTAAGTGGTTATTTAGCCAAAGACGGCTGTCCGAAAATAAAGCAATGGGTAGCTAAAAAAGGAAAAACAACTGCAATTTGTCCGTATCATAAAACCGTACATTTAGATCAAACAGAGAAATTTCAGGTTAACAGCAGTTGCGAAAATGTAGAAAATATAATTGTTAAAAACTGGTTTGTTTTGCCTCCGGTTATGGGTTGGTATTATAAAGGTAAACATATAGATTACTTGCCATTACCGCCATTTAGAGAAAATTGTGAAGGTGCACAAACTGCAGCGATGGATTTTATTTACCCAAAAGCAAACAGCAAAATCTATCTTACTAAAAATTTTAATAGTGAGATTCAGCCGGTTATTTTTAAAGTTGCCTATTCACAAAGAGAAAAGAAACTGTTTTGGTATGTGGATAATGTGTATAAAGGCGAAACAAAAGTCTTTCATGAAAAACCAATTATAATAAGTGCCGGGTTTCATTATATTACTGTAGTTGATGAATTTGGAAATGAAATTAGAAGAAAAGTAGAAATTGTGAGAGAATAATTTGAATTATCACATGAATTTAAGTTGAGTGTATGCCTTTTGGTTGGATGATAATCTAAAAGTAGCTCCAAAAGTAAATCCTTTAATTACGGGAATCTCATCTTTTTTAAATGGTTGAGAATAACCAAACCCCAAATCTAAAACATTCAATACTGTAATTCCTGCCAAAGCGTAAGCATGTTTATCTGAAACTCCGCTTTTAATAAATAAGAAATTAGGTGTATTATAAGACAAATGAAGATCTGGTAAACCATAATAGGTATGATTGTAACTGGTTACCCCAAAACCTAATCCTAAAAATAATTTATTCTTAGTTTCGCAGTCTAAACAAAACTCGAATCCGCCAATAAATTGACTTTTTGTTGCAATTTTATAATCTAAGTATAAAATGGGCCACTTTGGAAATTCAAATTTACTTTTGTTATAGGTTTTATATTTGAAATCTTCTGAATCTAAAAGAGTATTATCTTCATTATACCATTTTGCTTTTCCAACCAAATATCTGGCTTGTTTGTCTGTAGAATAACCTTCAAATTGTAATTTGTTGCTTTTAGTAAAATAATCATTAATCACATATAAAGAATCTAAATCTTTAATTTTATAACCTACAGCATCTTTAGTTTTTATTTTTATGGGATTAATTCTGTAATAAAGAGCAATTTCTTTGTTGCATTTTTTCCAGTTAGCATCAAAAAAAAGAGTATCATTTTGAGCTGAGATTATCGATGTAAAGAAAATAAAAGCAATTAAAAGAAAAAACGAAGTATTTTTTAAATGTTGGCAGTGATGTTTTTTTAATGGCATTTTAATCAATTTTACTTTAAATTGTCGTGTTCCGCAATTTTATCAAATGTAGTAAATCGCTTTGTTCTATTGGTGTTTATAGCTTTTAATTATAAAGCATAAAAAAACCGCCAGTCTTTCGAGAGGCGGTTTTTATTTATTCTGAAATAACATTTCCTTTTTTATCGTAGAAATGGTATTCTAAGTACGTGTAAGCGTCACGAGGTATGATTTTCACCCATTTCTTATGTTCAAAAAACCATTTTGAACGTAATGATGGAAAACCTTTACTGAGGTATGCAGCCACAAATGGATGTACATTAAGCACAACACTTTTGTGGATTTTTAAAATTCTTTCTAAATCAGAGTTGATTCTGTCAATGATTAAAATTGGCGCTTCAATTTCGCCATGTTCATTGTTCGGATCTTCTTCTCTGGTTTTAATGTTAACTTCTGGTCTTACGCGTTGTCTGGTAATTTGAACCAAGCCAAATTTACTAGGCGGCAAGATTTTATGCTTTGCTTTATCGTCGCTCATTTCTTCTCGCAAGAAGTCGAACAGAACTTTCCTGTTTTCAGGATTAGACATATCGATAAAATCAACAACGATTATTCCGCCCATATCACGCAAACGAAGTTGTCTGGCAATTTCAGCGGCAGCAATCATATTTACTTCCATGGCGGTATCTTCCTGATTAGTCGCCTTATTAGAACGGTTTCCGCTGTTTACGTCAATAACGTGAAGAGCTTCAGTGTGTTCAATAATAAGATATGCGCCTTTGCTCATCGAAACCGTTCTTCCAAATGAAGTTTTGATTTGTCTCTCTATATTGTATTTCTCGAAAATTGGAGTGTCATTTGATTGATAAAACTTAACAATCGATTGTTTTGAAGGTGCAATTTCTTGCAGATATTCCTTCGTTTGGTGGAACAACTCTTCATCATCTATTTGAATACCACTAAAGGTATCGTTGAATACATCTCTAAGTATTGAGGAAGCTCTGTTAAGTTCTCCTAATACTTTTGATGGATGATGAGCAGTTGGTAATTTTTTACACATTGCAGTCCATCTGCCAAGCAGGTTCTGCAAATCTTTTTCTAATTCGGCTACGTTTTTGCCTTCGGCTACTGTGCGAACAATAACACCAAATCCTTTAGGTTTGATCGATAGAACAAGTTTTTTTAGACGATCCTTTTCCTTTTTGTCTTCTATTTTTTGAGAAATAGAAACGCGGTCAGAAAACGGAACGAGAACAATAAATCTTCCTGCCAGTGAAAGCTCAGCGCTTATCCTTGGACCTTTGGTAGATATAGGTTCTTTTACAACTTGAACTAAAACAGATTGATTGGCACTTAAAATATCAGTAATGATGCCATCTTTGTCAATCTCTTTTTCAAACTGAAAGGTTTTTAGGGAGAAATCTTTTATTTTACCTGCGCTTACAAGTTTTATGAATTTCAGTTGAGAAGCTAAGTTAGGCCCTAAATCATGATAATGTAAAAAGGCATCTTTTTCGAAACCTACATTTACAAAAGCAGCATTAAGTCCGGCAACTGGTTTTCGTATTTTGGCAATAAAAATATCACCAACCTGAAAGTTGCTTTTCTCTTCTTCTTTGTGTAATTCAATTAGTTTTCCATCTTTTAATAAGGCAAAATCTACGGCTTCAGAACTAGATCTAATGATTAATTCTTTATTCACACTGTAAATTTTTATCTGTTTTTTCAGAAAATAGAATATAGAGAGAAGAGTATAGACTTTTAAAAATCTAAAATCTAAAATCTAAGATCTAAAATCTTATCTACAGATGGATTAAACAATATTTTAACAGGTATTGAACCCGGGAGGGAAAGTTAAAATCTCAAATTTTTAAATTCCAAATTCCAATTGAAATCGATTTTGACTTCTTAATTTTTGGATTTTGGATTTTATTTTTTGGAATTTTTGAAATTTCCCAAATTTCAATGAACGTTTAAAAAGAAAAAAGTAGTTTAAAACTACTTTTTCTTTTTGTGACGGTTAGCTCTCGCTCTTTTCTTTCTTTTGTGAGTAGCTACCTTATGTCTCTTTCTTTTTTTACCACTTGGCATATCGTGTCGATTTTATGATTAATTAATATTATTTTGCTTCGTTATTCGTTTTAACTCCTTCTACAAATACTTTTGCAGGTTTAAAAGCAGGAATGTTGTGTGCAGGAATTTTGATAGTGGTGTTTTTAGAAATGTTTCTTCCTGTTTTTTCAGCTCTAGTTTTTACGATGAAACTACCAAAACCTCTTAGGTAAACATTGTCTCCAGTTTCCAATGAAGTTTTAACTTCTTCCATAAAAGTTTCTACTGTTGCTTGAACATCTCCTTTTTCAAGACCTAATTTCTCTGAAATTTTCGCTACGATATCTGCTTTCGTCATTTTCTTTCCTATTTTATTTTTTATAAATGATGTACTATTTTTTTGAGTTTGCAAATATAGGAATTAAAAAAATAATTAATCAAGCTAATTCGTTAAATTTTAATTACATAAACATTTACTTTTGTTTTCTAAGTATTTTACTATGGATTTTCATAACATATTGGTAAATTGGTATTTACAAAACAAGCGTGATTTGCCTTGGCGAAATACGGTCAATCCCTACCACATTTGGCTCTCAGAAATTATGCTGCAGCAAACAAGAGTTGCGCAGGGAATGCCTTATTTTTTTGCTTTTACAAAGGAATTTCCTACTGTATTTGATTTGGCAAATGCCTCAGAAGAGCAAGTTTTGAAACTTTGGCAGGGTTTGGGGTATTATTCTCGTGCCAGAAATTTGCATAAAACAGCTCAATATGTCGCAAATGAGCTTGGTGGAGTTTTTCCTCCTGCTTATAAAGAGCTGCTTAAATTAAAAGGTGTTGGAGAATATACAGCTGCTGCAATTGCTTCTTTTTCTTATAATGAAGCCGTTCCTGTTGTTGATGGAAATGTTTTTAGGGTTCTTTCACGATATTTTGGCATCGAATCTGATATTATGTTGCCGGCGACCAAAAAAGAATTTACAGAACTGGCTTTTGAGCTAATGCCAAAAGATAACCCTGCCATTTTTAATCAGGCTATAATGGAATTTGGCGCTTTGCAATGTGTTCCTAAAAGTCCTAATTGCAAAATATGTGTTTTTAATGACAGTTGTGTGGCACTTCAAAAAAAGAAAGTAGATGTTTTGCCTGTTAAATCTAAAAAAGTAAAAGTCACCAATCGATTTTTTAATTATTTGATTTTAGAAGATTTTCTGGGCAATACTTTAATTCAGAAAAGAACAGCAAAAGGGATCTGGCATAATTTGTACGAATTTCCTCTTCTTGAAACAGAAAAAATTGTTGATTTCGATTTTGTTTCAAATCAGGTTCAAAATATTATTTTTCCTTCCTATACTATATTAGGTATAGAAGAATGTAGCGGAGCAACCGTAATTCATAAGCTTTCGCACCAACATCTTCATATTCAGTTTTGGAAGGTTAAGATCAAAGAAATAATTGAAAATGGATTGATTACCAGTGATTTAAAAATATTTCCGTTTCCAATTGTAATTTATAATTTTATTGAAAAGCAAGAATTAAATTGCTAAAAAAATGTATCTTTGGGATAAATACCACAAATGAAATTATGAACGGAACATTAAATAAGGTAATGTTAATTGGCCATTTAGGTGATGATGTGAAGATGCATTATTTTGATGGAGGCAACTGTATAGGACGGTTTCAGTTAGCAACAAACGAGGTGTATATTAATAAAACAACCAACGAAAAAATAACATCAACTGAATGGCATAATTTAGTGGTGCGGAATAAGGCTGCTGAAATTTGCGAGAAATATCTTTCTAAAGGAGATAAGATTTATGTTGAAGGTCGCATAAAATCACGTCAATGGCAAGCAGAAGACGGGACTACTAAATATACAACAGAAATTCAGGTTACGGAGTTTACTTTCTTGACAACCAAAAAAGAAACAGCAAATCATAGACAAAATCACGATTCAGAATCCGCAAAAAACACTAACTTTGATGCGACTAACGAAGGCTTGCCAGTAAATGATTTGCCTTTTTGATTGTTTAACTAATCTTTTTTAATTTGGACCCGGAGCCCAGTTTATTTTTATCTTCTAATTTAGACATCAATTTAATTATTGGTTTTGTCGGAATATTTGTTTTACTTTTCTTATCGGCAATTGTTTCAGGTGCCGAAGTTGCACTTTTTTCTTTATCACAAAAAGATATCGACGATACATTACAGGAAAACCATTCAAAAGGAAAAATCATTTCCAATCTTTTAGATAAACCCAAAAAACTCTTAGCTACATTATTAGTAGCTAATAATTTTTTAAGCATTGGCGTTGTTATATTGTTCTCTTTTATAGGACGAAATATTTTTGCCGGTGTAAGTTCTCCCGTTTTCAAATTTATTTTAGAAGTTACCCTGGTAACATTCCTGATTTTATTGTTTGGAGAAGTTTTGCCTAAAGTTTACGCAAGCAGAAACAATATTAAATTTGCAAAATGGGTTGCATACCCAATTGCATTTTTAGATACATTACTATCGCCAATAAGTTTGCCTATGCGCCGTGTTACGCTATATTTGCATAATAAACTGGGCAAACAAAAAAATAACTTTTCTATAAATCAACTTTCGCAGGCGCTAGAACTTACAGATTCTGAAGGAACATCGAGCGAAGAACAAAAAATATTAGAAGGAATTGTTTCTTTTGGAAACACAGATACAAAGCAGGTTATGAGTCCGAGGATTGATATTTTTGCATTAGAAATATCAGAAACATTTGCAGGGATTTATCCTAAAATAATTGAAAAAGGATTTTCAAGAATTCCTGTTTATCGTGATAATATAGATCAGATAGAAGGCGTTTTATTTGTTAAAGATTTATTGCCGCATATTGATAAAAAAGAATTTGACTGGACATCTTTAATCAGAGAAGCATTTTTTGTTCCGGAAAATAAAAAGTTAGACAATTTACTGAAGGATTTTCAGAGTCTTAAAAGCCATTTGGCCATTGTAGTTGATGAATATGGCGGAACATCAGGTTTGGTTTCTTTAGAAGATGTTATCGAAGAAATTGTGGGAGATATTAGCGATGAGTTTGACGATGAAAATTTGAATTACTCTCAAATAGACGAGAAGAATTTTCTTTTTGAAGGTAAAATAAACATGAAAGATTTTTACAGAATTGTAGATGTCAATGAAGATATATTTGAATCTCATAAAGGTGAAGCCGAAACATTAGCCGGTTTTATTTTAGAGATTCTGGGTAATTTCCCTAAAAAAGATCAAAAAATAGCGTTCGAAAATTGTGTGTTTACCATAGAAACTGTCGATAAAAAACGTGTAAAACAAATAAAAGTAACATTAGAATAAAATGTTTAAAAGAATAATTTCAGTAGCAACAATTTTATTAACCTTAACTGTTGTAAGTTGTAAAGATGATGTGTTGCCTAAACCATCAGGTTTTTTGCGTTTAGATTATCCGGAGGCAGAATATGTAAATTTTGAAAACAATTGCCCCTTTACTTTTGAAATGAATGAAGCAGCAATTATTAAAGGAGAAAAAGATTGTGGTTTTGCAATTACTTATCCAAAAATGAAAGCCACAATTTACCTGACTTATAAACCGGTAAATAATGATATTGAGAAATTACTTAAAGATGCTCAAAAACTAACTTACGAGCATGTTATAAAAGCAGATGACATATTAGAACAACCGTATTTAAACCCGCAAAAAAAGGTTTACGGAATGTTTTATCAAGTTGACGGAAACGCTGCTACAAACTCGCAATTTTACGTTACAGACAGTACGAAACATTTTATAACAGGATCAGTTTATTTTTATGCCAAACCTAATTTTGATTCGATTATGCCGGCAGCGAGTTATATTAAAAATGATATGCAGCGACTTATGGAAACTTTAAAGTGGAAATAATTAAAATAGAAAAGACATAAAAAAAGCGTTCATAATTAAATGAACGCTTTTTTTATGTTTTGAATCGTTTCGGTTACGATTTCATATTCGAAACTTTATATGTTTTTCCGTCTCCCGTTTCCTGAACAACTTTAGTCAGGTTTTCAGGATTTTGAACCGTTTTGTCAAATGTTACAGTTGCTGTTTTTTTGTCAAAATCAACAGCAGCTTTTTCTACACCTTCAAGATCTGTTAATTCCTGTTCGATCGTTTTGGCACAACCTACAGCGCAAGTCATTCCGTCTATTGTAAAACTTGCAGTCTGCACATTTTCAGCAGCAATTGGCTTGTGTTCTTTCTTAATACTTGCTTCCGCAGTTGTTGGAGTTAAAGTTTCGACTGTATTTTTCTTGCAGCTTACAAATACTAAACTTGCTATTGCTAACGATGCTATGATTTTTGTAAATTTCATTATATCTGAGTTTTAAGATTGTTCATGATGATGTTCGCAAAATTAATAAAAAACCGAAGGCTAGTTCATAAATTTATTACAAATTTGCAGTTAAAATTCTTTTTATGGATGCAAAACAATTGAAGTGGTTTTATTTATTCTTGCTTTCGCTGATTTGGGGAAGTTCTTTTATTTTAATTAAAAGAGGATTAGTTGGCTTAACGGCAATTCAGGTTGGTTCGCTCCGAATTATTTTTGCCGCCCTCTTTTTATTAATAGTAGGTTTTTCAAGTTTAAAGAAAATCTCAAAACGTCAATGGAAATTTATTGCGTTAACTTCTGTTTTCGGAACCTTCATTCCTGCTTTCTTTTTTGCTATTGCCGAAACTGAAGTTGACAGTTCAATCGTAGCGATTTTAAATTCTCTTACGCCTTTAAATACATTGGTTTTAGGGATTGTATTTTTTGGAATCCAGTTTCAGAAAAGGCAGGTTTTGGGCGTTTTTATTGGGTTGATTGGTTGTATGTTATTGGTTTTTAGCGGAGCTTCAAATCATCCCGGACAAAATTACTATTATGTTGTTTTAGTCGTAATTGCAACGCTTTGTTATGCGATAAATGTGAATTTAATCAAGAAATATTTATCCGATTTAAATTCTTTAAGCATTACTACGGGAAATTTTGCCGTTTTGCTTATTCCGGCATTACTTATTCTAAGTACAACAGATTTTTTTCAAAGAATAAATTTAGAAGCAACACAGCATTCCATTTTATTTGTAATGATTTTAGGTGTCTTAGGTACCGGAATTGCGAATGTTTTGTTTTTTAAACTGATACAAATGTCTTCTCCTGTATTTGCAACATCGGTAACCTATTTAATTCCGATAGTCGCTTTTTTCTGGGGATTATTAGATAATGAAATGCTAACGCAGGTTCAGTTTTTTGGAGCTTTTGTTATTTTGATTGGAGTTTATTTATCGGCTAAGAAATAAAAAATTTTGACAAAGCTTTTGTTGTAGAGTTTTTCATTTCGAAGGATGAGAAATCACATAAGTGTGTATGTTAATTGTGTAGAATGGATTAAAATCCATCCCTACAATATGTTTTGTTCCTTCGGAACGCTGCATAAAATTCCGGAGGAATGATTTATTTTGTAGCTAGGGATTTTAATCCCTTGAAGAAATCAGGAATTGATTTTTATCATTGAAAT
Organism: Flavobacteriaceae bacterium CRH; assembly: GCA_001507425.1. Lineage (GTDB taxonomy): Bacteria > Bacteroidota > Bacteroidia > Flavobacteriales > Flavobacteriaceae > Flavobacterium. Next base: position 431,373 of record LMAJ01000003.1, read on the forward strand.
AGAAATTACATGCTTCGTGTAAATATATAATTTGTAGTAATTTTCTTTTATTTTTTTGATATCTTTGAAGTCCTAAAATGTCAAAAATATGAACTCAAAGAAATTTTGCCCGTATAGTATGGTGGCGGTATTGGAAACAACTGTAACGCTTTTGACGGCGTAGGACACCTTAGCTATGCGGGTTTTTTACTTCCTAATCGTCAAAATTATGAGTAACAACACCCTTTCAAAAGAAACAGAATTAAGGCTAAATGATTTTTTTACCAATTCAATTGATCCAAAACTTCTTGCAAAAACAATTCGAAAAGTAAATTATATACTTGCTTTGAGTATAATGCGGGATTGCGAAACAATGGAAACCGAAAAAACAAGTCTTCAGGATGGTTTTTATTGGTTGAATGAATTAGCAGAAATTTTGAATCCATATTTGGATGTTGAATGATCAAACAAGAAAGGCTGTCGTAATCGACAGCCTTTCTTGCTAAAAATTTTAGCGCCTTAGTAACTTAGCACCTTAGAACCTCTCTAAAGAAAATCCTTCTCAGTAACTCCTTCATTAATTTTAATATCAGACATTTTAATATCTAATTCAAAACCTGCATTTTGTATAAGATTAAAAGGAACTTTTACGCCTTTTATCTCTTTATAATCATTAAAATAAGTAGTTTGCGTAGTCGATTGTCCGCTTTGTTCTTTTATTTTCGTTTCGGCAACTTTTAATCCTGATTTTACATCATAGAAATAAACCGTTTTGCCGTCTTTTATAGAATAAGCATCATTGCCGTTTATCTGCTCAATTCCGCTTACGGTCAAATCCGTTCTTTTGCTTAATTGTAATTCTTCAAAAGGAGCTGCATTGGCTTTCATTTCGGCTAAATCATTTCCTTCTAAATTTTTTCGTTGCCCTTGTTGTTCAATATAAGCACCTTTTTCATTTACTACTTGTTTCATCAAAGCCATACTTCCCATAGAAAGTGAAACCATCATTTTTCCTTTTGAATCTAATTTTGAAACAAAAGTTAATGGAGTAGGGGCTTGCGGAATTTTTGTAGTTCCGTTCATGGCCAGCGTTTTTACAGTCAAAACTGTTTTTTCGCCACCAATTGCTTTAAGGTAGTTTTCAAAAACACTTTTTGCGGTAATTCCGGCAGGAGCTTCTTTTTTGGTAACAGGTTTGTCAACAGGATTTCCGTATTTATCAAAATAGAAAATCGGAATTTGTAGTTTTTCTAAACCAGAAATAACTTCAGATCCTTTTCCTGCGATAATGATTCGCATATTATCCAACAAGAAATATTTGTTCGATACACGGTAAATATCATCAATAGAAACATTATTTATGGTTTGAATGTATTTTTCGTAAAAATCAGCAGGAAGTTTTTCTGTTTCGATGTTTAAGGCATAACGAGCTACAGTCTGAGGTTTTTCAACCTGCATTACAAATCTTCCAATATAGCCTGCTTTTACATTTTTTAATACATCTTCAGAAACTTTCTCTGTTCTGATTCGTTTAATTTCTTTTACAAATTCGGCTACAGCACTATCTGTTACGGCATTTCTAACGGCAGAAGAAGCTTTAAATTTTGTTACATATTTTCCGCTTCCAATATTAGAACTTGCGCCATACGTCCAGGCGTGCTGCTCACGTAAATTCATGTTCAGGTAACTGTTAAAATCGCCTCCTAAAATTTGATTGGCAATTACAGCCGGGAAAAAATCAGGATCGCTCATTTTTAAATTCACGGTATTCACCAAAGAAATTTCAGATTGAACTGCGTTTGGAACATCAACAAAATCAATTTGAAGTTTAGAAACATTTTGCGGATCAGGATACGTGTTTTTTGGAGCTGTTTGTTTTTTCCAACCTCCAAAAAGTTTCTCTACGGCTGCTTTAGTTTCTTTAAATTTAATATCGCCAATAATGACTAAATAAGCATTTTCAGGAACAAAATAAGTCGCATAATTTGTCTGAACGTCTTGTAGCGTTACATTTTTTACAGTTTCTTCAGAAATATATTCGCCTGACGGATGGTTTCTTCCAAATGTCAAAACATCCACTACACGGGCGGCAATAGCGGGAACGCTTTTTTCATCTGATTTAAGGCCTTCGATTAATTTTGCTTTTTCCTTTTCAAATTCTACTTCAGTAAAATTTGGTTGTAAAGTACCTTCTGCTAAAAGTTCTAAAACCCTTCCTGAATATTTTGAAAGTGCGCTGGCATAAGCACCTTGCGAAGTAAAGTTTATGCTTGCTCCGTAAAAGTCAATTTCTTCATTGAACTTCTCTTTGCTGGTTTTTTTGGTTCCGTTACCAATCAAACTGCTGGTTAATTCATCAACGCCTTTTTTATTTCCTTCTGTAAAAGGAGCATTGTCTAAAGTAAGGTTAAAACTTACTCGTGGTAATTTATGATTTTCGACTACCAAAACTTTCATGCCGTTTGCCAAAACAAAAGTTTGTGGTTTTTTGATATTGACGACGGGCGAATTTCCTGGTTTTGGTTGTGGACGATCTTGTGCTTGCATAATTCCGGTAAGGAATAAAAGGATTAAAACTGAGTGTATTTTTTTCATGATTCGATATTCTTAGTTTTGAGCTTTTTTTGAAGGAATATAATCTAAAATTAAACGCTGGTTAGGGTTTAAATACTTTTTGGCAACCTCTCTAATCTCTTCTCTTGTAATAGAATGATAAAGGTCGATTTCGGTATTAATAAGATTTACGTCTCCATAAAGTAAATAATAAGAAGCTAAATTTTCAGCAATTCCTTCAACACTGGCATTGGCGTTGACGAAATTATTGTCGAATTTATTTTGCAATTTTTCATAGTCTTTTTCAGAAATCAAATCGGTTTGTATTTTTACAATTTCCTCGTCCATTTCTTTTAAGATGTCTGCAGTGGTGTAAGTTCCCATTGGTAAACCGTACAAAATATACATTCCGTAATCTTCCTGACTAAAACCTACAGCACCAATTTGAAGCGCCATTTTTTTATCGTCGACTATTTTTTTGTATAGTTTTGAGCTTTTTCCGTCACTTAAATAAGAAGAAATCAAGTCTAAAACTCTCGCATCTCTCGTTTTCATTGAAGGAGTCCTGTACGAAGCCACAATCATCGGAATCTGAATATTCGGATCTTCGTAAGTTGCTTTAATAGTTTGTGTAATTGGTTCTTCTGTAAAAGTTTGTTTTTTTACGACTTCACCTTTCGGGATTGAACCAAAATATTTCTGAATCCATTCTTTTGTTTTCGATTTCTCAAAATCACCGGCAACGACTAAAACAGCATTGTTTGGTGTGTAGAATTTTTTATTAAAAGCCTGAAATTCTTCTAGGGTTGCGGCATCCAGATCTTTCATCGAACCAATTGTAGTCCAGCGATAAGGATGGTTTTTAAACATGTTTTTCTTAACCTCAGGAAGAATGTTTCCGTAAGGCTGATTGTCATAACGCGTTCTTTTTTCTTCTTTTACAACTTCATTTTGGGTTTCAACTCCAATTTTATTAATAATTGGGTGCATCAATCGCTCAGACTCCATCCATAAACCCAATTCAAGGCTGTTTGAAGGGAAAACTTCATAGTAATACGTTCTGTCGTCAGATGTATTAGCGTTGTTTACTCCGCCATTGGCCGTAACGATTTTCATCCATTCGCCACGTTTTATATTTTGAGTTCCCTCAAATAATAAATGTTCAAAAAAGTGTGCGAAACCTGTTCTGTCCGGACGTTCGTCTTTTGAGCCAACATGATACATTACTGAGGTTATGACAACCGGCGCAGAAGTATCATTGTGCAAAATAACATGCATTCCGTTGTCTAAATTGTATTCTTCAAAAGCTACTTTTTGAGCATGAGCTACTCCGCCAAGCATTAATGCAGCACTTAACATCATTATTGAGTTTTTCATAAAGATTAATAATTTTTGTTACCTATATAAGTAATAGGTAGCCAAGAGTTGATTATAGTTACATCAAAAATACCTTTTTTTAATCATGATTTAAAGATTCGCATTTGTTTTGATAATATTTTAACAATCTTTTACATTTAAATGATTTGAAGAAAGAAGTAAAATACCTTGAAAAACAGACTTTAAACAGAATAAAATATTTTTAGAATAAGAGATTGCACAGTAAATTTTTAATTGTATATTTGCAACCTTAAAAATCAATAAATCAATTTGGTATGTATGCAATCGTAGAGATAGCAGGGCAACAATTCAAAGTAAGCAAAGACTTAAAGGTTTATGTTCACCGTTTGGCTAATGAAGAAGGTTCAAAAATTTCTTTTGACAAAGTTCTTTTATTAGACGATAACGGAAGCATTACTTTAGGCGCCCCAGCTATAGAAGGTGCTTCAGTAGAAGCTAAAGTGTTACAACACTTAAAAGGAGATAAAGTTATCGTTTTCAAAAAGAAAAGAAGAAAAGGATACAAAAAGAGAAATGGTCACAGACAATATCTTACTCAAATTGTAATTGAAGGTATTACTGCAGCAGGCGGAACTAAAAAAGCAGCAGCTAAAAAAGCGGTTGTAGCAGAAGATGCTCCGGCAGCTGAAGTTGAAGCAGCTCCAAAAGCAAAAAAAGCAGCAGCTCCAAAAGCAAAAAAAGAAGCTACTAAAGAATAATAACAATATTTAAACTCATACGTCATGGCTCACAAGAAAGGTGTCGGTAGTTCGAAGAATGGTAGAGAATCAGAATCAAAACGTTTAGGCGTTAAGATTTTTGGAGGACAAGCTGCTATTGCTGGTAACATTATCGTTAGACAAAGAGGTTCAAAACACAATCCAGGTGAAAATGTTTACATCAGTAAAGATCACACACTACACGCAAGAGTAGCTGGAGTTGTTAAGTTCCAAAAGAAAAGAGATAACAAATCTTATGTATCTATCCTTCCATTCGAAGCATAATCATTAGATTACTTATTACAAAACCCGTTCTGAAAAGAGCGGGTTTTTTGTTTTTGATAAGTTTGTGTTTCTTAAATTTGGTCCCGAAGTTTCGGGATTAAAAATTGGAATTTAGGTATAACTTTTATTTGTATTTTTGGTTGAATTAATTCCCCCAAATTTTGAAAAATACATTCCTGCTTTTATTCTTTTTTTGCATCAGTATCTATGCAAAAGAAATTCCTTCTACAAAAGAGACTCAAATCACAAACGAAATCATATCGCTAAATGATTCTCAAAAAAAGATATTATTTGAATTTGCCGTTCTGCAAAAAAATGGTTTTGATGCCAATGGATATTGGCTAAAAAACAAAAACAAATTTCCGGCATTTACTGATAGTGTGAGGAATAATTTGGCAGATGAAATATTTGTAAATTCTCAAGTATTGTATACGCCTGTAAAAAATTCGGCAATACATTTATGGATGCAGACACAATCGCTCACCAATTGGATGTTGTATTTGGCTGCTTTTATTGCAATCTGCGCCATAATAGGATTATTGCGTAATTATTGGAACCGACTTCTGGGAATGCTAATTATGCAATTTGCTCCTTTATTCAGGCTTTTATTTTCGGCAATTTTATTAACATATGAATTACTTCTTATAGGTGTTCTTTGCATTGTTGGAGCGCCTTATGTAGATGAAATGACATTTCGTACAATAATTATACATACAGGTTTGTTTTTACTTTGGAGTCAGTCTACAGCCATTTTTACCAGAAAATATCTTGTCAAAAAATATATTTTTGAAGTAAGGAATAATTTCTGGGGAAGCAATCAATGGGAAGCAGTAAAAACAATTTGTCTTCCTGCCATTATTGTTACAATTGCACTTTTGTACCTTATATATAAAGTTCCTGCAGACGTATTGTATAATTATGAAGTAGTTGTATCTGGTATGGCGGCTATTTGTGCGTTGCCTTTTTGGAGAATTATCGAAAAATATATTTATCCGGTTCTGATTCCGTTTAAAGACACGAGTGTCGAAAGAAGTATTTACTCGCTTGCAGCTTGTACTGTTCTGGCTTTAGTAATAGATGTGGTGCTTATATGGCAGATAAATCCCCTCTTTTATTACATCATAATTGCTTTGACAACTTTATTGATTATGTCAATTTTAATATTGTCTGTTAAGGATAATTACAAATACGATTACAGAAACTATTATTATATTCAATGTATTACGATTGCTTTTTTTGTATCTGTTTTATGGTATAGTTTTCATATTCGTTCAGGAGAAATAATATGGGTTGCATTAATTGGAGCCAGCATTTTTGTAATCATCAAGTATTGGGAAATCCCTACTTTTTTTATTAGTTGGAAAAGAAGCAGAGGTTGGACATGGGGATTTTTAGGCATGGCAGCATTACTTTGGCTGTTAGCTAAAGGTATTCTGTATCTTTCTAAAATTGGATTTATGGTTTAAAAAGGTTTTTCTGTGTCATTTCTCCCTTCGGTCGAAATAACACAGAATCCGAAATGACACAGAAAAATATAATTGAAATTTGGAATTTCAGAATTTGAAATTTCAAAAATTTACCACCTGTCAAAAGTTTCTGTAAGATCTTTCGTTTTACTTCCCATTTTTATGTTAGGGTTATGCTGTGTTCCTGTTATAGTCATTGGAATTCCGAATATACCAAGAGGAGGCAGGCCTAATCGCATTTTTAAGTTCAGTTTTCCGTCCAGGCTTGTTGTGCCTTCAATTCTAGGTCTGAAGCCGGCAAACTTAAATTTAAAGCGCTCTATTGTCATGATATTATTTTTGACAGTAGTTTTAATGTCAACTTTAGATACATCAGGATTTTTCATCGATTCAGAATTTGTTTTTTTGCTTACGGCATTAAACATTTTCAAACCTCTTATTTTTACATTTTTTACAGAAAGTGTTCCGCCGCCTACTAATGAAGGATAAACAGGTTCCATATTGCCGTTTAATCGACCTTTTAATTGATAATCAAGCGATACTATTCCTTGTGCTTTTTCTGCGGCACTTGCCATTTTTCTAAATACTTCAACTTCATTATAAGCTCTTTTAATATCAAAATCTGAAGCTTTAATGCTATAGTCGAAATTTGCATTTTGAGGGGTTACAGCTTGATAGTTAGCATTCATAGCAACTTTACAGCCAATTAAATTGAAACCGGTATTTTGCATGCTTAGCTTCCCTTGGTTCATTTTTAAATTACCGCTGGCATTTTGCAGTATCAGTTTGTCGAAATTTACCTTATGGGCATTCGCTATTAATCGCAAATCCAAATTTGTTGGAATTATAATGACCCCGGTTTGTTTTTTTTCTTCCGAAGTACTTTTAGTGGACGTTTTATTTTCAGTTACAGAGCTATTAGGGTCAATTTTCGACATAAATTCATCAACATTTATATGTCCTGCCGAAACAGCAAAAGAACCTCTTAAAATCCCTGTATTTGTTGTAAGATAATTAAAAACGTTTTGCAGATATCCATCCATTTTAAAATCTGATTCTCCATAAGCCGCCAAAAAATTATCGAACGACATTTTATCCTGATTGATTTTGAAAATACCTTTTTTAATGATGAATTTTTTAGGAAGATATTCAGATGCAATACCAATATTTCTAAGCTCAAGCGTTCCTTTATTCTGTAATTTGCTGTAATTTCCTTTCTCAGCATCGCTTCGTTTGCCCTTTAGAACCAAATCAGCTTTTATAAAACCATCTAAATCAAGTCCTTTTTGAGAAAAAACTTTGTAAATTTTATTGACATCAAGTTCGCCTTTTGCTTTAATGTTATAATTTAAATCGGCAAAATCGTTTAAATCAGCTTGCACAAAAACAGGTTTACCTTCAAAAGTAAACTGAGCCGGCTTCAGGTTAATTTTTAAATCCTCAAAAGTTCCCTTTTGATTCTCAATTTTAGAATTAACAAAAATGTTGGTTATGGCATTCGGATAATAGTTCGTTTTTACATATCCGTTTTTCAAATCAATTATTCCTTTTGTAACAGGAAAAAGTTTGTTTTTTTTATCGAATTTTCCTTTTGCTTTTACATCGCCAACTAAAGTTCCTTTTAGTTGCAAACCAGGAATTCCCAAAGCTGCACTTAGTTTTTGCAGATCAAGCTTTGCTTTAAAATCGGCATTTATAGTAGGCGTATTCATGCCTACTATATAAAAAGTTGATTTCAAATAATCCTTGTCAATATTTAAGGATATATTTTTACCATCAACAATTAAAAGGTCCGGATTTAAAGACGGTACTTTTGTATTAACTTCTAAATTAAGGTTAGAAACCGGAAGGGCACTTTTTTTATAGTTCACAAAACCGCCTTCTATTTTTACATCTAAATTAAGGTCCGGTGCAATTTTTTGCGATGCGATATAATTTCCTTTTAAAGTTAAAAGCAGATTTGTGTTTCCTTTTAATTCAGTTTTAGAAAGCCAGGTAATGTATTTTGGAGGAAAAGCGGTAAAAACATCATACAAATCACTATTGTCTGATTTTATAACCAAATCCATTTTATAACCATCTTTCAGGATATTAAAATTTCCTTTAAAGTCAACTACAAGCTGATTTATTTTTAAGTTGTTTTGTTCAAAAAAGAAAGATAACGAGTTGAAATTTACTTTAGTAATTAAATCAGCATCAACTTTTTTATTCATTAAATAGGGTTCATTATCGTAAACTATATTCAGTTTTTCGATTTTGGCTTTTGAGTATAAATCAAAAACAGCTTTGTTTAAATCTCCTTTTCCTAAGTAATTAAAGCCCAAAGCATCCAAATGAACTTTTGTAGATTGATCGTCGTAAATAATTTTACTGTTGATAATCTCAATACGTTCGAGTTTTAATGCAGCGTCGCTGCTGTCTTTCGGTTGTTCTGCCTGCGATGTCGATTTGTAAACGTTGTAATTTGCTTCGCCTTTTTTGTTAACTTTTACATTAATAAAAGAATCAGACAAATAAATCTGATCAATTTTTACCGATTTGCTAAAAATCAAACTTGCCACATCAATTCCAAAAGAAACTTCCTTTGCAGTTATAAATTTTTCCTTTTTATATGGAGCTGATCCGTTAAGGCTTAAGTCGTTTAATGTCAAAGTCAAAGAAGGAAAATGACGAAAAAACGAAACAGAAACATCAGAGTAGTTAAGTTCGGCACTCAGCTTTTCATTCGCCGTTTTTTTGATTTGATCTTTAATTTGATCTTCAAAAACAATTGGCATTAAAAACAGTAATCCAAAAATAACGAGAAAAGTTATTCCCAGATATTTGCCTGTTTTAAGTAAGGCCGACTTAAATTTATTATGTAACATTTTAAAATTGTGGTATTATTATAAGCTGAATTAAATTGAATAGAAATGATTTATCCGTGAACAGTTTCATTTTTTCCGTAGTTGGTAATGATAGAACCTTCATAGTCAATCCATTCTTTCCAACGTTTATCAATGTCTATGTTGTCTTGGTATTTTCTGGCGAACCCTAGAAAAGTAGTGTAATGTCCTGCTTCAGAAATCATTAAATCACGATAGAATTTAGCTAGTTCTTTGTCTTTTATATTTTCAGAAAGTACTTTAAAACGCTCACAGCTTCTGGCTTCGATCATTGCAGAGAACAATAAACGATCGCAAAGTGCGTCTTTTCTGCTTCCATCTTTTTTCATGAATTTAAAAAGTTCATTTACATAATGATCTTTTCTTTCACGGCCCAAAGTCAAACCTCTTTTTTTGATAATGTCGTGAACCATTTGCAAATGCTCTAATTCTTCGCGCGCAATGACAAGCATTTCAGTTACTAATTCCTCTAATTCAGAGTTATAAGTGACTAAACTTATGGCATTTGATGCTGCTTTTTGCTCGCACCAGGCGTGGTCAGTCAAAATTTCTTCGATATTCGACTCGACTATATTTACCCAACGCGGGTCAGTAGCTAATTTTAATCCTAACATAACTTTATTGAAAAAATTGATCCTGCAAAATTAGTCTTTTTTATTGCCGAAAGTCAGGAAACATCGTGCAAATGCGCACAAAAAAGCATTATTTTGTAACTTCAAACAATTACAATGAATCAAATCAAAAAACTATTAATTATTGGTTTCGTTTGGCCGGAACCAAACTCGTCTGCTGCTGGTGGCAGAATGATGCAATTGATTTCTATTTTTAAGGAAAATAAATTTGAAATTACATTTGCAAGCCCGGCTTTAGACAGTGATTTTATGGTTGATTTAGCAGAATTTGGAGTAGAGAAAAAATCGATCGAATTGAATAATTCCAGTTTTGATGATTTTATAATTGGTTTGAATCCTGATGTAGTTTTGTTTGACCGTTTTATGATTGAAGAACAGTTTGGTTGGCGTCTTTCTGAAAATTGCCCAAAAGCGATTCGATTGTTAGATACGGAAGATTTGCATTGTTTGAGAACGGCACGCCAAAAAGCTTTTAAAGAAAACAGAACATTTGAATTAAATGATTTACTTTCAGAAGAAGTAGCAAAGCGAGAAATTGCGAGTATTTTAAGATGTGATTTATCATTTATTATTTCTCAATTTGAGATGAATATTCTAAAGGAAGTTTTTAAAATAGATTCGGGTTTACTTCATTATCTTCCTTTTTTAGTTGATGAAATGCATGAAGCAGATTTGTTGAAATTGCCACTGTTTGAAGAGCGTAAGAATTTTGTTTTCATCGGAAATTTTCTTCATGAACCCAATTGGAACACGGTTCAATATCTAAAAGAAACAATTTGGCCTCTCATTAAAAAACAATTTCCAGAAGCTGTTTTAGAAGTTTATGGCGCATATCCATCACAAAAAGTATTGCAATTGCATCAGCCTAAAAATGGTTTTTTTATTATGGGAAGGGCTGCAGATGCGAATGAAATAGTAAAAAATGCCAGAGTTGTTTTGGCGCCAATTCGTTTTGGTGCAGGTTTAAAAGGAAAATTATTAGAAGCCATGCAATGCGGAACGCCAAGTGTAACTACAACAATTGGTTCTGAAGCCATGTTTGCTAATTTGCCATGGAACGGTTTTATATCTGATGATATTGAGAAATTTGCAAAACATGCCATTGCTTTATATCAGGATGAAAATCTTTGGAAAGAATCTCAAAAAAACGGAATTGCAATTGTAAATGAATGTTATCAAATAAGTAAATATTCAGCAGCATTAATCGAAACAATTACGTCATTATTGAATGATTCTGAAAGTCATCGCCTTCATAATTTTATGGGAAGTCTGTTGCAGCATCACACTTTAAAAAGCACCAAATATATGGCAAAATGGATAGAAGCAAAGAATAAAAATTAAGTTTTAATTGTGTAATTTTTATGCTTGTCACCCTGAGCGGAGTAGAGGGGCACTTCAATTAGAATAAGCTTCGACTCCGTTCAGCCTGACAAAATTAATATAAAAAAAAGAGGCTGTCCATATTTTGGATAGCCTCTTTCTCTATATTATTGAAATGCTTATTTCAACAAATCCTCAACAGCCTGAATTGTTGTTGCATGATAACCTGATTTTGCTTTGTCAAAAATTTGTTTAGCCCAAATTTTTCCTTCCGGAGTTTTTGCCATTTCTTTATAAAGCATCATTACAGATCCGGTTCTGCTAATTCCAATTAAAAACTGCTCGATTGCAGGATTTGCAGTTTTGTACTGATGACGAATTGCCTGAACAAACCATTGACGTTTGATTATGAAATTTCCGCCTTTTGTAAAATTGAATTCAGTATCGATTGCTTCTAGTTCCTTTGCTGTAATATCAGCCGGAAGATGATCTATAAAATGCTGTTTTTCTGCAGTGGTTATGATCTTTTTGCTTAATCCTTTCACACCGGTTTCTCTCCAGCTTTTTTGAATTTTATCAATCGCATCAAAATCGGCAGAACTTACAGGAGTAATATTTGAAGGAATTCCAGGTTTGTAAATCCAGTCTTCTAATTTTATTTTATCTGCCAGCGCTTTGTCATCTTTGATAAGGTTTTCGTTTATGTATTTTACAAAATCTTCTGTCGTTATCGATTGAAAAGCGTGTGCGTCGAAGTAATTTTTGATGAAAACATCGAATTTTTCACGTCCTACGGCATTTTCAATTACTCTTAAAAATGCATATCCTTTTACATATGGAATTAAGCTGATTCCGTCATCAGGATTTCTTCCGGTTAAACTCACTTTAAGTCTTGTGTCAGGATTTGTGTCTCCATATTCAGCTACATTATCAACTAATTCTTTGCGGGTTATAACGTTTTGCATTTCAAATTCTTTCTTTCCAAAGATTGCTTCGCCAATGCGGTGTTCTACATAAGTGGTAAAACCTTCGTTTAACCAAATATCATCCCAGGTTGCATTTGTAACTAAGTTTCCGCTCCAGCTATGACCTAGTTCGTGCGCCAATAAACTCGTTAAAGAACGATCTCCGGCAATAACTCCCGGAGTTAAGAAAGTTAAGTTTGGATTTTCCATTCCGCCGTAAGGGAAACTTGGAGGTAAAACCAAAACATCATAACGTCCCCAACGATATGGACCGTATAATTTTTCGGCAGCAACAACCATTTTTCCTAATTCAGCAAATTCCCAAGCCGATTTTTTTAACATCGATGGTTCTGCGTAAACTCCTGTTCTGTTATCGATAGATTGAAATTCCAGATCTCCAACGGCAATTGCCATTAAGTAAGACGGAATTGCTTTGTCTTGTTTAAAAGTATAAACTCCGGTATTGTTTTTCTTTTGTGGATTTACAGCGCTCATTACTGCCAACAAATCTTTAGGAACTGTAACTTTTGCATTATACGTAAAACGAACCCCCGGCGAATCCTGACATGGAATCCAGGTTCTTGACCAAATACTTTCGCCTTGAGAAAAAAGGAATGGTTTCTTTTTATCTGCTGTTTGCTGTGATGTTAACCATTGTAGTGCAACAGCATCTTTCGTTGTTTTATAGTAAATATTAACTTTAGTTGTATTTGGTTCTATAGTAATATGAAGTGGTTTTCCGTGAAATTCAACCGCTTTACCAAGCTCAAATTTGGTTTCTTTTTCATCATCGCCCAAAGTTACTTTAGTAATTTCAAGTGTGTTTTCATCAAAGATAATTTCATTTCCTTTGCTGATATTGTCGATTTGCCAAGAAGCTTTTCCTGAAATAGTTTGTGTATCAAAATCAACTTTGATATCAAGATCTAAGTGTTTTACAACGGCAAGTTCCGGTTTAGAAAATGTATGTTCGTCTTTAACAACTGCTTTTTTTTCAACGCTGTCTTTTTTCTGACAGGCTGCAACTGCTAAAAACAAAACGAATAAATAAACTTTTTTCATTTTTATTAAGTATTGGATTTAAGAATCTAAATTAAATAAAAAATCCCGTTCTGATTACTCAAAACGGGATTTAAATATAAATTACCTTGTCCCGAAGTCTCGGGATGCTCAGGTTAACAAAGTTATGCTAACATTGTAACCGGGCTTTCGATAAATTGTTTTAATGTTTGTAAAAATTGAGCCCCGGTTGCACCGTCAATTGTTCTGTGGTCACAAGCTAATGATAATATCATGGTGTTTCCAACTACAATCTGACCGTTTTTAACTACTGGTTTCTCAACAATCGCACCTACAGAAAGGATAGCAGAGTTTGGTTGGTTGATAATTGAATTGAATTCAGTAATACCAAACATTCCAAGGTTAGATACTGTAAAAGTACTTCCTTCCATTTCTTGTGGTCCAAGTTTTTTGTTTTTAGCTCTTCCGGCAAGATCTCTTACTGATGCGCCAATTTGAGATAAACTCATAGCATCTGTAAATTTCAATACAGGAACTACTAATCCGTCTTCAACAGCTACGGCAATACCAATATTAACGTGGTGGTTGATGATGATAGCATCTTCTTTCCACTGAGAATTAATTTTTGGATGTTTTTTCAATGCTAAAGCACAAGCTTTAATCACCATATCGTTGAAAGAAACTTTTGTTTCAGGAACAGTATTAATTGTCGCTCTTGCCTGCATTGCTTCATCCATACTTACTTCGATCACTAAGTTGTAGTGAGGAGCAGTGAATAAAGATTCTGCTAAACGTTTTGCGATAATTTTACGCATTTGAGAATTTTTGATCTCTTCTGTGAAAACTTCTCCGGCAGGAACAAATACTTTTGGTGTGGCAGGTGCAGCAGTTTCAGCTTTTGGTGCAGTAGAAGTTGCAGTTGCAGCAGGTTGTGCCTGTGCAGATGGAGTAAAGTTCTCGATATCGCTTTTTACGATACGTCCGTTTTCTCCGGATCCTTTAACCTGAGTTAATTGGATTCCTTTATCAGAAGCAATTTTTTTAGCTAATGGTGAAGCTAAAATTCTTCCGTCTGATGTGTTATTTACTGTTTCAGTTGCTTTTTCAGCGGCAGGGGCAGCTTTTTCTTCTGTTGCAGGAGCACTTACAGTTGCAGTTCCTCCGGCAGTATAATTATCAGCAATTCCGGAAATGTCAGTTCCTGCAGGTCCAATGATAGCTAATAAACTATCAACAGGTGCAGTATTTCCTTCCTGAATCCCGATGTATAATAATGTTCCGGCATTGAAAGACTCAAACTCCATAGTAGCCTTGTCTGTTTCAATTTCAGCTAAGATATCGCCTTCAGCTACAGCATCACCTTCTTTTTTCAACCAGCTTGCTACAGTTCCTTCTGTCATTGTATCGCTCAAACGTGGCATAGTTACAACTACAACACCTTTTGGTAATTCAGTTGCGGCTTTTGCAGGAGCAGCAGTTTCCGTTTTAACTTCAGCAGCTGGAGCTTCTTTAGTTTCTGCTTTTGGAGCTTCGGCAGGAGCATCTCCACCAGCCAATAAAGCTGAAATGTCTTCTCCTTCGTTTCCAATAATTGCTAATAATGAATCAACCGGAGCAGTTTCTCCAGCCTGAATTCCGATATGTAAAAGAGTTCCTTCGTTGAAAGACTCAAATTCCATTGTTGCTTTATCTGTTTCAATTTCAGCAAGGATATCTCCTTCGCTAATTTTGTCGCCTACTTTTTTTAACCAAGTCGCTACCGTTCCTTCCGTCATAGTATCGCTCAAACGAGGCATTGTTACTTTTATCGCCATAATATATTATAGTTTATGAGGTGTGAATGGGTAATCTTCTTGTGCGTATACTACATCGTATAATTGTTGTAATTCAGGATATGGAGATTCTTCAGCGAATTTCACACATTCTTCAACCAGGTCTTTTACTCTTTGGTCAATTACTTCAATTTCTTCTTCTGTAGCATATTTTTGATCCATAATTACATCTAAAACCTGAGTAATTGGGTCAATTTTTTTGTACTCTTCAACCTCTTCTTTAGAACGGTATAATTGTGCATCAGACATTGAGTGTCCTCTGTAACGGTACGTTTTCATTTCAAGGAAAGTAGGTCCGTCACCACGACGAGCTCTGTCAATTGCTTCTGTCATTGCTTCAGCAACTTTTACAGGATTCATTCCGTCAACAGGTCCGCAAGGCATTTCATATCCTAAACCAAGTTTCCAGATATCAGTATGGTTTGCAGTTCTTTCAACAGAAGTTCCCATTGCATAACCGTTGTTTTCAACGATAAATACAACTGGTAATTTCCATAGCATTGCCATGTTAAAAGCTTCGTGTAATGAACCTTGTCTTGCAGCTCCATCACCAAAATAAGTCATGGTAACACCGCCAGTGTTGAAATATTTATCTGCAAAAGCTAAACCGGCTCCAACAGGAATTTGTCCACCTACAATTCCGTGACCTCCGTAAAAACGGTGTTCTTTAGAGAAAATGTGCATAGAACCTCCCATACCTTTAGAAGTTCCTGTTGCTTTTCCCAAAAGTTCAGCCATTACGCGTCTGGGATCAACTCCCATACCAATTGGCTGCACGTGGTTTCTGTAAGCAGTAATCATTTTATCTTTAGTCAGGTCCATAGCATGCAAAGCACCTGCTAATACAGCTTCCTGTCCATTATATAAGTGTAGAAAACCTCTAACTTTTTGTTGAATGTATAATGCTGCAAGTTTGTCTTCAAACTTTCTCCAAAGTAGCATGTCTTCGTACCACTTTAAATATACTTCTTTTGTAACTTCTTTCATCTGAATTCTTTCTTTTGCTAAAGTTGTTTGTGTTATCAATTGTTGCCTATAACGCAAAATAGTTTCCTCCCACAAATTTGCGCCCGAAAGGTCGGGATGCAAAAATAAGACATTCCGTTTAAGAACTAAAATTTAAAAGAGACTTTTTGGCTTTTTTTTACAAGAACTTTTTATCGAACATAAAAGGAAGCAAATTTTTGAGGGATGTTGATTTATAAACCTCGCCAATTTCACCCATAAAATAGATTTCTATAGGGGTATCTTGTTTGATTTCGTATTCTGCAATTGACTGTCTGCATGAGCCACAAGGCGGAATTGGAGCTTTGGTCTGGTTATTGTCTGAAGCGGCTGTAATTGCCATTTTTAAAATTTTGGCTTCGGGATAAACACTTCCGGAATAAAAAATGGCAACACGTTCTGCACATAACCCTGACGGATAAGCTGCGTTTTCCTGATTTGATCCTAAAACTATTTTTCCATTATCCAGAAGTAAAGCAGCGCCAACTCTAAATTGTGAATAGGGTGCGTAGGCTTTTTTTCGAATTTCAATAGCTTGTTCCATTAGACTTTGAATGTCGTTTGGTAATTCTTCTTTTGAGTCGTATACCAAAAATGATGATGTAACGCTAATCTCTTTCATTGTTTTTATGGGAAAAAAAATCCAAACTTCTAAGAAATCAGAAGTTTGGATTGTTATTATTGTTTATGTTTTTTGTTTAGTAAACTTCGTATTTGTCGCCAAAGTTAAAGGTTAAAGAAAAACGAAGGGTGTTTTCAAGCGGATTTTTAACTTTTGATGATGAGAATAAATAAGAAACGTCAACTTTTACTACATTATATTTGAAACCGGCGCCTAAAGAGAAAAATTGTCGTGCACCTTTCATCGGACTTTCGTGAAAATATCCGGCTCTTACTGCAAATGAATCCTGATACATATATTCTGCACCTACACTATAAGTAATCTCTTTTATCTCTTCACTAAAACCGCCCGGAGCATCTCCAAAAGATTTAAATATTCCTGAAACCCATCCAATGTCTTTGTAATCCTGATATGCTTTAGCGTCTGCTGCTTCCTGAGTAGTATCTCCTGCATCTAAATAATCGCCATCTCCGTTAGCATCTACCGGAGTTCCTGGTCCCGGAGGTGTTGGTACTAATAGTTTTGTAAATTCTACACTAACTCCTACCTTATTATAGTCGTCTAAAATAAAATCAAAACCACCACCTAATCTTAAGTTTGCGGGTAAAAAGTTGGCACTGATATCGTCATTATCATAACTAATTTTAGGGCCTAAATTTTGCATGTTAAAACCTGCTCTCCATCTGCCATTAAAATCGGTGTAAGCAATTTCGTCAGATTGATAATAACCTGCAACGTCTACAGCAAAAGATTTTGCCGCTGATGCATCAACATCTTCTGAAGCAATTTTTAAATTAGAACTTATAAATCTTGCCCCAACCGCCATTGAGAATTTATCACTCAATTTTAATGAGTAAGATCCGTCTATAGCAAGTTCATTTGGAGAAACTACTCTTGCTGCTTCATTTGGATCTCCTGTTGTTCTCAACTCAATGTCTCCAAAACCAAAATAACGTAAGCTTGCTGCAAATGCGCTTCGCTCATTAATTTTGTTGTAGTAATTTACCTGGCCAAGAGAAATGTCGTTGGCTAAATCTGTTAAATAAGGAGTGTAGCTTATTGCAAGTCCTTGCGCTTCTACTGCAAATGCATATTTTGCGGGATTCCATTGTTGTGAATAAGCATCGGTAGCGGTAGCAACTCCTTGATCTGCTAAACCGGCGGCTCTTGCGTCTGCTGCAACTAGTAAAAATGGAACTCCTGTAGTAATTGGACGTTCAATATTTTGGGCTTTTGCGTATGTGATAACTAATAAACAAATTAAAAGTAGAGATATTTTTTTCATTTATAGAATTAGGGTTTTTGTGGTAAAAATATATATATTATTATAAAATGACAAGTTTTTCGTACTTTTCTGCTTTTTTATTTGTTAAATTAGATTTCACGGTGAGTTTGTAAATGTAAACTCCTTTGCCTATACGGTCTCCAAAGTCATCTTTCCCGTCCCATGTTATCTCTCTTGATAAAAAACCTTCGGTTGTAATAACCTGATTTTTTGTCCAGACCACTTTTCCGGTTATAGTCATAACCTGAACTTGTACATCTAAAGGTTCATACGGTCTGTTGTGTGAAAACCAAAATTGGGTGTAGGTTGAAAATGGATTCGGGTAATTAAGAACATGTGATAACGTTAACGATTCGTCTCCAACAACTGTAAATTGTATTTCGCTTGTCACCGGATTGTTGTAAACATCCCAGGCAGTAAAGCTTATTGTGTGCAATCCTGCAGCTAGGTTTCTTAACGGGAAACGTACATTTCCATTGGTGTAATCGTCTAGTTTAGTTTGATAGTAATCGTTTAAAATATACGGGTTACTAACGTCTCCATCTAAAATTGCTATAATATCGTGACCAATTCCACTGGCTGTATTTATTCCGTTTTCATCCTCCAAAAAAGCCAATAAAAAAGGCGAACTATTTGTAATTCCACCCGAAACAAAAGTTTCATCGTTCATATATAACTTCACTTTTGGATTTATATTGTCCACAGGTGCATTTTCATTTATCCCTCCAATTTTTATAACACTATTATAGCCTGATTGGTTTTCCAAATTTCCGTTTTTCTTCGAATAAAAACTAATTCTGCCATTGTCAACAGGAATTCTGATGTCTCTCGGAACTACAAAGCTAAATTCAAATTGGCCGTTGGTTACAGATGCATTTCCTCTAAAAATTGTTTCTCCAAGAGTTTTAAATGACATTGCAGGGCTATATCCATCATTGTTTAAGGTCGAGCTTGTAATTAATTTATCAAAAATAGCGGTAGATAATTCTCCATTATAATTACTTAAAATAGTATTGTTCTCGTCTGTGATTTCTCCTGTGATTTTAATTTTTGCTAAAGATTTAAAATCAGGAAGCTGTTGGGAAATAACAACATCATTAACTTTTGTCAGATTGATTCGGGGTTTTGGAATGGCCAGCATTAAAGCAGGATCTCCGATATAAAAAACAACATTGCTGGAAGAACTTGGGGTTTCATTTTTTGAAATCCTAAGCGCTTCTGAAATAGTTGTATATTGGTTTGAATTATAAGAAAGCAGGTTTTTAGTCAAGCTGTCATTAAAGTTTTCAGCATTAAACTGACCAATAGAACGAATTGTTGTAAGCATTGAAATTGCGCCACCTTTAGGGTTCCAAAAAGTATATTCGCCCGCTGTAGGTCTTGTCGGATCATCAAATCGTGAAAACTCACAAGTGATTGTAATAAATAAAGGATATTTGTATTGATTGTTTAAATTTTGGCCATCTGATTTTTCCCAAATTCGTTCGCCGGCTAAACCATCTTCACCGCCGTGCCCTAAATAATTAAATACCAAAGCTCCTTTTTCGAAAGCATTAAAAAAATCGGTTCTTGCTTTCGGATATCTTGAACCTCCGGCAGAAGCTTCCTGTGTATAAGAATCTAAAAGGATTTTATCAATATTAAAAAAAGGTTTTTGTGTTGCAATTACATCAGCTAAAGCATTTTGACGTGATTGTAAAGAAGCATCAGAACTCTGATCGGCGTCATCGCTTAGCAATACAAAGTTATTTCTCCAGTTTCCATAAGATTTAGTGTCATGATATTCTAAAACCTTCGTAACCATTTCATCTGCTTGGGCATTGTCTGAAATCAGCATTCTGCCTACTGCAATATCGATTCCTCCAAAAAAAGAAATTACATTTCCTTCGTCTGCATCCATAAGTCCGTAAAAATCGTCAGATGCAAATGATGACTCTCCGGTAGTTGTACTATTTAAGGAGTGATATATAGGTACAATATTAGTATTGTTTGTAATTCTATTTTTATAATCAAAAGAAGCGTCTCCAAATAAATTCAAATATTTAATTTTTTTATCAGATGAAGATGCATTGTCGTAGATGTATTTAACGCAATTTCTAATAGCCGCTATATCTTGTTTGCCTGATGAAAATTCCTGATAGATATTTTCTAAAGCAATTACTTTTACATTTAAATTAGCATTAGTGCGATGAAAACCTGCTAATTTTTCGGCTTGAGAAACTAAAGATTTGGGAGCAACAATTACATAATCGATATCCTGAAAAGTGTTTTGAATATTTTTGAAAATGGTTCCTTTTAAGTTTTGATTTGTTACTTTAGTTTGGCTTTCCTTTAAGGGCGTATAATAATCTGTAGCATCAAGGGCAACGTATTTTCTAATTTCTCCTAAAGAAGCTTTGAAGCTAAAAGTGGCCAAATTTGAGTTTTCTATTTTCGATACATTATATAGGTCTGTAATATCCCAAATTTGATTAATTGCAGCGGCATTTCCTATAGTATAATTCACAATTCCGGGAGTTGAACCAGCTAGATTATATTGAAATTTAAATTGTTTTCCCGTTCCTAATAGTTTTCTTTTTGCAATTAAATTGATATAATCTAAATATCCTTTAGATCCGGGAACACCATTATTATTATAGGTAAGTTTTATTTTAATATTGTCGGAGCCGGTAAAAGTGGTATTTGATGGAAGTTCTGAGACGTAGAATTTAGTATCTGCATTTGTTACTATTGCATTAAACGAAATATTGCCAATATTTTGTCCGTTTGCAGAAACTGTAAAAGAAGTAGGCGTGTAAGCAGCAGCGGCAGCTTTTAATTCTATTTTTACCGGAACTGCAGTTTCAAGATTAGAAAAGTTAAATTCAAATTCTTGTTCCTGGTTAATATCAAATGCTTCTCCAAGCCATTGGCGACCTGCGTGTGCAATATTTGTAAGGTCAGTTTCATGAAATTGATAGTCATCAAACATGTTTAGTTCTAGTGTGGTGCTTCCAGTAGGCTGGTTTAAGGTCGGAATTCTTTTTCCGTCGCTTCCGGTTGCTGTAATATAATAGTATGATTTTGTGTCGTATAAATTTAAATTCGTCAGGCTTTCTGTATTCCAGTTTTCAACTCCTTCAGCATAAAAAAGGATATAATCTTCATTGTTAAATGTGCCGTCGCTTTCACCTATAATCTGAATGTTATTTTCTGTTAAATCTTCAGGATAATAAATGTTGTTTGCTAGCGGGAGCATTCTTCCACCATTTCCGTAAATTTTTATTGTTCTTGGGTTAACTTTTCCTGCATCAAATCCCAGACTTTGCAAAAAAGACTTTGAAATTTTATAAACGCCTGATTTTTCGACATAAAAGCGATACCAATCTCCTGAAGCCAAGACAGAATTTGAAATTAACGCTGCTTTTTGAAAAGAGGAAGTGCTGGTATTTTTAGAGGTATTATTATTGGTAGAATAACTAAATGATTTAATTCGTTTGTAGGTATTTCCGTCTCTAATAATTGGGTTTAGCGAAAGGAAAAATTGCTTTTTGTCTCTGGTTGAAGCGATTTTTAGCGTTTCATTTGGTTTGTCAGTGATGTTTTGAAGTGTTAAATCTCCTAATTCAGCAATCGAAACTGACTCATAAATAACATTAGTCAGCAAGACAGAATTGCCGTTTACAGAGCCCGACTCAGACAGATTAAGCAGCAATGTTATGCTTTTTTTGGTAGTATCGTATCTAAAACTGTTTCCGGTAAAGTACGGAATAGTAATTTTAAAGTCACCGTAACTCATCTCTTTTTTACTTTGCCAATCTAGCGTTAGGCTCCCATTTATCTGAGAAAATGAGATTATTGGAAGTAAAAAAAGATATAGGATTAGGGCGTGTTTCATAGGGTCGAAAAGCGAAATTAAAATTAAATTATTTTAGTAAGTAAAAATATAGTATTTCATGTTATAGTAAATAATAAAAAGTATATTTTTGCGTTCGTAACTATAGGTTATTTTCTGGTAAAAAACAGCTAAATAAAATTATTAGAACAGATGTTGCTAATTAAATGTTAATTATTATATTGCAGCACCTAAATTTATCACCTAAGAATGAGTATGAAAGTAAACAAAATTGTAGTCTTGCAATTAATGATGTCAATGGTATTGATGTTGGGCACGGCTAGTTGTAGCAAAAAATCGAGTTCAAGCCACGCTTCTAGAGCAACAGGTTGGGATGTAGATAGTCAGAATGGAACTTCTGCTAGAAATGCAGGGAAAAAACAACAGGCTGGTCCTGGTTTAGTTTTTGTTGAAGGAGGTACATTTACTATGGGTAAAGTACAGGATGATGTTATGCATGATTGGAATAACACTCCGACTCAACAACACGTTCAATCATTCTACATGGATGAAACCGAAGTTACGAATGGTATGTACTTAGAGTACCTGGAATGGCTTAAAAAAGTTTTTCCTCCAACAGAAGAAAATTACAAAAACATTTATGAAGGAGCATCTCCTGATACTTTAGTATGGAGAAATCGTTTAGGATATAACGAAACGATGACTAATAACTATTTAAGACACCCTTCTTATGCTAACTATCCTGTAGTTGGTGTTAACTGGATTCAAGCTGTTGAATTTAGTAAATGGAGAACAGACCGTGTAAACGAAGCTGTTTTAGAAAAAGACGGATATCTTAAAAAAGGGGCAAAAACATCTGATGTTAGTGCTGAAAGTTTATTTAATACTGAGGCTTACTTAGCATCTCCATCTACTACTTATGGTGGTAATGAAGAAATTGTATTAAAGAAAAATCCAAACGGAAGAAGACCTAAAAAAGGTAAAGACGGTGTAGTTGAAGAAGAGAAAAATGTGTACGCACAACGTTCTTCAGGAGTTATCTTGCCAGAATACAGACTTCCTACTGAAGCAGAATGGGAGTATGCTGCAGCTGCTGATGTTGGACAAAGAGAATACAATATATATAAAGGACAAAAGAAATACCCTTGGTCTGGAGATTATACTCGTTCAGCTAAGCGTAAAAATAAAGGAGATCAATTGGCTAACTTTAAGCAAGGTAACGGTGATTACGGTGGAATTGCTGGTTGGTCAGATGATGGAGCTGATATTACAAATCAGGTAAAAAGTTACGCTGCGAATGATTTCGGATTATACGATATGGCAGGTAACGTTGCAGAATGGGTAGCTGACGTTTACAGACCTATTATTGATAATGAAGCTAATGATTTTAACTACTATAGAGGAAATCAATATGCTAAAAACAAAATTGGTAAAGACGGTAAAATTGAAATTATCACTAAAGATAATATCAAATATGACACTTTAAGTAATGGTAAAGTTGTAGCAAGAAACCTTCCTGGAGAAATTGCTCAAGTACCAGTTGACGAAAACGAAACATATTTGAGAACAAATTTCAGTACAAGCGACAATATCAATTACAGAGATGGTGATAAACAATCGTCTAAATATTTTGACTTTGGAGATCCTGAGTCTGGAGCTAAAGCAGATCAAAATATGTACAACTCTCCTAAACATAATATCACAACTGATAGTTTAGGTAAGATGACTAGAAAATATGACAACTCTAGTAAACGTACTACCTTAATCGATGATAAAGTTAGAGTTTACAAAGGTGGTTCTTGGAGAGACAGAGCGTATTGGTTAGATCCGGCTCAAAGAAGATATTTCCCTCAGGATATGGCAACAGATTACATCGGATTTAGATGTGCTATGTCTAGAGTAGGTTCTAAAGCTGAAAGAAGAAAATCGCCTAGAAACTAGGTTCTAGAAAATTTCAATAAAAAAATTCCAAATTCCAAAAGCTGAATATTCAGTATGGAATTTGGAATTTTTTTATTCTTTTTTTTCTATTTTTATCACAATAAAAAAATTTATAAATGAATATTCAGGACATTCATAATTTGTTTATACAATGTAGATCTGTTTCAATTGACACTAGAAAAATTGAAAAAGATTCTATGTTTTTTGCTATTAAAGGAGAGAATTTTGACGCCAACACTTTTGCTAAACAAGCATTAGATTTAGGTGCTTTATTTGTTGTTATTGACAATGAATCTTACTTTATAGACAATAGAACTATTCTTGTTGAGAACAGTTTAGAAACGCTGCAGGAATTAGCTAAATTTCACAGAGCGTATTTGAAACTGCCTATAATCGCCTTAACAGGAAGTAATGGTAAAACAACAACCAAAGAACTTATTAATGTTGTTTTGGCAAAAAAGTTTACCACAAAAGCGACCGTTGGAAATTTGAATAATCATATTGGAGTTCCTTTGACTTTATTGTCTTTTACAAAAGAAACTCAAATTGGAATTGTTGAAATGGGCGCTAATCATAAAAAAGAAATCGAATTTTTATGTGAAATTGCACAACCGGATTATGGTTATATTACCAATTTTGGAAAAGCACACTTAGAAGGTTTTGGAGGTGTTCAGGGTGTAATTGAAGGTAAAAGTGAGATGTATCAATATCTTGCCAAAAACAACAAAATGGTTTTTGTGAATCTTGAAGATCCAATTCAGATTGAAAAATCAAAATCAATAAATTCATTTACTTTCGGAATCGAAAAAGAGCAGGCCAATCTCAAAATAAGCAATATCGAAGCAAATCCTTTTGTTACTATTGCATATGAAAATTTCAATGTAAAATCTAATTTGATTGGACTTTATAATGCAAATAACATTAACGCAGCGGTTGCTATCGGAACTTATTTTAAAGTTGATAATAGTGATATAAAATCGGCGATTGAAGGTTATGTACCGGATAATAACAGATCACAACTTTTAAATAAAGGAACAAATCAAATTATTTTAGATGCATATAACGCTAATCCTAGTAGTATGGCTGTTGCAATTGCTAACTTTATTCAGTTAGATAACAGCAATAAAGTAATGGTTTTGGGCGATATGTTTGAATTGGGAGATGAAAGCCTGTCTGAACATAAAATCATTGTTGATTCAGTATTAAATCAAAATGAATCTGTTTGTTATTTCATTGGAAAAGCATTTCATGAACATCAGGTTTCAAATGAAAACGTATTGTTTTTTGAAACCTTTGACACTTTTGCAACGTTTCTAAAAACTAAAAGATTCGACAATAATACCATTTTAATTAAAGGTTCAAGAGGAATGGCTTTAGAGAGAACTCTCGAACATATTTAATTTTATTAAACATAAAAAAATGCCATTCGAAGTGCGAATGGCATTTTTTTGTTGGGTTAAATACTCATTAAAAAACCAATTAGATTTTCCTTTTTGGTTAAATCCAGTTTTTTTCTCAAACGATATCTGGCAAGCTCAACGCCACCGCTCGAAATATTCATGATTTCGGCTATTTCTTTAGTCGACATATTCATCAATAGATAAGTAGACAAATCGAGTTCGCGGGGAGAAATAGTCGGGTATTTTTCTTTTAAGCGTTTCAGGAACTCAAAATGAACGTTTTTAATGTGCTTTTCTAAGTCTTTCCAGCTTTTATCTGTATTAACTTCCTTTACAATACTTTTGTGCAGCTTATTGAATTCGAATTTTGTCGAGTCGTCCAGAATATTAGTGTCAATATCTTTTAGTTTATGGATGATTCCATTTAGGACCTTATTTTTTTTAACAACCTGAAGAGAATTATTTACTAATTCTTTGTCTTTTGCCAAAATTTTGATCTGAAGTTTATCGTTTTTAAGTTTTTCAATTTCCTTCTCAAGTTCATGTTGTTCATGTCTTATTCGTGATTCTTTTTCGAGATATAATCTTCGCTGTTCAATCGTTTCGTAATATTTATTCTTTCTGATTTTTGACTGAATTCTGCTCGAAATAATATAAATTCCACCCAAAACCAAAACAAAATAGAAAATATAAGCCATAAAATGCCTGTACCAGGGTGGTGATATAGTAAAATTAACTTCGCTCACATCAGAGATAACGCCATAGCTGTTTTTGGCTCTTATTTTCATTCTGTAATTGCCCTCTCTTAAATTCGTGTATTCTTTTATAGCGACACTCGACCAATTTCTCCAATTATCATCAAAAGGTTCTAATTTATAAGAGTAAAGCACGTTTTCCTGATTTTCATAAGTTGGTGATGAAAAGGTGAATTTTACGTGATTAGAGCTGTATGGTAAATCGAATTCTTTTTCTGCAGTATTCAGGTTTCCTATAAGAACAGTGTCTTCGGGAAATGAAAAACTTTCTATAAATGCCTTGGGTTTGGTAATGAATGTATTCGAGATTTTAGAATCATAATGTGTTAGCCCATCCGTTAAACCAATAAAAATGTTTTCAGGATCAACAGTATTGACAGAAATATAATTGTTTACTAAATTCCCGGTTAGGTTTGAAAATGGAGCTTGTTTTTTTATGAATTTTCCGTTTTTATTTTTCGTTAATACGCCTAACGATTCGTTAAAAGAATACCAAAGATTTCCGTTAGAGTCTTCTATTAAAGTATTTATGGGAGGTATGTCCTTAAATAACTGACTGATTTTTTTATCTTCAAAAAAAGATTCCTGTTCTTTAGAAAATCTGTAGAAATGATTTTTTACCTGAAAATATATCTTTCTGTTTATAAATTGTATACTTCCAATTCCTTTATATTTTGTCGAAATTTGAGTATGTTTTTTTATGTAATCAAATCTCTTAAGATCATCAGAAAGTACCATTTGGTATAAATAAGGATCTTTTTTTAACCATAAATAATTTTCATCTAATTCAATCTCAAACGTATTTGTTGTTTGATCAAAACCTTCAACCTGATTAACATATTCTATTCCGTTTGGTCCTTTCTTGAAAATCGAAAATCCATTATAGCTTTCCCCAATAATATAATTTTCATGATTAGGAATCGCTTTAAAACCAAAATATCCTTTCGTGTCCAACACCTTCGAAACTTTGTTCTGACTGATTACCAATGCGCCACTATTACTGGCACACAACAACGTATTGTTTATGACTTGCACATTCCAGGCCTGCGCAATTGTACCTTCAACTCTGTTAAAAGGTTCATCTTTAAAAGGTTTGTTCCACGGATGATAAAATAACCCCTGATTGGTAGCAACATATAAGTTTCCGTTAAAAACCAATGAAGAATAAACAGTTCCAATGTTGTAACTGTAATCGAAAAAAGTAAAAGGGGAATTCTCGTTTATAAATGTAATTCCGTTATCTAATCCCAGCCACAAATTGTTTTTGTTGTCAACAAACGAGGTTAGAATGGTATTGTTTTGAAGTCCTTTTTGGCGGTTTAGATGCTGAATTATTTTTCCGTTTAAATCGCAAACGATAAATCCGTTTAGTACAGAATTAAGAACGATAAATTTGTTTTTAATAATGGATCCTCCTAATGATGTATTTTTTTTGATGAATTCATTAGCTTCGGTTTCCCAAGGTTTTACAGATATTCCGTCGGTTACAAAAAGCCCTTTTTCTAATGTTGCCAAAAGCA
Organism: Flavobacteriaceae bacterium CRH; assembly: GCA_001507425.1. GTDB lineage: Bacteria > Bacteroidota > Bacteroidia > Flavobacteriales > Flavobacteriaceae > Flavobacterium. The sequence continues at coordinate 458,769 of LMAJ01000003.1, forward strand.
GTCTATTGTTTGGTAAAGGAAATACTGACCAAATTTCTTTATCATTAAAAACGGTTGAACCTTTAAGAGGGACTAATTTGGAGTTTTTATATTCTAATATTCCCAAAACTTTATCCTGAAAGTAAAGCCTATTATTGACCAGAAAAGAAAATTGAAATTTATTTGGAGCCTCTATAAATCGTAATTTATTGTTTTTGTAGAAAAACACTTTTGTAAAGGATTGAAAAATTATTTCTCCTTTATATATATGTATCCTCCAAATCAAATTAATATTCTTATTGGCTTTTTTATCTATCAATTTAGAAAGTGAAAAATATTTTAATATTCCCTTTTCATCACTTTTAAAATAGCCAAACTCATCATTTCCTCCAACAAATATTTTTCCTGTTGAATCAATTTTCAGGCTTCGTATTGCAGTGCCGTTTGGCAAAGAATATTTGTGCCAGGTAGAACCGTCAAATTGAATTAATCCGCTGTTGTTTGCAAAATAGATATTTCCGTTTTTATCCTGATCAATATTCCAATTTTGAGTTCCTCCTTTGTATTCTGTCCTTTTATAATTCTTAACATCAGGCAAACCGATACTTTTTACCTGTGCAAGAATCTTATTTTGTAAGGTAAAAACTACTATTAATGTTAATAATGAATTTATGAATTTCATAATTTTAAATATGTATTTTTATGAGTAATGTTTTATATTTTGATTTAAAATTGAATATCGCAGTTGTGTATCAGCGATTTTACTTATAATTTTCAATAAAACTGAAAATAATTGATTTTTCATAAATGTAGTGTTTATTTTTGGAATTAACATTTTAATAACATCTTGTAATTTTGTTTTATATATTTAAAAATCAATTATTTATAAAAAAAATGATGTGTTTTTGTAATGTATTAAAATTTAGTTTGATGTGTTTTTGTAATGAATTTTAATTATAAATAGTAAAAATTTAACTTTATTATTGCATCAAATTACTAATTAATTAACCAAAATTTTTAGAAAAATGAAATTAACAAAATTACTTATTTTTTGTGTTTCATCTCTATTGTTCTCAGTTATCGCAATGGCGCAGGATATTACGGTAAATGGAACTATTAATGATGAAAGTGGATTACCCGTCCCAGGGGCAACTATCTTAGTAAAAGGAACAAGCAAAGCAACTGCTTCTGACTTCGATGGTAAATTCCAAATTAGCGTTCCAACTAATGGAACCTTGACAATTAGCTTTGTAGGTTATGTTACAGTTCAGGAAGCTGTAAACGGAAGAACTAAACTGGATATTAAATTACGCCCAGAATCTCAAAACTTAAATGAAGTTGTAGTAGTAGGATACGGTACACAAAAGAAAAGTGTCGTTACGGGATCAATTTCAAGCGTTAAAGCAAAAGACTTAGAAAATTTACCTATTACAAGAGTAGAGCAAGCTTTACAAGGTAGAGTTTCAGGAGTTTCTATTGCTGCAAATGCCGGACAGCCAGGATCTGCTTCTACAATTCGTATTCGTGGATTTACTACTTTAAACAATAACGATCCTTTATGGGTAGTTGATGGTGTAATAGTAGATAATGGAGGAATAGGTTATCTTAATCAATCTGATATTGAATCTATCGAGGTACTTAAAGATGGTGCTTCTGGTGCAATCTACGGTTCTCGTGCAGCTGCCGGGGTTATTCTGGTAACTACTAAAAAGGGAAAATCTGGTAAAATTTCTGTAAATTATACTGGTTATGCAGGAACATCTCAGGCTGCCAAAAAAATTGATTTACTAGATGCTTCTCAATATGTGACTATTTTAAATGAAGCCTATACTAATGGCGGTAAACCAGCACCTTTTGCAACTGTAGATGGTAATGGTCAAGCTATAAATTACGGTAAAGGTACAAACTGGCAGGATGTAATATTTAATGATCATGCACAACGTTATTCTCACGAATTAAGTTTTAGTGGTGGTAATGATACTTCGACTTTCTACATGTCATTTGGTTTAACAGATCAGGAAGGTATTATTACAACTGATATTTCGAATTATACAAGAAAAAATATCCGTTTAAACTCAAACCATAAACTTGGTAAGTATATTAAAATCGGTCAGACTTTAGGATATTCTAATGAAAAAACGATTGGTATTGGTAATACAAATGATGAGTTTGGCGGGCCATTATCATCTGCAATCAATTTAGATCCATTAACACCGGTACTTGTTGGTCCGGAAGCGGCAGTCGCAGGTAGCCCATATGTAAATGCAAATGCTCTTAGAGATGCAAATGGAAACTATTATGGTATTTCTACTAACGTAACTCAGGAAACTTCAAACCCGTTAGCCTATACGCAAACAAGATTAGGAAATAATGATTTCTCTGAAAATTTTGTTGGAAATATTTTTGTCGAAGCAGAAATTTTACCTGGATTAAAATTCAGATCTACTGCAGGTGCAAAATTAGCGTATTACGGTTCAGATAATTTTACTCCGGTTTACTACTTAAACGGAGCAACAAAAAAAGATGTAAATGAATTGTTTAGATCTTACAAAAAATCGTATAGCTGGAATTGGGAGAATACTTTAAATTATGCTAAAAAATTCGGAGATCATAACTTTAGTGTTTTAATAGGTAAAGGAACTTATGTAGATAATATTACATCTGGTAATGATATCACGTACAGAGGAGTTCCGGCAACAACGCATGCTGATGCTTCATTTAATGTTGATATTCCAATCGCTGATAAAATAGCAAATGCTTATAATGCACAAGCTTTAGAACACAGAGTTGAGTCATTGTTTGGAAGATTAAACTATGATTACAAAGAGAAATATATTTTTACAGGTATTATTCGTCGTGATGGTTCTACACGTTTTGGACCAAATCATAAATATGGAACATTCCCTTCTGTGTCTTTAGGTTGGGTACCATCTAAAGAAGGTTTCTGGAAAGAAAATGATGTTGTAAATAACTTGAAAATTAGAGGAGGTTACGGTGTAACCGGTAATGACTCTTCTCCTGATTTCTTATATATTTCAACAGTTGGAATTCAAAGAAACTATACTATTGGCGGAAATATTGCTAACGGACAAAGTACAAATGCAATTGCAAACCCTGATTTGAAATGGGAAGAAACGAAACAAGCGAACATTGGTTTTGAAACTATGTTATTCCACGATTTCAATTTAACGGTAGATTTTTTCAACAAGAAAACAGAAGGTATCTTAATGCCAGTTCCTGTTCCGGGATATGTTGGAGCAACAGGAAAAACATATGCTAACTTAGCAGATATGGAAAATAAAGGTATTGATATTGAATTAGGATACCGTAAAAAAATTGGAGCATTAAATCTTTCAGTTAATGGAAACTTCTCATACATTAAAAATGAGATTACTTACCTTGATAAAGGAACTAACTTTTTAGCGGGAGATGAAACAGTTCAGTCCAGCGCTTATGAAATCAACAGAACACAAGTAGGTCAAGCTTATAATTCATTCTACGGATTTAAAACAAATGGTATTTTCCAGACTCAGGCAGATGTAGATAATTATAAAAATGCTGCGGGTAAAGTGATTCAGCCAAATGCTAAACCGGGAGATTTCCGTTGGCAGGATTTGGACGGAGATGGTGTTATTGGATCTAATGACAGAACTTTCTTAGGAACTTCATTGCCTAAATATACTTATGGTTTTACTTTAAACTTAGATTACAAAGGATTTGATATGTTAGTTTTTGGTCAGGGTGCTGGTGGAAACATGATTTATCAAGGTTTAAGAAGACTTGATATTACAAATGCAAATTATCAAACAGAAGTTTTAGGTCGTTGGACAGGACCAGGATCAACAAACAGTTATCCTAGAGTTACTACAAATGATACCAATAAAAACTTTACAAATCCATCTGATTTTAACTTAGAAAAAGGAGATTTCTTTAGATTTAAAACAATTCAACTTGGATATTCATTTCCAAAAGAATGGATAGAAAGCATTTCATTGCAAAAAGTAAGATTATACGTAACAGGAGAAAATTTATGGACAATAACTAAATATACTGGTTATGATCCTGAAATTGGAGGCCCTACTACAGCAGGGATGAACAACGTACAAGGTGTTGACAGAGGTTATTATCCTCAGGCAAAATCGTACATGTTAGGAGTTAATTTGCAATTTTAATTAAAAAAATAAAATATTATGAAACTTATAAGTTTTAAACAGTCACTTATCGCATTTGGAGTGTTGCTTACACTTGGGTCGTGCGATACCGATGAAAAATTAGAAGTGAAAGGTGATGGAGTAGTATATGAAGAAAATTTTTACAGAAACGAAACAGAAGCTTATTCAGGGCTTGTTGCGGCTTACGATAAATTAGGAAAGTTTGCAGGTGCAATGGAAAACGCACCATTATTATTCTTAAACTCTGCATCTGATGATTTCTATGCAGGTGGAGGAGGTCCGGATGACCAGCCTGGACTTCAGGTTGCATCAAACTATACTGTAAGCCCGGGAAATATCCCGCCAAATATTTGGGCAGATTACTATAAAGGTGTTGCAAGATGTAATATCATGTTGGCAAAACTTCCTGCAATCCCAATGGATGCTGCCAAGAAAACAAGATTTACTGCAGAAGTAAAAGCCTTACGCGCTTATTACTATTTTGATCTTGTTAGAATGTTTAAAAACATTCCTTTAATCTTAGCCCCTATAACGCTTAAGGAAGAAATTCCATTAATTGTGCAGGCTAAACCTCAAGACGTATATGTTCAAATCGAAAAAGATTTAAACGAAGCGATTCCTGATTTGCCAATGACATTATTAACTAATGAATTAGGAAGATTTAGTAAAGGAGCTGCAACAGCATTATTAGGAAAAGTATATTTATACGATAACAAAAAACCGGAAGCTGCTATCGAATTAGCAAAAGTAAATGGAACTACTCCGGGCCAGCCAAGTAGTTATGGTTATAATTTGATGCCTAAATTTTCAGATTTGTGGAATCATGCGAACAAATTTAATACAGAATCTATTTTTGAAATTGCCTACACAGATAAATCAAATGCAGACTGGGGTAATTTTGAAAGAGGTGATGATGAAGGAAACGTTGCTGCTCAGTTAATGGGTATTAGAGATTACACTAGAAAAACAGCAGGTATTGCAGCACTTTTACCAGATTATATTAACGGATGGGGGTTTATGGTAGTTACTAATGATTTAAGAACTGCTTTATTAGGAGATCCTCGTTATGCTTCTACTATTTTTGATGCAGGTGCGGCAAGAGGTACAGGAAACACAGATCCTGCCGGGCTTATAACCTATACAGACAGTTACAACGAAACAGGATATCATTTTATTAAATATGCGGCTGTTAATAGCGATATTAAATCGTCAAATCCTTTCTTAAATTTTGGTATTAATACTTATATTATTCGTTTGGCTGATACTTATTTATTAGAAGCCGAAGCTTTAGGAGGAACCGGAGCAAGAGCTCAGGCACTTTTAGATGCTGTTAGAAACAGAGTAAATTTAGCACCAGTGCCAGTTTCTTTGAATGCAATTTATGCAGAAAGAAGATTAGAACTTGCCGGAGAAGGACACCGTTGGTTCGATTTAGTAAGAACAGGTCAGGCTGCTTCTAAATTAGCTTTCAAAGGATTTACTGCAGGAAAAAATGAAGCTTTCCCAATTCCTTACAGTGAATTCAATAACACTAAAATGGTTCAAAACGATCTTTACTAAAAATCATTTAAAAAATAAATAACATCATAAGAGTTATACTCAAAAGGTGATGTTAGTTTGAGTTAAGTTTAAGTTTGGTTGTCAGAATAGCCCATATTCTTCATTGATTATGGGCTATTTTTTAAATCAAGTCTGACTAAGTTCAAAGCGGGATTTATACAAAAGACTTACTACCTAAAACATATACAATGACAAAAATTATATTTATCATAACTACTTGTTTATGTTTTTCTCTATCTGTTTTGTCGCAAAAAAGCCAAAAACCGGTACAGAAATTTACAACGACCAACAAAAAAATCACAGTATACACTACTGCAGATAAAACAAAATTAAGGTTAACCCCTACAGATAATTTAGATTTTACAGCATCAAAACAACCTATAGAAACAGAAATATCAGTTTTTGTAGAACCGTCTAAAAGATTTCAAACTTTTATGGGAATTGGTGGGGCTATTACGGATGCCAGTGCCGAAATTTTCGCCAAATTATCAAAAGAAAAACAACAGGAATTTTTAAATGCCTATTACGATGCCCAAAAAGGAATTGGCTATTCATTGCTAAGAACAACGATTCAGAGTTCTGATTTTAGCAGTAGAAGCTATTCTTACATCGAAGAAGGTGACAAAGATTTAAAAACTTTTTCGATTGATCATGACAGAAAATATCGAATTCCATTAATTAAAGATGCTATCAAAACAGCAGGTGGAAAATTAACTACATACGCCACGCCCTGGTCGCCAAACGCTTTTATGAAAAGTAATAAAGACGTATTAAAAGGTGGAAAACTATTGCCGGAATTCTTTCAGCCATGGGCAAATTTCTATGCCAAATTTATAAAAGCGTATAACAAAGAAGGAATTCCAATTTGGGGAACATCGGTACAAAATGAACCAATGGCAACTCAAACCTGGGAATCTTGTTTGTATACAGCTGATGAAGAGAGAGATTTTCTTAAAAACTATCTTGGACCAACATTAAAAAAAGAAGGTTTAGGAGATGTGAAAATCATTGCATGGGACCACAACCGTGATTTGATGGTACAAAGAGCCAACGTTATTTTTTCAGATCCTGAAGCATCAAAATATGTTTGGGGAATGGGTTTTCACTGGTATGAAACCTGGACAGGCGCTCAGCCAATGTTCGAAAACGTAGCAAGAGTTCATGAAGCATATCCTGATAAAAAACTAATGTTTACAGAAGGTTGCGTAGAAAGATTTGACGATACAAAATATCAGTTTTGGCCAAATGCCGAAAGATATGGAACTTCAATGATTAATGATTTTAATAACGGAACCGTTGCCTGGACAGACTGGAATATTCTGTTAGACGAACGCGGTGGACCAAATCACGTAGGTAATTTTTGTTTTGCACCAATTCATGCCGATACAAATACAGGTCAGTTAATCTACACGCCATCATATTATTACATAGGGCATTTTTCAAAATTCATTCGTCCAAATGCGCAACGTGTTGCTACTTCAGTAAGCAGAAGTTATTTGTTAAGCACTTCATTTTTAAATACAGATGGTAAAATGGCAACTATTGTAATGAACCATACCGATAATGAAATTACATACAATTTTATAATTGGCACAGAAAAATCAATAGTTAAAATTCCGGCGCACGCCATACAAACGTTGGTTTATTAATCCTCTTAAATAAACGTTGATCTCTTTATTGTTGAAATCGGTCATTAAATAGTTTTTAAAAACACATGAAATCAATCAGTAGTTTAATAATAAAGTCACTATTTATTCTGCAGGTAAGTTATGCTTCAGCACAAAATTCAGGATCTACGATAGGTTCCTTACCGCACTATAAAAAAGCCGAATTATACACGACAGCCGAAAATTCTAATTTAAGATTGTCGCTGTCTAATAATTTAATTTCAAATAAACCTTCACAGCAAAAAGATGAAAAGGTTTTTATTACTGTAGATGCAACGAAAACGTTTCAGACTTTTCTTGGAATTGGAGGCGCCATAACCGATGCAAGTGCTGAAGTTTTTGCGAAACTATCGCCTAAAAAGCAACAGGAATTTCTAACCGCTTATTATGATAAGAATAAAGGAATTGGATATTCTTTGGCCAGAACAAACATTCATAGTTGCGATTTTAGCAGCGAAAGTTATACTTATATTGCCGAAGGCGACAAAGATTTAAAAACGTTTAGTATCGATCACGATCGAAAATTCAGAATACCATTACTCAAAAAAGCAATTGAAACTGCCGGCGGAAAATTAACATTATTTGTTAGTCCGTGGACTCCGCCAGCTTTTATGAAAGACAATAAAGATATGTTGCACGGCGGTGTTTTATTGCCCGAGTTTGCACAATCATGGGCAAATTATTACGCCAGGTTTATAAAAGAATACGAAAAAGAAGGAATTCCTATTTGGGGATTAACCATTCAAAATGAACCAATGGCGAGCCAGCGTTGGGAATCCTGCATTTACACTCCAGAAGCCGAAAGGGATTTTCTTAAAAATTTCCTAGGCCCAACTTTAGAAAAAGATGGACTTGGTTCTAAAAAAATAATTATCTGGGATCATAACAGAGGCGACATGCTGGAAAAAAGAGCACAACTTGTTTTCTCAGATCCAGAAGTTTCAAAATATGCATGGGGAATTGGATTTCATTGGTATGAAACGTGGAATGGCGGAACTCCAAAATTTGAATCTGTAGCCAAAGTTCATGAAGCTTTCCCAAACAAAAATTTAATTTTTACTGAAGGTTGTATTGAGAAATTTGATGCCACAAAATTTCAGTTTTGGGGAAATGCAGAACGCTACGGTCTGAACATGATCAATGATTTTAATAACGGAACAGTAGGCTGGACAGATTGGAATATTCTTTTAGACCAAAACGGCGGGCCAAACCATGTAGGTAATTTTTGTTTTGCGCCCATTCATGCCGATACCAGTTCTGATCAGTTAATTTACACGCCAATGTATTATTATATTGGGCACCTCTCAAAATTTATTCGTCCTCAAGCCAAAAGAATTAGCAACGTTACCAGTAATAAAACAGTATTGAGTACCTCGTTTCTAAATCTTGATGGAAAAACAGCAACCATTGTCATGAATCAATCAGACAAAGAAGTTGTGTATGAAATAGCAATTAATTCTTTTAAAAATACAATTACAATACCGGCGCATGCCATGCAAACTCTAGTGTATTAGAGTTTTTAACAGGATATTAATTTAAACGTATAAAATGAAAAATATAAAGTTTCTTGCAGTTGCATTCCTTTTTTGTGGAGCAACATGGAGCCAGGAAGTAAAAAATACAAAGGCAGAAATTGATGCTAAAGTTTCAGCGTTATTATCAAAAATGACACTGGAAGAAAAAGTGGGGCAAATGACCCAAATCACGGTAACCATTTTTGAAGATTCCAAAAAACCAGGCTATTTTGATGCTGCAAAACTAAAACAAGGAATTCAGGATTATCATATTGGTTCAATTTTAAATGTGCCAAATCCGGGAGCGCCAACCGTAAAAAGATGGCAGGAAACCCTAACCGCAATTACAAACGAAGCCAATAAAACAAGGCTTAAAATTCCTGTTTTATACGGAATCGATGCCATTCACGGAGCAAGTTATACGGCTGGAGCAACTTTGTTTCCGCAACAAATAGGTTTAGCCGCAACCTTCAATACAAATTTGGTAAAACGCGGAGCCGAAATTTCAGCTTATGAGACCAGAGCTTCCTCAATTCCATGGGTTTTTTCACCAGATTTAGATTTTCCGCGAAATCCTGCCTGGTCAAGAATGTGGGAATCATTTGGAGAAGATGCCTATTTATCATCAAAAATGGCGGTTGCATTAGTTGATGGTTTTGAAGGAAACAACAATGTAGGTTCTAAATACAGTGTAGCTTCTTGTATGAAACACTACATAGGTTACGGAAGTACAACGACAGGAAAAGACAGAACACCAAGCATTATTCCGGAACGTATTTTAAGGCAATACGACTTAACGATCTATCAGGCAGCAATAAAAGCCGGAGCAAAAAGCGTAATGGTAAGTTCAGGAGAAATAAACGGAACTCCGGTTCACGCCAGCAAACATTTAATCACTGATATTCTTAAAAACGAATTAGGTTTTCAGGGCGTTGTTGTAACCGACTGGAAAGATATTATTTACCTAAATACCAGACACAAAGTTGCCGAAACAAAAAGAGATGCCGTTCGTATTGCTGTAATGGCAGGAATCGATATGAGTATGGTTCCAGAAGAATTTTCTTTTTATACAGATTTAGTAGATCTGGTAAAAAAAGGCGAAGTGCCAATGTCACGAATTGACGATGCCGTAACCCGTATTTTAAGAATGAAATTTGAATTGAATTTGTTCCAAAATACTGTTGCAGACTTAAAAGATTATCCAAAATTTGGTTCTCCTGAACATATTCAGGAAGCGTACAATACCGCTGCAGAATCGATTACGCTATTAAAAAATAATGGTTCAGTTTTACCTTTAAACAAAACAGAAAAAATTCTGGTTACAGGTGCGACGGCAAACAGCATGAAATACCTAAATGGTGGCTGGTCATACAATTGGCAAGGAGAAAATTCAGATACTTATGCGGCCGATAAATCAACAATTTTAGAAGCTTTTCAAAATAAATTAGGCAAAGAAAATGTATTGTATACCGCTGGTTCTGATTTAGAAAAAGAAGATGATGCCGAAATTCAAAAAGCGGTAGAACTTGCAAAAACAGCATCAAAAATTGTTTTGTGTTTGGGGGAGAAAAATTATACCGAAACTCCCGGAGATATCAGTGATATTTTTATAAGCAAACCACAAATAAAATTAGCCCTTGCCTTATCAAAATTAAACAAGCCCATTATTTTGGTTTTAAACGAAGGAAGACCAAGATTAATCAGTGATTTCGAAGATAAAATGAGCGCTGTTGTTCAATGTTATCTGCCAGGAAATGAAGGCGGAAGAGCCTTGGTTGATATTTTATACGGAGACGTAAACCCAAGCGGAAGACTGCCTTATAACTATCCAAGATATCCAAATTCATTAGAAAAATACAATAGAAAATATACCGAAAGTATTTCTGAAGGAGAACAAAATAACGATGCAACTTATGAGAAAAGTTATTTGCCTCAATTTGAGTTTGGAACAGGATTATCGTACACGACTTTCACCTATTCTAATTTAAAAATCGACAAAACAGAAATCACTAATTCAGATGAAATAAATGTTTCGGTTGAAGTTTCAAACACAGGAAAAAGAGCCGGAAAAGAAGCCGTTTTATTGTATCTGTCAGATAATTTTGCTTCGATTACACCGGAATTTAAATCTTTAAAAAGATTCGAAAAAATCAGTTTAGAGCCAAACGAAACCAAAACAGTAAAATTTACTTTAAACCAAAAAGATCTTCAATTTGTAAACGAAGACCTAAAATGGATTTCTGAAAAAGGAACATTTACCATTCAGATAGCAAATCAAAAGAAAGATTTTCTATTAAAATAAACAAGTTTCAAGTCCTGCAAGGTTTTCAAAACCTTGTAGGTGTTTTAAGTTTAACCCGTTGAGAGTAATTATTTTAACACATAGAAACATAGAATTATTGAACTCAAAAAAGGCGTTTCACTTGCGTTAACAAACATAGCTATGTGTGAGAAACGAGTTTCTTTTTGATTGACTTTTTTTC